>NZ_JBXARF010000004.1:0-438357 GCF_058807955.1 Comamonas sp. GW821-FHT11H03
CGATGGTCAGCCCGCCCGCCAGCGCAACCGCGTTGGCCAGGGTCACTGCCGTGGTTGCATCCAACGTGGTGCCGGCCATCGTAGTCAATCCACCAAAACCCAGCGCTGTGTTGCTGCCGACCACCAGTGAGCCAGCATTCAGCGAGGTTCCTCCCAAATAGGAATTCGCGCCATTAAGCACAAGGGTGCCCGTATCAAGCTTACGAAGTGAGCCGTTGCCCTGAAGAGAGCCATTGACCATAGCAGTGAAGCTGGACCCGACACTGACATCAAAGAAGCCGCTACTCAAGCCATTCATGAGTTGAAGAGGGGCCCCATTCAGCACATAGCCATTGGCGGCGAACTTCAGCCCTACGACGTCTGTAGGATTGGTGACGAGAACAGCACCCGCAGCGCCTTGAAAGACTGCAACAGCAGGGCCGTACCATGAAGTGATACCAAAACCATCGGTCCAGATAGGATTGGAGTTATCCCACACACCGGTACCGCCCGATCCCGGAGGAACGCCAATCTGAGCAGGGTCCCAATAGAACTCTTGCTCATTTGCAGCCAAAGCCGATCCGCTACCTAGCGCACCGGCTAGAACAACTCCCGCTACACCGCCAAGCGCCACAGAAGAGCGGCTACTTTTCACACAGCCTTTTGCGATTTCGCTGACGGCTTGCCACACGCCTGTCACAGCGTTAAATACCACACGATGGACCTGATTCACGGGCCTTACCTCTCGTCTAATTGATAGTGAAGTGCGTCAATTCCGAGAGAGGTAGGCTGCGGCAGACCTGCGAAGCCGCACTTGCAACTCCTACTACATCAACCAATTCGTTTCTAAATTGACAATTAATTACATTGCAAGCTTAAAGGAAAAAGTGTGTACAAGACATCACTGAAATCAGTGATTTTTCGAAAAAAACAGCACTTTTGTAGGCGCCATTTTTGATAAGGAACCTCTGCACAAAGCAGTTCCGAGCGTGATAGTCACCATAAAAGCGTCTACTGCTATTTTTGGCGACTCTCCTCTCCCCCCCAATATGCCCGCGCTTCGCGGGCATATTGCCTTTTTAGGCTGTTATCACTGGCTTGGATTGGATGTTCACAAGCAACCGGCCACGGGCCATCCATAAGTTGGCCAAGGCAAACAAGGTATGCAACTGCTGAGTGTTCTTGCTCAAGCCTCGGTAGCGAACTTTGACATGACCAAACTGCCGTTTGATGACCCGGAATGGGTGCTCGACCTTGGCCCGTATCTTGGATTTGACCTGCTCAAGTTGCTCCTGCGAGGCTGAGATCGGCTCCATCAGATCCAGGGCCTTGCGCTTGCTGCGCTTCATCGCAATATGCCAACGCAGTTTGCGCTCAGGTGTGGCCGCAGGCATGTCGGGACGCTTATCAGCACCTTGGTAGCCAGCGTCGCCATATCCATTGGTTTCTTGTCCGTGTAGCAAGCTGTTGGCTTCAACTACATCGTTGATGTTGGCTGCAGTGCCTCGTACGGTGTGCACCACCCCTGAGTCTGCATCCACGCCAATGTGGGCCTTCATACCAAAGTGCCACTGGTTACCTTTCTTGGTCTGGTGCATCTCTGGATCACGAGACCTGGTGCTGTTCTTGGTGGAACTGGGCGCTGCAATTAGTGTGGCATCCACGATGGTGCCGGTACGAAGCAGTAGCTTTTTGCCCTCCAGCAGGTCTGTGACGGTTTGCAGAATCTGCTCCGCCAGCTTGTGCGTTTGCAGCAAATGGCGAAAGCGCAGGATGGTGCTCTCATCGAGAGTAGCGCTGTCCCATGACAAGCCTGCAAAGTCCCGGAACAGTGGCATGTCATGCAGCGCTTCCTCCATGGCAGGATCGCTGAGGGTAATAAACCACTGCTGCATGAAGTGGATGCGCAGCAACATCTCAACGGGAAACGGTGGTCGGCCTTTGCGCCCTTCTGGAGCGTATGGTGCAATCAGTTCCACCATATCCCTCCAGGGCACAACCTGCTGCATCTGTTCAAGGAATTCGCGTTTGCGTGTCTTCTTGGTGGAGAGGTTCAAGCCGAGATCAGTTTGCTGCATGAGCCAAAATGCTGCCGCACCCGGCACGCATGGCTCCGCTTTACGGTGGGCCGTGTGGGGACACCCGCGAGGGTGTGCCGGTCCTACTGCCGGTCGACCAACCCTGCACGGTCCACCACCTGCTCTTGGTCGGGAAGGTGATGGGTTCATGCCTTGTTCAGTAGGAGCCTCATCATGGCTGACAGCTGCATTGGTTCGTCCGCAACCCACCTCTCCGCTCGTCCCGAGCTTTCCGTCGATCACGGAACAGTCACCACCACCAGCCTTCCAATCGCAGAGCACTTTGGTAAACGCCACGCTGATGTGATTCGCGCCAAAAAAAGACTCGACGCCCCTGCCGAATTCACTGAACGCAATTTTGCGTTGAGCGATTTCACGGACTCAACAGGACGCACGCTTCCGGCTTACCGAATCACTCGCGACGACTTCACGCTGCTGGCCATGGGCTTTACCGGCAAAGAGGCACAACGCTGGAAGGTTGCCTATATCGACGACTTTAAGCGCATGGAGGCTGCACTGCACCAGGCTGCGGACACACAGCGCATGGAGCTGGCCTTCTCTCTGGCCGCAGAGGCCGCGGCGCAGGTGCACCGCACGGTGTTCAACGCGGTGATGGGAGGTGACGCAGACGAGTGGCAGCACAGCCGCTATCTGCTGAACCTGAACTACGACAGCCAGGGCCGCCCCACCCTGCCTTATGCGCAGTCGATTGCGACAGACCAGATGGTGGTGTCTTTCAGCAGCTTGCCGCAGCGCATTGCCGACGGCGAGATCATGAGCGCAACCGATGCCCAGCTGGCCACGCTGGCGACGGCCTGCACCCAGCGGCTGACCCAGCGCGCCCAGCACCGCGAAAAGCAGGTGACGCTGCCGGTGTACCCCGGCCAACGCCCCCACGTCTACACCGGCCCTGTCAGCCAAGCAGCCCCCTGCGCCCGATGAAGGCCTGCTGCGCATGACGTTCAGATAGTCTGCTTTTGATAGCTTCCAGCGCTTGATGGGTAAGCGCTGGAGGCTGTTTCCTTGGCAATTCCTCGCCGAAATCTCTGCAAAAATTACTTGCCTGCAGGTTTTGCAGGGTGATACCGCTCAACCACCAGCGGATCCGGCGGGTTTTCGTTCTTGAAGGCGGTCTGCACAGCCTCGACAATTTCATCCCACAGGCCAGGCTTTTCGAGAATGGGCATCTCCTTCTTGAGAACGCCACTTAAAACGCCTTTGTTTTGCTCGATCGAGCGCAGCAGGCGATCCGCCTGCTGGTCGGGCATTTCAATAATTTCCTTGAGAGCGCTGCGGGCCACGGCATGGCTTCTGAGGTATTTGGACTCCTCACGCATTTGCTCGGTCACGGTGCGCTCGATGATTTTGGACATGTATTGAACATGCCCGGTGAGGTCCATGTAACGCCACAGCGGCCTGGCCGTATCGCAGCCCTGAAATTCGAAGTTGGAGACCACGCCATCCGGGTAGGTCGTCCGGGTCTGCGCGAACGAGTACAACTCGCGGATATTGCGCATCAGGGGTGCAGAAACCAGGTCCAGAACGCGCGCATACGCCCGACGTTCCGCCGTGTCGTCTGTGATGACGGCAGACACGGGCAGTATGACCGGCGCGGGTATCACACCATCCCGGCGCAGCACATCGTTGATCAGAAACCGGTGCACCCGGCCGTTGCCATCAGCCATGGGGTGGATGTAGACGTAGCCAAAGGCTGCGACGGCGCTGCGCATCACAGGGGACTGGCCCTGCGTGCGCTCGATGAATGCGCGCAGACCTTCCATCATGGCGGGCACATCGTCCTGAACCGGTGCGACGTAATGCACGATTTCGTTGTGGTTCACGCTCTCACCGACGAAGACCGGGGACTTGCGAAAGCCGAACTGGGCCAGCGTTGTCACATCGCCCAAGATTTCACGTTGCAACTCGGCTGATGCCTCATCCGTAAGAGGGGCTTGCCCTTCGCCAGTGCGCCGCCCCATCACATCGGCAAAGCGCTGGATGCGGCTGACCCGATCGCCCTCCCTTTCAATGATGAAGCTGCTCTTGCTTTCACGCAGCGTCATCCAGGCTGCGGCCCGCAGCAAAAGCTCTTCTCCAAATTCCTCGGTAAGGCCCGTGAACAGTTGCTTTACATCAAGCCCCTCGGCGGCGGCATAGGCCGGTGTCTTGATCAGGATCGGGCAGAAATGGCGGGTACCTGCCATGTTGTCGTTCACCCGCCAGCGGGAGTTTTTCAAGACGGCATGGGCAGATGCCGTGACTTGCTTGGAATCATCCAGTGCATCGACATAGTTCCCGCCCAACCGCTCAGGAGGGGTGAGCGGATCTTCGGTCAACCACTCATACAGAAACGCTGCACGACGAGAATACTGCCCTGTGGGCTCGGAGTTGATCCATTCCTGTACAAAGGCTGGACCGGATTTGGCAAAAAGACGGGATAGAAGCTCCAGGTGCGGCACTTCATGGCGCAGGTGAAACTGCAAATGCGCTGCAGGCGCATCAGCCGGTCGCATGGCTTCAAGATATATCTCGTGACGAATGTCGGTACCTGTTGTTGTCCGTCGCGTTCCGATGCGGCTGTGGACCGGCAAGTCGCCAATCAACTGGAGGCCGAATTGCTCTATAAGCCAGTTTGCACCCACCGCGTTGTCAGCTAATTCGGTCATATTTTCCCCAAGACAAGGTCCGAAGCATCGATTACGAATTCAACTCAATCCACTAAAGTCGTTTTTCGATGCATAAAAACGATTAGATTTATTTGAGTTTGCACAAAATCGATTTTACTTCAGTGAACTTGGCTTGAAGATGCTTGCAGGGTGGACAGCGCGGACGCCGCTTGTCGATCACGCGCCCCCAGCGGTTCAGGTCCTGCGCCTCGTCGCCGCGCAGGTACAGCGCATCGCCTGGATGCGCAGCGCGAAAGTGGTAGGCCACGGGCGCGCCCTCGCCGTCCAGCTCCACGCCACGGCGAATGCGGGCCATGCACTCCAGGTACGGCGGGGTCTCCAGCCGGTCGGCCTCGATCACGCTGAGGCGCGTGGCCCAGGGGCTGTCGGGCCGGGGCAGCCATTTGGGGATGACTACTGCATCGCCGTTCACCATCTCGCCGCCCAGGGGCAGCACTGTCAGCCCCAGCAAATCCAGCGAGCGGGCCGCGTAGCAATCCGTGGTGTCGGCCCAGCTGCGAAAGTGCGCCTCTACCTTGTTGCCCCACTCGCGGGCCTGCTCGGGCGTCCAGCCCAGCAGGCGGTAGTCGGGCACGGCAGACAGGCGCAGCACCGCGCCTACCACGTTGTCGCGATGGGTCTGCAGGCCGCCGGCCATCAGCCCGTCATTGCGGGCCAGGTCGCGGGTGCGGCTGGTCAGTGTGCCCAGTTCGGGCAGCAGGTCGGCATCGGCGCTGCCCGCCATGGGCTGCCAGTCACTCAGCGCCAGATCGGTGTGCGATGCGCCCTGGTAGGCAGACATGGCCGCCCCGCCCTTGAGCGGCGCTGCGCCCAGCGACGCCGCAAACGATGTGCGGCTGCGGCTTTGGCGACTTGATTGGTTCTGGCGTGTATTGCGGCCCATGCTTACACCAGGTAGATGGGCTTGCGCACGGCCTGGCCGTTGCGCTGGGCCAGTTCGGCGTTGATGTCGTCAATGGCGGGGCACAGCTGCGTCGTGTCGGCATTGAACTGTACGGAGCGCGCGCCCACGCCGTCGGTGCTGTGGCTGGCCTGCGTGGGGCCAGTCAGGCGCGCATCGATGGCGGCCAGATAACTGTCGCGCCGGGCGGTGAGCTGTTCGGTGGTGAGGTGGCTGTAGAGACCCATGCGCCGATGGTCGGCGGATGGCTGCGACAAAGCCATGTGACGGCTGTCACAAAAACATGTCGCAGGCTACGAACGCTTATCCAGCAATAACATCAACAATCAAATTAATAGCAAAGATAAGATAATAGACACAGAAAACAATATTTTGAGGGAGAGGAAATGGACGACTACTACAAGTTAGCCGCCGCTTATTTCAAGGAGTTCGAGCCAAGAAGCTCGTTTCCCGGACTCAAGAGCTACCACTGGTATTTATCGATCTTCCTATTCGCACTGTTTTTCTACTTTGGCTACGAATTTTTCTTCGCTGAAATGCCATCAGAAGACAAGCCGTTCTGGCAGTTCTTGGGAACAGAGGTTGCCTTCCTTCTATCTTGCGGGCTAATTGCATTCGAACGTTTCAAACTCACTGTGCGAACGACCAGCGAAGACAGTGATCTAAGGCCGATTGAGCGCCTTACCATGTCCAAAAGATCAAGGCTAGAGGCCCTACTTGATAGGCCGGCGTGGAAGTTCATGGCAACGGCCAAAGAAATCATTGAACTTCGGGCCTTGGAAAAGGCCTGCCGCTCGACCTCTGACAAAGACTTAGACGAGCTATTTCCCAAAATCTACGACCCTGATTCCAAAGCACGGCTACTGACACTCATGACAGCGCTGATTGGCTTGGTTATCGCTTTTCTTGGCAAGAATGAAGCCTTGAACTTTATGGAGACAATGGGTGATGAAGGTACATGGACTTTTTTGAAGGCATTGGCACAGCTAGCCGTCGTGACATTTGTTGCGTGCGTTGTTGCATACCAAGTTTTGCGCCAAATCTATGAGCTAGTCCTGTACCTCTTTTCGTCCATATTCCCTGTACTGCATAACCGACAAATTACCCTGGATTACTTGCTACGCGATCTCATCTTGCTCCATCGCATGGAACCACCAGCTCCGCCTCCAGTGGCACAAGCCCCCGCAGAAACACTCCAACCCTCGCCAAGACGCGAGCCAGGCCTTGGCACACTCATTGCAGCAGTCTGCCTTGCATTGATCCGCCAGCCATCTGCGCCTAGCGACAATGCCTCAGCCAAGCACAAGACGACCTCAGACAACTCTTGAGACACAGCTCACACAACCAGAGCGACCATAAAGAAGCCCTGCCAGCCAAAGCCAGCAGGGGCTTTTTCGTTGGATCAAAGAATTCAAGCCAAATCAGCCTCTAGCGCTTATCCATCAAGCGCTAGTAGCTATCAAAACCGACTACTTGAAGGTCATCATCAGCGTGCCAGGTGGCAAGCTGCCTGTGGGCTGCGTTGCAGGAAGGCTGGGCTTGGCGGCCTGCTTTTCGCGGTGCTGGGCGCGTTGGGTCAGGCGCTGGGTGCAGGCCGTGGCCAGAGTGGCGAGCTGGGCGTCGGTGGCGGACAGGATCTCGCCGCTGGCAATACGCTCAGGCAGTGCGTTGAAGGAGACGATCATCTGGTCGTCGCCAATGGGTTGGGCATGGGGCACGCTGGGCTGGCCTTCGCGGTCGTAGCCCAGGTTGAGCAGATAGCGGGCGTGGCGCCAGTCGGTGTTGTCAGCTGCCATGACGGCGTCAAACACGGCCTGCGTGACCTGCGCTGCCGCCTGGGTGGCCAGACGCTGGGCGAGCTGGATACGCTGCGGGTCTTGCGCGGGCTTTTGCAACTCAGCCTCCATGCGGTTGAAGGCTGCAAGGTAGGCAACTTTCCATGCTGCGGCTTCCTTGCCGATGAACCCCATCACCAAGAAAACAAAGCCATCGCGTGTGATGCGATAAGCGGGGTCTTTGCGGGTACGACCCATGCCAAGGTCGGTGCTGATTTGTATCGGCACAAAGTTACGCTGATAGAAATCTTCCTCCACCACACCACTCAAATTTCGGATAGCTCGCAGTACAGCCTTGTGCTGCTTTCCGAAGTGCGCGGCGATTTGGTTGCTGGTGGTGGTGACGATGCCGTCGTGAATCGAAAGCTCGGGGCGAGCAGATGCGGCAGTTACGGACGAACCAATGGTGATGTCAGCCATGACGGGCTCCTGTGCGACAAGTGTTTGAACCCATCGCCTCAGCCGCCAAGCAAAGGTGATGGACCGTGCAGGGTTGGCGGACCGGACACAGGACCGGCACACCCTCGCGGGTGTCCCCACACGGCCCACCGTAAAGCGGAGCCATGCGCGCGCAGGCATGCTCATAAAAGCAAAAAGCCGCAGACCATGAAGTGATGGCGCGGCTGCTGCGCCTGTGTAGTTCCGGGCCGCCAAGCCCAGATCACGCTTACGGGCGTGACACGAACACTGTACCAGAAGATCGCAGAGGATTACATGACCTAACTTCTGGATTTAGGAACTGCGACTCCCCAGTCGAAGACCGCTTTCCCAACCGAGAGCCATTGATCCGCATTGCTTGAAGTCTTCATTCTTTCATATTGTTTATGGCTACTAATCTTCTTGCAAAAATCAAGAAACTTTTCAGCAACTCTTTCTCCAAGAGAGTCAACCATAAAGCAATCGCAGCCATCATCGCAACCGTTACTACACCCATGTGCCGCCGGGTTTTTTGATTCTAAAAAAGTGCGCCAAAAGGAGCTCTTTTCATGATTGCCATGGTTACCGTAAGCCCATGAGAACCTAGTACCCATTTTTAGATCGCAATATAGCCAAGCAGCGACATCATCTTCAATCTTAGACTTTATATTGTTAAATCGAACGTGCAAATCTACCGCACCTCCATCATCAAATATTGCATCTTCGACTAAATTTATCGGAAGTAAATTTTCCAACTCCCTTGCCGGCACATCAAAATGGGTTGCAATCCATCGTCTCTCTTCTGCAAGATCTTTACAGTTCCTGCTTACCAAGTTCGACTCCGCCCCTGGATAATCTTTATCTGTGTCTGTCACCGACAAACAAAAGGTCTCTCTACGATTAACAAAGTTCATAAATGATGGGTAGATTTGATTTCCACCACCACCAGAAGTTGTCAAATTATGAATTAACCCATTAATATTGCGATGCTTTTTATAGTGCTCTGCCGCCAACAGATATATTTCAGCATCCATAAGATTTTCCGTCAAAAGAGTACACCCAGAAACCGGATTATCTTCTATTGCAGAAAAAGGCACTTCCCAAAACCCGGAATCATTAAATACCAACTCTCTTTCGCTAGAAACAATCATAACTTTCAGTCTTATAAATTCTCTCAAGGCGGAATATTCAGACAATCTATTTTTTAGTTTCAGGCAAACAGACTTAGCAGCACCACTTAAATCCTGAGCACACATCCAATCCAGAGTACGCTTTTTGGCATATAGGAAATTTTTCCCATGAAATACCGACAACGCTATAGATTCAAGTGCAGCACACTGCGATGCATTTGCAACCGGATACAGCCCCACTAACGACTCATCTAGTTCAAGCCACATTATTCTCTCCTGGCTCAAAGAAACCAAATGGCCAATTCTGCAGAACACCTTCCTCATCGAAGCTTGATATTCGTACACTAGTGGATTTCTGTTCACTCTCACTCGGTTCAAAGAGAAGAATGGTCACATCCTCTGGAGAAATAACCTTTTCTTCGACAAGCCTCCCCAACCTATTAACCAGGTGCTGACTGTGTGTCTCAATGATTAATGATGTGTTCCCCCTACTACCATTATTTTGTTTAACAGCAGCAGCAAAAACGTCAGCCAATCTAGCCTGATACTCTGGATGAAGATGCAACTCCGGCTGTTCAATCACCACAGCGGATGACGAACCCAAATCCTTGTGACGGCCATTGATTGCCCAAAGCTGGGCTGCAATTGGAAGGACCTGTGATATACCAAATCCCATATCCGTGATGTTGAATGGTTTGTCATCATTTTCCCCCCTCGCCATCACCATAATCTGCTCACCCTCACGCTGAGGGAAGACATCAATTTTTAAACTTTTTGATATCCATTCTCTAAAGCTAAACTGCGAAGAAAGACTTAGGCTATCTAGAAAAACTGGTAGATTTCTACCTTCAGGGTCGATTTCATGAACTGCCAAATCCTGACGGCGATAGTATCGTTCAGCTGTAGCTCTTAAAGGCTTTAAATAACGTACCGATGAGAAGTATTTTTTTAAAGCCCCATCAATTCTTTCCACAATTTCAGGAAAAACATCTGCAAGAATAGCTTCTTGGAATGACTTTGAATAATCTTCCTTTCCCGCCTGCGTAAATCTCGAAAGATCTCTCCAAGAATTCGGACCACCAATTGATGCGACAGATTTTATTATATCCTGTACTGAGCCGAGTTTTACCTGGGATGATATTCTTCTGATTGTGTTAAGACTAACATTACCATGCACCCAGTAACTTATTTGATTAACAATTCTTGATTTCCAAGGATTCCTAGCAACGATTTAATGAGACTCTTGTGATCCGTCTGGATTAGTTTTTTGCTCTAACCTACCAAATATAACATTCGGCAAGACATCACCTTGGAATGAAAACGCTTTATACCCTTGTGGCAGGGACTGCATTTTCCCATTTATATAGATACCAATAACACTCAAAAATCCATTATCATCATTGAATTTTATTTCAAAATTGAAATCCTGAACTTCAACACAAATTGATTTTGGAAATGCTGCCTTACCATCAACACCGGTACACAGAACAAGCTCAACAACCGCCTCATTAAAAAGATAAGTTGATCTATTTCCTTGATTTAAAAAAACATCCGGCCTCTCACTTTTATCATTATTATTGTCACTTTCATCTAATTTTAATGAGAATTTAAATGAGAGATCCGTTTCCCCTCTATGTATAGCTTGAGATAATGAACCGAAATCCACATAGTCACCAAACCACAATATTGGTGATCTTTTTTTTCTCTCTACACTTTGTCTAATTAGCGGAAATATTCTGGCAAATGTACTTTTACCAACGCTATTTTTCCCTATCAGAACAGTAATCGGCGATATTGGTACCGATTCAATATTTTTCAAACTACGCAGGTTCTTTATGCCTAAACTTCTTAATACCGCCATGCCCCCTCCAAACAGTGTTTCACCTTGAAACATATCACATCCAAGTAGAGGACGAATCAGAACCTGCCAGAACAATCCTCTGCACCTGCCTCACGCTCACCCCAAACCTTTGCGCCAACTCACGCGCATTTCGCCCATCAAAGCTGGTGCGTATTTCTCTAGCCAAACGCTCACGCTTTAGCGTGCGCTCAATAGGCACATACACCTGCACCCCACCCAGCCGCTGCACATAGCGGCGCACCAGCTCTTCCGTCAGATCCTCCACCCGCTCCACGCCATGACATAGCGCGGCGGCGGCGAGTTCTTCGCGCAGCACGGCGATGGGGTCCAGCCTGTTGTGGCTGGATACCGAAGGGGTGGATGTTGCGTCTTTGTCGTTCATTGTTTTGATAGCTGGTTGTGCTTGTGGCGCCTGCGTTTGCATTGGTTTTATTAATAGAGACTGATGGGGCTAAAAAGCTCTTCGTCCGCCAGCTGGCGCGACGGGCTGGGCCGTGCTGGCGCGCGTGGCTGCGCTGCTTCATCGCTTTGCGGCTGTGACTGCGCGGCCTGGGCCGGGGCGGTGTTGAAGAGGTCTTGCGGGGGCTGCACGGTCTGCTCCAGCTGCAGCCAGCGGGCCTCCGGCCATTTATGGATGCCAAGGCACATGGCGGCGTGCAGCGCGTAGTTGCGGCAGTTGCCTGCAATAAAGGTCTTGCCTCCACGGCGCAGGATCAAAGTGCCGTTAGGTACCGTGGCGCAGTACACACGGCCTTCGTATTGCACGATCTGCCCGATATAGCCGCGCTTGCCGTTGCCGCCGCCGTCCAGATAGGCGCGCGAGGCAAGTCGCTCATAGACGTGGTACTGGAGCTTTGGAATCGCTGGCGACTCATGTCCTCTGATGATGGGGCGGTGTTTGGGCTGCACCAAACGCATCGAGGCGGCGTTTCCAATTTTGATGAACAGCTCCTGCATGTCATCCGCTAGCAAACGAGACGTTGTGGCATAGGCGCGGCTTAGTCGATGGTGGTTCTCACGCTGCTGGACCCAGCCATCACCAGCAATGGCCGCTGTGAGGAATGCCTCTATGACGCTAGGCTTTGCATCCTTGATCCACTGCGGCACCCGGCGCTCATGCTGCAAGCGCCCCAGCGGCGCAACCAGGTCGTAGGCTTGCATGCAGGTGAGGATGTACCTGTCCGGGGAGATATGGAAGTTCCATGGCAGACGGGACAGCAGTGCTTCGATCTCGCGGCGGCGCTCTGGCTTGACTTGGTGAAGCGTGACACGCCTGCGCACATTGCCCTGTGTTTTACTACGAACTTCCTGCACAGAGCCTTCGGACACCCACCACCCGAAGAAGGCCGCCATGTCGTGGGCATCGACAACCACCTCTGGCAAGAGAATGCGGTTTTGCGAGGACACAGACTGGGGGATGACGTAGGTGTCCGACTGATCCCCTACCCAGTTCGACGCAATCTTGAGTGCATGGTGCACGGTCAAGTCTTTGGCCAACGTGATTTGCGGCGGCAAATCAAAGTCCCATTTCCGCACGCCGGGAGCAATCGTTCTGTTCTGCTTTTTCAAGGTCACCATGCGATGGCCGGGCGTGACCAGCACATCAATGGACTTGCCTTTGAGTTGCACCATGTCGCCGCCATAGGGCTTGTCGATCAGTAGCGATGGCTTTTGGTACTCAATCAGATCGGTAGAGAGGTCTACCGTCGCCAACAGGTCTTCGTACCCTACATCGGTCCAACGCCGCCAGCCGCCGTGCGTGAGAACTTCGGTTTCAGCATCAAAGCAGTCCAGCACCTCATTGCGCGGCCTGCGCTTGACCCAGCGGTACACATCCTTGCCGTTGACCTTGGCCAGCACGCGCTGCTCTGCGGTGAGCTGTTCGTACCATTCGCGCGGCAGCTTCTGGCTGGTATGCACGTAGCCGGGGCCGGGTTTGTCGATGGCGAGCTGGCCCAGCAACAGGTCTTTGGCGCTGTCCACGCCCACCAGCCAGAGCTTGATGCCGTGCGATATCTTGCGGCCGCGGTAGTTGACTTCTTGCAGGCTGCTGGGGCCCACGATGTTGCGGTTGTCGTTGTTGTCGCCCTTGATGGCGCGCAGGCCGGCAAGCTGCCCTTGCGCGCTGCGCACCCAGTTGTAGACGGCCTGGGTCTGGTCGGACGAGTCGATGCTGATGGCAGACAGCCCCAGGCTGCCGCCGTGCCAGGCCTGCACGTAGCGCTGCTGCAGGTATTGGGTGACGGGCTCCCAGTCGGCCTCGCTGGCGGGGTTGCCCTGGATGACCTGGTGGGCAACGGCCCAGCTTTCCAGCCCACGGCCCCAGGCCCAGATGGCGATCTCCCATCGGTCGCGCTGCACATCGACCCCGGCGGTGAGCAGCAGCGCGCCGGCGGGCACGCGGCCCAGGGGGTAGTCTTCGGCCCGGGCCTGCAGGGCGTGTTCGTCGCTGCTGTCGCCTTTGAGCTCCCAGGTCTCGCCCAGGGTTTCGTTGGTGAAGCCGGTCATGGGCGCCACGTCGCCGGCCTGCAGGGCGCGGTGGGCCTTTTCGAATTCATCGACGATGCTGACCCAGGTGCGCTGGGGGCTATAGGCGGCCCAGACATGCACGCCCAGGATGCGCGGGGGGCGGCAGGGCTGGCCTGCAGCATCGCGCCAGATGCGGTCTGCGCCGTAGCGGCGGCCGGTCTTTTTGCAGACCCAGGTGCCGGTGAGCGGCCAGCCGCCGGGCAGGTAGTCGGCCTGGGTGATGCTCTCCAGGCAATGAGGGCAGACATGGTGCACGCTGGCGGGCTGGCCTTTGACCCATTTGAAGCCGTAGGGCAGCTCTTTGCTGCCCCATACGAGCGGGTGCTCCGTGCTGCAGCGCGGGCATTCGATGTGGTACTGGACGTAGGCGTCGGATTCTTCGCAGGCGCGCTCTACATGGCACATGCCTTTGACGCGGGGCGTGCTGCCGCCGACAAACTTGGGGTATGGCGCGCCTTCCAGCCGGCCCTTGGCCAAGCTGCCGGGGTCGCCGGATTTCTCGATGCTCTGGTCGAAGGCGCTCCATTCGTCGAGGATGGAGACGGCCACGGTGATGCGGCGGTAGGCCCGCGCGGCCTTGCCGCCCAGCAGGTGCAGCACGCTGTCGCGAAAGGGTTTGTATTTGATGGTGTCCTCCACCCCCTTACCCTGGCGGCGCGCGGCCTGCACGGCGGCCACGCCGTCGAGCACGGGCTCGATCTCGCTCTTGACGTAGCTGTCGCGGTCGTCGTCGGTGGGCTACCACAGCGCCTGTTTGCGGCGGCGGTGGGCGATGTTGTAGGCGACGAAGGCGGTGATCATCTTGGTGTAGCCCACGCGCTTGCTCTTTTTGACGGCCAGCTCTTCGATGCGGTTGTCGCTCATGAAGTCGAGAATGCCGAGCTGAAAGGGCCAGCCGACCCAGCCGCCCTTCTGGTGGCTGGATTCACCCGCCAGCAGAAAGTGCTCTGCCGTCCATTCGCTAAGGGTTTGCGGCGCATCGGCCCGCAGGCTGGACAGGCCGAGCGCGGCGGCGGCCTGGATGGCGGCCATGGCTTCGGGGCTGAGGGGTGCGCTCATGCGGCGTCGCCCTCCTCAACGCGGCCTGCCCTGATATCAAATGCGGCGGTCTCGTCTGCGTC
Organism: Comamonas sp. GW821-FHT11H03; assembly: GCF_058807955.1. Taxonomy (NCBI): domain Bacteria; kingdom Pseudomonadati; phylum Pseudomonadota; class Betaproteobacteria; order Burkholderiales; family Comamonadaceae; genus Comamonas; species Comamonas sp. GW821-FHT11H03. The sequence continues at coordinate 14,539 of NZ_JBXARF010000004.1, forward strand.
GAGCTGCGTCATGGCTTCGACCTCTTTGTTGACCAGCTGGGAGGTGGAGCGGATCCACTCGTTGCGCGCGTCGGCCTTGATGCGCAGCACGATCAGCCGGGCCCTGGACGCATTGGAAAGGCAGAAGGAACAGACCCCGAAGGCGCAATTTGGCGACGTGGCCGGCGATGCCATGAGCCAGGCACTGCCCAAGGATTCAAAAATGGTCTTCGTCGACCCAACGCATGGCGAGCCCTGGGCAGACGACAAGCGCTTTCGCAACCCCTTCTGGGTGCCGATGCTCAAGGCGTTGGGCATTCGTTACCGCCCGCCCAACAACATGCGCCACACCTATGCGACGATGCTGCTCATGGCAGGAGCGACGCCGGCCTATGCAGCCAAGCAGATGGGGCATTCGGTGGAGATGTTTTTGAACGTCTATTCCAAGTGGCTGGACGACGGTCAGGGGGATATCGAGCAGGCGAAGCTGGAGTCCTTTATCGGACAAAACTCCCCAGGAACTCCCCCGAAAAAACAAATATCGTGATAAGTCTTTGTTCTAGAAGGGTAAATCTGGAGCGGGCGATGGGAATCGAACCCACGTTATTTGCTTGGGAAGCAAGAGTCCTACCATTGAACGACGCCCGCACACTGATAACCGCATGATTTCATTGCAAAATCTGCCGCAAATCGTTGTCTTTCCTAGGAAAAACAATTTAGTGCATCGGAAAATTCTAGCACAGCGAAACCTAATGAAGCGCGCTTGCACTCTACCAGTGGGCATAGGTTTCAGTATAGATTTTTCGGCCATTGAGGCTCTTGAGCGCCGACGCTGAAATCCTTGCAACGGTGCACTTTGCTTCTTAGTTCCCACAGCTCACCAATCCGCTTCTCAGCCTTGTCGTCGGCATCTCCGACGGCGATACCCTGACCGCCCGATGCGGCGAGCCTGGACAATACGAGCAGGTCAAGGTGAGACTGCAGGGCATCGGCACCCCTGAGCGCAAGCAGCCGTTCGGGGATCGCGCCCGGCAAGCGCTGGCCAAGCTGACCTTCCAGAAAGAGGCTGAGCTGCGCTGCACCAAGACAGATCGTTAACAGTGGCAAGGATGGCGTTCCACTCCACCACCAGCGCCATCGCCCGGAGCAAACCCCGCTTTACAGACTGGTGCGGCAGAACGCGGCCAGCTCAGAGCGCCAACTGCACCCGGTTGCGGCCTTTGGCCTTAGCCTCATAGAGTGCGGCGTCGGCACGGCTGAAGAGTTCGGGCAGCGAGGACTGGAGGCCAGCCGGCTGCACCGCTAGGCCAAAGCTGGCGCTCAGGTTCAGTATGCTGCCATCGGGCCGGTGCAGCGGCTGCTGCATGGCCTGGCGCAGGCGCTCGGCCAGCACCAGTGCCGCCTGGTCATCGCAACCGGGCAGCAGCGCGATGAACTCCTCGCCACCATAGCGGGCCAGCAGATCGCCTCTGCGCAGTTGGGCCTGTGCAAGTTGCGCCGCATGTTGTAGCAACTGGTCGCCGGTCTCGTGACCATGCTGGTCGTTAATGCGCTTGAAATGGTCCAAATCAAACAGCAGCAGCGCCAGCGGCCAACGATGACGTTCGGCCTGGGCCAACTGGGCCGGCGCCTGATCGTCGAAGGCGCGGCGGTTCATCAGCCCGGTCAGATGGTCGCGGTGGCTAAGCAGGCGAAGCTCGCTAATCAGGGTCTCGCGCTCGGCCTCCAGCTCCCGGGTGCGTTGCAGGCTGGCCTGCAATGCAAGCACCGCGGCCTGCAGCTCGCCGATCTCGTCGCTGCGCTGGACCGCAGGTAGCTGCTGGTTCAGCCGACCGCGCATCAGCTCCATCATATGCCTGGTGATGAGTAGCAGCGGCGCCAGCACACGGCGGCGCAGCGTGATGAAGACGCCAACCTCCAGCACCAGGATGCAGCAGCCAATCAGCGCATTGAAGCGTAGCCGCTGCCAGGCTGCCGCCACCTCCCCCCAGGCCTGTTCGCGGCCCACCTCGTGCAGTGTGTCGCGCAGCTCGACGATGCTGCGCATCTCCGGGACATAGCGGGAGATGAACTGTGCCGAGCTCATTCCATAGGGCTGGCCGGCCAGGCTGCGGGCGGTAATCTCGGCGATGAAGGGCAGGCTATGACCGAAATAGTGTTCCTGCTGAGCCTGCAGCGCGGCGTCGATGCGCGGATCGGACAAACTGGTGCGCGCCTTCACATCCAGCAGGGCCTTGAGCTGCTCAATGCGGCCGAGCAGGCGGGGGATGCCGTCGCGCTCTTGCAGCCCGAGCGGCGAGCCACTGGCCAGCGGCGCGGTGAATTGCGAGCCCAAGCGGCCTGCATGCTCGCGCAGCTCGGCGGCGTAGCGCGCGCCAACCAGCGGCAGCGACAGGCTGGGGTGGATGCGCTCGGCGCTAGCCGACAGCAGGGTAACCGCCTCCAGCACCGTGTCGACAACCTCGAACATCTGGTCGATGACCTGCCGGGTGCTGCGTTTGTCGACGGCCGCGCGCTCGGCCTGGGGCAGTGCTGCCACCCGTTCAAGCTCCTGCCGGGCTGCCTGCATCTGCGTGCGCGCCCGCTCCAGCGCCGGCAAGGCGGTCAGCAGCTCGGCCTCTTCTCGTCGACGCAGCCGCGTCAGCGCCACGTCGAAAGCTGCATCGGTCGCCAGCTGGAACTGCGTCAGGCGCTTGCGCAATGCGTCCGAGGGCGGGTCGTTGAGCACCGGGATGACCGGACCGCGCTCGGCCGAGGCGTGTTCGGCGACCTGCATGGCCGCATAGGCCAACTCCATCGCCTCCAGACCGGCTTCAGCGCGGCGCACGTCCAGCCAGTCGGTCCACATCGTTCGCACGAGCATCAATGAGACCAGACCGAGCAGCAGCACGGTGGTGCAAAGGAAAAGACGACTCAGGCGCATGGTGCCCAATATTGTCGGCGCTGCCGCTGCGCTGCTGTTGCGCTTATTCCTCCACCAGCCCGGAGATTCCCTGCCGATGCGAAAGCGGCGCTCAATCTTGATCTCTGACGGGGTGTGGTTGCGGTTGCACATGCGTACGGACTAACAAGTCAGACGCCTCAGATACTGCATGAATATACAGCTCAAGAGGAGTTCCCATGCACATCGAACATCACTACAACTGGTGCTATCAAGACCATCTCGGTAAGTGGCGCACCACGAGGCACCTCTGCTCCGAGGAGATGATCAAAAAGGAACACCCAGAAACCACCCCGGTCAAGGGAACGCTCACAGTCATCGAGGTGGCTGACACACTGGACGAATACTGGGAACGCGCGCATAAAAACACATTGCCAAGCTCAGTGCGCAAGCCGTAGATCGATGATGGTCGATGAAGACTGGCACTCCGCCTTGTTGCGCACACCTGGGCGATGTGGCTTTCCCAATGAGCGCATCCTGCCTGGCAGCGCCAGCGACTACATCACAGAAGAAGTCGAATCCGGATGGCTGCTTGTGGTAACCGCTGAAGGCGGGCTTGTTTTCTTCGGGCCAGGCCCGGCAAGCGTGGCGCACTCCCCCGCACCTTTTTGAGCTCCGAGTGCAGGTCGGCAGAGGCCTGAGCGAGCGCCGCTTTTTGCAAGAAAGCAGGCTCGAATCTTCTACCGTTAAAAAGCCTCCCAATCATCCTCATTGGTCATGGAGGCGATAGGCGCTGCCTTAGGTATGCGGGCGGGCACGGAAGCAGCTGACGAATTCTTCGCCCCTGCAACAGTCTTTCTCGCGGGGATTGGAGAAGTCGGTGCTTTCGGCGCAGGGACTTGGGCTGTCACCGGCTTAGTGGAGGAGCTGAGCGCTTTCCGCTCAGCGGAGTGGCTCACACCATCGCTGAGCTTGAACACTGCCACCACTTGCACCAAATCCTGGGATTGAGCTTTGAGACTACTGGCTGCTGCGGCCATCTGCTCCACCAGCGCGGCATTCTGCTGAGTGACCTGATCCATCTGCATGACAGCTTCGCCCACCTGCGAGACACCGGCGCTCTGCTCACTGCTGGCGGCACTGATTTCGCGCATGATGTCGGTGACTCGACGTATAGAGTTCACCACCTCGGTCATTGTTTCGCCCGCCTGGTCCACCAAGGCAGTGCCTTGTTCGACCCACTCCATGCTTGCGCCGATCAGTGTCTTGATCTCTTTGGCCGCTTCGGCCGATCGCCCAGCCAGAGAACGCACTTCGCTGGCCACCACTGCAAATCCTCGCCCCTGCTCGCCAGCACGTGCGGCTTCCACGGCCGCATTGAGGGCCAAGATATTGGTCTGGAATGCGATGCTGTCGATGATGCTGATGATGTCGGCAATCTTGCGGCTGGACTCATTGATGCCCTTCATGGTTTCGACCACTTGCCCGACCACTTCACCACCCTGCACAGCCACCTTGCTGGCATTCAAGGACAACTGGTTGGCTTGGCTGGCGGATTCGGCATTTTGTTTGACCGTGGAGTCAAGCTCCTCCATGGACGCCGCAGTTTCCTCCAGCGCACTAGCCTGGCTTTCGGTACGGGCAGAGAGATCCTGGTTACCCTCAGCGATCTCCGAGCTCGCCGTGGCAACGCCCTCCGCTCCCTGGCGCACGCTGGATACCACTCGGGTGAGGCTGTCACGCATGGCCACCAGGGTATGCAGCAGGCTGGCAACCTCGTCCTTGCCAGTGATCGTCACCTGCGCACTCAGGTCGCCAGCTTCAATAGCGCGGGAAAGATCTCCGGCCTGTTTGAGAGAGCGCGAAATCCCAGTGATGAGGAAGTATCCGATGCTGACAGCAAACAGCAGTCCAAGAACGATCGACGCCGTGGAAAACATGCGCACTGAAGCGTAATGCTCCAACGCGCCATCGTATTCCGACTTGGCCACATCCAATTGCAGCTGGATCAACGCGTCTATTTGTTCTTTCGCGGGAGCGTATAGCGCCCGCAGAACCTTGTTAGACATGCGCTGGCTCTCCTGCATATTGTCTGCACGGAGAGCCGCCACTGTGGGCTTCAGACCCTCACTAACGTACTTGCCGCGGGCCTCGGCAAATTTTTTGGCAATCACGGCCTCCTCCGGTGTGAGGTAGGTGGCCATGTACTCGTTCCAAGTCTGGGTGATCTTGCCTATGTTTGCCTCAACCGCACTGGTGAGCTCTTTGACCACCTCTGGACTCGCATCCAGCGTTGCAGCGCTGACCAGATAAGCATTGGTCATCATCAGGCTTTGGATTTGTCCCAGCTTCCCTAGTGCCACTGTGCGATCTTCGTACACAGTTTTCAGGCCATCGTTGCTGCCCCCCATACCACGTAGGCCAAGTAGGCCGATGCCCAGAAGTAGCATGGACATGACGCCCACCAGCAAGATTAATCGTGTTGAAATTTTCATTTTTGAACCTGCACAGAAGCACATATTTTCTGCTCACTAGGCAAAGCCAATCCCTTGAACATTGCGTCTTTGCAGGCGTTTTTCGCGCAGAGAGGAAGCCCGCCCAGCCGCGCTGCACCGGCCGATGCGGCTCCTGGCGTGGTTTGCACTGCCGCGATGGCGATGTCCTGTTTTTGCTTGGCACTCAGATGCAGGTGAATGCCCGGCAGAGCCAGCATTGATGCGATAGCTCTTTTCATGCCCCGGAGTGTTCCGAAACCAGGTTCAACGGTCGAACCCTAGAGGGGTACTGCAAACAGTCGCTAACGGCCAGTAGCTGTCCTTGGAGGTATTCCCACAGGCGACCGTCTCAGGCTGTTCCGATGCATTCACGGTCTAGTTCCTGAATGGCAAAAGCGCCAAGATCGGTCGCTCAATGTAGGCGGAAGGGGCAGTCGAAGGGCCACGCCATGTATCGGCGGCAGGTGACTCCTCGCATGCAGCGTGTGGCTAAATTAACGCTTTGCATATCCATGCCCAATGTCGCGATTTAGCGCCCTTGTTGTATCGAGAAAACAAACTGGCCCGTGGCCGACCTCTTTGTGACTTCGGCCCCTTGCATCAACGCTGACGACTTCAGGATCGGCGCGACTATTCGGTATAGTCGTTCAGCATCTTGCCCACGAATACCAAAGTACCCGTCGTTGCCATCCGCGTGAAGCTCTGGCTCATTCAGTTCACCCGCTCCAGAACGCCTCAAAGCCTTGTCTAGGCGGATCCATAAGACCCAGACACGCTTGTAATCCTCAGGGCGATAATCGAAATTTATCGTGATCGCAGGACCAGCTCGCGTCTCTGCGAACATTATTGATGAGGCCGCGAGCAGCAACAGACCAACGGTGAATTTTTTCAACATGAATCGTCTTGTGAATGTATTGTTTGCTTTGACTTCGTGCGCACACCCTCATTCGAGGATGGGCTAGGTTCAGTGAGCCTTCAAGCTATACTCGGCGGAGCAATCTGCGTGATATGACAAGGCAATATGAAAGCAAGAGCGTTATTCATCGCTTCTCTTGGAGCGCTGGTATTGAGCCAACCATCACCATCCTTCGCGCAGAACAGCAATGGGAAAAATCTCTACACGCAGAGATGCGCGATGTGCCACGGTGCAGATATCAAGGGCACCGGGCCATTGGCCAAGCGAAGCACTCCTCCAACGCCCGATCTCACAGCTGCTGCCTTCAAAAAGCGTCTCGATGAGTATCCGGGCGTTATTGTCTCATCGGTGATACTTCGTCCGAATGGAGACCTGATTCCGAGAACTTTGCGGGAGAACGGGATGAGGCTGGCCCCTCACGCCTGGACTGTTCAGGATTTTCGCGATTTAAACAAATACATGAGTGACGTCATTTACAAGAGTCGGTGAAATGTCTGACCGCGATGGCTCGAACAGCGACAGTCGCAGTTCGGCCAGCAGCCGACAATCGCCGTCTGAACAGTTAAGCCTCAGCTTCAACTCTATATCGCAGCAATGGGTTCGCACGGGCTTTAGATGCCAACGTCAATCACCAGATTGACTGGCCGCGCTGGGTCTTCTCGCCACTCTCCCACCGGCAAGAAACAGCCTTTCACCGGTCGGGCATACAGCCGCCTTTGCTTCCATTTCTAACAGTGATTCCGCACAGGAGAGCTTGATTGCATCCCTAGAGCGAGCTCGCCGTGACATCTGCTTTCATCGGCACAAAGGCTATACCATTCATTTCAGTGCGCAATCCAGTCGTCCTAAACCCGAATCTCTCGTATACGGGAACTGCGTTGACGCTCGAATTTACAGTAAAGGCTTCAATTCCATCCGAAGCCCCTTTTTTCACTGCAAGCCAAAGCGTGCGGGCCATGCCGCTGCGTTGATATTCTGGTGCAACGAAGAGGTGAAAAAGATGACGGCCATCTCGCAATGCGACAGCGCCTGCCAGGTGCCCATCAATTTCTGCAATCAAATAGTAGAAGTTTAGAGCGGTGACAATGCTCTCGATGCCCAATGGCGTGATCGAATCCAGGAAGCGCTCAGCACCAATCCCATCGGAATCTAATGTAAAACGATCAGCGAAGGTATTGATTAGCGCACTTATTGCTTCTGCATCTTCCGCTTTGGCGCGACGAATATTCATAATCGATTAATATTTGAGGATTGCACTGATCTCGCTCCTATCTGAGGACACTCACCAGACAAGAGACTACAACAGAATATCACCCAGCTACTGAGGTTTGACGATTGATGCCATATGACTTCTTAGGGTGGCGGATTCAACCGGTCGCTGCGGTCCTGGCCCATCTCGCGCACGCGCTTCCACACATCCGGCATCTTCACCACAATGGGCTGCTCGGGGTTGTCGCGATTCCACGCCGCCAGGCGTTCGCGCACCCGCTGCACGGCGGCCTCGTCCTTGCGCCATAGCGCGTCTGCCCATTGCGCCTTGATGTCAGAGCTGGTCTGGATATAGAACGACTTGCTGCGCTGCATGAAGCGATTGGCCTCCTGCACCTCAGCCACGCTCTTGGGCTGTAAACCGATCGCTTTCGCCAGAGTCGTATCGATCACCTTGTAGCCCTTGGTGTCGCGGTACATGCCCGTGGCCGCCATGTCGGCACCCTTGGCCAGGTTGCTCACTGCGGTGGGCGCCCATTCCAGCATCCCTCTGCCAACAGCAGATGCATCCCAATTCGCCACACCCTTTGCCGCCTGGCGCGCTCCGCCAAAGCCGCGCGCCACAAGATCACCAGCAGGCCCAATGATTTCCGTCATGTTCCGCTCGCGATTGGGCTTGTCCAGGAACAGGCCGATACCGGGAAGCAGGTTGAACATGGTTATCCTTCACGCAAGGTGTGAGCTGCGCATATTTCCGTGCGCGGCTGAATTGATTCATTACCAAGGTTTGTTGAAGATTTTTTATGAAGTTACTGCTTTACCCTTTAGTTGTCCTGACTTTCGCAGCCTGCTGCACACCAGCCCCACAGCTTCCTCAAATATGTCAAGAAACCAAAGAAAATATTGAAACCTTGATTAAAACCCTGGCAGCAGATATAAAAATTCCCGATTACTACATCAAGGCGCATCAGGATAGTTTATCAGACTTCACCCTCAAAACGCCGCGCTTGGATGAAGCACAAAAAGAGGGGTATTGCAGATTTTTCAACCAGAATACACAGAGAATCTCAAACATCCTTAAATTGAATCCACGCGGTATGGATTCTGAGATTCAAAGACTTCACGAAAAAGGCAACTTTTAAATAAAGCCCCATATGGGGCTTCATTTTTAGATACCTGCTAAGGCCATCTGCACGCGGGTGCGGTTGGCGGCTGCTGCAGTGTTCACACAGACCTTGTAGCGAGAGCTGTTGCGCAGCGCGTCAAGCCAGTCCTTACCGGACTTGCCAACGGTTTCAATGGCGGCTTTCAGACGCTCATGCCAGGTTGCGAAGGTTTTGCTGTAGAAGGTCGAGAACACCAGATCAATGCCGATCATTGCCATGGAGCAATCACGGATGCTGCTCAGCATGTCCTCCATGACACTGACAACTTCACATGCTGGTGCAGCGGCCAGTAGCACTGCTTATGCGGGCTGATCATGCCCTCGCCTCGCAGCACCTTGATCTGGTCATCCACCGTGGTGAGTTTCAGCCCCGTCATGGCGACAATGCGCTCGCGCGTGGGCTCGCCGCCGGCATCGTTGATCTGCCTGATTGCTTCAAACACCAACATGAGCATCGGCGTTTCCTCCGTGGTGCCAAGATCCACGCCCCATCACGGACGCGGTGTGTCGATGTTCCAGAGGTGTGCCTTGCTTTTGTGGAATTCATTGATGCTTCAGGATATTCGCTCTTACACTTCTCAGGCCCACATGGGCAGCTTCCTGGACCAGAGCCCGGCCTTCAGGATCTGTTCGCGCGTGAAGCGGCGGCTTCAATGCCGTACTCGCAGTGGGCCTCGCGCCCTCCGTGCTCAAGCAATCGATAGTTGTCATAGGCCACAGGGCAGCCTTCAATGCCAGGGCGGCTGCAGTAGAGCGGGAAGCCCACCCAGCAAGCAGCGCCAGCCCCTGAGCGAAATCAGGGCGCAAACCAGAGCATTGCTTGCGGGGCTTCGGTTTGGGTAAAGTGAATCCATGACACGCATAAACACCACCGAAATTTGGGAGCGACACGGCTACAGAGTCGAACGCGTTGCGCAGGCCATGGGTGTGCCCCAGCGCAATATCTATGGCCCAGACGGCACGCTGCTGATCAAGGACGCTGAGTACACCCAGGAGACTGAAGCACTGCGCGACCTTGGCTTCATCGACTGATCGCGGCTGCAGATTCGACAACATGGCGAGCGTCTATTTTTCAAGGGCACCGTTTAAGGTCATTTAAAAGAGTACCTTGGGACAAGGCAGTCAATCTTGACCAGCCACCTTAGACCGGAGCTCTATTTGTCAGGTAACCCCATTCCCATCTCTACCCCAACCTTTTGGGACACCTTGAAACTGATGTTTTTTGTTACCGATGGGCTACCAGCTCCACAGCAACAAGACAAGCCTCGTGTCCCGAAAGAAAAGAATGAGGAAGAGCAGCAGCAGCAACGTAGGCAATAGCGGCAAAGGTCAGTACTTTCTGATGCACCACTGACAAGCTGCGTTGCCAATGGGTTAGCGAAGAGCACCGAAGCCACCACAAGGTGCTTTTTTGCTTCTGGAGATTCTGAAATGTGAGCGCTTAGCCAGCATGTGGCATGCATGTGCCCTATCCCACAGGGCTATAGCGGGGCCATCCAGAAAGAGCGCGACGCTGAAAAACTGCAACCGGCCGTGGAGTTTGGCAATCCGAGATGCCGCCACCGACAGACCGAAAGCCCGGTGATCCACTCTTTTTCTTGATGGTACCGGGGGTCGGCTCCCCGGTTCTTACAAACCAGGCCTGCAAGGGATTGGCGGAATACTGCAAGAGGGTAATCGCACCTGTCTTAGGTGCCCATCATGAACACCCCGGGAAAGTAGCGGGGGCTATCTGGCGTGACCACTCAAGCAGGTACGGCAACTCTGGACTTCGCCTGTGTTGCCGTCAATTAGGAACTCGGCGCGATCTTCGCGGCGTGGCGAGAGTGGCCACACCAGATGGCACACCACCTGTTTTAGGTAAGCCGAACTCCTATTGATCGCCTGAAAAGCATCAAGCAGAATTCGACCCCATCTACCTGTTACGCCGGGCCTGGGATCTTTCCTCCCTCCCTTTCTGACCTCTTCCCCAGGCATGGCCCGAAAGGGTCACCGGCTCTTTATTCAAGCCCGCAGCAACCGCTAGCGGGCTTTCTTTTGTCATCAAGAGCGCTTGTGCAAGGCACTGCATGCTGATCAGAAAAATGCTTAGAGCGCGCCCCACAACTCAACGAGGCCAACCAAGTGAAACAGCCCAATCACAAGACAGATGCCAGATGACACCAGCCAAAAAGTCTGCGTGTTTTCAGGGAACACCGGCTTGAGAAATGGGAAAGCAACCGCCCGCACCAGATACACAGCACAGATAGCTGTGAGAGCGAGTTTGGTTAGCGGCAGAGGCTCAATGACGCCAGCCCCTGCCAATGCGTAGCCAGCCCAGATGAACAATATCATTGCGATGAAAAGCGTTATCAGTACTGGCCGAGGTTTGCCTTGCTCGGCAGCTCGGACCATCCGATCACTCGCTCCCATTACCCGGTATGCGGGAGCGCCAATTGCGATACACACCAAATGCGCTAAAGCGGCAAACGCGCTCAATGCTCCACCAACGACAAGCGCGATCGATCCCAAACTCGACATAGCTTCCCCATTAATTCTGATGACTTGTCAGCATATCAAGCTAATCGAGCCAATTGACCAGCGCAGCTCCAGCGGTGCGACATGAACTTGACCACCTAATCACCGCGCAAAGCGCCACTCTCAACCAAAGCCCGCAGCCAACGCTCACGGGCTTTTTCTTTGCCCACAGGAGACTCCATGCATTCGACTCCAACCACTGCCCACACCACCAAGCTACTGCTCGCCGCGCAATGGGCACTCACTGGCTTCGGCCTATTCTGCCTGGTCGGCGCGGCCGTGGTCATGGCGCTCACGCCTGAGGCGGGGCCCATCTGATAATTCAAATTTGATAGCTGCTCGCGCTTTCTGCATAGGCGCTAAGGGATGAAAACACGACAAAGCTACTTGAAGCCCTGATCTTGATCGTTGCCATCTGCCTGGGTTTTGCATGGCTGGCCGTACCAGATGCCCAGGCAGATGAGCACCAGACCATCGCCCAGAGCCTGCGCGACGAGTGCGAGTGCGCCTGCCCCGGCATGCATGCCGAATGGCTGGACGAAAAGACCGTGCAATGCCTGAAGGTGCTGCCGTGACCGCAGCGCCCTACTCCAAGCACCCCGCCACCGATCCGGTGGCTTTCTCTTTTCTGGAGTCCTGCTGTTCAAGAGCATGACCATTTACCGCATTGCCAAGGGCTGACAAGGCGATATGCAGGTGCTGGAGGATGTCCTGCAGAAGACAGTCTTTGAGGAGTGCGGCGCCACGCAAGGGCGCTCCGTGGGCTGGGTGCCACCGCGCGGCGAGCAGCACGGCCCGCTGGTAGAGTCTGTGGCTGGGCAGTGGGTGATGCGCTATCGGAGCATTTTGGCAATTTTTTGCCTCGGAGTTTTCCCGAGAGCAGGGTATTGAGAACAAGCCTTTCTTCCTCATTGTTAGGGACACTCCGGTCACGACTGCCTAGCCTCAAATCACATGGGTAAAATTGTGCGCGATCAAAGAGCCTGCATTCAACTGCCGCTCCAAGCGTCGAGCAGAGTCCTGGCTCTGGAGCACGCAAGGCTCGCTGCGGGCAAGCTGGTTCCTCTCGTTTTTGCGCTTGACCAAGATCTTCAATAATTTCTGTAAATACTGGCTCAGTACTGACCGCCCCTGCCGAATCATGCCGCTTTGCTTCTGCGATTTTTTCCTGGCCGCTGACCGCCGCGCCCTGTCTGAAGCACAGGCGGCTGGACGATGGAAGCCGGCCTGCGGGGCTGCGGCATGACAGAGCAGCAGCTTTATGACCTGGCTCCTGCGCTGGAGCTGATGGCTTTCGGTCTGGCGCTGGCCCTGGGGCCTTTGTGCTGGGTCTGGTGGCGCAATCGCAGCTCGGGTTCCGGCAGGCGCCTTCAGGCGCTATGCGTGCTGACATTGTTCCTGACCTTCGATCTGGTTCTATTCGGCGCCTTCACACGTCTGACAGACTCGGGCCTGGGCTGCCCTGACTGGCCAGGCTGCTATGGCACGGCCAGTCCTATCGCCGCCCATGCCCAGATCTCCGAAGCGCAAGCAGCCATGCCGACCGGCCCGGTCACCCATGGCAAGGCCTGGGTGGAAATGATTCACCGCTATCTGGCGACCACGGTCGGCGTGCTCATCATTGCCATGACGGTCATGAGCTGGAAGCAGGCACGGGCGGCCAGGCTAACGGGTCAACACACCTCTTTCAGAGGCGCTGCCAACCCCTGGTGGCCGACTCTGGCTCTGGTATGGGTCTGCATACAGGGCGCTTTCGGCGCCTTGACGGTCACCATGAAACTGTTTCCGGCCATCGTCACCCTGCACCTGCTGGGCGGCACTGGCTTGCTGGCATTGCTGGCCATTCCCGCATCGGGCCTGAGCCAGCAGCAAGCTGGCCGCTCTCCGGCCCTGATCGCCAGAGGCTTGCGCATCGTGCTGTGGCTTTGCCTGGCACTGCTCATTGCCCAGGTAAGCTTGGGCGGCTGGGTCAGCACCAATTACGCTGTGCTGGCCTGCACGACCTTCCCCGGCTGTCAGGAGAGCTGGTGGCCAGCCATGAATTTTACCGAAGCACTGCAGATCTGGCGCCCTCTGGGCATGCTCAAGGACGGCAGCAACATCAGCTTCGAAGCGCTGACCGCCATTCACTACACCCACCGTCTGGCGGCCTATGTGGTGGTTCTGGCACTGGCTGCTCTGTGGTGGGCATTGCACCATGCTCCTGCACTGGCCAAGCAGCGCCGGCTGCTGGGATTTTTTGCAGTGCTGCAAGTTTTGACGGGTCTGTCCAATGTGGTGTTGGACTGGCCCCTGGTTGCGGCCGTGCTCCACACCGGTGGAGCCGCGGCCCTGGTAACGACTGTGGTCTGGAGTCTGGCCGTGACGCGCGCAAATGCCGTCGCCGCCCCCGGGCTCGAAATGGCGCGCCGCCCAGCCTGAGGCATAGCGTAAAAGAGTGATTGCATGAGTCAAAGTGAATCCTTGTTGAACAACACCTCGCGAATCAGCCAGTTCTATGCACTGACCAAGCCTCGCGTGGTGCAGCTCATCGTGTTCTGCGCCCTGATCGGCATGGTGCTGGCCGTTCCCGGTTGGCCAACGGCCAATCAGTGGATACATATGGGCGTTGCCTGCGCCGGCATCTGGCTGGTAGCGGCTGCCGCTGCGGCCTTCAATTGCCTGGTGGAGCGTCATATCGATGCCAAGATGAAGCGCACATCCTGGCGCCCCACGGCGCGCGGCGAACTCTCCAGTCAGCAGGCACTGGCCTTCTCGGCCATTCTCTGCATGATTGGCGCCACGATTTTGCTGGTCTGGACCAATGCTCTGACGATGTGGCTGACACTGGCCACCTTTGTCGGCTATGCGGTGATCTACACCGTGGTTCTCAAGCCAGCCACGCCACAGAACATCGTGATCGGCGGGGCTTCAGGCGCCATGCCGCCCGTGCTGGGCTGGGCCGCCATGACAGGCAATGTCGGCCCCGAGGCACTGATTCTGTTCCTCATCATCTTCCTCTGGACTCCGCCCCACTTCTGGGCCCTGGCCCTGTACCGCGTGGAGGACTATCGCCAATCCGGCCTGCCCATGCTGCCCGTGACCCATGGCAGCGAATACACGCGCCTGCAGATTCTGCTCTACACCGTTGTGCTGTTTGCGGCCGGTCTGCTGCCCTTCATGTACGGCATGAGCAGCTGGCTGTACCTGTTCGCGGCTGTCGTTCTGGGTGCAGGCTTCATCGCCTATGCCGTGGCCCTGTACCGCAATTACTCGGACGAGCTGTCGCGCCGCACCTTCCGTTTTTCACTGCTTCACCTGAGCCTGCTGTTTCTCGCCCTGCTCGTGGATCACTACCTGTTCATGGCCTGACCTTTCAAGCCCTACCATTGCAAAAGCCCGGCTCGCCGGGCTTTTTTACGACTATCAAAAAGTGATTTTTCCGTGCTTTCCGAGTCTGCGTTTGAGTGCAGATTCAATGGATCTTGTTCAGCCCTGCAAGCCCTGGGCCCCGTGAACAGGGCGCAACGTACCGCCGATGGCTCGACGACTACTTAGCTGGACACGCATTCTGACGACCCCGATCATCAAAAAGGCCAGCCCCGACTACAGGGCTGGCCTTGAGTGGCATCCAGCGGACTCCGATCAAGCGTCCATTTACAGACCCTTGAGCAGCTTGCCGTTCACTTCCTTGCCGTACATGGAGTATGTGCCATGGTGCTTTTCGGCCGTTGCCTGGAGATTGCCGTTGAAGCGAGGATCCTGGCCACGCTCCTGGCTGTTGATAAATGTCGCCACATCCCAGGCTTCCTGATCGCTCAGCGTTGCATTGCCGTAAGGCATATTGTTCTTGATGAAGTTGGCAGCCTTGTCGATGTCATGCATGCCCGCACCCCAGTTATAGGAGTCCTTGCCCCACAGCGGCGGGAACACGGCCACATCGCCGACAAACTGGCCCTTGCCGTCCGCAGCATGGCATAGCGCGCACTTGGCTTCATAAACCTTGGCACCGGCTTCATAGGTGGGAGTCTCTTCGGGCTTTCCCGCCTTCTTGAAACCTGCACCAGGCAACTTCTCGCCCGTGGGGGCCTTCTGAGCCATCCAGTAGGCATAGGACTCCAGTGCCACCAGAATGTCATGGCCGTCGTCCGGCGCCTTGCCATTCATGGAGTACATGAAGCAGCCGCGCACGCGCTCGGCAAAAGTGTCCACATGGTCGGTCTTCTTGCGATAGGCCGGATACATGGGGTATGCCCCCCACATGGGGGCAGCGCCCTTCAAACGACCCGCATCGAGGTGGCAATTGGTGCAGCTCAGCGGGTTGCCCGAGAAGCCTACGGCATTGACCGGGGTGCGTGTGAAGATCGCTTCGCCACGGCGCACCCACTCGCCCATGGGGCCTTCCGGGTAGTCGCTGACGCCGGGAGGTGTGAATTCGCCAGGCTTGGCGGCCACTGTCACGGCCTTGGCTTCTGCGGCAGGCGCGGCCACCTTGGCTGGTTCTTCGGCTTTCTTGGGGCTGCTGATACTCATGCCATACCAGAGCGCGCCACCCAGACCTGCGAACAGGCAGGCCACCACGGCGTATTCAGCGAGATTGGAGCTCTTGGAAGCAGCTTGTTGTTTGTCCGACATTGTCAACTCCCGAACTCTTAAGGCTTGGTGGTTGCTGCGGCAGCAGCGGGGTTGTGCAGGCGCTGGTAGTACGCAGCAACGGCCTTGACGTCATCGGCCGTGAGCTTCTTGGCCACAGCTCCCATCAGTCCCAGTGGGCCGGCCTCGCGCTGCCCCTTGTTCCAGGCATCGATCTGACTTTGCATATAGTCGGCAGATAGATGGCCGATGGCCGGAAAGTCCTTGCCCACGCCCACGCCACCGGGACCATGGCACTGCGCACAGGCAGGAATGCCGTCGGCCCAGCGACCACGCTCGACCAACCAGGCACCGCTATCGTCGCTCTTGCCGGGCAAGGCACCGCGCACGCTCTTGATGGGCAGTTGCAGGCTGGCGTAATAGGCGGCCACATCCGCGCGTTCCTGCTCGCTCAAGGCCTTGGCCATGGGAGCCATGACAGCCGACTGACGAGCACCAGCCGCCAGCTGGTTCAGCTGACGCTCCAGGTAACCGGCGTGCTGACCCGCCAGTGCGGGGAAGCCAGGCTGGCCCTCGCCCTTGGCACCATGGCAGGTGACGCAGGCAGCCGCACCGCCGGCCGAGCCAGACTGAGCAATCTTTGCACCGGCAGCGGCATTGCCGCTCAATGCAGCCTTGGCGGCAGCAGGTTCTTGAGCCCAGGCGCTGGTCGCCATCAGCATGGAAATGCCGACAGCCACCCACGACCGGGGCAGAGTCTTTGTGTTCAAGCGATTCATCTTGGGAATGGAGGTTTAAGCGGCTCAGATCTGCCGCACATCAGGCGTTTGCTGAACGCCGACGTTTGACCTAGCATGTCGCGAGCCAAAGCAGCCCGATGACAGCAAGCACATTGCCCGAAGATACCCACAGAAGATTAAGAGCCAATTAATGCTGCAAACAATTGCCCCAAGCTGACTAATCAGGCGGCGCAGCACAGGACTTCACCGGCAGGCATAAACGCACCACCAGCCCCGTCACTGCTTCTGGCGCCAGTCCGTCTTGCATTGGCTCGAACGCATAGCCCTTATGCTGCTGCCACTGCGCCAAAGGCAGCAACTCCAGTTCACCGTCGCTGCACTGTGCAATGCGCTGCACAATCGCCAGCCCCAGACCGCTGCCATGGGCCTGATGCTGCTTGCGCCAGAAGCGCTGGGTCGCCACGGCACAGTCCTCGCTGCTCAGCCCTGGCCCATGGTCGACCACCGTGAACTCCACATAACCGGCAGGATTCACAAGCGTCGCCTGTAGCTTGTCGCCGCCGACCTGCGCCAGCTGCGGAATATGGCGCAGGCCCAGCAGCACCGCGGAGTCGCCCTGCTCGTCAGCTGCCTGCCGCCCATAGCGCAAGGCATTTTCCAGCAGATTGCGCAATGCCGACACCAGCAGGGGCTGAGGCACGGCCACGCGCAAGTCCTGCAGCCTGGCGTCATTCAGGGCTTGCTGAGGCAACCAGCGCAGGCGCTGCGAGCCCGAAGGAATGGCCGTGGCGGCCAACCCCCAGGCTTTTTCCAGAGCCTCCCAAGCACAGGCGGGTTCGCTACCGCAAGCCATGGCACGAGAACCTCCTGCATATTCGCTCACCGGCTGACAATCCAGCCTGGCCAAGAGCAGCAATTGCTCAAGCGTGTGCTGCAAATGCTCCACGCCTTCCCCCGCCTGCTCCAGCGCCTGCCGGGTCATCTGCCACTGCGCGGTCTCCGAAATCGGCCTGGGAACAGCACTCACTGTGCCAGCGCCGGGCTGATCCCTCAACGCCACCATCTGAGACCCCGCATTGGCCACCGCCATCTGCGCCACCTGCACATGGGTCTTGACGGCAGTCAACGGAGTGCGCAGTTCATGGGCGGCATCGTCGCTCCAGCGACGCTCGCGCTCAATGGCTCTGTGCACACGCTGCAGCAAGTGATTGATGGTCTGCACCAGTGGCGCCAGCTCCTTGACCTGCCTGCCTTGCACCACGGGAGAATCATCTCCGGGCGGACGCTCACTCAACTCCTGGCGCAGCGACTCAAGAGGGTGCAGCCCGCGCGTCACCCCCCACCACATCAACACCATGCTGGCCAGCAGCGCCAGCACAAAGGGCAGGATGATGGTGTAGGCGAAACCATGGATCAGTCCCTCGCGCACATCGATGCGGTCGGCCGTCGCAATGCGCACACCGTGCTCCTCAAACACATAGGTGCGCCAGGGCTTGCCGCCTTTGGTGATGCTCGAGAAGCCCAGCGGCAGCGGCCCCTGGAAGCTGGGCGCACCCGCAGTGCGAGCCAGCACATGAGAATCGGCAGGCTCGGTCGCCCGCTCGGGAGCCGTATTTGCGGAATCCCCGGAACGGTCGGTCTTTACGGTTCCGGCGCGCGGCACATCCAACGGAGATGCAGGAATCAGTGCAGGGCGAGCCGCCTTTCCGCCCACTTCGTCCGACGCAGCATTTGCCTCAGAATCCATAGCATCATGCGCAGGTGCGGTATGCACTTCGCTGCGAATCATGCTGACCTCGCAAGCCACACCATCACGTGCCACCACATTGAGCATGGGACCCCAGTCCTCGGGACTGGCGTTGTGCGGCTTGAACTGGTGGACAATGCCTGCCACCATGCGGGCCGATGCAATCAGTCGGTCGTCGAGCACGGAGCGCAACTCATGCCTCATGCCGGCAAACATCCAGGCGGCCACACCGCCCCACAAAGTGCACAGCGCCAGACAAAGCCAGACCAGCAAACGGACCCGCAGGCTGCGCATCAGCAACTGCCTGCCTGCACGCGCCCTAATCTGAAGCCCACGCCACGCACGGTCTCCACCATGTCCGAGCCCAGCTTGCGACGAAGATGGTGCACATGCACATTGACCGCGTTGCTCTCCACATCAAGGCTGTAACCATAGAGGCTGTCGCGCAGTTGCTCGGGGCTCAGCACTCGCCCCGGCGACTGCAGGAGTGCGCGCAGCAACGCCCATTCACGACGCGACAGGTCCACGATGCTGCCCTCACGCATGGCCTGGCCGGCGGCCAGATCCACTTTGACATCGCCCAGCACAATCCAGTCCACGGTACGCCCCGCCGCCCGGCGCAGCAGCGCATGCAGCCGCGCCGCCAGCTCGTGCAGATCGAAGGGTTTGACCAGATAGTCGTCGGCCCCGGTCTGCAAGCCTTCGATCCGCTGGCCCACTGCATCACGTGCGGTCAGCACCAGCACCGGCAGCTCCAGCCCCTGCCGGCGCCACCGCGCCAGCAGATGCAGACCGTCCTCATCGGGCAGCCCCAGATCCAGCACACACACATCGAAGTGGGAGGATTTAAGCGCCGCATCAGCCTGGCTGGCGCAACCCACCACGTCCACGCCAAAGCCCTGTAGCTGCAGGCCCGCCTTCACCCCGCTGGCGACCAAAGCGTTATCTTCCACTAACAGCACATGCATTTTTTCACTGCGCAACCGCCACCCGCACCATCACATCCAGAGATGTGAGTACCCGTTACGCGCCTTGTTTATCCGAATCGGCCGAGCATCGCAGATTTATCTTTTCGCAGCGTTAACCCCTACTTAATCCCTTCCACCCAAAATGCGCGACTGCCTCATCCAAGACGCTCAGCCTCCACCATTCATGTCTCTTCGCCCTGCCGCAGCCCTCGTTCTGCTTTCAGTCCTGCTGACGGGGATGACTGCCTGGGCACAGCCGCTGGCCCTGCCCAGCCTGGATGCCGACAAGCCCTCTGCGCAACCCGAAATCCTGACTGCAGAACAGGCTTTCGAGCTGGTCCGCCCCGAGCAAAGCGCCATCAAGACAGAGGCTGATGGCAGCCGCCTGCTGGAGCTGCATTGGAACATTGCCCCTGGTCACTATCTCTACCGCGACCAGTTGCGCATACTCGATGCTCAGGGTCAGCCAATACCGCTGAAGATTCCTGAAAGTCAGACCCTGAGCGATGCTTTTTTTGGCCGTGTGCAGGTCTTTCACCGGGAGTTGCGCATTCAGGCCGCGCTGCCTGAACGGTCGACGCAATGGCCGCTGGAGCTGCAATGGCAAGGCTGTGCCGAGGTAGGCATCTGCTACCCGGTACAGCAGCAGAGCATCAGCGCCGCTCAAGCAGGCATGGACAGGAATGCGGATGCCCCGACTCCAGCCCTGAACGAAGGCAATACCGAAGCAGCTCAACCCGGCTTGTTGCAGGCACTGGCCTTGCCCGCCAGTGTGCGGATAGGCCCTCTCGCTCTGCCCACCATGGCTCTTGCCGCATTCCTGGCATTGCTTGCCAGCCAGTGGTGGGGGCGACTCAGGCAGCGTCAAAGCAATCAGCCTGTAGAGACTCTGCTGCTTCAGGCCACGCTTGCTGGACTGTTGGCGGCGCGCACGGCCTACGTCGTGCAATGGTGGCCCGAGTACTGGGCACCCGTGAGCGCATCTCCCGCCAGCGTGTTGCAGATTCTGGATATTCGCGACGGTGGCTGGAACCTCTGGGCCGGACTGCTGGTGGCGGCTGTCTGGGCAGCCTGGAGCTGCCGCAGCCATGCGCTCCTGAAACGTGGCGTACTGCAGTCCCTGGGTGTGGGTGCCTTCATCCTGATGGCAGCCTACGCACTGCGAAATTGGGTTGAGCCTCCGGAGTCTTCACTCCCCTCTTTGACGCTGGTCAGCGCAGCCACTCAGCCCACGGATCTGCGCAGCTACGGCGGTCAACCGCTGGTCATCAACCTCTGGGCCAGTTGGTGCCCACCCTGCAAGCGCGAGATGCCGGTACTGGCCCAGGCGCAAAAAGACCATCCAGGCGTGCGTTTCATCTGGATCAACCAGGGTGAAGACGCCGCTGCAGTGCTGCGCTATTTGCAGTCCATGCCTCTGCCCCCTGCCCAGGTGCTCCTGGACCCCGACCAGCTTGCCGGTCAGCACTGGCAGCAACGCTCCCTGCCATCCACCTATTTCTATGACGCGAACGGACACCTGCGGTCCACGCGTACGGGGGAGCTCTCCCGCGCCAGCCTGAGCGAGCAGTTGCGCATCATTGCGCCTCCAACACAGGCCCCATGACTCAAGATGGACAAAGGTTTATCGTGCCACGTTTACAGCCCCTGTCACGCCAATTGGCGGCGCTGACGCTCCCCATCTTCGCTGCAGCCGCAGCCACCGTGGTGGCCGTCGCCTATACCCGCGACGTGATTGCCGCCAGCAGCGCTGCAGCAAGCAGTGCGGCAAGCAGCGACCTGCCCTCAGCACTGTTTCTCGCCGAGCAAGGCCTGCAGATCGTAGGCCCCATGCAGAGCTCCGGCGGCCTCAAGGCCTGGGCCGCCTACCGCGACCAGCAGCCCATTCCCATCTACCGAATGCCTGACGGCAAGCACTGGGTGATTGGCACCGTCATTGATGCCCAGGGCAAGGATGTCAACGCCAAGGCCTTGCACAATGCCGTGCAAAAGCCCATGGGTCAGGAGTTCTGGACCGATCTAGAGCGTACGCACTGGATTGGCGACGGCAGGCCCGATGCCGCCCGCATCGCCTACGTGTTCACCGATCCCAACTGCCCCTATTGCAACCAGCTCTGGCGCGATGCCAGGCCACTGGTGCAAGCTGGCCAGTTGCAGTTGCGCCATATTCTGGTGGGCATGCTGCGCCCCAGCAGCGAAGGCAAGGCTGCCGCCATTCTGGCCTCCAAGGCACCCGAGCAAGCTCTTGCCAGCCACGCCATGGCCTATGCCGACGCTCATGGCAAGAATCCCGATGCCCTGGGTATTGCACCGCTGCAGCGCATCCCCCTGTCGGCCCGCGACGCACTGACCAACAACGCCGCGCTGATGAGCAATGCAGGCCTGCGTGCCACACCCGCGACGATCTGGAAGAATGCCCAGGGAGTGGTGCAGATCCGCACCGGCATGCCTCCCGGGCTGCTGGACGAGCTGATGGACAAAGCTCCTGCCAAGTCGCCCGCACATTAGGATTCAAACCGCCGCATAGCCTTACACAGAATTTGCAAAAAGCTATCATTTCGATAGCAAATCTGCCCAAATACCATGAGCCAACCCGACTGGAACACCCTGCTGCCCGCCCTGCACCCCGACACTCGCATCGTGCTGCACGCCCCCAGCACGCAAGCACTGCTGCGCGCACGCGGCAACTTCAAGAACCTGAAAGCCGCCAACCCTGAGTTGGAGGTCTGGATTGTCGTCAATGCCCAGGCCGTTCAAGCCGTACTGGAGCAGCCGGACGACATGGGACCGGCTCTGGCACATGTGCTGCTGTGCCCCAACACGCTCAGGAATGCTGGCATCGGCGCACCGGACAATATTCAGGTGCTGCCCATGGGCGCCGTCGAAGCCATCGCCCGCATGCAGCAGGATGGCTGGACCTATATCCGCAGCTGAGCAGGCTGCGTCCTCGGCACTCCAGAGCCGCGTGCGCCCCGGGCTAAAGACCCCAGTCCTTGAGCGCAGGCAATGCCAGCTGGGTTGCGGCATAGCCCTCATCGATGGACTCGCGCCCACGGTAGAAGTCCATCAGCCCGACATGCGAGAGGCGCGGAGCAATCAGCACCTCGGCCGGGTCACCCGCCATACGACTGCGGGTGATGCGCATCTGCATGATGTTGACACTGGCCATGACCACATTGACCAGCGAGGGCACAGGCGCAGAAGCATCGTCCTCGACATCTCCCTCCCCCTTGCGCCCCCTGCGCATGACGGATGAGGACAATGTCTTCACGCTCGTCATGCTGCGCTTCCATGCGCCCGTCCAACCGAGCGGTGAGCCATTCGCCGCCAGAGCTTCGGGAATCTGGCCCAGCGGTACCGGGGGCTCTTCCTCTTCCAGATGCAGTTGCGAGACCTTGAGCTCACGGGCATGCAGATTGAGCTCGCTCTCGCTCATGTCCACGGGCTTCATATGCCTGCGCATGATGTCGGCATTCAAATCGACGGCGATGACGATGTCAGCGCCCATAGCGCGCGCCAGCGACACCGGCACCGGGTTGACCAAACCGCCATCGACCAGCAGTCGCCCCTCCCGCATCACGGGCGTGAACAGGCCGGGCAAGGCGATGGACGCGCGCACAGCCTCGGCAATCGAGCCCTTGCGCAGCCAGACCTCGGCACCTGTCTGCAGATCGGTGGCGACGCAGCCGAACGGCATGCTCAGTTGCTCCACGGTTTCCTGGACGAAATTCTCGCGCCAGAACTCGAGGATCTTCTCGCCCTTGAGCAATCCGCCGCCCAGATTGAAGTCCATGAAGCCGAAGACCTTGCGTTTGCCCAGGCCCAGCACCCAGCTCTCGAAGGCATCCATTTCTCCGGCCGCATAGGTTGCACCGACCAATGAGCCAATGGAAGTGCCGCAGATGACGTCGGGGCTGACACCGGCCTCGCGCAGCGCGCGCAGCACGCCAAAATGCGCCCAGCCTCTTGCGGAGCCGCTGCCCAGGGCCAGGCCCACAACGGGTTTGCGTCGCAATTTATTCATGTGGCCCTCCTTGCTGCTTCTACAGTCGACTCAACCGGGCTGCTCGCCCCTTAGCAGTGCCAGCATGCCAGCTTCGTCCAGCACAGGCACGCCCAGCTCCTCGGCCTTGGCCAGCTTGCTGCCCGCCTCCGCCCCTGCGACCACATAGCTGGTCTTTTTGCTGACCGAACCCGAAACCTTGGCACCCGCTGCCTCCAGCATATCCTTGGCGGTGTCGCGGCCCAACGTGGGCAAGGTGCCGGTCAGCACCACGGTCAGCCCAGCCAGAATCTGAGGCGCCTTCTCGGCCGGCTCGCCTTCCTCCCAGTGCACACCGCAGGCGCGCAGTTGCTCCACCACCTCGCGGTTATGGGGCTGGGCAAAAAAGGTGTGAATGCTGTCGGCCACCACCGGCCCGACATCCTTGACCTGCAGCAACTCCTCAACGCTGGCGTCCATGATGGCGTCGAGCTTGCCGAAATGCTTGACCAGATCCCTGGCCGTGGATTCGCCTACATTGCGAATGCCCAGACCAAACAGAAAGCGCTGCAGCGTGGTGTGCTTGGATTTCTCCAGGGCAGCCAGCACGTTCTGGGCCGACTTCTCGGCCATGCGATCGAGCGCTGCCAGCGAGCTCAGACCCAGCCGGTAAAGGTCAGGCAGCACGCGCACCACCTGGGCATCCACGAGCTGGTCGACCAGCTTGTCGCCCAGACCTTCGATGTCCATGGCACGGCGATGAGCAAAGTGCAAGATTGCTTCCTTGCGCTGCGCGCCACAGAACAGGCCGCCCGTGCAGCGGTGATTGGCCTCGCCTTTTTCGCGCACCACCTCGCTGCCGCAGATGGGACAGGTCTTGGGCATGCGGAAGTTGGGCACATAAGCAGGCCGCTTGCCTGGCACCCGTCCCACCACCTCGGGAATCACATCGCCCGCGCGACGCACGATGACCTGATCGCCCACGCGCACACCTTTCTTGCGGATGTCGAACAGATTGGACAGCGTGGCATTGGTCACCACCACACCGCCCACCTGCACAGGAGCCAGGCGCGCCACGGGCGTCAGCTTGCCCGTGCGCCCCACCTGCACATCGATGGCTTCCATGAGCGTAGGCATCTCCTGCGCCGGATATTTGTGTGCCACGGCCCAGCGCGGCTCGCGCGACTTGAAGCCCAGCTGACGCTGCAGGGCCAGGCTGTTGACCTTGTAGACCACGCCGTCGATTTCATAGGGCAGGTTGGCGCGCTCGGCGCCGATGCGCTCGTGAAACGCGACCAGTTCAGAAGCACCCAGCGCAATACTGACTTGAGGTGCAACCGGAAAGCCCCAGGATTTCAGCATCTGCAGCATGGCGTAGTGCGTGCCGAAGTCCGGCCCGCCCTGCTCCGGCGGCGTGATCTCGCCCAGACCGTAGGCGAAGAACGACAGAGGACGCTGAGCCGCGATATTCGAGTCGAGCTGACGGACCGATCCGGCCGCCGCATTGCGCGGATTGGCAAAGGTCTTGGCACCTGCGGCCTGCTGGCGCGCATTGAGCCTTTCCAGATCGGCCTTGGCCATATGCACCTCGCCGCGCACTTCAACCACGGGCGGCACATTGCGGCCCGCGGACAGGGACAGTGGAATCTGGCGAATGGTACGGATATTGTGCGTTACGTCCTCCCCCACCTCACCATCGCCGCGCGTGGTGGCCTGCACCAGGCGGCCATTTTCATAACGCAGATTCATGGCCAGGCCATCGAACTTGGGCTCGGCCACATATTCGATGGCGGCAGCGGATTCATCCAGCCCCAGCTCCTTGCGCACACGCTGGTCGAACGCAATCGCACCCGTGGCCTCGTTATCGGTCTCTGTCTGGATGCTCAGCATCGGCACGGCATGGCGAACCGGAGTCAAACCGTCCAGCACCGCACCGATCACGCGCTGCGTCGGAGAGTCCGGCGTAACGAGTGCGGGGTAAGCCCCCTCCAGCGCTTCGAGCTGCCGATAGACGCGGTCATATTCCCCGTCGGGAACCGTGGGCGCATCAAGCACATAGTACTCATGTGCCCATTGATGGAGTTGGGCGCGCAATGCTGCAGCCTTGCTCGTCACGCTTTCGGGCACCCCGGCATTGATAGCTGTCGATGGCTTCTGGCCCTGGGGTTCAGCGGAAAAAAGGTCTAAATTCTCGGTCATGCTCTGCCCGCTGGAAATTCAATGTCTGAGATAAACAGGGCCAACATCGTTGGCCCTGTTTGTTTTAGCTGAAAAGCCTTCTGGCGAGAAGTGAGCCGGCCGACAGCTCCGCGCTGTCCAGCTTGTCGTAGAGCAGCTCCAGATCGTGCTGAATCGGGTCCAGCGCCGAGACCGGCAGCAGATAGCCGTTCTGGTCGCAGAGCACGCCGTCCATGGTCTGGCACAGTTGCTCCGCCACCTGACGCAGGTGCGCAAACGGCTGCTGTCCACGCGGCACCTGGGCCACATCCAGGCTGAGCAGGAATTCGCGCACGACTGACTGATCCAGATCATCGCCCATGGCGGCCTGGGGATCGTAGTTCAGCACCAGCACCGGCGGCAGGCCCTGGATGGGCGAGGCAAGCACCATGCGGCCCGGCATGGGCGTGATGACAAAGCCCAGGCGCTGGGCATTTTGCTGCACATAACCAGCACTCCAGGATGCCTGACGCGCACGCAGCATAAAACTCAGCTGCGCATCATGCTCGCTGGCGAACTGATCGAGCTCGCGTGCCCGCGAGACCTCATTGAGCATATTGGGCACGTCGGCCATGGCTCCCAGCGCATCGGCAAAGCGCTGCACCTTGGTGACGAATTCCGAAAACTCTATCTCGTTGAGTGCACCGGTACGGTTGGCCAGTTGGACACCTGCCTGAAAGCCCAGATAGCGCTGGCCGGTCTGCAACGGCTCCCACTGCTTGCTGTCCTGGTTCATGCCTTCAATGGCAAAAGGCTTGTTGCCGGCACGGCGGGTGCTGGGCTGGGCCTGCAAGGCCACTTCACCAGGAACAATCTGGGCCACGGTAATCGGAGCAATCGCATCGATCAACGCATCCAGATGGCCGCGACGCTCCACGGACGGGGCGGGAGGAATCGACGCTGCCAAAGGAGCATCCGTCAGCATGGGCTCCACTGCTTGTGCGGCCTGCTCAGTCACGGCAGCAATGCCCGCATCCGTGCGCTGAGCGGTCACCTCTTGCACAGCCTCTGTCTCCTCGGCTTTGTGCTGGGCGGCCGCCAGGGCTTCCTGGCGCTGCGCTTCCTCATGGGCTTCGCGCGCTACCAGACGGGCCAGCTCGGCATCGGCTTCGGCAAAGCGACCTGCGGACTCGGGCAACTGCAGGGGCTCGGTACCGGGAATGGCCTTGCCGAAATCCCCCAGCACGGGCTCATGCTGGTATTTGGTCAGGTCCGCACCATGACCGACGGTGTTCATTCCGGGCTCGAGGCGCTGAGGATCTGTGCTTTCTTCCTCAGGCTCGGCCCGCCTGGGCGCGTTACGGCGGGCAGTCCAGGAGTTGTAGGCAACGATCAGCGCCAACAGCACCACTCCCAGGACGGCCAGACTGATTTGCAAGTTACTCATGTGAGAAAACGGTTCTTCAATAGGGGATGACCGGGCTCAGGATAGCTCAGCCATGGACAGGGCGGACTCCATGTCCACCGCAACAATTCGTGAAACGCCCTGTTCCTGCATGGTCACACCAATCAGCTGTTCGGCCATCTCCATGGCAATCTTGTTGTGACTGATGAACAGGAACTGGGTTCCCTTGCTCATGCTGTAAACCAGCTTGGCATAACGTTCGGTATTGGCATCGTCCAGCGGCGCATCCACCTCGTCCAGCAGACAAAATGGCGCTGGGTTGAGCTGGAAGATGGCAAACACCAGCGCAATCGCGGTCAGCGCCTTCTCGCCGCCCGAGAGCAGGTGAATGGTCTGGTTCTTCTTGCCGGGCGGCTGGGCAATCACCTGTACCCCGGCATCGAGAATTTCGTCGCCGGTGATCACCAGCTTGGCCTGACCCCCACCGAAAAGCTCGGGAAACATGCGGCCAAAATGGCGATTGACGATGTCGAAGGTGCCGGTCAGCAAATCCCGCGTCTCGGCATCGATCTTGCGGATGGCTTCTTCCAAAGTATTCATGGCCTTGGTCAGATCGTCCATCTGCGCATCAAGGAAGGTCTTGCGCTCACGCGCCAGGCTCAACTCATCCAGCGCGGCCAGATTCACGGCCCCCAGGGCCTGGATTTCGCGGTGCAGGCGGTCGATTTCACCTTGCAGGCCGTGCATGCGCACATTGCCTTCGGCAATCGACTGAGCCACAGCAGCCAGATCAGCCTCGGCTTCGGTCAGCAGATTGCTGTACTGCTCCAGACCCAGACGCGCGGCCTGCTCCTTGAGCTGGAATTCTGTGATGCGCTGACGCAGCGGATCCAGTGCCTTTTCCAGGCTCTGGCGGCGCTCGTCGCTGGCACGCAGCTTGTTGGTCAGATCCTCATATTCGCTGCGGCGCTCGGCAACCTCTTTTTCGCGCTGCATCTTCAGATCCAGTGCATCCTGCAGACCGCCCTGCGCCGCGGCGTCAGACAGCCTTGCCAGTTCGTCCTGAGCGCGCTGCTGCTCATCGGCCAGGGACTTGGCCTGTTGGCTGGCGGTTTCGATGGTGCGTGACAGCTCGGCACGGCGCGCATGCAGCGTGCGCTGCGAGAAGGTCGCTTCCTGGGCCTGACGCTCCAGGCTGCGCAACTGCTCGCGCGATTCGTTCAGGCGGCGCTCGGCCTCCAGCACGCGATCGCCCAGCTGGGCATGGCGCTCCTGGCTGTCGGCCAGCTGCATGTCCAGCTCTTCAAAGCGTGCCTCGGCGGCAACCTTGCGCTCTTCGATATCGGAGAGCTGGGTTTCAACTTCGGACAGATCCGCCGAAATTTGCGCGTTGCGTGCCCGCGCCTGCTCGGCCAGTTGAGACAGGCGCAGGGTCTCGACCTGCAGCTCATGGGCACGGCTTTGCGACTCGCTCGCTTCGCGACGTGCGGACACCAGACGCTGGGAGGCATCGGCATAAGCGCTTTCGGCGCGCACCAGAGCCGAACGCGATTCATCGGCGATCAGCGCCTGGGCGCGGACTTCCTTTTCCAAGTGCTCAATTTCCTGCGCCCGCGCCAGCAGCCCCGATTGCTCGGAGTCCTGCGCATAAAAGGTCACGCTATGCGCGGTCACCGCATGACCAGTGGGCACATAAATGGTCTCGCCGGCCTGCAGATCGGCGCGTTTGGTCAGGGCCTCGTCGAGCGTGGGCGCGGTATAGCAACCCGTCAGCCAGTCCACCAGCACGGCGCGCAGGCCGGCGTCATTGATCTTGAGCAGATCACTGAGACGCGCAAAGCGCGCAGCTGACGGAGCACCGGCTGCCTGAGCCTGGCTAAAGAAGGCCAGCCGGGCCGGCGGAGCGTCCTGCCCCCCCGAGCCCAGAAAACCGCGCACCATGTCGAGGCGACCCACTTCCAGCGCACCCAGACGTTCGCGCAGTGCGGCTTCCAGCGCATTTTCCCAGCCCGACTCGATGGCGATGCGGCTCCACAGGCCTTGCATGCCGTCCAACCCATGCTTGGCCAGCCAGGGCTGAAGCTTGCCATCGGTCTTGACCTTTTCCTGCAAGGCCTTGAGCGCATCCAGCCGCGCAGACAGATCGGCGTGACGACTGTTTTCGGCATTCACGGCCTGCTGGCGTGCGCGCCTGTCCTCGTCGAGTTGCGGCACGCTGTCCTGCAACTCATTGAGGACAGCATCGGCCATCTCGGCCAGCTCCTGCGCCTCGGCCAGTTGTACCTGCAGATTGTTCAGACGCGCTTCGTCCGGCGTTTCCAGTGCATTGCGGTCGGCCCGCAAACGTTCATAACGGGTTTCAAACTGGCGGCGCTGCTCATCGAGACTGCGCTGCTCGGCGGCCAGCACCTGAATCTGCTGCTGCACCTGCACCACCGAGTTGCGCTGGTCTGCATCGGCTTTCTGCGCCTTATGCAGAGAATCCTCCAGATCAGGCAGGCGGGTGCTTTGCTCCTCGAGCTGGGCAGCCAGCATCTCGGCCTGCTCTTCGGCATCCATGCCCGCGCCTTCGATGTTCTCGATCTCGCCCTGTGCCTCTTCGCTGCGGCTGCTCCACAGCAGCAGTTGCTCGGCCAGTTGCTGCAGACGCAGTTGCACGCGCTGGCGGCCTTCGACCACATAGCGGATTTCGGCCTCCAGCTTGCCGACCTCGGCAGTGGCTTCGTAGAGCTTGCTCTGGGCCTGGTTGACCTGATCGCTGGCGTCGTAGTGCGACTGGCGCAGCGTCTCGAGCCCGCTCTCGTTGTTGCGGATATCGGCCATGCGCTCTTCAAGCTCGTTGACGACCTTGAGGCCTTCGATGCGCACGCGGTCCTGCTCAGCTTCGGCATCGGCCCGCTTCATGAACCACAATTGGTGCTGCTTGAGCGTGACCTGGGCGTTCAGGCCGTTGTACTTGGCCGCAACTTCGGCCTGCTTTTCCAGCTTGTCCAGATTGGCATTGAGCTCGCGCAGAATGTCTTCCACACGGGTGAGGTTCTCGGTCGTGGCCGAGAGGCGGTTTTCCGTCTCACGACGACGCTCCTTGTACTTGGAAACCCCGGCCGCTTCTTCGAGGAACAGGCGCAGCTCTTCGGGGCGCGACTCGATGATGCGGCTGATCGTGCCCTGGCCGATGATGGCGTAGGCACGCGGTCCCAGCCCCGTACCCAGAAACACGTCCTGAACGTCGCGACGACGCACGGGCTGGTTGTTGATGAAGTAGCTGCTATTGCCCTCGCGCGTGAGCACGCGCTTGACGGCGATCTCGCCAAACTGCCCCCACTGACCGCCCGCACGGTGGTCGCTGTTGTCGAAGGTCAGCTCCACGCTGGCACGACTGGAAGGTTTGCGATGGGTGGTGCCGTTGAAGATCACGTCCTGCATGGACTCGCCACGCAGCTCGCTGGCCTTGCTCTCTCCCAGCACCCAGCGCACCGCATCCATGATGTTGGACTTGCCGCAACCGTTGGGTCCCACCACGCCGACCATCTGCCCCGGCAAAATGAAATTGGTGGGCTCGGCAAAGGATTTGAAGCCGGAGAGCTTGATGGAATTCAGGCGCACGGTGTCGGTGTCGGTCTAGAGGCTGGCCAGCAAAGGCTTGTGATTGGGAAAGAAAAACGGCAAAAGCGGTTGCACAAACGCAAAACTTGAAAAAGCCCTGTTCTTGCTCGCAACCGTCAACAGGCGGGAATCATAACGCGGCCTGCCCCCTCGTCAGCCAAGATTGCTGTATACACGCAAACCATAGCTGCCTGCGCTGGATTGGCAAGGGATTGGGGTGATTCTGATCCGACAAGAGAGCAGCGAGCGCCTCAAGCGCGCGGCTGAAAAGCGATCAGGCCCGCCCCCAGCAGACAGACGGCCACCCCAGCCATATCCCAGGCGCTGGGTTTGATGCCATCCACCAGCCACAGCCACAGAAGCGCCACGCTGATGTAGATGCCGCCGTAGGCCGCGTAGATACGACCAGAGGCCGAGGGATGCAAAGTCAGCAGCCAGACAAACAAGGCCAGACTGACCGCAGCGGGCAGCAGCAGCCAGCCACTGCCGCCTTGCTTGAGCCAGAGCCAGGGCAAGTAGCAGCCCACAATCTCCGCCACGGCGGTCAGGACAAATAGCAGCAGGGTCTTGATTTCAGGCAATTCAATCTCTCACACAGCGAAATGCGGGCATTGTAGAGAGCATGAACTGCCTCAACGCATGGACACCGGACTGAGAGCTGGCATCGGAGATCCCGGCACATTGCCATTGGTGACCAGACTCTCGAACTCGCTGACCGGCACGGGCGGACTCATCAGATAGCCTTGCCACGCATAGCAGCGTATGCCTTCGAGAAAACGACACTGCGCCTGGGTCTCCACGCCTTCGGCGATCACATGCAGACTCAGGCTCTTGGCCAGAGCCACAATGGTGCGGGCAATGGCCGCGTCATTGGGATCGGTCAGCACGTCACGCACAAAGCTGCGATCGATCTTGAGCTGATCCAGCGGCAGCCGTTTCAGATAGGACAGCGAGGAGTAGCCGGTGCCAAAGTCGTCCAGCGAAAATCCGATGCCGTAGGACTTCAGACGCATCATCTTGGCGATGGTGTCGTCCACGTCGGAGACCAGCATGCCTTCGGTCAGCTCCAGCTTGAGCCGACGCGCATCGGCCCCATGCTCGGCAAGCGCCTTGAGCACCTGCTCGACAAATCCGCTTTGATGGAACTGCTTGGGACTGACGTTGACCGAGAGCACCAGTTGCGCATAGCGGGGGTGCTTGGCCCATTTCGCCAGTTGCTGGCAGGCGGCCTGCAGCACCCAGTCGCCCAGGGGCAGGATGACGCCGGTTTCCTCGGCCAGCGGAATGAAATGTGCAGGGGGGACGAAGCCTTTTTCAGGATGCTTCCAGCGCAGCAGTCCTTCGGCGCCAATCACCTTGCCCATCTCCACCTGGGGTTGATAGAACAGCTCGAACTCACCGGCCTGCAGACCGGCACGCATGTCCTGCTCAAGCGTACGGCGCTCCTGCAGCGCCGATTGCAGTTGTGGGTCAAAGAAGCAACTGACATTGCGCCCCTGACTCTTGGCCTGGTACATGGCCATTTCAGCGCGGCGCTGTACCTCTTCACCCGTCAGTTCTGCCTCGCCAAACAGGCTCAGGCCCATGCTGACGGTGATGGAGCGCGGAATACCGACGATCTCTATGGGCTCACGCAATCGGCTCAGCCACTGGTCGGCCTGCTGCTCCAGCCTGGCGGCAGCCGCGACGGAATCGCTGCCAAGGTCCTCGATCAGCAGTACAAAATCATCGCCGCCCTGGCGAGCAATCGTGGCCCCTGAAGGAAGCAGACCACGGATGCGCTGACTCATCGACTGCAGCAGCAAATCGCCCTGATCCAGACCATAGGTCTCGTTGAAGGCTTTGAAGTTATCGATATCCAGCAGCACCACACCACCAAAATGCGCCTTGCGTTGCGCCACGGCCAGAGCCTGTTGCAGCCGATCAGCCAGCAGGCGCCGGTTGGGCAGACCAGTCAAGGCGTCATAGAAGGCCAGACGGCGGACCTCCTGCTCGGCCGCCATACGCTGGCTCTGATCCTGCAGCACCATCAAGCACCCCTCGGCTTGCAACACGGCACTGACCGCAACCGGACGTCGCAGACCGTCTATCCCCCTGAGCATCAATGTCTGCGCAGACACCATGCAAGCCGACGCCTCGGTGGCTAGCTCGTCCCACTGAGCCTGCACACCGTCGGCACGCTCGGATTGGCTCAGCTGCAACGTCCGGCGGGCCTGAGCCCTGGCGACTTCCCAGCGCTGGATGACGCGCTCGCGCTCAGCGGCATCGGGGAACATGCGCTCCCACCACTGCTGGGTTGATACGCTGGGCTTGCCCCCATGGCCGGCCAGACGCAGAAACTCTTCGTTCCAGTAGACCAGGCGCCCATCCAGATCCTCCATGACCAGACCCACCGGAAGTCTTTGCATGAGATTGCGCAACTGCTGATGACCCAGCCGCTCCATCTGCTCGAGGCGCTTGCGCCCGCTGATGTCCTGCACCAGCACCTGCAGGCGCCGGGATTCATGACGTCCGGTCAGAAACGCATTGAGTTCAACCCAGACTGGCGCGCCCTCCTTGGAACGCAGGCAATACTCGCCCGCGTTGTGCTGGAACTGCTGCAAGTCCAGTCCTTCAAGCAGTTGCGCACAGTGCGCCTGGTCTTCGGGCATGACCAGCTCCAGCACGCTGCGTCTGTGAATTTCCTGGGTCTCATAGCCCAGCAACCGACAGAAATGCTGGTTGACCTTGAGTACGCTGCGCGTGGCGATATCAAGCTCGAGCACGCCCATGGCAGCCTGCTCGCACATGGCATGAAAGCGCGCATCACTCTCCTGCCTTGCCTGAGCACTGAACTTGAGGCGCCGGCTCCAGCTCCAGCGGCTTTGCCACCAGCCCGAGACCCAGGCAGCCAGCAGCAGCCCCGCCAGCAGGCCCAGGCTCAATACCAGCCAGGGCAGATACCGCTCAAGCCGTCTCTGAGTGCTGAGCGCGGGCTTGAACTGCAGCGACCAGATGCGGTCATACACCTGTATCTGCCGCTCCAGCGGCTTGATCAAGGCAAATTCGGGATGGGTTTCCGCCTCCGCCCACAGTGAGCCAGTGAATAAAATCTCCGAACCACCGGCAAGCATCGACAGCGGCGTGCTCAGTCTCTTGTGGTCCCCACCGGCCTTTGGCGATGGATCGGCTGGGCTGAGATCCACCAGCTTGAAGGCTACCTGAGGGTAGAGGTTGGCCGGAACCAGCCCCCTCGCAAATTCGCCCAGACGGATCCGTGCATTGAGCGTTCCGAGCGGCTTTCGGGAAGATTCCCCGATAGCGGCGGCGCCCCCCTCCTCTGCTTCAGTCCACAACGGAGCCTGCAACACCACGCCCTTGGGGCTATCGGGCAGTTGCAGAAAGCGAAATGGAGCCGATATCGACATCTGGCGAGAGTTCCATGCCTGCATCAAGGAATGAAATGCCGCCGCCGGCTGACGCGCGTTGCTTCCCGCCAGTGCCTCGTTGCCTATCAGCGGCCAGACGTAGGAAACCTCGAAGGCCTGTGAATCACGCGCAAGATCGGTGTGCAGCTCCGCAGTCACTGCACGGGTCAGACTCAGGGCCTGCAGCCCCACCAGACTATCCTGACTGAGCAGAGCATGGGCATGCTGGGCAAACACCTGCTGGCCCGCATCCGCATTGCTGCCCATTTGCTCGGCGAGCTTGACGAGCAGACGGTCATAGCTACCCAGGCGTTGCTCCAGAGCTCGTATCGCCATATCGGCACTGAGCTGCAAGCGCTGTTGCATGCGCGACTCCTGGCGTTGATGGAGCATCCAGCCCCCCAAACCGCCACAGGAAATTCCAAAACCCAATGCCAGCAGCGCCAACCAGGGTTTACGCACTTTCATCACTGGCTGAGTTGCGAATTGCGACATGCAAAAAACACAAGATTACTGAGTTGCGAGATGGCTCCAGTCGGCAGTGGCGCCTTTCAGCAAAGGCTGCGGCACCATGAGCCAACATGAGGATCGACATAGTTTGTAGGAGCAAACCTACATCCAAAGAACATTCACACCAAGTGATTACCCTGAAAGGCTTGGCATGATTGCATCTAGATTTAGATCAAATCATAGGCATAAGCTTGTGTACCCAATACAAAGCGCTGCAAAATCAAGAGCAACTTCGGGTCGCAAAATTGACAAATGTCAATATTTGTCGGAGCTTAGTCCCATTCAGGCCGCATTACAAACCACGATAATCCGTATCTTTTTAGCAACAATTATGCAGAACCGCAGCGCCCTACCCGGTTATTCCCGCGTGCAGGCACCTGTGGTTTGCCACCGGCAATAAAGCAACCATGCCCCAACGCCCGACCCTGTTGATCGTCTACCACTCCCTGACGGGCGGCACACTCCAGATGGTCGAAGCAGCCAGTGCTGGTGCGCGCCAGGAAGCCGCCGTCCAGGTCCGCTTGCTGCACGCGACCGACGCGGGCCCTCAAGACCTGCTGCAAGCCCAGGGCTATCTGTTTGCGACTCCGGAGAATCTGGCCGCCATCAGCGGCCTGATGAAGGATTTTTTCGACCGAAGCTATTACGGCGTGCTCGACCGGATACAGGGCCGCCCCTATGCCAGTCTGGTCTGTGCGGGCAGTGACGGTCATAACGCAGCTAGGCAGATGGAGCGCATTGCCACCGGCTGGCGTCTGAAGGCCGTGGCAGAGCCACTCATCGTCTGCACCCATGCCCAGACACCGGAGGCCATACTCGCCCCCAAACAGATACAGGCCGCCGATTTGCAGCGCTGCGAAGAATTGGGGCAATCACTGGCCACGGGGCTGGCCTTGGGCATTTTCTAGAAAACCAGGGTTTACCCGCATCATTCTGGACAGGACAGACTCCAGACAAGGGCAAGAATGGGGCCTTCGAATCGGCTTGTATAAATGTGCCATCATTGCGCGCACATGCTTTTCCCCGATGCGCGCCCCCAAAGCAGGCATAGTCTGCGACTTCACCAGCTCTTGCGTCCATGATTGAACCAGACACCGCACGTCCCAAGCGCACGCCTCGCGGCCCCAGTCCGCAAAAGACTCAGGCCACGCGCCGCTCCATCGTGGCGGCTGCGTTTGCAGAATTTCTGGAACACGGCTATGCGCGTGGCACCACGGCTTCGGTGGCACAGCGCGCAGGACTGTCAAAGGTCACGCTGTTTCGCTATTTCGACAGCAAGGAAGCCCTGTTCGAAGCCGTCATCCAGACACATATCGCCTCGGCCGCCGTGGCCTTGCAGTCCAGTCCCATGCACGAGCATGAATCGGTGGGCGAGTATCTTCTGCGCACCGTGGGCGCCGCGGCTGAGGTCATTGACAGCAGCGGCCGCTCTGCCACGGCCAGACTGGTCGTCGCCGAAGGCCTGGAGTTTCCGCTGCTGGCGCAGATGTATCGCCGCTACGTCCACGACGCCTTGCTCGAGCATTTCACCCGGCTCGCGCAGCTGGCCGCCCAACGCAACGAGCTCAAGGCACCCGAGCTGGTGCAGCATCCGGAGTTGCTGCTCGCGCCTCTGTGGCTGGCCATGATGAACAACACCGTGATTCACCCCGAAGTTCCCATGAATGCCGGGACCCTGTTCCGGCTTCAGGTGGCTCTGCTGTTCAAGATGCCTTGAGTGTTGGCGCGCCGGAATTTCAATGAAATCCGGCCTAATCGCTTACTGGCAAAGCGATAGTAGCTATCAAAAACAAAGCCGCAGTCTTTCGGGCTGCGGCTTTGTTTCTGGAGCGAGTTGCCTCCATCAAACCGGCTGTGCGGCCTCTTCCCCACCCAATGCCTTCCACAAGGTCACCCGGTTGAGTTGCTCCGACAGGCGCAGGCCTATCAAGGTCTGCTGCGCGGTATAGAGGCTGCGCTGCGCATCCAGCACCGTCAGATAGTTGTCCACGCCGGCCTTGAAGCGAGCATTCGACAAATCGAAGGCTTTTTGCGTATTGGCCACCATGCTGGTCTGGGCGGCCAGCCGCTCATCCCACTGGGCGCGGTCGGCCAGCACATCCGCCACCTCCTTGAAGGCGGTCTGCACGGACTTCTCGTACTGACTCAGCGCAATGCGCTGATTGCTTTCGGCCACTTGCACATTGGCGCGGTTGCGCCCGCCATCAAAAATCGGCAGCTTGACCAGAGGGATGAAACTCCAGGTGCTGTTGTTGTTGCCGAACAGGCGGTCCAGCTCGTTGCTTCCAGAACCGACACTGCCGGTGAGCGTGATGCTGGGAAACAGCGCCGCTCTGGCTGCGCCAATATTGGCATTCATGGCCTGCAGATTGCGCTCCGCAGCCTGCACATCCGGGCGCCTGAGCAGCACCGATGAGGGCAGAGGCACAGGCACAGCCTTGAGAGCCGCCGTGTCTGCCGCGCCCGTCAGGGTCTGGGCGGTGGGCAGCAGTTGTGCAGGTACCGAGCCGCCCACCAGCAGTTGCAGGGCATTGCGATCTCTGTCGACCTGAGAGGTATAACTGGCCACATCACCGCGCGCCGTATCGACCGTGGTCTGGTTCTGGGCCAGCACCAGGCCGGAGGTCGAGCCCAGCTCATACATGCGCCTTGTCAGCTCGAAAGCCTTGATGCGGCTGTCCAGCGTGTCCTTGGCCAGCTGCAGGCGCGCCTGATCGGCAGCCAGCGTCAGCCAGGCATTGACCACATCGGCCACCAGACCGATCTGCACATTGCGCTGGTTGTCCTGGCTTTGCAGAAACTGCTGCAGCGAGGCTTCGCTCAGATTGCGGATGCGCCCCCACAGGTCCAACTCGTAGCTGGCGAAACCCAGCTGGGCCGTGTATTGCTCGGTGATGCTGGAACGCCCGGCCGTCGTCAGATCGCCTGCAGTGCGCGTGCGATTGCTCTGCGCCTGGGCAGTGATGCCCGGCAGCAGGTCGGCTCTGGTGATGCCGTACTGGGCCCGGGCCTTCTCGATGTTTTCCAGCGCAACGCGCAGATCGCGATTGTTGCTCAGCGCCAGCGCCACCACCTCGCGCAGCTGCGGCGAGTGCAGCCATTGCAGAGCCTGGGCCTGTTGCAGCGCCGCCTCGCTGGCCTGGGCCGGGATGGCATTGCCGGAGACGGTCTCGGGCACGGGCAGATCAGGCGTTTTATAGACCGGCGCCAGATTGCATCCCGCCAGCAAGGCCGTCACCGCAGCGGCCGCCATGGTCGAAAATTTCATGCTCAGGCGCCTCATGCTGCGCTCTCCTTGTTGACGTCATGCGCCTCATCGCTGCGCGAGTGGCTCTTGAACCAGCTGCGCACCAGCAGGAAGAACACCGGCACCAGGAAGATGCCCAGCACCGTCGATGCCACCATGCCGCCCAGCACGGCCGTGCCGATGGCATTGCGGCCACCAGCACCTGCGCCGGTGCCGATGGCCAGCGGAATCACACCGAAACCAAAGGCCAGAGAAGTCATCAGGATGGGACGCAGACGCAGACGCACGGCTTCCACCGTCGCATCGAACAGCTTCTTGCCTTGCTCCTGCAGCTGCACCGCAAACTCCACGATCAGGATCGCGTTCTTTGCCGCGAGACCTACGGTGGTGAGCAGGCCGACCTGGAAATACACGTCGTTGGTCAGGCCGCGCGTATAGGTCGCCAGCAGCGCGCCCACCACACCCAGCGGCACAGCCAGCATCACCGACAGCGGCACCGTCCAGCTTTCATAGAGTGCGGCCAGGCACAGGAAGACGAACAGAATCGAGATGGCATACAGCATGGGCGCCTGCGCACCGGACTGGCGCTCCTGCAAGGAGGCTCCCGTCCATTCGTAGGCAATGCCGTTGGGCAGCTTCTTCAAGATGTCTTCCACCGTCTCCATGGCGGTACCCGAGCTGATGCCCGCTGCAGCACGGCCTTCAAACTCATAGGCAGGGCTGCCGTTATAGCGCAGCAGCTGGGGCGAGCCGTAGGCCCAGTAGGTTTTGGAGAAGGCTCCGAAAGGCACCATCTCGCCCTTGTTGTTGCGCACCGTCCATTTGGCAATATCGCTGGGCAGCATGCGGTACTGCGCATCACCCATGATGTAGACACGCTTGACGCGACCGTTGTTCAGGAAGTCGTTCACATAGGTGCCGCCCATGGCGCTGGAGAGCACGCTGTTGATATCGGTGTACGCCAGCCCCAGAGCGGCAGCCTTGCGGTCATCCACATCCACGCGCAGCTCGCTGGCGTCTTCCAGATTGGTGGTGCGCACAGCCGTCAGCAGATTGTTGGCACGCATTTCGCCAAGTACCTGATCACGCGCGGCGAGCAGCGCTTCATGGCCCACACCGTTGATGTCCTTGATCATGAAGTTGTAGCCCGAGCTCGAACCCAGGCCGCGCACTGCAGGCGGCAGCACCACTTGCACACGGGCATCGCGGATGCCGGCCAGCTCCCGGGTCGCCTTGTTCGCAATGGCTGCGGCCGATTGCGAAGGCAGAGGCCGCATGCTCCAGGGCTTCAGGCGAATGAAGCCGCGCGCAGAACTCTGGTCGCCGTTGAGGCCGGAAACCTGGTTGAAACTGATCACATCCGGCTGCTTGGCCAGATATTCGCGCACCTGGTCCAGGACCTCCTGCAGACGGGCGTCCGAAGCGCCAGACGGCAGATTGACGTTGACATAGACAAAGCCCTGGTCCTCGTCAGGCAGAAACGAGGTGGGCAGCTTGGCCATCAGCAACCAGACTGCGGCCAGCACGGCCAGGAAGATCAGCATCATGCGCTTGGCCCGGCCCAGGCTGAAGGCCACCGTGCTCTGGTAGCGGTTGGCAGCCGCATCGAAATTGCGGTTGAACCAGCGGAAGAACCGGTCGTTGATGCCCAGAACCCCGGAGCGTATGGGACGCTCGTGGCCATCTCCGTGACTGAGATCCGGGGCCTTCAGAAGCGTCGCGCACAGCGCCGGCGTCAGCGTCAGCGCCACGAATACGGACAGCGCCATGGCCGCCACGATGGTGATGGAGAACTGGCGATAGATCACACCCGTGGAGCCGCCAAAAAAGGCCATGGGCACGAACACCGCCGACAGCGTGACCCCGATGCCGACCAGCGCAGGCGTGATTTCCTTCATGGACTGGCGCGTCGCCTCCTTGGGAGACTTGCCTGTCTCGTGCATCACCCGCTCCACGTTCTCGACCACCACGATGGCATCGTCCACCAGCAGGCCGATGGCCAGCACCATGGCAAACATGGTCAGGGTATTGATGGAGAAGCCCGCCACGGACAGCACGCCGAAGGTGCCCAGCAGAACCACCGGCACGGCAATGGCGGGGATCAGCGTGGCGCGGAAGTTCTGCAGGAACACGAACATCACGATCACCACCAGCACCATGGCCTCGCCCAGCGCATGCACCACTTCGCTGATCGAGGCCCGCACAAAGGGCGTGGAGTCCGAGCTCACGAAATAGTCGATCTGGTTGGGAAAGAAGGGCTTGAGCTCGGCCAGCTTGGCGGCCACTGCATCCGACACCGCCATGGCGTTGGCACCGTCGGCCAAGATGATGCCCATGCCTGCGCCCGGCATGCCGTTGAGCTTGGCCTGGATGGACAGATTGTCGGCGCCCAGTTCCACCCGGGCCACGTCCTTGATGGTGACGACAGAGCCGTCATTCGAAGACTTGAGCACGATGCTCTCGAACTGCTCCACGGTCTTGAGCTTGGTGCGCGCCGTGATGGTGGCATTCAGCTGCTGGTTCTGCACCGCAGGCAAGGCTCCCAGCTGACCTGCGGATACCTGGGCATTTTGCGCGTTGAGCGCATTGCTCAGATCGGACGGAATCAGCCCGTACTTCTCCATCTTGGCCGGGTCCATCCAGATGCGCATCGCATAGGGCGTGCCGAAGACGTTGATGTCACCGACACCTTCGATGCGCCCGATGATGTCCACCAGATTGCTGTTGATGTAGTCGCCGATGTCCACGGCGGTCACATCTTCATCGGGCGAATAAAAACTGTAGGTGACCAGAAAATCCTGGCCGCCCTTGTTGATGAAGACGCCGCGCGTCTTCACGGAGTCCGGCAGGCGGTTGACCGCGCCCTGAATCTTGTTTTGGACCTGCACCTGCGCCACGTCGACATTGGTGCCCGGAGCAAAGGTCAGCGTGATGCGAGCCTGACCCGACGCATTGCTGGTCGAGCTCATGTAGAGCATGTTGTCGATGCCCTTGATCTGCTGCTCGATGATCTGCGTCACCGAGTTTTCGACCGTCTCGGCCGAAGCACCCGTGTACTGGGCGCCGATGGTCACGCGGGGCGGAGCGATCTCGGGGTACTGCTCCAGTGGCAGCAGCTTGATCGACAAAGCCCCGGCCAGCATGATGATGATGGCGATGACCCACGCGAAGATGGGCCGGTTGATGAAGAACTGAGCCATGTATGTCGCCTGCCTTGCTTACTTCTTGGCAGGCGCATCGGCAGCGGCCTGGACAGGCGGCTCGCCACGCTGGCTCTTGCGCTCGGCCTTGGCCTTCAGATCCACCTCCACGGTCTGGACCTTGTCG
The DNA here is from genome assembly GCF_058807955.1 of Comamonas sp. GW821-FHT11H03. NCBI lineage: Bacteria > Pseudomonadati > Pseudomonadota > Betaproteobacteria > Burkholderiales > Comamonadaceae > Comamonas > Comamonas sp. GW821-FHT11H03. Next base: position 55,369 of record NZ_JBXARF010000004.1, read on the forward strand.
CCGGGCTTGATGCGCTGAAAGCCATCCACCATCACACGCTCGCCGGCTTTCAGGCCCGTCTTGAGCAACCAGAAAGCACCCACGGCGCGATCGAGCTCGACATCGCGCTTTTCAACCACATCGCCATCCTTGACGACCATGACATTGGCACGTCCGGTCAGGTCGCGGGTTACCGACTGCTGCGGCACCAGCAAGGCATCGGGTGCCAGAGCCGTCGGCAGCAAGGCCTTCACATACATGCCGGGCATGAGCATGCCGTCGGGATTGGGCACCTCGGCGCGCAGGGTCAGCGTGCCGGTGGTGTCGTTGACGATCACGCCCGCAAAGGCCAGCTTGCCCTGATGCGGGTAGTCGCTGCCGTCGTCGAGCTGGATGCGCACGGGAATCTTGTTGCCTTCCACCTTCTGGTAGCGGCCGGACTCCAGATCACGCTTGAGCTGCATCAGATCGGTGCTGGACTGGGTGAAGTCCACATACATGGGGTCGAGCTGCACGATGGTGGTGAGCGCCGTGGCCTGATTGGCCGTGACCAGCGCGCCCGGCGTGACGGCAGACAGCGCGATGCGGCCACTGATGGGAGCCTCGATGCGGCTGTACTTGAGATTGATGCGTGCTGTTTCCAGATTGGCCTTGGCCACGGCCACGTCCGAAGCGGACTGGGCGGCCGCCGCCTGGCTTTCGTCAAAGGCCTGCTTGCTGATCGCGTCGATCTTGACCAGCTCGGCATTGCGCCGCGCCGTTGCCGCCAGCGTGCGCTGGCTGGCTTCAGCCTTGGCCACGGCGGCTGCTGCACTCGCCTCGGCAGCCTTCAGCGATGCGGCATCGATCTGATAGAGCTGCTGACCCTGTTTGACCTGAGCGCCTTCGGTGAACAAACGCTGCTGAATGATGCCCGAAACCTGGGGGCGTACTTCGGCCGTCATGAAGGCACGGGTACGCCCTGGCAGGCTGGCATCCAGCTGCTGGCTTTGCGACTGCAAGGTGAGCACGCCGACCTTGGGGTCGGACTTGACCGGGCCTTTTTGCTCCGCCTCGGGCTTGGAGCAGCCCGCCAGCGCTGCGGCGATCAGCATGGCCCCCACAGCCAGCGTCCAGCGCTGCTGGTGATGACCCTGCCGGCCTGCCCCGGGGAGGCAAGAAAAATGCGCCTCTCGGCGCGGTCTCGGCGAAGCGGGCTGGTCAATCTTCATACGTGGAACGGTCTGAACTAAGGAACTTGTCAACATTGTGCGCCGACAATATTAATAAAATGTAAAGCAGCCGAGAGCGCGATGACATGCCAGCAATCACCCACTTGCCATTCTTCTGTCACACAGGCATGCAAGACACGCTGCGCCATCGGCTTGGTGGCGTCACTGTAGAAAGCCTTGACTACAAGGCTCCACCTCATAACGGACTAGAGCCGGTCCCCGCCGCACTCCGCAATCAATGGCCGGCAGCGCCATCAATTTCAGTACAGAAGCCGCTTTTGCTGCCAAATCAATGCTGCGGCTTGCCCGTGCGTACACGCAAGATGCTGAAAACTCCGGCCAGCGCCGCAAAACAGCCGGCCACAGCCAGCGCCAGCAGTTCGGCATTGCCGCCATGCCCGCCCGAGATGGCAAAGATGGTGGCCAGCACCACGGCACCCAGCGTCTGCCCGGTCATGCGGGCCGAACTCAGCATACCGCCCGCTGCACCGCTGCGCGACATGGGGGCCGAGGTCACGATGGTGTGATTGTTGGGCGACTGGTAGAGCGCGAAGCCGCTGCCCGCCAGCAGCATGCGCCAGACCATGTCCCAGTGCGCCACATCGACCGGCATGGCCGCCAGCAGCCACAGTCCGCAGGCAAACATCGCCATGCCGATGCCGCCCAGCAGTCCGTCGGGATACTTGCCGATCAGGCGCCCGGCCACTGGCGCCGTCAGCACGGTGGCCAGCGGCCAGGCCGTGATCAGCATGCCTGCCTCCATGGGTGACAGACCGCGCGCCTCCAGCAGCAGAAATGGCAGGGCCAGATAGGACAGCATCTGCGCGCAAAAGGCAGAGACCGAGCCGCACATCGACAGCCGGAACACGGGAATGCGCAGCAGATCGACCGGAAACAAAGGAGCCGCCTTGTGCCACTGGCGGCGCAGATAGACATATCCGACCACCAGCCCGGCGCCCAGCAACCACCAGCCCGAAGCCATCAGCGAGCTGCCCGCAGCGCCCTGATCCTGCCCCATGCGCACGCCCAATTGCTCACCGCCCAGAAAAAGCAGAGTGAACATCAGGATATTGAGCAATACGTCAAGCGCCGCTATCGGCTCGCCATCCTTGCGCACCACGGGATTGGACGGCAGTGCCTTGCGCCCCATCCACAAGGTCATCAAGCCCAGCGGCACATTGATGGCAAACAGCCAGGGCCAGCTGGCGACCGACAAGATGGCAGCGGCCACCGAAGGCCCGGCCATGGACGAGGTCGCCACCACCAGCGAGTTGATGGCCATGCCGCGTCCCAGCATGGCGCGCGGATAGGTCAATCGCACCAGCGCCGCATTCACGCTCATGATGCCGGCCGCACCCATGCCTTGAAACACGCGCGCCGCAATCAGAGTGGCCAGCGAGCTGGCCAGCGTGGCCGCCACCGATGCAATGACAAACACCGTCATGCCCAGCAGATAGATGCGCCGGTAACCCAGGCGCTCACCCAGCGCTGCCAGCGGCAGCAGCAGCACCAGACCGGCGAGCTGATAGGCGTTGACCACCCACAGCGTCAGGGCCGAGCTGGCCTGCAGCTCGCGCGCAATGGCGGGCAAGGCCAGGTTGACGATGCTGCTGTCCAGCACCGACAGGGTGAGACCCAGAATAATGACCAACATGGCGCGGCCACGCGCGCCATCGGGCAGGCCGTCATAAGCCGCAGGAGCTTTGAGCCCAGCTTCATTCGCGGGCTCAGTCATGGGCGGCTCGCTTTGCACCGGCCAACTTGCCCAGCGTTATCCAGGTCAGCGCCACGCCTACCAGCGCTCCGGCTGCCATGCCCACCACCATCGGCAGGGGCTCGCCGTTGGAAAAATGCCCCACGATCTGCATGGCCGCCGCGCCGCTGAGCATCTGCAGCGTGCCCAGCAGGGCCGAGGCCGTACCGGCAATCTCACCATGCTCTTCCAGCGCCAGCACCGAGGTGGTGGGAATCACCAGTCCCATGAAGGCACTGGCGATGAAGTACAGCACGATCAGCACTGCCAGTTGCTCGCCACCCATGAGGTAGTAGGCCAGCAAGGCCGCCATGGTGAAGCCCGAAGCCGACGCCGCTGCCTTGACCACATTGACCAGGCCAAAGCGCTGACCTAGCCGCCCCGTCAGCTGCGATGCCCCGATAAAGGCAATGGCATTAAAAGCAAACGCCATGCTGTACTGCGTGGACGACAGGCCGTAATAGTTGATCAGCACAAAGGGCGAGCCTGCCAGATAGACAAAAAAGCCCGCCATGGCGCAACCACCGATAAACACCAGACCCAGGTAATGCCAGTCGCGCAGCAGGCTCAGATAGGCCTTGAGCGCGCCGCCAAGGCTGCTGTCCAGCCGCGCCTCGGCCGTGCGGGTCTCTTCCACACCGCGCCAGGTGGCAATCAAACCCAGCAAGGCGGCGGCTGCAACCACCCAGAACACGGCACGCCAGCCTGCCGCCGCAATCACGCCACTGCCAGCCAGCGGCGCCAGAATGGGCGAGACGCTGAAGACCAGCATCAGCAGCGACATCATGCGCGCAGCGGCATGGCCGGTATGCAAGTCACGCACCACGGCACGCGGCACGGCCATGCCAGCGGCAGCGCCCAGGCCCTGCATAAAGCGAAAAGCCACCAGGATCTCGATATTGGGGGCCAGCGCGCAACCCACGCTGGCAATTGCAAATACCGCCAGACCAAAATACAACGGCGGCTTGCGGCCCACCATGTCGGAGACCGGGCCGTAAAGAAGTTGACCAACGCCGATCGAGAGAAAAAACGCCGTCAGGCTGGCTTGAACAGCGCCGACTTCGGCACCCAGGCTGGCGCCAATTTGCGGCAGCGCGGGCAAATACATATCAATGGCAAAGGGACCGATGGCCGACAACAGGCCCAAAATCAGCACCAGACGCAGGGAAACAGAAGCTTGCATAGGGGCCTGATTGTCGTGGTAACTTGATTTATTTGCTGGACGAGCGCTGTTTTCATGCATAGCAGCGCAGGCTCAGAGTACAGCGCCAGCAATAGCGCTGCTTTCCACCCAGTCATCGGCGCAACGATTGCGCCAGCAGCTCGCACAATCGAGCTACTGCGAACCTTCCCTGATCCTGCCGTGATTGCTGCAAGTTCCTCCAACCGACTCTTTTCCCTCTCGCTGCCCGCTCTGGCCGCGCTCTGCATGCTGACTCACACCGCCAGCGCCCAGACGGCAGCGCCCTTGCCCGCCTTTCAGCTCTCGCCAGACGCCAGCATGGTGATAGACACCCGTGCCAAGCTGGCCTGGCCGCGCTGCGTCGAGGGCATGAGCTGGAATGGCAAAGCCTGTGCCGGCAGCGCCGAGGTCTTCAGCTACAAGCAGGCCATGAGCCATGCCGCAGAACGCAGCAAGGCCGAAAACCTGCGCTGGCGCCTGCCACGCGTCAATGAGCTCAAGCGCCTGCTGGACCGCAGCAGCAAGCCCCAGGGCCTGAACCCCGAACTCTTTCCCAACGCGCCACGCGACTGGCACTGGACGGGCACGGCCGCCGTGAATGCCCAGCGTCTGAACAGCTATAACTACGCCCAGGTGGACAAATCCAGCAGCCTCTCCGGCCTCTCGGCCCAGCAGGCCTGGGCGGTCAACACCGAGACTCTGCAGGCGGTGCCCGATATGGGCAAGGGCAACGCCTTGCTGCTTCGCCTGGTGCGCCCGGCCACCGAGGCCGAGCTCGGCCCCCAGACTTCAAGCGCACCATGAAAAAAGGCCTTGCCGCTACGGCAAGGCCTTTTCAAGTCCCGCACACTCAGCCGGCGCGCAGCGCCGCCTTGAGGCTTTCGCCCAGTTCGGGCTTGTGCGCAAACGGATCCGTCGGGTTGCGGCCCTGCACCACATCCTCCAGACGCACCTGCACCGAGCCCAGGGCCTGCGGGTGGCTGTAGATATAGAACTGGCCCGAGGCAATGGCATCGAACACCTTCTGCGCCACCTCGGCTGCCGTGACCTTGCCCGAGCCCACCGCCTTGTCGGTCATGGCCTGGCCTATCTTCTGGCTGGCCGTCAAAGGCTGCGCCTCCAGGCCCTGGGGACGGTTGCGCTCGCTGTGACCTATGCCCGTGGGCACAAAGAAGGGGCACAGCAGACTGGCGCTGACCTGGTCCGAGACCAGGGCCAGGTCCTGGTACAGCGTCTCGGTCAGCGACACCACCGCGTGCTTGCTGACGTTGTAGATACCCATGTTCGGCGGCGCCAGCAGACCTGCCATGCTGGCGGTGTTGACAATATGGCCTTCATAGGCGGGATCGGCCTTGGCGGCCTCCAGCATCATGGGCGTGAACAGGCGCACGCCATGGATCACGCCCCAGACATTGACGCCCAGCACCCATTGCCAGTCGGCCACCGTGTTTTCCCAGACCAGGCCGCCCGCGCCAACGCCCGCGTTGTTGAAGACAAAGTGCGGCGCACCAAAGGTCTCCTTGACTTCGGCAGCCAGTCGCTCCATCTGGGCCGCATCCGACACATCGACCCTGCGCGCCAGCACCTTGACTCCGGCGGCCTTGAGCTCGGCCTCGGCCTTGTCCAGCGCCTCCTGCTGCACATCGACCAGCACCAGATTCATGCCCCTGGCAGCTCCAATGCGCGCGCATTCCAGCCCGAAGCCAGAGCCCGCACCCGTCAAAACTGCCGTCTTTCCCTTGAAATTCGTGATCATTCTTGTCTCCGGATATTTTTCTACGAATACACCCGCGATGCGGAAGATGGACGCAGCCCCAACGAGAAACGTCAAGCAAGGGCCTATGCCGGCCGCGCCGCCCCACAGCGAGGATGTTGTCCCCCTTCACTAGCGCGGCCCGGCTAGGGGAAGGCGCGGGGCCGCCCAGGCAAAGCGCCTCAGGGGGTTAAATCAGTTTTACCAGCTGCTTGCCGAAGTTCTTGCCCTTGAGCAGGCCCAGAAACGCGCCGGGCGCCGAGGCCAGACCTTGGGAAATCGTCTCGCGCGGCTTGAGCTTGCCGGCAGCCACCAGGCCGCCCAGCTCAGTCAGGGCCTCGCCCCAGACTTCCATGTGCTCGCTGACGATAAAGCCTTCGAGTTTGATGCGATTGACCAGCAGCAGCGCCGGGTTGGCCAGCGGCAGGGGCTGGCCGTCATAGCCGGCAATCATTCCGCACAGGGCCACACGCGCAAAGGCATTGGTGCGCAGCAGCACGGCATCGAAGATATAGCCGCCCACGTTCTCGAAATAGCCGTCGATGCCGTTGGGGCAAGCGTCCTTCAAGGCCTTGGCCATGGTCTTGACATCGGGGTGCTCGCGGTAGTCGATGCAGGCGTCAAAGCCCAGCTCATGCACGGCGTAACGGCATTTCTCAGCCCCGCCCGCAATCCCCACCACGCGGCAGCCGCGCGCCTTGGCCAGCGCCACAAAGGCGCTGCCCACGGCACCGGTCGCGGCGCTGACGACCACGGTTTCACCGGCCTTGGGGTTGATGATCTTGACCAGGCCGTACCAGGCCGTCACGCCCGGCATGCCCACCGCACCCAGGTAGTAGGACAGCGGCACATGGGTGGTGTCGACCTTGCGCAGCGCTCCGGGCACGCTGGGATCGAGCAGCGAGTACTCCTGCCAACCGCCCATGCCGACCACCTTGTCGCCGGCCTTGAACTTGGGGTGGCGGCTCTCGATAATCTCGCCCACCGTGCCGCCCTGCATGACTTCGCCCAACGGCTGCGGCTGGGCATAGCTCTTGGAGTCGTTCATGCGGCCGCGCATATAGGGGTCCAGGCTCAGATAGTGGTGGCGCACCAGCACCTGGCCCTCGCCCACCGTGGGCAGCGGCGACTGCACCAGCTTGAAATTGCTCTCCACCGCCTCACCCTGGGGGCGGTTGTCCAAAAGGATCTGCTGATTGACCGTCATATCTGTCTCCTGTTAGAACTTCAATTTGATAGCTATCAGCGCCTTACCTTAAAGACTTTGACAGCATTTTCTACCTAAAACACATACTAAACGGGCGCTACTAGCTCATAAAACAGTAGCAGCCTGTCTATCTCAATCTGTGGCCAGAGCCTGCAGTTCGCCGTCCGCCTTGGGCTTGCGCTTCATGTACTTGAAAGTGCCCGTGGCATGTACGCAGAGTCGGCCCTGTGCATCGTAGATGCGGCCTTCGGTAAAAGCCATGGTGCCTGTGCGATGCAGCAGCACGCCCTTGCCCACCAGCGGGCCGTTGGCCGCCTGCATGAACGAGGTTTTCATCTCGATGGTGACCACGCCCAGATCGAAATCCACGCTGCGCGCAGCCACGGCCATGGTCACGTCCATCAGCGTCATCGAGGCTCCGCCATGGGTGACGCCAAAGGAATTCAGATGTTCGGGACGCGGTGTGAAGTGCAGCTCGGACTCACCGTCCTCCATCTTGTGGAGGGTGAAGCCCAGCTCATGCACAAAGGGAATTTCAGGACCAAATGACAACACCGCGAGACCTTTCAGAAGAGTGATGCGCCGCAGACCGCAGCAGCTGAACCGTGAATGTAAGCGCGGCGGACAACCTCAAAATGCTGCGCCGCACAAAAAACATGACTCACCCTTCATGCGCCACTATCAACCACCGACCAGAGCGCTCACGCCGCCATCCACCGCCATCCACTGACCGGTGATGTGCTTGCCGGCGTCGCTGGCATAAAGCAGCGTCAGGCCCTTGAGATCCTCATCGTCACCCAGGCGGCGCAGCGGGGCATGAGAGCGCATTTCGTCCTCACCCAGCGTCTCGATCAGCACGGCCGCCATCTTGGTCTTGAAAAAGCCCGGGCAGATGGCGTTGACGGTGATGCCATGCTCGCCCCACTCGCCGGCCAGCGCGCGTGTGAAATTGATGACCGCGCCCTTGGAGGTGTTGTAGGCAATGGTCTTCATGCCCGTGGGATTGCCGCCCAGGCCGGCGATCGATGCCAGATTGATGATGCGGCCGCTCTTGCGCTCCAGCATGGACAGGCGGGCAATCTGCTGGCTCAACAGAAAATAGCCGCGCACATTCAGGTTCATCACCTTGTCCCAGGCCGCCGTCGGGTGGTCCTCTGCCGGGGCGCCCCAGCTGGCTCCGGCATTGTTGATCAGAATGTCCACATGGCCGAGGCGCTGCACGGCCTCCTTGGCCAGACGGGCGATGTCGGCCTCGTCCGAGCAGTCGGCCGCAATCCAGTCGGCTTCTATGCCTGCGGCCTTGAGCTCGGCTGCGGCCTCCTCCAGATCCTTGGCCTTGCGCGAGCTCAGCAAAATCTTCGCGCCTGCCTCGCCCAGCGCATGCGCCATCTGCAGACCCAGGCCACGCGAGCCGCCGGTCACCAGGGCCGTCTTGCCCGAGAGATCGAAAAGTTGCTGCACCGTACGTGTCATTCTCATGTCTCCTGTTTGTTATCAAGGTTCAAACCGGGTCCGCAGCGCCTTGCAAGGCCTGCCCGTCAAAAGCTGCATGAATTGTGCGGGCGCCTTAGGCCCCGTGTTGTCACCTGCGTGTCGACGCTGTCCCGCAGGTGGCAGGCCCATCGCGGCAGTCGTTTTCAGAACCCGCAGGTCACGGCTTTGGGAGCGGGCACGCAGTTGCCGACAGCACAAAGGCTGTGACCAGGCGTTGTGCCGAAGCAGTGAAAATCGTGTCAAGCGCTTTCAATCGGCAAACAGCGACTGTGTGCCGCCCCAGGCCCCGCCTTCCAGCTCCAGCATGCGCAGCTTGGTCAAAGCGCCCTGTCCGCCCGAAAACCCGCCCGGCGACCGCCCTGCGGCCAGTACCCTGTGACAGGGAACAATCGGCGCAAACGGATTGGCCCCCAGCGCCTGACCCACGGCGCGCGCCGCACCGGGCTCGCCCAGCGCTGAGGCAACTTCTCCATAGGTGCTGGTCCGTCCCGGCGCCAGGGCGCGCGTGAAAGCATAGACCCGGCTGTGAAATGCAGGGACGGCAAATTCATCGAGTGCAATCTTCTGCAGGTCAGGCAGAACGCCGCCCGGCCTATGCTCAAAGGCCTGCCGCATATCGCCCAGCACGCCGACCACCGCAGCCTCTGCGCCGAGCTGCGCCCAGCCCTGCTCGCTTTGCGAGTTCACGCCAGCCAGCAGACACTGCACCCCGGCCATGGCCTGCACGGCAAAGCCCGGAACAGCGGAGATGGAGGTCACGGCGCCATAGGCCGCAGGCCCGCGCTGGCGCTGCAGCGCATGGCGCTTGGACAGGCCCAGCAGCATGCGCTCCCGGGTTTCGCCCCAGCTGGCCTCGGGCAGCTGCACGGCACAGATGGCACTGGCATTCCAGGCCAGCCCGCATGCACCGATGCGCGTGACAAACAAGGCATGGCCGGGAAATGGCAGCGAAGCAGCGTGATTCATGCACACAGTCTACAAACGCCGTCTTTGGACCCACGCAAAAATTTTCAAAAGACTGGATACAAAAACAGTTAATTACTGTATATTTACACAGTCAAAACACTGTGGATATATGGACATGCAAGAAGCCCATTTCACCGTCTCTCTGTGCGACTACCCCGAGCTGCCCGAGGACAAGCGCCAGCAGGCCGAGGCCCGTTATGCCCGCGTGCTGGCCCGCCAGCTGGGCGGGGAAGAACAGGTCGGCGAAGCCCTGTCTCTGGTGCAGGGCCTGGAGGACACCCCGCCAGAAGAGATCACCGACGACGCCAAGCTCACATTCCAGCGCTGGATGAAAGCCGCCCGCGCCGCAGCTGAAGCCGCTTTGCAAGGCATTGGCGGCACCGAAAGCTGTTTCTTCGATGTGCGGCGGGTAGCCTACTGAGGCTTGAGCCGCTCGCGCATGGCACGGCGGTTGAGCTTGCCCACCGCCGTCTTTGCAATCTCCTGTACAAAAATCACCTGCTGTGGCTTTTTGTACGAAGCCAGCTGCGTCGCCACATGGGCAACCAGCTCCTGCTCACTGGCCTGCGCCCCGTCCCTGAGGGCCACCGCCGCAGTCACGACTTCGACCCATTTGTCGTGCGGCAGCCCTACCACCACGCATTCGCGTACTGCGGGATGTGTGAGCAAGGCATTTTCGACTTCCAGCGGGTAGACGTTGTAGCCGCCCGTGATGATCATGTCGGACTTGCGATCCTTGAGATGCAGAAAACCTTGAGCATCAAGCAGACCCATGTCTCGCGTGCGCACCCAGCCGTCGGGGGTAAAAGTCTCCTCATTGAGTTGCCGGGCGTTGTAGTAGCCGCGCACCGCCGACGGTGCCCTGACGGTGATCTCCCCCGGCTCGCCCGGCGTCACATCCCGCCCCTGTTCGTCCAGCAAGCGCAGCTCAACATCCAAGCAGGGCTGACCGCAGGCCGATCCCATGAGCTGCGGCGTATGGTCTTCGGGCCTCAGAACCGCCAGACACAAAGGCACCTCGGTCTGCCCGTAGTACTGCCAGAAGCGGTGGGCTCCCCAATGCTCCATGGCCTTTTGCAGCACGCTGCGCGGCATGGGTGAAGCGCCATAGATCACATACTTGAGTGCCGAGACATTGACTTTGGTGAAATCCGGATGTTCCAGCAACATCTGCAGCATGGTCGGCACCAGGTTGATGGCGGTGATGCGCTGCGCCTGCAGCACCTCCAGAAACCGGCCCGGCTCAAAGCTCGGGAGAATGACGGTGCGCCCACCTCGAAGCCAGAACGGCAGCACAAACACACCACTGGCGTGAATCAAGGAGGCGGCATGCAGCATGGCGTCATCCGCTGTGGCCGGCAACAGATTGAGCAGCACATTGCGGCAGATGCTGGCAAAAGATGCCTGGGTATGCTGGGCAGCCTTCAAGGCCCCGGTGGTTCCGGAGGTGAACAGAGTCAGCACGATGTCATCGGGCTGCACCTCGATGTCCGGCCCTTGCGCGGGATGACGGCTAGCCAGTGCACCAAGATCCACGACACCCGGCATGGCCGCACCAAGCCCCAGGCAGCAAAGCGCCGGCAGCTCTGCCTTGATTTGTGCAGCACGCTGCTCCAGACCTTGCCCAAAGATCAGGTGGATGCAGCCAGTCTCCTGCAGCATCTGTACATGCTCAGCCAAAGACAGGCGCGCATTCAGAGGCACACGATTGAGTCCGGCCTTGGCGCAAGCGAAGTCCAGCGGTACGCTGAGCAAGCCATTGTTCATCAGCAATGCCACGCGATCGTTTTGCTTGATTCCCTGTGAGTACAGGGCATGGGCGATTTGGCTGCTCAGCCCGTCGACCTCGGAAAAGCTGAGGCTTTCCTCTCCAAACACAAGGGCTATGCGATCCGCATGCTGGCGTGCTCCGCGTCGTATGAGTTCGATATAGGTGGGCTGCCCGGCATGCATGCCGCCGTACTGATAGCTCGTCATCGTGATCTCCTCCTGTTTCAGTTTCAAGCCTTGTCAGCGATCACCGCCAAACTGCCCATGACGTCCCTCGCCCCGGGTGAAGTGCGCAGCGCCGTCAGCTCCCTCCGCAGCCACCACCGGAGCCCCTTTTCGCCCCTCGCTACGCAGGGCATCGGCCAGAGTCATGTCCCATTGCGCGTAGGCCGAAGCGCGATCGGCGCGCATGCACTGCTGAGGAAATGCGGCCAGTTGCTGCGCCAGCGCCCTTGCCGCCTCCAAAGCCTGCCCGGCAGGCACAAGCCGGTTCGCCAGCCCCATGGAAAGAGCTTCCTCGGCCTTGACGGGCCGGCCGGTCAAGATCATGTCCAGCGCCCTGCCCATTCCCACCATCCGCGGCAGGCGCACCGTTCCCCCATCAATCAACGGCACCCCCCAGCGGCGGCAGAAGACTCCGAACACGGAGGACTCGTCAGCCACGCGGAGATCGGCCATCAGCGCCAGCTCCAGCCCTCCGGCTACCGCGTAGCCGCTGATGGCCGCAATCACCGGCTTGCTCAATTCAAGCCGTGTCGGCCCCATGGGGCCGCTTCCGCCGCCTTCGAAATCCAGCTCGTTACGCAACCCGGGCTCTGCCACCGCCGCCAGATCAGCACCGGCACAGAAATGCCCCCCGCTGCCGGTCAGCACTGCAACACGCAGTGCCTCATCGCACTCAAAGCGCAAAAAGGCGTCGCGCAGCTCCTCGGCCATAGGCCGGTGAACAGCGTTTCGCTTGTCGGGCCGATTCATGGTGATGGTGCAGACCGGACCATTGATTTCGAATTGCACAAACCGCATGCGCTGTCTCCTTTTGTCTTGACGCTCATGCTAGTAAAGCTTTCAATATTTCTCCATCATGGACAAATCATGTAATGTTCTACCAAGACGCCCTTCTGCTACGGACTTGATACTGGACCTGCTGGTGGCACGCGCCATTCCGCTCTCCGCCATTGCCATCACCCAGGCTGCAGCCTTGTTCGGCATTGGGGAAAATGCGGTCCGCGTCTGCCTGAGTCGCCTGATATCGGCCGGCAAAGTGGAAAGACCCGAGCGCGGTATGTATCTGGCCCGGCTCCAGCGCTCTCATCTCGCCCATATCGTGGACAACTGGCACCGACGTGAGCAGTTGCGTCAGCCCTGGCATGGGCAGTGGCTTGCGCTACAGGACGCATCCACCTCCAAAGCGGACAAATCCCTATGGCGCCGTCATCAGCGCGCGCTGGGGTTGCGCGGCTTTGCAACGCTTGGTCCTCAGCTGCATATACGCCCTGACAATCTGCGCATTCCGTTCACCGAGTTCCAGGCCGAGCTGGAATCACTGGGCATCGCGTCAGGCAGTTGCCTGATGCAGATTCATCGGTTTGACACACTGCACGAGGCCCAGGCACGCAAGCTCTGGAACACCCAGGCACTGGAGGCAGCCCACAAGCATTGGATCAGCGTGATTTTCAGCAGCCACCGGAGACTGGACGGCATGCCGCTGCCAAGCGCCGTGCGTGAATCGCTGCTGCTGGGTCGCTCGGCCATAGCCCACCTGCTGCGGGACCCCTTGCTGCCGGAAGAGCTCATGCCATCGAACTCCAGACTGAGTCTGGAGCAAGAGCTGCGAAGCTACCAGCAACGTGCCATTGAGCTCTGGACCGCATGGCTCGATCAGAAAGGGGAACAGACCCTGTCCAGGGCCGACATGCACAATGCCATCCTGCAATCCAGCCAGAATTGATGGCAAGCCGCGCAAAGACGCTGCTAACTGCATACACTGGCGCCCTTTTCATCACCAATTCGCGATGCCCTGCCTCGGTTGCAGGGCTAGTTCTGCGCCCCCCCATGCAAGCCCTGCTCGACGCCATTGCCCAGATGCCTTTTCCTACCGATGCCCAGCGCATCTTTCATGGCCGCGGCGGTCGGTATCCGGGCTGCGAGCAGATCTCGCTGGATGCCTTTGCACCCGTCATCGTGCTGACCAGCTTTGCCCTCATGGAGGAAGCCCAGCTGAGCCAGATCGGTCAGGCACTTGAGCAGCGCTGGCAGCAGATCGCCCCGGCCGGGCTGCCTCTGACCTGGGCCTTCCAGAGCCGCGAAAGCGGCGGCAAGGTCGAAACCCGCATCATGGCCGGCGAGTTGCCCGAGCCGCATGTGGTGACCGAGAACGGCGCCAAATATCTGGTCCATATCTCGCGCGGGCAGAACCACGGCCTGTTCCTCGACATGGCCGCCGGCCGCGACTGGGTGCGCCGACAGGTGCTGGCCCATGAGCGGCCCGCGCGCATGAAGGTGCTCAATCTGTTTGCCTACACCTGCGCGTTCTCGGTCGTGGCCAAGCTGGCCGGTGCCGGTCAGATTCTCAATATGGACATGAGCAAGAGCGCTCTGGCCACGGGTCAGCACAACCATCAGCTCAACGGCGTCAAGGCCGGCGCCAGCTTTGCCGCTCACGATATTTTCAGCAGCTGGGGCAAGATCAACCGCAGCGGGCCGTACGACCTGATCGTCGTGGACCCGCCCAGCTACCAGAAAGGCAGCTTCATCGCCACCAAGGACTATGCGCGCCTGATGCGCCGCCTGCCCGATCTGCTGGTGCCGGGCGGCCAGGTCCTGCTGTGCCTGAACGCACCCGAACTCGGCACCGACTTTCTGCGCGAGCAGATGGCGGAAATCGCTCCCCAGCTGCAGTTCGTGGAACGCCTGGCCAACCCGGCCGTATTTGCCGATGTGGACGAGGAGCGAAGCCTCAAGGTCATGGTCTATCGCGCACCTGCGCTGACAGAGGCCCTGCAGCCATGAGCGAGGGCTCAGATCAGGGCCGCAGCCTGCCTCTACAACCCCTGGACCCGGCTCTGGCAGCCACGCTTAAGCGCTTTGCCCGGCTCGATGCGGACACGCCGACCCCACAGCTCGACTATGTGCAACGCCGGCGCCTGCTCAGCGAGCTGCAGGCCGGGCTGATTCGCTCGTCCCTGCCCGGCATTTCCAGGGCCGAGCATTTTGTAGCGGCCGAGGGCCGCGAGATCTGCGTGCGCAGCTATCGCCGACAAGGCGCGGGCAGCGGCCGGACACTGGTCTGGCTGCATGGTGGCGGCTGGATGGTGGGCGATCTCAACACCCATGACGATCTGTGTGAGCATCTGACCCAGTTCACTGGCCATACCGTGCTGTCCGTGCATTACCGTCGCACGCCGGAGAGCCGCTTTCCCGCGCCGCTGGACGATGTGATGGCCGTGCTGCAATGGCTGAGCGATATGCGCGGGCTGCTGCCTTTTGCGGCTGAGCAGGTCCTGCTCGGAGGCGATAGCGCTGGCGCCCATCTGGCACTGGCAGCGGCCGTGCGCCAGATTCAGCAAGCCACCGATGCCTCCCGCATCGCAGGCCTGCTGCTGCTCTACCCGCCGCTGCAGCCCGATCAGGACAACGAGAGCATGCGCCGCTTTGCCACAGGCTTCGGGCTCACCCCCGCCGCCATGCAGCGCTACTGGCAGGAACTGGGCCGGCCCGACGGCCAGGCCGCGCAATGGCTGACGCCGGGCCGCTGCAGCGCAGCCATTGCCCATCTGCCGCCTACACTTTTGATGACAGCCAGCCACGATATTCTGCGCGACGAGGCCGAAGCCTTTGCCCATGCGGCCCAGGCACTGGGCGCACCGCTGCAGCTTTTGCGCGCCCGGGCGATGGTCCACGGCTTTGCGCGCATGCTGGCTGCCAGCCCAGCGGCACGCCAGCAGGTCGAGCTTGCCTGCTCGGCCTGGGCGGAACTAATAGGCCGCCAACGCCCTCAGAGCAAATAAGCTTTGCTCTCCAGACGGGTAGCGGCATGGCCCTGCGGGTGTACGCTGCACGGCGCCGGGCGCCGCCCCGCCCCTTTCAAATGCAATACCTCGACGCTGATGCATCAAGCATGCGGCGCTCGCCGCCATATCTTTCATAGTCATGAGCCCAACTTCCGCCACCCCACAACAACTGATGCGCCTGGCCGTGGACCTGGCCCATGCCAACCGCCTCAACGGCGGCCGTCCATTCGGCGCCGTGCTCGCCCAAGGAAATGAAGTCGTTGCCACCGGCGTCAACGAAATCATGGCCAGCCACGACCCCAGCACCCATGCCGAAATGCAGGCCATACGCTCGGGCACGCAGCAGCGCGCCAACCCCAGCCTGGCGGGCCTGTCCATCTATGCCAGCGGCCACCCCTGCCCCATGTGCCTGGCAGCCCTGGTCATGAATGGTGTCGAGCAGGTGTTCTTCGCCTTCGACAACCAAGACGCCGCGCCCTATGGTCTGTCCAGCAAGAGCACGTACCAGCGCCTGCGCCTGTCGCTGACGCCGCCGCCGCTGCCCATCACCCGCATCGACACCGGCATCCGCGCGGCCCAGCTCTATGGGGATGAGGCCTGGCCCGCCGCCTGATCCTCGTTGCCGCCAAAACCATAACAACACACCGGCGCGCCGCAGCGCAGCCAGCCACCGAGCTTCATGACATCGACATCTTCCCGAACGCACCGCGTGCCGCCATTGTTGTGGCTGTCCGTGGTGATACTGGTCACCATCAATCTGCGTCCTTTTCTGACGGCTCCAGGCCCCTTGGCCCCGACCATACAGCAGGCCACGGGCATGGATTTGCGCAGCTTTTCCTGGCTCACGCTGCTACCCATGGCGCTGATGGGCATTGGCGGCTGGCTGGCGCCCACGGCCCTGAGACGATGGGGCGCGCGCGCCGCCATCTGCGCATCGCTGCTGCTGATTGCGCTGGGCTGCGCCCTGCGCCTGACGCCTGCAGGTGCCGCCACCGGCAGTCTGCTGATCGTCACGGCCGGCCTGTGCGGCGCGGGCGTGGCGCTGGCGCAAAGCATTCTGCCGGGACTCATCAAGCGCCAGTCTCCCCACAACGTGGCGCCCATGATGGGCCTGTATTCGGCTGCACTCATGGGCGGCGGCGCGCTCAGCGCCCAGCTCTCGCCCGTGGCCATGCAGCTGGGTCTGAGCTGGCAGGCTTCGCTGGCCACCTGGGCCATTCCGGTGCTGCTGGCATTGCCGCTGGCCTGGTATGCGCTGACCCTGATGCAAGAGCCCATTGCCCCTATGCCCTCCGCGCCCCTGGTACAGGCCAACAGCGACAGCGACACCGGCTGGCTGCTGCGCCGTGGCCGCACCTGGCTGCTGCTGATCAGCTTTGGCCTGATGAACGGCGGTTATGGCTCCACCGTTGCCTGGCTCGCTCCGTTCTATCAAACCCATGGCTGGACGGCCACACAAAGCGGCTCGCTGCTGGCCATTCTGTCAATTGCGCAGGCAGCATCGGCACTGGCCATGCCCGCTCTCGCGCGCCGCAGCCTGGACCGTCGCCGCTGGCTCATGCTGGCCTTGCTGCTGCAGATCATCGGCTTTGCGGGCCTCGGGCTCTGGCCCGACGCCATGCCCACACTCAATGCCATCGTACTGGGCCTGGGTCTGGGAGGCTGCTTTTCGCTCTTCATGCTGGTGGCGCTGGACCATCTGCCTTCACCCACACAGGCCGGCGCGCTGAACTCGCTGATGCAGGGCGGCGGCTTCATCCTTGCTGCGCTGGCCCCTCTGGTCATGGCGCAACTGCACCAGATCAGCGGCAACTGGACGGCCGGCTGGCTCTATCAGGCCGGTGTGGCAGCGCTGGTCTGCCTGCTGGTGACACGCTTCAATCCCCAGGGCTACCCGCAAGCCATGCAGCGGCCATGAATCCGCCATCTTGCGACAAAAAAGGGCCTGGAAATTTCCAGGCCCTTTTTGTTTTGGCTTGAACTACTCATTGACCAGCAGTTGCAGCCCATGCGCCTCGGTCGGCAAGGGCACCTCCCATCTGTGCAACATGCCCAGCAATGCGGCATTGCCGAGCGTGGTGTCGCGCTTGCTGTTGCGCGCCAGCAAAGTGGGCCTGCTCGCCTCCAGGTGCACCAACTCCACCTGTGCGCCATAGGCCAGGCACAGCTCCAGCGTCTTGCCACGCATCTGCCTGGACAGGTGCGTGGCGTTCCAGACGAAGGCAGCCTTGGCGCGCAGCAGGCTCTTGGCCTTGTCCACGGCTCGGTGGGCAGCAGCGCCCTCGTTCTCGCCATGGCGCAAGCCCAGCTCGGCGCGCGCATCGTCAAACGACACCACGGGCAAGCCCGGATGATGCTGCGCCACCCAGTGGTTCTTGCCCGATGCTGGCAGACCGCACATGACGATGACGCGCGAGCCCGGCTCTTCGTGCAAGGCGTAGTCCGGGTGCAGCTCGGCACCGCGGAAATAGCGCACTGCCGTCTCGGCCGAAGCAAAGCTGCGCGGCTTGCGCAAACAGCCCTCTTCCAGCGCCAGCTCCCTGAACAGCTCGATATTCACCAGCACATTGCCCACATCGGGGCAGATGCGGCCGCGAATATCGGCACGGGCCAGTAGCACCAGCAAATGCAGATCGACCTGCCAGGACAGCTCTCTGACCATGAACTCGGGCGAGACGCCTCGGCGCGAATCGGCAAAGGCAAAGAACGGCACCTGATGCACTGCAATCAGGCGGCAGACCGCCTCGCGAAGGGCCACGGGCGTGCCAGCCTCCCAGAGCATGAGCCGCGCATCAAGCGCCCCCCGACGTGAGTGGCCAGGTTGCGAGATGCGGCCATCGTCGGCGATCTGCGTGGTCGAGCACTTGGCGACATCGTGCAGCAGCGCGGCCAGAAAGACCGTCTCGTGCTCCTCGTTGGTGAGCCGCGCATAGTCGCCATCCTGCAGCAGTTCGCTCACCACCATCTGCGTATGCGTCCAGACATCGCCTTCGGCATGGTAGACAGGGTCTTGCGGCGTGGTCTTGGCCAGCTCCAGTTGCGGGAAGGCGTCCAGGCAGGCCGCCCAGTCCACCGAATCGTGAGCGGAATGCGGCACCAGGGCCGCGATCTGTTTCCAACTCCATATAAGTTCTCCTTTCACCGCAGCCTCTTCATGAAAGCCACGGCTTTGATAGCTATCAGCGCTTGTTGGACAAGCCTCACCAGCTTTTTTGAATCTTGCTGGCAAAGATATCGACGCCTGCACGCAGACCGTTGGCGACGATGGGCCGCTCGCTGTGGTGCGAGCCCGATTCCAGGATCACCTGCACAAAGTCGGAGCGCACGAACTTGTAACGCTCCACGGTCTGGCCGTTCTCCTCGACCTTGATATACAGACCTTCGGCAAGTTCGGATCTGTCGGTCTGGCGCCAAGCCAGCGGCAAATCCAGCTTCTGCCTTTGCACCTGATCCTCGAACGCCGCCTTCCAGCGACCGCTTCGCCCCAGGGACGGTGCCAGCAATGCCAGCAAATCCTGCATGCGTCTCGGTGCGATACCGGCGTAGAGCACAGGCACAGACACCACGGGCGCACCATCCAGCAGCGCATGACGCTGCGGCGTATCCAGAAACTGCTGCGCCGAGCGGTCCCAGATGTCGAACTCGCAAAACCAGTGCGGCAACGCGTCGTAGTACAGCGAGTGCTTGGCATACAGCCATTCGCCATACATCACATAGCGATCGTCCAGCAGCGCCATCAGCGCGCTTTCATGGGCTCGGGCCCATTGCTTGTAGGCGTTGAACTGACGCTCGCGCCCGCCCATCTGATCGGCTTGCAGATAGTGGCCGCGCGACTGCAGCAGCAAACTGCCGTCGGCGCCAAAGCTCAGCGCCGCATTGGCGCCGTCGAGCTTTTCCTCGACCACGATATGGCGGCCGGCCAGGGCTTCATAGGACACGGCATCGGCCTGATCACCGACCTGCAGCCGCGAGCCACGCAGATGCGGCGTGCGCGGATATTTGAGAATCTCCAGATTGAATAAATGGGAAGTAGTCATGTTGTGCTTTCCAAAAAGGGAATAAGCCACGCGCCAAAAGACGTGGCAGACAAACCAGGGACAACGAAAGCGGCACTCGCCGCCACCATCGGGCGAAGACAAAAACACCTGGCCGCCGAGCAAAGGGCAGGCCGGGATTCAGAGAGTGGAAAAGCGCGGGACCGGGGCTCGAGCCCGATCGCAAACGCCGGGCAAGGGCTTGCCCATCGTGAAGAAATGCCCCTTCGGGGCGGCAGGCTACCCGGGCCAGGCGCCTCAGGAGCCGATAAGTCCATACCGCAGCGCACACCTGAAAGATCAGCGTGTGGCGAAGTCGTTTAGCGCAAACGAATCTGGCAGGACATGGTGCACCTCGAAAATGAGAGCGGATAACGCAAGTGGGGTAAAGGCTGGCGAGTTTATTGGCTTGGTATAGCAACTGCCAAGCGGTTTGCACGGCCTGTGGTGCAAAGACCACGAATCGGTTTCACAGCGATGAAACACAGGCTGGTTACAAATCGTAGTTTTCTTCCTGCACCTGCCAAACTCTCAATGACATCTGCACTTGCCTTGCGCCAACCTCTTCTGATTTCCCTGATCGCAGCCGCCGCCCTGGCCGCCTGCGGTGGTGACGACAACAACACGAACAGTACCACCCCAGCGCCTGCTCCGGCCCCCGAAGTCCCGGCACCGGCTCCCGAACCCGAGAAGACGCCTGTCTCGCTCCTGCTTGAAAAGATCGGCAGCTATCAGTCGGGCATCTTCTTGCAGAGCGCCGCTGAAATTACGGCCTTCGATCCCGTCACCAAGCGTGGCTTTGTGGTCAACGCCCAGAAAGGTGCGCTGGATGTGCTGGACATGAGCAACCCTGCCGCACCGCGCATGCTCGCCAGCCTGGACGCCACCAAGCTATCGCTGGGTGCGGGGGCCACCATCAACAGCGTGGCCGTGCATGGCGGCCTGGTGGCTGCAGCCGTGCTGGCATCGGTCAAGACGGACAAGGGCATGGTCGTCATCTATGACGCCGACAAGCTCGGCGTGATCGCCGAAGTGCCCGTGGGCGCCCTGCCCGATATGCTGACCTTCACCCCCGACGGCAAGACCATCCTGGTCGCCAACGAGGGCGAGCCCAGCGATGACTACCAGATGGACCCCGAAGGCTCGATCAGTGTGATCGACGTGAGCGCGCCCGCCAAGCCTGTGGCTCGCACTGCCGACTTCAAGGCCTTCAACAGCCAGAAGGCCCAGTTGCTGGCCAAGGGCGTGCGCATCTTCGGCCCGACCGCAGACGGCCTGGGAACGGCCGCAGTGGCCAACGACCTGGAGCCCGAATACATTGCCGTGGCCCCCGACGGCAAGACGGCCTGGGTGACACTGCAGGAAAACAATGCGCTGGCGATTGTGGACATTGCCAGCGCCACCGTGACCGATGTGGTGGCACTGGGCTACAAGGATCATGGCGCCATTGGCAACGAGCTGGACTTCGCCGACAGTGACGGCAAGAGCCCGGTCATCGACATCACCCAGGCCCCCAACGTCTTCGGCATGTTCCAGCCTGACTCCATCGCCGCCTACAAGGCTGCCGACGGGGCAACCTATCTGGTCACGGCCAACGAAGGCGATGCACGCGCCTGGGGTGAAGGCAACAAGAGCTATTTCGGCACGGCCGCCGACAAGACGAACGGCACCCCAGCTTCGGCAGGCGATATGACCAAGGGTTTTGTGGAAGAGTGGCGCATCAAGCATCTGGTGCACAAGGACGGCTTTCTGCGCCGTGCGGGCGACGACCTGCCCGCCCATCTGGCCAGGCTGGCCAGTGGCGCCTATCTGAATGGCGCCAACTTTGCCTGGTGCGGCGCTGTTGGCGCAGATCCCAAGACCTGCCGCGACGACGACAAACTGGGCCGCCTCAAGGTCACCTGGACCATGGGCTACCAGACAGACAGCAGCGGCAACCCCGTCAAGGACGGCAAGGGATATCTGACCTATGACAGGCTCTATGCCTATGGAGGTCGCTCCATCTCCATCTGGGATGCCAAGGGCAAGCAGGTCTGGGACTCTGGCGCGGCCATCGAAAAATTCATCGCCAGCCCCGAATGCAAGCTGGGCGCCAAACGTGACATTGCCTGCGCCACCTACTTCAACACCGGTCATGACGAAACGGCCAGGCTCGATGCGCGCAGCAGCGCCAAGGGTCCCGAGCCCGAAGGCCTGACCGTGGGCCAGATCGGCACCAAGACCTTTGTCTTTGTGGGCCTGGAACGCATGGGCGGCATTCTGGTGTTCGACATCACCGATCCCAAGGCACCCAAGCAGATCGACTATCTGAACACTCGCGAGAACTGGACGGCCAGCTTTGACAGCAAGTCTCCGGTGACAGGCACTGCTCTGAGCGATGTGGGTGATCTGGGCCCCGAAGGCCTGCACTTCATTTCCGCAGCCAAGTCGCCCAACGGCAAGCCGCTACTGATGGTGGGCAACGAGGTCAGCGGCACCACGGCCATCTACCAGCTCAATGTGCAATATTGAAACCTGCAGACAAGCAGTCGCTTTCATGCCAAGCCCCGTCCCCACGGGGCTTTTTGCTATTCAAATCAAGCAAAGACTGCGCCCAGGGTTTCTCAATTACGTAACAATAAGCGCCAGCGGTCGGTGTACCGCCTATGGGTTCCCATTCGCCGCAAGCCAAACGCTTGCGACCTACTAAACCGCCGTGTATCCGGACGGCGGTGGCTTTTTGAACGGAGCACTTAATGACGCACTCTTTCGCTCGCCGCCAGGCGCTGCGCGGCTTGGCCGTGGCAGCTCTCGCCTCCTCCTTGCTGTCCGCAGCGCATGCAGACACCCCCGCCGTGCTGCGCGTCTCGGCCATTCCTGACGAAGCACCGACCGAGCTGCAGCGCAAGTTCAAGCCCCTGGGCGAATACCTCTCGCAAGCCACCGGCATGAAGGTGGTCTTCACCCCCGTCTCCGACTACGCGGCCGTGGTCGAGTCTCTGGCCACCCGCAAGCTGGATCTGGCCTGGCTGGGCGGCTTCACCTATGTGCAGGCCAAGATCCGCACCAATGGCACGGCCATCCCTATCGTGCAGCGAGCCGAGGATGCAGTCTTCACCAGCAAGTTCATCACGGCCGACCCTGCCATCAAGTCGCTGGCCGACCTCAAGGGCAAGACCTTTGCCTTCGGCGCCCCTTCATCCACTTCGGGCAGCCTGATGCCGCGCTTCTTCCTGCAGCAGGACGGCCTGAATCCCGAAAAAGACTTCAAGACCGTGGCCTACTCGGGCGCGCATGACGCCACCGTGGCCTTTGTGGCCGCAGGCAAGGCCGAGGCCGGCGTGCTCAATACCTCGGTGTGGGACAAGCTGGTCGAATCCAAGAAGGTGGACACCAGCAAGGTACGCGTGTTCGCCACGACGCCCACCTACTTTGACTACAACTGGACGGTGCGCGGCGACCTGGACCCGGCCATCGTCAAGAAGCTGACCGCTGCCTTCCTGGCACTGGACCCCAGCAAGCCAGAGCACAAGGCCATCATGGACCTGCAGCGCGCCTCCAAGTTCATCGCCACCGACTCCAAGAACTACGACGGCATTGAAGCCGCCGCCAAGTCCGCCGGTTTGCTGAAGTAAAAAATTCAGCTTTTTTGACTGCCAACGCCTATGCATAAAGCGTTGGCAGCTATTGTTTTCAGAGTATTCGTCTCATGAGCTTCATGCTGGACGATGTGGGCCTAACCCACAGCAACGGCTTTACCGCCCTGTCCCATATCTCCTTGTCCGCCATACAGGGCGAGAGCATTGCGCTCATCGGGCCCTCGGGCGCCGGCAAGACTTCTCTGCTGAGCACCATCGGAACGGCCTATCTGCCCACGGCAGGCCGCCTGCAGGTGCTGGGCCGGGCCGCGTCTGCGCAATCCGCCGCCCGCGAGATCAAGGCCCTGCGCAGCCGCATCGGCACCGTGCACCAGGCCGCCCCCATTCCGCTGCGCCAGCGCGTGGTCACGGCCGTGCTGGCCGGCAAGCTGGGCCAGTGGCCGATGTGGAAGGCGCTGGCATCGCTGGCCTATCCGCAGGACATTGCGGGCGCGCGCGAAGCCCTGGCCCGCGTGCAGCTTGACGACAAGCTGTTTGCACGCTGCGACCAGCTCTCGGGCGGTCAGCTGCAGCGTGTGGGCATTGCCCGCGTGCTCTACCAGCAGGCCGAGCTGATTCTGGCCGACGAGCCGGTCTCGGCCCTGGACCCCGCGCTCTCGCAGGCCACGGTGCAGTTGCTGGTGCGGGAAGCCGCCGCGCGCCAGGCCACGCTGGTGGCCAGCCTGCATGCCGTCGATCTGGCGCTGGCCAACTTCACCCGCATCGTCGGCGTGCGCGATGGCCGCCTGGCTTTTGACCTGCCGGCCGCGCAGGTCAGCGATGCCCAGCTGCAAGCCCTCTATGCCCATGCCGATGGCTGCCCGGCCGATCTGCCCACGCTGCACAACCGCCTGGCTCAGCGCGATCTCGCCAGCGCCGCGCCCACTCCCATCCAGGTGAACGCATGCCGGTAGACATGGCCGAGCCAGCCCGGCCATCGAGCCGCGATCCCTCCGCTCGCGGCCGCCTGAGCGGGCTGATCCTGGCCCTGGTCGTGCTCTGGCCCATGCTGCAGACCTCGGGCTTCTCGCTCAAGCCGCTGTTCGATGCCGACAATCTCAAGGTCATAGGCAGCTTTCTCGCGCAATTTCTGCCGCCCGAAACCAGTGGGGAGTTCCTGGCCTACCTGGCTCAGGCCACGCTGGAGACCCTGGCCATCGCCACGGCCGGCATGGCGCTGGCCTTTGTGATTGCCGTGCCCATGGCCTATCTGTCCACGGGCGCGGCACGCGAGAGGGTCACACTCAACCCCATCGCCCGAAGCATGCTCACCGTCTTGCGCGGCATTCCCGAGCTGGTGTGGGCTCTGGTATTTGTGCGTGTCTTCGGCCTGGGCCCCGCAGCCGGCGTGCTGGCCCTGGGCCTGACCTATGGGGGCATGCTGGCCAAGGTCTATGCCGAAATTCTCGAATCCACCGATCCAGCGCCGGCCCGCGCCCTGCGCGCCTGCGGTGCCGGCCGTATCCAGGCCCTGCTCTATGGCCTGCTGCCCCAGGCCGCCAAGGAGCTGACCTCCTACACCGTCTACCGCTGGGAATGCGCAGTCCGCGCCTCGGTGGTCATGGGCTTTGTCGGTGCGGGAGGCCTGGGCCAGCTCATGGACCAGGCCATGAAGATGCTCAACGGCGGCGAAGCCGCCAGCATTTTGCTGGCCTTCATGCTGCTGGTGGCAGCTGCCGATCTGCTCTCCTGGTGGCTGCGTCGCGCGCTCGACACCGCGCCTGCCGCGCGCGCCTTGCCCTTCGGCTGGCGAACCGGCACATTTCTGCTGGCTGCCTGCGCGGCGCTATGGGCCAGCCTGCGGCTTCTGGATATTGATTTCTCGGCGCTGTTCACGGCAGATGCGGCCGCCAGCATGGGCGACTTTGTACGCGGCTTTTTCCCGCCTGATCTGAGCCAGCCCTGGCTGCTCAAGGTGCTACAAGGCATCTGGGAGACTCTGGCCATCTCCATCGTCGGCACCTTGCTGGCTGCGATCGGGGGCCTGCTGCTGGCCCTGCCGCGCTGGCGTGCGCCTTGGAATGTGGTGCTCAACGTGCTGCGGTCCGTGCCCGAGCTGGTCTGGGCCACGATCACCGCGCTAGCCGTGGGCCTGGGCCCGTTTGCCGGTGCCCTGGCCCTGGCCCTGCATACCACGGGTGTGCTGGGCCGCCTGTTTGCCGAGGCCTTGCAGAACACCCCGGCAGCTCCCGCGAATGCCCTCAAGCTAAGCGGCAGCAATCGCCTGCTGGCATTTTGCTACGGCACCCTGCCAGGCGCAGCGCCGCAATTGCTGGCATACACGCTGTACCGCTGGGAAATGAATATCCGCATGGCGGCGATTCTGGGCTTTGTGGGAGCTGGCGGGCTGGGCCAGTTGCTGTACTTCGAGCTGTCGCTGTTCCACTATGCCCAGGCCAGCACCGTGATCATGGCCATGCTCTTGCTGAGCATTGCCGTGGACTGGAGCAGCGCCGGCCTGCGCCGCGCCATGCGTTGAGACGGCTGCGCGGTGCCCCCGGCTCCGCGTCAGCTTCATCAGCTCCCCCGCCAATCCGCTACGCAGCCGCCTCCGATGGGCCAGCGCTGGCAGCGGCCCAGCCTGCATCCAGGTTCGATGAGAGCTGAAGTCTGAATGACT
Organism: Comamonas sp. GW821-FHT11H03; assembly: GCF_058807955.1. Lineage (NCBI taxonomy): Bacteria > Pseudomonadati > Pseudomonadota > Betaproteobacteria > Burkholderiales > Comamonadaceae > Comamonas > Comamonas sp. GW821-FHT11H03. Next base: position 80,966 of record NZ_JBXARF010000004.1, read on the forward strand.
TCAGCACACCGGCTCCGCGCCGCGACTGATCGCACCGCGAAGATCGATGCCGCTTCACACCCCAAGAGGCAGGTCAGCTTTCTTCAACGTGCGCAGCACAAAGCTGGACTGGCTGTGGCGTATGCCCTTGATCTTGTAGAGCTTCTCGCGCAGCAGGCGCTCGTAGTCGCGCGTGTCCTTGACGACGATACGCAACAGATAGTCGTACTCGCCCGATACCAGATGCGCTTCCACGACTTCGGGAATGGTGGCCAGCACCTCGCCGAACTTTTCCAGCGTGTTGTCCGAATGGCTGTCCAGCGTGACCATCACCAGAACCGAATCGGCCAGCCCCAAAGCCTGGGGGTTCAGCCGCACGGTATAGCCCTCGATCACGCCGGCCTCTTCCATCTTCTTGATGCGCGCCCAGCATGGCGATGCGCTCAGGCCCACGGCCGCGCCAATGTCCTGCAGGCTGGCGCGCGCATTGGCCTGCAAGGCAGCAAGAATCTTTTTATCCAAGGTGTCCATATTCGTGAATTTACCGCCAAATAATCAAAAACAGAAAATTTTTCTGTAGCAGCACTGTATTCACAGAATTTGAAGCAACATTTTCTGCAGCGCAACATGCACACTTGAGTCCATGGAAGCACGTTTACCGACGCAGCAAAACCATTCAACATACCGCGCCGTTTACCGTCAGCATCCGGTTGGTTGATCCGCAGCACGCACACGCAACAGGCCGCATCACTCAAGCACAGTGATGCGGCCTGTTGATTTTTGGACGGCTCCATCGCCTGGGCCATGAGCGGCTGCATGAAAAAACCCAGCCGGATTTCCATCGGGCCGGGCTTTCGGGCTTCCGCCTGGTGCGCAAGACACCTGGCGGATGTTCATGCTATTTACTGGGCTCGCTGCATAGCAGCTACGGCTTGCACATGCTTGCGCACCTTGCTGACCTGGCTTTCGCTCATGTCCGAAGCCTGATTGCCCCAGCCCTTGCGCAGAAAGCGGGCCAGTGCGTGCAGGCGATTGCCAAGTCGCCCAACACAGCCCGCAGCGGGGCCGAACTCAAGGCGATACCGACAGCCGGGGATAGCCTGCGTGGCTCAGGAAACGCCTGCCTGCAGCTTTGCTGTGCATCAGGCATCTGGAGCACGTGGCAGAGAAAACCGGAACGCAGCGCCCCCGCCGTCACCCTCGACCAGATGGATTTTGACCCCGTGCAGCTCCAGCATCTGGTGCACGATTCTCAAGCCAAGCCCTCCGTCGCGGCGGGCGCCGCCGACCGTGAACGGACGCCTGAACAGGCCATCGCGCAACTCTGGTGGAATGCCAGGGCCGGTGTCGCTGACCGTCAACTCCAGTTCCTGGCCCACACCTCGGATGCCTACCCTGATCGACCCACCTTCAGGGGTATAGCGCAAGGCGTTGTCGAGCAGGTTGCTCAGGACTCGCTCCATCATCCCCAGGTCTGCACGAACCGCCGGCAACTGCGGGGCCAGATCCGCCTGCAGGGAGATGTGGCGCGACTCCGCGGCAAGCTCGAACTTCTGAAAAACGTCCTGCACCAGATCCCGCAGCGAGAACGATTCGAACTCGGGCTGCACAAAGCCATACTCCAGCCTCGCCAGCTCGAACAGGCTTTGGGACAACGCACCCACTCTTTGGCTTTGGTCGAGCGCAATGCCCAGATAGCGCCTGCGCTCTGCGGGCTCCAGGCTTGCATCCTTGAGCAGCAAGGTCTCCAGATACCCATGCAAGGACGACAGCGGCGTGCGCAGATCATGGGAAACATTCGCGATCAACTCCCGTCGCTCCTGATCCTGTTGCCTCAGAGCCTGCCATTGCTCGCTGATGCGCAGCACCATCTGCCTATAGGCCGAGTCCAGCACGGCGATCTCGTCGCGGCTGTGCTCGGCCCCCTCCGAAGATCGCGCCGGCACCTCAGGTGGAACGCCATGCATGTCGAACTGCCGCACCGATTCGGTCAGTCGCCGCAAGGGGCGTGTGATCAAAGTGAAGGCGAAAAGACCGGCTGCCAGGCATAGCAGTCCCACCATGCCGATCGACAGCAATGCGGTCTTCAGCACCGCGTCTGCGGAACCTCTGGCGGCAAGCAGATCATGGGCCTCGCCCAGCAACACCACATAGATGAAGCCGACCTCCCTGCCGTTCACGCTCAAGGGGGCTGCGCTGAAGACCTTGCGGCCATCTCGGCTGCGCGGATCGTCGCCCAGGATGGGCAGCATATGACCATCGATAAATCGATGAACCGGCTCCAGGTCAACCCGGTCGCGGCGCAAACGCCCTTCGGGAGCCGCATGACCCGCAATGCGCCCATCGGGCTCCAGCAAGTAGACCTCGACACTCGGGTTCACCATCATCAGCTGGTTGAACAGATTGCGCACCGCGTTCGGCATCAAGCCGTTCGCGTCCGTCAACTGGGCATCGCGGGCAATGCTCTCGGCAACGTCGCGGGACAAGGCCTGCACCACCTCCAGTTCATGCATACGGTTGGAGCGAAGCTGCAGCCAGGCGGAAGTGCCGCTGCAGACCAGCAGCAGCAGGGCAAACACGATCGCCAGCCGCTGAGTCAGGGTGAGGTTCATTCGCGCTCCCCAGCTTCGGCAAACTTGTAGCCGCGTCCCCAGACCGTGAGAATTCGCGTGGGCTGCGCAGGGTTGAGCTCCACCTTGGCACGCAGCCGGTTGATATGGGTGTTGACGGTGTGCTCGTAGCCCTCGTGCTGATAGCCCCAGACCGCGTTGAGCAGGTCCATGCGCGAAAACACCTTGCCCGACTGGCGAGCAAAGAAATACAGAAGATCGAATTCCCGGGGTGTGAGGTCGAGATGGCGTCCGTTCAGACTGGCATCCCTGGCGACCGGATCCATGACCAGCCCGTTGACCGACAGGCTGCCTGACTCCAGGCGCGCGCTCTGGGCCAGCGCGTCGACGCGGCGCAGCAAAGCCTTGACCCGTGCCACGAGTTCCAGCACGGAAAACGGCTTGGCCAGATAGTCGTCCGCGCCGATCTCCAGTCCCAGAATGCGATGCACCTCGCTGGAGCGGGCACTGATGATGATGATCGGCGTGTAGCGTGTCATGGCGCGCGCACGTCTGCAGATCTCCAGACCGTCCACGCCAGGCAGCATCAGATCCAGTACCAGCGCATCCCAGCCGCCGCGCTCCAGATGCGCCAGCCCGTCGTCACCGCGGGCGCAATGCACGACCTCCAGCCCCTCATCGCGCAGGTGAAGCGAAAGCAGATCGGCGATATGGGCGTCGTCCTCGACCAGCAAAATGCGACGGGCAATGGTCATGGGTAATCAGGTCTCCGGGACAGTTGATGCAGCACGGCGGCGCAGTGCCGCCTGATTTCACATTGTGCTCAAACTGCAGGCGGGGAGTTATCACGTTTTTTTTAACTTTGCGTGAGGACTTCGAGACCCGCACTTCCTAAGCTCGAAGCCATCGAACCCTGAAAGCCGATGCCATGACCACCCGACGCCACATGCTGCTGGGCGCCGCAGCCTCCGCCGCCGCGCTCTGCGCCGCAACGCTCAACCGCCGCGCCACGGCGGCGACCGAGTCCTTCGAAATCAGCTACACCGACGCCCAATGGCGTGCCCGGCTCAGTCCCCAGCAATATGCCGTGCTTCGTCAGGAGGCCACGGAGCCTCCGGGCAGCAGCCCGCTCAACAAGGAGCACCGCCCGGGTATCTTTTCCTGCGCCGGCTGCTCCTTGCCCTTGTTTGCCTCCACCACCAAGTTCGAAAGCGGTACCGGCTGGCCGAGCTTCTGGAAGCCCCTGGACAATGCCGTCGCCACCCGCAAGGATCGAAGCTACGGCATGGTGCGCATCGAGGCCCACTGCCGACGCTGCGGCGGTCACCTTGGCCACGTCTTCGAGGACGGGCCGCCTCCGACAGGCCTGCGCTACTGCATGAACGGTCTTGCGCTGACTTTCACGCCCAAGCCCGCTTGAGGAGAAACAGGTCATGCTGCTGATCGTCCTTGCCTATCTGGGCGGCGTGCTGACCATCGTCAGTCCCTGCATCCTGCCCGTGCTGCCCTTCGTGTTCTCTCGCGCGAATCAGCCCTTTGTGCGCAGCGGCCTGCCATTGCTGGCAGGCATGGCGCTGACCTTTGCGGTCGTTGCCTCTCTCGCGGCCGTAGGCGGCGGCTGGGTGGTGGCTGCCAATCAATATGGCCGCTGGCTGGCTCTGGCACTGGTGGCCGTTTTCGGGCTGACCCTGTTGCTGCCGCATCTGTCGCAGCGGCTGACCCGTCCATTGGTGACTGCCGGATTGCGCCTGTCCGAGTCGGTGCAGCAAGACGGTACACCAAAGATGGCCTCCTCCGTATTGCTGGGAGTCGCGACGGGGCTGCTGTGGGCTCCATGCGCCGGTCCCATCCTGGGACTGATACTGACCGGTGCCGCCTTGCAGGGCGCCAACACGACTTCAAGCTTGCTGCTGCTGGCCTATGCCGCCGGGGCAGCGACCTCCATGGCTGCGGCTTTGCTGCTGGGGGGCCGGGTATTTGCCGCGCTCAAGCGCTCGCTGGGTGCCGGTGAATGGCTGCGACGCGGCCTTGGGGCTGCCATGCTCGCAGGCGTTGCAGCCATCGCACTGGGAATCGACACCGGCGTGCTGGCCCGACTGTCAACGGCATCCACCGGCGGCCTGGAGCAGCAACTGCTCGAGCACCTGAACCAGCCGCAGAGCGACGACCAGTTGGCCATGCGTGGCAACCCGGGCACGATGATGCAGGCACCATCCCTTGCACCTGCTGACGGGGCTGCCATGATGGCTGCGGGAGCGGCCATGCGCATGAGCGGGCCGTCCAGCACAGCCCAGGCCCTGCCCGACGAGGGCATCGCGCCGCCCCTTGACGGTGCGACCCAATGGCTCAACTCCAAGCCTCTGGGCGAGCAGGACCTGAGAGGCAAGGTGGTGTTGGTGGATTTCTGGACCTACTCCTGCATCAACTGTCTGCGCACTCTGCCCTATGTGAAGGCCTGGGCCGAAAAATACCGCGACCAGGGCCTGGTCGTGATCGGCGTGCATGCTCCCGAGTTCGCCTTTGAACGCGACATCGGCAACGTGAGCAAGGCCATGAAAGATCTGGGCATCAGCTATCCGGTGGCCGTGGACAACCAGTATGCGATCTGGCGCGCCTTCCGCAACCAGTACTGGCCTGCTCACTACTTCATCGATGCCACGGGACGCATACGCCACCACCACTTCGGCGAGGGCGGCTATGCAGAGTCTGAACGGGTGATACAGCAGCTTCTCAAGGAAGCAGGCAGCACCCGTTCGGCCATGGGCCTGACGCAGGTGGATGCGGGGGGTGTGCAGCTGGCCGCCAGCATGGATGAGGTCGCCTCGCCCGAAACCTATCTGGGCTATGAGCGCGCCGAGAACTTCACCTCTATTCCCAAAGCCGTGCACAACAGAACGACCACGTATCTGGAGCCACAAGAGCCCAGGCTGAACACCTGGGGACTGGCCGGTCAATGGATGGTGGGGGCGGAAAGTGCCTTGCTGACCGGCGCTTCGGGCCGCATCGTCTACCGCTTCAAGGCGCGTGACCTGCATCTGGTGCTGAGCCCCGGCCCAGACGGAAAACCCGTGCGCTTCAAGGTCAGCATCGACGGCAAACCGCCCGGCGATGCCCACGGCGTGGACGTGGCGAGCAACGGTAGCGGAACCGTTACCGGACAGCGGCTGTATCAGCTGGTGCGCCAGTCTGGTGCCGTTGCCGAGCACACCTTCAGCATCGAATTCCTTGACAGCGGCGTTTCCGCCTATGCCTTCACCTTCGGATGACCATCATGAACACCAGCCTCACCTCAGCGACTGTCTCGAACCGACGTAGCCTGCTCAAGACAATGGCAAGCAGCATCGTTTTGCTGGGCAGCGGACTGCTATGGCAGCCAACCGCCTTCTCGGCCGAGGATGCAGTTCGCATTCCTGCACCAGCCGCGGATCTTCCAGCCGCAGGGCAATCCCCACAACGTGCCATCTTTGCCGGCGGCTGCTTCTGGGGAGTACAGGGCGTTTTCCAGCATGTCAAAGGCGTGCAACGTGCTGTCTCGGGCTATAGCGGAGGCGCGGCCTCCAACGCGTCCTATGAGCTGGTCAGCCGGGGTAACACCGGCCATGCCGAATCGGTCGAAGTCACCTTCGATCCGTCCCAGGTCAGCTACGGAGCGCTGCTGCAGATATTTTTCTCGGTCGTCCATGACCCCACCCAGCTCAACCGGCAGGGGCCTGACACCGGCACGCAGTACCGGTCGGCCATTTTCGCGACCAGTCCCGAGCAACTCAAGACGGCACAGGCCTATGTCGCGCAGCTTGACGCGGCACACCTGTATCCGAAGCCCATCGTCACCCGCCTCGAAGGCAAGGCCAGCTTCTATCCGGCCGAGCTCTACCACCAGGACTTCATGACCGAAAACCCGCGTCACCCCTATATCGTCTTCAATGATCTGCCCAAGGTGAACAACCTCAAGCGCCTCTTCCCCGACCGCTACCGGAGCGATCCGGTGTTGACCAAAAAAGCGCATCCGTAGCAGTCCGACACTGGAAGCCTGACAAGCCTAGCCTGAAGGACAGCCGTGGCGCACCCGCCACGGGAGATGCAGAGCAGTTTGCCTACAATTTGATGCATGCAGCAAAGCCCCTCCTCCTCAACCAATACAGGTGCCGCAGTGGAGCGGCTCGTCCAGCTCTACGAACAGCTGGCTCCTGACCATTTGCAGCAACTCGACAGCTATTACGCGAGCGATGCGCACTTCAAGGATCCGTTCAACGAGGTGCGCGGCGTGACCGCAATCGCCGGCATCTTCGCCCATATGTTCGACACGCTGCAAGAGCCGCGTTTTGTCGTCACCGAGCGGCTGGTACAGGAGAGGCAGGCCTTTCTGGCCTGGGAATTTCGCTTTCGCCTGCAGCGCTGGCGCCCCGGTTCCGAGCAATGCATTCGCGGTGCCAGCCTGCTGCGCTTTGATGCACAAGGTCTTGTCTGCCAGCATCGTGATTACTGGGATGCGGCTGAAGAACTTTATGAAAAGCTGCCTTTGCTTGGAATCTTGATGCGCTGGCTGCGCAAAGCAGGTTCCGCCTCCAGGAAAACGCCCCATGCTCACCGTTCATCACCTTGAAACTTCGCGCTCGCAGCGCATACTCTGGTTGCTTGAGGAGCTCGGTGTTCCTTACGAATTGCGTTGCTACCAGCGCGATCCCGGAACTCGCCTGGCACCGCCAGAGCTCAAGCGCGTGCATCCGCTGGGCAAATCGCCGGTGATCAGCGATGCTGGCATCGTCGTCGCCGAATCAGGCGCGATCATCGAATATCTGGTTGAGCGCTACGGCCATCAGCCGCCTTCCGAGCTTTCGCACCTTGAGCCCCTGCAAGGCACCAAAGAATACCGTGAGTGCCGCTTCTGGATGCACTATGCCGAGGGTTCGCTGATGAACTGGCTGGTGATGAAACTGGTCTTCGACACCATCGCGCGCCAGCCCATGCCGTTTTTCGTGCGCCCCATCGCCCGCGCTCTATGCAAGCGGGTGCAGCAAAAACTCATTGCGCCCAATGTACAGACAGCGTTGGCCTTCATGGAGCGTCACTTGGCAGAGCATCGCTGGTTTGCCGGCGAGCATTTGAGCATGGCCGACTTCCAGATGAGCTTTGCCGTTGAAGCGGCTCTGGTCCGCAGCGAAAACGAGAACGCCTGGCCTCATCTGATCGCCTATCGCCAGCGCATGCATGAGCGTGCTGCATACCAACGAGCCTTGAGCAAGGGCGGACCAGTCATCATGCAATCCTGAGGCAGCGACAGACTCCCGCCAAGCGGATCGAGCCGTTGCCAGGGCAGCACCAGGAGCTGGCGTATCTGCCCGCGCTGGCTCCTCAGCGCGCCACCGCCAGCCCGTCAAACGTGGTGCTCGTCACCCAGTCGATGATCTGCGCCTGCGTGTACTGGCCCGATTCCTTGAGCAGGGCCACGACGGGATCGCAGGCACGTGCGAACAACGTATACAGCACCAATTCGGGGGGGAGCGCGGGCTGCATTTGGCCGCTGGTCTGGGCTTCCGTGATCCAGATGCTGAGCCGATTGCTCAGGGCAATCAGCCGGTCCATGTAGGCATCGTTGGATTGCAACGAGGCGCTGAGATTCGAGTTCTGCGCCGGCAGTGAAGGCATTTCACCTTCCAGCTGCGTCTGCATGGCCCAGCGCGTCACGGCCTTGAGCTGATCCAGCGGGCGCGTGGGCGCACCGGCCTCGGCCGCCTGGCTTGCCTCGTCGCGCAGCCCCTCCACGAAGGCCAGAGCACGGTCCAGCACGCCGACCATGGCGGCTCCCGCCAGTTCCTCCTTGGAGGTGAACAGCTTGTAGAGGCTGGCCTTGGCCATGCCGGCTTCGGCCGCGACCTCATCCACCGTCATGGCGTCATAGCCCTTGGTGGCCAGCAGCCGGTTGACGGCTACCACGATGGCCTGCTCACGCACGCGTTGTATCTGCTGTTTGATGGAGGAGCGGCTTGTCATGTGCGTATTTTAGACCTGATAGGCCATACCTCGTACTAGATAGTACAAAGTAGAAATGTTTGGTTTATAGTTTGAACTCATCAGTTCACAGTTTGACCTTTATGGTCTAAACTAGCGACAAAAGCAGGAAAGGCATTCCCATGTATCGCATTGCAGTCATAGGGTCAGGGGTTGCGGGTCTGGCAGCGGCGCGGCGGCTGGCCGAAACTCCGGGTGGACATCGCGTGACGCTGCTGGAGGCCGGTGGCCATTTCGGAGGCCATGCCAACACCGTGGATATGACGCTGGATGGTGTGAGCCAGGGGGTGGACACAGGCTTTCTGGTCTTCAATCACCGCACCTATCCGCTTTTGACGCAACTGTTCGAAGAGCTGCAAGTGCCTACAGCGGCAGCCGAAATGTCGTTCTCGGTGCAGGTACCGCAGGCCGATGGACGTGAGGGCCTTGAATGGAGTGGCAGTTCACTGGGATCTGTCTTCGCTCAGCGCAGCAATCTGCTGCGCCCCCGCTTTCTGAAGATGCTGACCGAGATCCTGCGCTTCAATCGTCTGGCCACACACATCGCCCGGGAAGGCGACGAAGCCGGCCTGCACAGCTCCATCGAAGTCTTTCTGGATGAGCACGGCTTTGGCACCGCCTTCCGGCAGGACTACCTGCTGCCCATGATGGGTTGCATCTGGTCCTGCCCAACGGACCAGATGCTGCGCTTTCCTGTGGCTACGCTGATTCGCTTTTGCCACAACCATGGCCTGATCCAGGTCTCGAACCGGCCGCAATGGCACACGGTGCGCGGCGGCTCGCGCCAGTATGTTCGGCGCATGCTGAGCGCGCTGCAACAAGATGGCGGCCACGAGGCCCGTCTGAACGCGCCCGTGCTGGGCCTGCGCCGCGTGGCGCATGGCGTGCTGCTGCAGATGGAGCATGGCACGGAACACTTCGATGCCGTGGTGCTGGCCTGCCACAGCGACCAGGCCCTGCGCCTGCTGGGCCTCGATGCCACGCCGCAGGAGCGCAGCGTGCTGGCAGCCATACGCTATCAGCCCAACCAAGCCGTGCTGCACACCGATGCCAGCGTGCTGCCGAGCCGCAAGGCGGCCTGGGCAGCCTGGAACTACGAGCGCGCGGCCGATGCGGGGCGCGATCAGACAGGTGTATGCCTGCACTATCTGATCAACCGCCTGCAGCCTCTGCCATGGCAGCAGCCCGTGATGGTCTCGTTGAACCCGGTGCGTCCCATCGACGACAGCAAGGTTCACGCACGCATAGAGTACAGCCACCCGGTGTTCGACCTGGCGGCCATCAGGGCACAGGCTCAGGTGGGTGCTCTGCAGGGTCTGCGCAGGACCTGGTTTTGCGGCGCCTGGTGCGGCTACGGATTTCACGAAGACGGCCTGCGCTCGGGGCTGGACGCGGCCGATGCTCTGCTGGAAGCCTTGCCCAGCCTGCCTGTCAATCCTGTCATCAGGGGGGCAGCATGAACGCCCGCCCCCTCATCGGCTTCGGCCATGTCTGGCATCGCCGCCTGCGGCCCGTCGAACATGCGTTCCGATACTCTGGTTACTTCCTCATGCTGCCACTGCGCAGCTTGCGCACGCAGCCGGAAGCCGTGCTGCGGCGCAACCGGCGTGGCTGGATCAGCTTTCACGACAGCGACCACGGCGAGGGCGGAGCCGACGCCCTGGCCTGGTTCGAGCAACTGCTGCACAGCGAAGGCATTGACGATGCCGACGGCGAAGTCTGGCTGCACACCTTTCCGCGCGTGCTGGGCCATGTGTTCAAGCCCGTGAGCTTCTGGTATGCCCACCGCAGCGATGGCTCGCTGGCCGCCGTGCTGGCTGAAGTCAACAACACTTTTGGCGAGCGTCATGCTTATCTGCTGGCCGGCCCGGACCTGGCCTGGGGCCGCGAGCAGATGGCACGCAAGCAATTCCATGTCTCGCCGTTCTGCGAAGTGCGCGGCGAGTACCGCTTCCGCTTCGAGCGCAGTGACAAGCGCACCCTGGTGCGCGTGGACCTGCATGACGAAAACGGCCCGCTGCTGCAGACCAGCGTGGGCGGCACACTGCATCCGCTGGACCGGACCACCGTGCGCCGCGCCTTCTTCGGCACTCCTTTGATGACGCTGGGCGTGATCGCCCGTATCCACTGGCAGGCGCTGCGCCTATGGGCCAAGCGCCTGCCTTTCCATGGCAAACCCACAGCGCCCGAGCGCTTTGTCACACGATGAACACCACTGCCGCCCCTTTGCTGAGCCGCCCTGCCGCAGTGCCGCGCCGCACGCCTGCGCGGGCACGCCAGGTGCTGAACCTGCTCGAACGTCTGCCTCGTGGACAGCTGGACCTGGAGCAGCCCGACGGCCGCCTGCTGCACCTGCCTCAGATGCGCTCGGCATCCGGCCTCGCTGACGCACATTGCGTGCTGCACGACTGGCAGGCACTGGAACGCACCCTGAAGTCGGGCGATATCGGTCTGGCCGAGGGCTATATCGCCGGCGAATGGGACAGCCCCGACCTGGCTGCGCTGCTGCGGCTGTGCATGGCCAACCGCGACCATGTGCAAAGCCTGATCTACGGCAGCTGGTGGGGCCGCCTGGGCTACCGCCTGCGTCACCTGCTGCAGCGCAATACGCGGGCCGGCAGCGCCAGAAACATCCATGCCCATTACGATCTGGGCAATGACTTCTACCAGCTGTGGCTGGACCCGGGCATGAGCTACAGCGCGGCCTGGTTCGAGGGCCGCACGGGCGAGTCGCTGCAACAAGCCGACCTGCAAGCAGCCCAGCAGGCCAAGCTCAGGCGCACGCTGGACGAAGTACGGCTGCAGCCCGGCCAGCGCCTGCTGGAGATCGGCTGCGGCTGGGGTGGCCTGGCCGAGACGGCAGCGCGCGACTTCGGCGCCCGGGTCACGGGCGTGACGCTGTCGCGCGAGCAACTGAACTGGGGGCAGCAGCGCATGCGGCAGTCCGGTCTGGCCGATGCCGTGGAGCTGCGCTACCAGGACTACCGTGACCTGCCTGCTCTGCATGCCGGCCAGCCCTTCGATGCCATCGTCTCCATCGAGATGTTCGAGGCCGTGGGCCGCGAATACTGGCGCGGCTACTTCCAGACACTGCGCGACTGTCTCAAGCCCGGGGGCCTGGCCTGCATACAGACCATCACGCTGCGCGAAGACCTGTTCGCGCGCTATCTGCGGTCCACCGACTTCATACAGCAGTACATCTTCCCGGGCGGACTGCTGCCCAGCATTTCCGCCTTCGAGCAGGAAGCACAGCGTGCCGGTCTAGTGGTCGAGCAGCATCTGGCCTTCGGCCGCGACTATGCGGAAACGCTGCGCCGCTGGCGCCAGTCCTTCGAGCACCAACTCGACGCCGTGCACTCCCTGGGCTTTGACGAGCGCTTTGTACGCATCTGGCGCTTCTACCTTGCCTATTGCGAGGCGGCCTTCGACACCGGCAACACCGATGTCGTCCAGTTCACGCTGCGCAGGCCCCTGCCATGACTGCCCCTCAACCCCGTGCGCACCGCCGCCAGGCCTTGGCCTGGGGCGCAGCCTGCGTTCTTGCCCCTTCACTGACCGCCATGTCCAACCTGATCCACGCCATGACCCCGACAGCAGATCTGCCCACCGAACTGCGCAGCATGCTGCCTGCCGGACGCCTGGTGGGCAAAAGCGTGCTGCGCTTCTTCGGCCTGCGCGTCTACGAGGCACGGCTGTGGGCCGCCCCCGGCTTCCCTCCCGAAGACTACGCCCGGCACCTGTTTGCGCTGGAGCTGGTCTATGACCGCAAGCTCGAAGGCACAGCCATTGCCGAGCGCTCCATCGCCGAAATGCGCAGAGTGGGCAGCTTCACCGAGGAGCAGGCCCGGCAATGGCTGGAGCTGATGAAACAGGCCTTCCCCGACGTTCAGGCCCAGGACCGGCTGCTGGGCCTGAACGACGGCCGGGGCGAAGTGCGCTTTTTCCACAACGGCCGCCAGACTGCGCAGCTGCGCGATGCTGAGTATGCACGCCTGTTTTTCGGCATCTGGCTGTCGCCTCAGACTTCAGCCCCTGCCATGCGCAGCTCACTGCTGGGCCTGGGCTAAGCGCCAGCGGAGCACCTCATGACTTCGCATACGGCCCCCACCCCCCTCCTGCCTTGGCGCACAGGGCTGGCGTATGGCGCGCTGGCCGCGCCGCTGGCCTTCGCCTCCCTGCCGCTGTATGTGAACCTGCCCTACCACTACGCCAGCGTGGCGGGCGCTCCGCTGGCGGGACTGGGCGCCGTGCTACTGGCCACAAGGGCCTTCGATGCCCTGATCGACCCAGCCATAGGCCGCTGGGTCGACCGGCTTCTGCACCGGGGCGTGGTTTGCACCGCAGGTGCGGCAGCCCTGGCCAGCCTGCTGATGGCGCTAGGCTTCGGTGCCCTATGGCATCCGCCTTTCGATTCTCAGGACACGGCGGGCCTGCTGGGCTGGCTTGCCTGCAGCCTGCTGGTGTGCACGCTGGCCTATAGCGTGCTCGCCATTCTTCACCAGGCATGGGGCACGCGCTGGGGCGGTGAGCCCGCCTGGCGTGCGCGTGTCACGGCCTGGCGCGAGGGGGCCAGCCTGACGGGTGTGCTGCTGGCCAGCATGCTGCCGGCCTGGCTGGGACTGGATGCGACCACAGGCTTTCTCGCCCTGGGTCTGGCACTGGGCCTGAGCGGCCTGTTGCGGCTCAAGACCCCGGCTCCACCACAGCAGCCGCCGCAGTCCGTGACCGGGCCTGCGCCCTCACCATGGGCCAATGCAGGCTTCAGGCGGCTGCTGGCGATCTTCATGGTCAACGGGGTGGCTGCCTCCATTCCCGCCACCCTGCTTCCTTTCTTCGTGGCAGACCGGCTACAGGCCTCGGAACTGCAGCCGGTGCTGCTGCTGTGCTTTTTCGGTGCTGCGGCACTGGGCCTGCCGCTATGGGTGAAGGCCGTTTCACGCTGGGGTCTGGCACCCAGCTGGCGGGCCGGCATGCTGGCCAGCGTGCTGGCCTTTGGCTTCACACCCTGGCTGGGCGAAGGCGACGGCATGGCTTTTGCCGTGATCTGCCTGGCCAGCGGGCTGGCCCTTGGCGCGGATCTGGCCCTGCCGGGCGCATTGCTGACGGGCGTGATACACGAATCCGGCGCAGGCGGCCGCAGCGAAGGCCGCTACCTGGGCTGGTGGACCTGCGCCACCAAGCTCAATCTGGCCCTGGCTGCGGGTCTGGCCCTGCCCCTGCTGTCGGCAGCCGGCTACCGCAGCGGTACCAGCGAGTCTGCTGGGCTGCAGGCGCTGGCTTGGGCCTATGGCGGCCTGCCTTGCCTGCTCAAGCTCGCAGCAGCGGCCCTGCTCTGGCGCGCCGAGCGTCTGCATTCTTCCTGGAGGCACACATGAGCCACATCATCCGACCCACCTTGTTTTCGCCACTGCGGCGCGCCTGCCTGGGCGCGGCCTTGGCACTGAGTCTTGCGGGCTGCGCCGGGCCTTCCGTGCAGGACTATGCCAGGGAGCAGCCGCAACTGGACCTGCGCCAGTATTTCAACGGACCACTGACCGCGCACGGCATGTTCACGGACCGCTCGGGCAAGGTGGTCAAGCGCTTCACAGTGCGCATGACAGGCAGCTGGAAGGGCGACGAGGGCACGCTGGACGAGCACTTCGTCTACAGCGACGGCAGCACGCAGCAGCGCATCTGGCATCTGCGCCACCTGGGCGACGGGCGCTACAGCGGCCGCGCCGACGACGTGGTGGGAGAAGCCCAGGGCCAGAGCGCGGGCAATGCCATCCACTGGAGCTATGTGCTCGCTCTGCCCATGAATGGAAGAGTCTGGAATGTCAGCATGGATGACTGGATGTACCTGATCGACGGACGCACCCTGATCAACCGCACCGCCATGAGCAAGCTGGGCCTGCACCTGGGCGATGTGACACTTGCCATCGTCAAGGAGTGATGATCATGTCGCTGCTCTGTGCACGGCTGAACCCGCCACTGCGCGACTGGCAGGGTCGCTCGGCCTGGATTCTGGGAGCCTCGTCGGGCATAGGCCGCGCCACGGCCGACGCACTGCACAAACAAGGAGCCCGAGTAATCGTTTCTGCGCGCCAAGGCGATGCCTTGCAGGACTTCGTGCACAGCCACGACGGCTGCCTGGCCCTGCCGCTGGACGTGACCGACGCCGCAGCCCTGACTGCAGCAGCCCGGGCGGTGCAGGTTCATTGCGGCAAGGCTCCCGACCTGATTCTCTATTGTGCAGGCCGCTACAAGCCCCAGCGCGCCACTGAGTTCGACCTGTCCGAGATGCAGCAACACCTGGCCGTGAACTATGGCGGCGCCCTGCATTTGCTCGATGCCGTGCTTCCGATGCTGCTGGCCGCTGGGCAAGGCCATCTGGCACTGGTCGGTTCGGTGGCCGGCTATCGCGGGCTGCCGATGTCCCTGGCCTACGGCCCGACCAAGGCGGCACTCAACAACCTCGCCGAAAACCTCTATCTGGATCTGCACGACCGGGGCCTGGGTGTATCCATCATCAACCCCGGCTTTGTCGATACGCCGCTGACAGCGCAGAACCGCTTCAGCATGCCGGCACTGATCGACGCCGACGAGGCTGCCCAGCATATGCTGCAAGGCTGGGCCCAGGGACGCTTCGAGATGAATTTTCCACGCCGCTTCACACGCTGGATGCGTCTGCTGCGCTGCCTGCCCGATGCCTGGTATTTCGCGGCCGTGCGCCGCATCACCGGCAACTGACGGCCTGACCCTGCGCAAGCTGCCGATGCCGATGCCGAGCAGACGCTCTGCCACGCAGCCATGCTCTTGAGCACACGGCGCCCGCCCGTTCCCAACGGCTCGCGCACGAGCCCGAACACCGCAGGTATGGAGCAGCTCGGCATGCATCAACGGGACGAATGCGATACGCATTCCCAAAAGCAAAAAACCCTCTTGAATCATTGACTCAAGAGGGTTTGATATCTGGTGGGTGATACATGGATCGAACATGTGACCCCTGCCGTGTGAAGGCAGTGCTCTACCGCTGAGCTAATCACCCGATAAGCGTTATTGTATCAGGGATTGGCGCTCACATTTTCAAAGTTTCGCCAAGCGGTCTTGCCACCGCTGGATTTATCCATCTGCTTGAGCACCTCGTCGTGGGCCGCCTGCTCCTGCTCGTTGGCTCGCAGCACCGGCAGCTTGAAGCTGCTCAGGTCCACCGAGGCAACAATCATCGTCCCGGCCGCCGGGGCATCTGCAGGCTCCTCTGTCATGAGCAAGGCATCTTGCCCGCGCGTCAGATTGATGTAGACATCCGCCAGCAACTCCGCATCGAGCAAGGCGCCGTGCAGCGTACGGTTGGAGTTGTCGACACCCAGACGATCACACAGCGAGTCCAGCGAGTTGCGCTTGCCCGGATACATCTCCTTGGCCATGACCAGAGTGTCAATGACGCCCCCCACGCACTGCTTGAGCGGCGGACGCTTGGCCAGCTTGAGCTCGTTGTTCAGAAAGCCCAGGTCGAACGGTGCATTGTGGATGATGAGTTCTGCGCCTTGCAGATACTCCCAGATCTCGTCGATCTTTTCCTCAAAGCGCGGCTTGTCCTTGAGGAACTCGGTCGTGATGCCGTGCACGCGCAGGGCATCGGGGTGGCTGTCGCGACCCGCATTGAAGTACAGATGCAGATTGTTGCCGGTGAGCTTTCGGTTTACCAGCTCCACGCAGCCCAGCTCGATCAGACGATCGCCATCAATGGCCGACAGACCGGTGGTTTCCGTATCCAGAACAATTTGGCGCGACATTCAATTTCTCTCCGTTAACTGTGGCGCTCACATCGCCCTATTTTCAAAAACTGGCGTCGACCACACCAGAGACAGCAAGCAAGCGCCGCCGCGCAGCGAGGCTGTCGCCCCCCTCCCGAAGAGAGAGGGGGAAGCGGCAAAGCCGCTCAGGGGGTCAGTGATTTTCCTTGGCGTGATTGATGGAGTACTTGGGGATCTCCACCGTCACATTCTCGCGCGCCAGAATGGCCTGGCAGGACAGGCGCGACTGAGGCTGCAGGCCCCAGGCCTTGTCCAGCAGGTCTTCTTCCTCTTCCTCGGCCTCGTTCAGGGAGTTGAAGCCCTCCTTGACGATGACATGACAGGTCGTGCAGGCGCAGCTCATGTCGCAGGCATGCTCGATATTGATGCCGTTGTCCAGCATGGCTTCGCAGATCGAAGTGCCGACGGGAGCTTCGATTTCTGTTCCGTTGGGGCAGTACTCGGCGTGAGGAAGAATTTTGATGATGGGCATTGTTCTGTTTATGAATTAAATGGTGTTGACACTCTTGCCGGCCAGCGCCTGCTGGATGCTGCGATTCATGCGTTCGGCCGCAAACGACTCGGTTCCCTTGGCCAGGGCCTGCGTCGCGCCTTCCACGACGGCAGGATCATCGCTGGCGACGGCCGCGCGCAACGCTTCCATCAGGCCGTCGATGCTGTCGCGCTGCTCGGCGCTGAGCACATCGCCATCCACGTCCAGCGCGCTCTGTGTGGCCAGCAGCATGCGATCGGCATCCACGCGGGCCTCGACCAGGGCGCGGGCCTTCATGTCTTCCTGTGCCGTGGCAAAGCCGTCCTGCAGCATCTGGGCGATCTGGTCGTCGGAGAGGCCGTACGAAGGCTTGACGTTGATATGCGCTTCGACGCCGCTGGTCTGCTCCTTGGCACTGACGGACAGCAGGCCGTCGGCATCGACCGTGAAGGTCACGCGGATGCGCGCCGCACCAGCGGCCATGGGCGGAATGCCGCGCAGCTCGAAACGCGCCAGGCTGCGACAGTCCGCCACCAGGTCACGCTCGCCTTGCACCACGTGAATGGCCAAAGCAGTCTGGCCATCCTTGTAGGTCGTGAAGTCCTGTGCGCGGGCCGTGGGAATGGTCTCGTTGCGCGTGATGATGCGCTCAGACAGGCCGCCCATGGTTTCCACACCCAGCGACAGCGGGATCACATCCAGCAGCAGCAAATCGCCGGCAGTATTGTTGCCGGCCAGCTGATTGGCCTGAATGGCAGCGCCCAGCGCCACCACTTCGTCGGGATTGAGATTGGTCAGCGGCTCGCTGCCGAAGAAGTCGGCCACGGCCTGGCGAATCTGGGGCATGCGGGTGGAGCCGCCAACCATGACCACGCCCTGCACCTCGTCGCGGCTCAGGTCTGCATCCTTGAGCGCGTGGCGCACGGCCGCAAGGCTCTTACTGGTTAAGTGAGCAGTCAGCGCAATGAAATCCTCACGCTTGACATCAAAAGACACTGAACCCGAGGAAACATCAGCGGTAAACGCTACAACTTCTGATTCAGTCAGGGCCTGCTTGCAATTGCGCGCGGCAATACGCCAGGCGGTCTTGTCTGCCGCCGACTCCAGCTGCGTGCCGGTCTTTTCCGCCACCCAGGCCGCCAGCGCGTCATCGTAGTCGTCGCCGCCCAGGGCCGAGTCGCCGCCGGTTGCGATCACTTCGAACACGCCCTGTGCAAGACGCAGCACCGAGATATCGAAGGTGCCGCCGCCCAGATCGTAGACGGCGTAGACGCCCTCTGCCGCATTGTCCAGGCCATAGGCAATGGCTGCCGCCGTGGGTTCGTTGATCAGGCGAAGCAAATTGATACCGGCCAGCTTGGCCGCATCCTTGGTGGCCTGGCGCTGGGCATCGTCAAAATACGCGGGCACGGTAATGACGGCGCCATAGAGCTCGTCGTCAAACGTGTCTTCGGCGCGAAAACGCAGGGTCGCCAGAATTTCGGCGCTGATTTCCACGGGCGTCTTGGCACCGTCCACGGTCTCGATGGAGATCACGCTGCTGTCCCCGGCACTGAAGCGATAAGGCAGCTTTTCGGGCGACTCGAGATCGGCCAGGCTGCGCCCCATGAAGCGCTTGGCCGAGCTGATGGTGTTGACGGCGTCCTGAGCCTGCGCTGCCTTGGCATCGAAGCCAATCTGGCGGCGGCCCATTTCCATGTAGCGCACTACCGAAGGCAGCAGCACACGCCCCTGATCGTCAGGCAGGCATTCGGCCACGCCATTGCGCACGGCGGCGACCAGAGAGTGCGTGGTGCCCAGGTCGATACCCACGGCAATGCGTCGCTGATGGGGATCGGGGGATTGACCGGGCTCGGAAATCTGCAAAAGCGCCATGAAATTCTTCTTTTGAAACGTCTGAGGCCAGCGTGGCTGGCCCGCTCAAGATGGATACGCCAAGCACCAAGGGCGCAAAGCGTTGCTCTGGGTCTTATTGTCCCAGTTGATCGCGACGGCGATCCACATCTTGCGCAAATCGCGCAACAAACATGAGGGCTCTCACCTGCTGCACGGCAGCTGCGGCATCGCCAGCCTCGTCAAGCAGACGCGCGCATTCGCCAAGCATCTGCTTCTTGGCGGCCAGCATCTCGGCCTCCAGGGCATTGAGTTCCTGCTCGCTGGCTGCATCCTCCAGCGCTTCGCGCCACTCCATCTGCTGCATCAGGAATGCCGCAGGCATGGCCGTATTGTCTTCGGCGCGCACCGGTGCACCTGTCAGCTCGCACAGATAGGCGGCGCGCTTGAGCGGATCCTTGAGGCGCTGATAGGCCTCGTTGATGCGCACCGACCATTGCATGGCCACGCGCTGCGCGGCAGCGCCCTGAGCGGCAAAACGGTCGGGGTGCGCTTCGCGCTGCAGCTCTTTCCAGCGTGCATCGATCTGGCTGCGCTCCTGCGCAAACTGCCGCGGCAGGCCAAACAATTCAAAGTCGTCAGATTGCAGATTCATGGCATTAAAAAACCGCCTGCAGCAAAGCTGAGGCGGCTTCCTTCACTCAAAACCAGGGAGCTGACCAGAGGCCAGAGACACCGAGCAAAAGCCGCCTTGCGGCGAAGGTGTCGTCCCCTTCTGGGGGAAGCCGCAAAGCGGCTCAGGGGGGAGTCAGATTCTAAAGCTCTCACCACAACCGCAGCGATCACGCTCGTTGGGGTTGTGGAACTTGAAGCCTTCGTTCAGGCCTTCGCGGACAAAGTCCAGTTCCGTGCCGTCGATATAGGCCAGGCTCTTGGGGTCGATCAGCACCTTGATGCCATGGTCTTCAAACACCACGTCATCGGGCTGGACCTCGTCCACATACTCCAGCTTGTAAGCCAGACCGGAACAGCCGGTGGTTTTCACGCCGAGGCGCACGCCAATGCCCTTGCCGCGACGTGAAAGATAGCGGTTCACATGACGGGCAGCCGCCTCGGTCATTGAGATGGCCATGGCCTCAGGCTTCCGTTGCCGTGCGCTTTGCGCGGTAGTCGTTCACAGCAGCCTTGATGGCGTCTTCAGCCAGGATGGAGCAGTGAACCTTGACCGGCGGCAGCGCCAGCTCTTCAGCAATCTGGCTGTTCTTCAGGGCCGCAGCCTCGTCCAGCGTCTTGCCCTTGACCCATTCGGTCACCAGCGAAGACGAGGCGATGGCAGAGCCGCAGCCATAGGTCTTGAAGCGTGCATCTTCGATCACGCCGGTGGCGGGATTGACCTTGATCTGCAGCTTCATCACGTCGCCACAGGCGGGCGCGCCCACCATACCCGTGCCCACGGAGTCATCGCTCTTGTCGAACGAGCCAACGTTGCGGGGGTTTTCGTAGTGGTCAACCACTTTTTCGGAGTAAGCCATGGTGTCTACCTCTTGAACTCTTTGTAATCTGTGCTTAGTGTGCAGCCCATTGAATAGTGCTGAGGTCGATGCCGTCTTTGTACATCTCCCACAGCGGGCTCAGCTCGCGCAGCTTCAGCACGTTTTCGCGGATCGACTTGATCGCGTAGTCAATTTCTTCTTCCGTCGTGAAGCGACCAAAGGTCATGCGCAAAGAGCTGTGCGCCAGCTCGTCGCTGCGGCCCAGGGCACGCAGCACATAGCTGGGCTCCAGGCTGGCGGATGTGCAAGCGGAGCCCGAGGACACGGCCAGGCCCTTGATACCCATGATCAGCGACTCGCCTTCGACGAAGTTGAAGCTCATGTTCAGGTAATGGGGAACACCGTTGTCCATATCGCCGTTCACGAACACCTGCTCCAGATCCTTCAGACCGTCGAGCAGGCGCTGGCGCAGTGCACGGGCGTGCGCCATATCCTTGGCCATCTCTTCCTTGGCGATGCGGAAGGCCTCGCCCATGCCCACGATCTGGTGGGTTGCCAGCGTGCCCGAACGCATGCCGCGCTCATGACCGCCGCCGTGCATCTGAGCTTCCAGGCGCACGCGTGGCTTGCGGCGCACGTACAGCGCACCGATGCCCTTGGGGCCGTAGGTCTTGTGCGAAGCCAGGCTCATCAGGTCGATGGGCATGGTCTGCATGTCCAGATCCATCTTGCCCGAAGCCTGAGCCGCGTCGACGTGGAAGATGATGCCCTTTTCGCGGCACAGAGCGCCGATGGTGTTCAGGTCCTGAACCACACCGATCTCGTTGTTCACGGCCATCACGCTGGCGAGGATGGTGTCGGGGCGGATCGCCGCCTTGAACACCTCGATATCCAGCAGACCATTTTCCTGCACGTCCAGATAGCTGACTTCAAAGCCCTGGCGCTCCAGCTCACGCATGGTGTCCAGCACAGCCTTGTGCTCGGTCTTCACGGTGATCAGGTGCTTGCCCTTGCCTTGGTAGAAATGCGCTGCACCCTTGATGGCCAGGTTGTCGGACTCGGTTGCACCGCTGGTCCAGACGATTTCGCGCGGGTCGGCGCCGATCAGATCAGCTACCTGCTTGCGGGCCTTCTCGACGGCTTCTTCGGCTTCCCAGCCCCAGGCATGGCTGCGCGATGCGGCATTGCCAAAATGTTCACGCAGCCAGGGAATCATGGCGTCCGCCACGCGGGGATCCACCGGAGTGGTTGCACCGTAGTCGAGATAAATGGGAAAGTGCGGGGTCATGTCCATGACTGGCTCGTCTTGTTTTTGGCTGACAAATCGTGAGGAATCGATGCACCTTGTGGTGCCATCAGGGCGAAGAAACATGCCGCACAGCCATGCATGCATCCAGGCCCTGACTATCGGAGTCGGGCTTCATGCCGATCTGGTTGCCGCCCGAGCACTGCTCAAGCGGCCCCGGATCAGGATTTCGCGAAGGCGTTACCCAGGGCGAACACCGAGTTCGGTGCGTTCACACGGATGGGCTTGACCACGGGTGCTGTGGAGATGGCGCGGCGGACCACGGGCTTGTCCTCGATCTGGATGCCCTTGGCCAGTTGCTCGTCCACCAGCTTTTGCAGAGTGACGGAGTCCAGGAATTCCACCATGCGCTGGTTCAGTGCGGCCCACAGTTCATGGGTCATGCAGCGGCCGGCTTCGCCCAGACAGTTTTCCTTGCCACCGCACTGGGTCGCATCGATGGGTTCATCCACCGAGACGATGATGTCGGCCACGGTGATGTCTGTCGCCTTTCGGGCCAGGGTGTAGCCGCCGCCGGGGCCACGGGTGGATTCCACCAGTTCGTGGCGACGCAGCTTGCCAAACAACTGTTCCAGATAGGACAGCGAAATCTGCTGACGCTGGCTGATGGCAGCCAGCGTTACAGGGCCATTGTTCTGGCGCAGTGCCAGGTCGATCATCGCGGTGACCGCAAAGCGGCCTTTGGTCGTAAGACGCATACGAGCTCCTTCAGTCAGGATTGTTCGTTACAGAAACGCCCGTCTGGTCACAGTACCTAGACGAGCACAGTCTCCGCCCTTACTCCGTCCTGTGATTAGGTTCAGAGCCCTTCTGTGAGGGAAGTTTGTTGTTGAGTGTTTGACGCGAGTATATCACATTCCCCATCAATTTTGTCGGGTAACAGCGTGCACTCACGTAATAACCCTGAGAGTTGCGAAGAAATATGCCTACGGTGCCGCACCGAACAATTGCTGCTTGAGCAGCGAAAGCTGGTCCCGCACACGCGCTGCCTGCTCGAATTCCAGGTTCCTGGCGTGCTCGAGCATTTGCTTCTCCAGACGCTTGATCTCCCTGGCAATGTCTTTCTCCGACATATCCTCGACACGTGCCTGTTGTAGGGCCTGCTCTTGCAGGCGTTCGGCCTCTTTGCCGCTCTTTTCGCTGTAGACGCCATCAATCAGGTCTTTCACCCTCTTGACAATCTGTTTGGGCACAATTCCGTTGGCTTCGTTGAAAGCCATCTGTTTTTCGCGGCGTCTTTCGGTTTCGCCGATGGCTTTCTTCATGGACTCGGTAATGCGGTCTGCGTACAGGATCGCCTTGCCGTTGACGTTGCGTGCCGCGCGACCGATGGTCTGGATCAGGCTGCGCTCGGCACGCAGAAAGCCTTCCTTGTCGGCATCCAGAATCGCCACCAGCGAGACCTCGGGAATATCCAGGCCTTCGCGCAGCAGGTTGATGCCGACCAGCACATCGAAGGCGCCCAGACGCAGGTCGCGGATGATTTCCACGCGCTCGACCGTATCCACGTCGGAGTGCAGATAGCGCACCTTCACGCCGTTGTCGGTCAGGTATTCGGTCAGTTGCTCGGCCATGCGCTTGGTCAGCGTGGTGATGAGCACGCGCTCCTGCAGCTGCGCGCGCTGGCGGATTTCCTGCAGCACATCGTCGACCTGGTGAATGGCCGGCCGCACTTCGATCTCGGGGTCGAGCAGGCCCGTGGGACGCACCACCTGCTCGACCACCTGCCCGGCATGGGTTTTTTCGTATTCGGCGGGCGTGGCCGAGACGAAGACCACCTGGCGCATGCGCTGCTCGAACTCCTCGAACTTGAGCGGACGGTTGTCCAGCGCCGAAGGCAGGCGAAAGCCATATTCCACCAGCGTGGTCTTGCGCGCCCGGTCGCCGTTGTACATGGCGTTGAGCTGGCCGATCATCTGATGGCTCTCGTCCAGGAACATGATGGAGTCACGCGGCAGATAGTCGGTCAGCGTGCTGGGCGGATCGCCGGGCTTGGAGGCCGAGAGATGGCGGGTGTAGTTCTCGATGCCCTTGCAGTGCCCCACTTCACTGAGCATTTCCAGATCGAAACGCGTGCGCTGCTCAAGGCGCTGCGCCTCCACCAGCTTGCCCATGCCCACCAGTTGCTTGAGGCGCTCGGCCAGCTCTTCCTTGATGGTCTCCACGGCCGCCAGCACCTTGTCGCGCGGCGTCACATAGTGGCTGCTGGGATAGATGGTGAAGCGCGGGATGTTCTGGCGCACCCGGCCCGTGAGCGGATCGAACAGTTGCAGGCTCTCCACCTCGTCGTCGAACAGCTCGATGCGCACGGCCAGCTCCGAGTGCTCGGCCGGAAACACGTCGATGGTGTCGCCTCGCACGCGGAAGGTGCCGCGCGAGAAGTCCTGGTCGTTGCGCTGGTACTGCATGCGGATCAGCTGCGCAATCGCGTCACGCTGGTTGAGCGTGTCGCCCGCGCGCAGCGTCATGATCATGCGGTGGTAGCTCTCGGGCTCGCCAATGCCGTAGATGGCCGAGACGGTGGCCACGATCACCACATCGCGCCGCTCCATGATGCTTTTGGTGCAGGACAGCCGCATCTGCTCGATGTGCTCGTTGATGGCGCTGTCCTTTTCGATGAACAGGTCACGCTGGGGCACATAGGCTTCGGGCTGGTAGTAGTCGTAGTAGCTGACGAAGTATTCGACCGCGTTTTTCGGGAAAAACTCCCTGAACTCCGAGTACAGCTGTGCCGCCAGCGTCTTGTTGGGCGCAAACACGATGGCCGGCTTGCCCAGACGCGCGATCACGTTGGCCATGGTGAAGGTCTTGCCCGAGCCCGTCACGCCCAGCAGCGTCTGGAAGGACTCGCCGTCATTGACGCCTTCGACCAGTTTTTCGATGGCCACAGGCTGATCGCCCGCCGGTGGATAGGGCTGGAACAGCTCGAACGGCGAGTCCGGGTATTGCACGAAACGGCCTTGCGGCTCGGCAGTCATATTTTGTTCTTGCATGATCTCATGTCCATGACGCATAGGGTAAGCGCGAGTAGAATGGCAGCCCAACCCTCAAGCCTAACCTAGGCTGATGCGTTTTTTCGAGCACCAGGCAATGCCCTGCCCGTCTAACGCGCTCGGAGCAGTAGCTGGGGGTGACCTGACTTATTTCCATCCCTCAAGGATTTTTTCATGTCTCTGTTTACCGCCGTCGAAATGGCCCCCCGCGACCCCATCCTGGGTCTGAACGAGCAATTCAACGCTGACTCCAACCCCAACAAAGTGAACCTGGGCGTGGGCGTGTACTTCGACGACAACGGCAAGCTGCCCCTGCTGGAGTGCGTGCAGGCCGCCGAGAAGGCCATGATGGAAAAGCCCACCGCCCGCGGCTATCTGCCCATCGACGGTATCGCCGCCTATGACAACGGCGTCAAGGCCCTGGTGTTTGGCGCAGAGTCCGACGTGGTCAAGTCCGGCCGCGTGGCCACCGTGCAAGCCATCGGCGGCACCGGCGGCCTGAAGATCGGAGCCGACTTCCTCAAGAAGCTCAACCCCAACGCCAAGGTCCTGATCTCCAACCCCAGCTGGGAAAACCACAAGGCCATCTTCACCAACGCAGGTTTTGAAGTCGGCTCCTACGCTTACTACGATGCAGCGACCCGCTCCATCGACTTCGCCGGCATGCTGGCCGACCTGAACGCTGCCGCCGCCGGCACCGTGGTCGTGCTGCACGCCTGCTGCCACAACCCCACCGGCTACGACATCACTGCCGCTCAGTGGGATGAAGTGATTGCCGTCGTCAAGGCCAAGGGCCTGATCCCCTTCCTGGACATGGCCTACCAGGGCTTCGGCCACGGCATCGCCGAAGACGGCGCCGTGATCGGCAAGTTCGTGGCCGCCGGCCTGGACATCTTTGTGTCGACCTCCTTCTCCAAGAGCTTCAGCCTGTATGGCGAGCGCGTGGGCGCCCTGTCCGTGGTGGCTGCCGACAAGGACGAGGCTGCTCGCGTGCTGTCGCAGCTGAAGATCGTCATCCGCACCAACTACTCCAACCCTCCCACCCATGGCGGCGCCGTGGTGGCAGCGGTGCTGAACAACCCCGAGCTGCACGCTCTGTGGGAGAAGGAGCTGGGCGAGATGCGCGTGCGCATCAAGGCCATGCGCCAGAAGCTGGTCGACGGCCTGAAGGCTGCCGGCGTGCAGCAAGACATGTCCTTCATCACCACCCAGATCGGCATGTTCTCGTACTCCGGCCTGTCCAAGGACCAGATGGTGCGCCTGCGCTCCGAGTTCGGCGTCTACGGCACCGACACCGGCCGCATGTGCGTGGCTGCGCTCAACAGCAAGAACATCGACTATGTCTGCAAGGCCATCGCTGCCGTGATCTAAGCGCGCGATTCAGGGCCTGGTCCCTGAAAGCAAAAGAGCAACGGACTTTTAGTCCCTTGCTCTTTTTTTATGGCCGCTTCGGTGCCCGATCAATATTTGATAGCTGCTAGCGCTTTACCCATATCGTTTTTAGATATAAAAGTATCTGAAAACCTTTTAAAACAATCGCATCAAGCTATCAAAATCATATCAGGCATTCAATCCCCAGATGGCCGAGCGCATGGACAGCGCCGCATACTGGTAGGCCGTGTTGAACACGCGCGGCGCTTCGCCCTCCTGCACGGCCCCTGCCGCATACAGCAGGGGCAGATAGTGGTCGTGCGTGGGATGGGCCAGACGGGCCTGCGGACCCCAGTCCAGGAAGGTGCTCAGATCGGCCAGATTGCCGCTGTCCAGGCGCTGCTGCACTTCGGTGTCGAACTGGATCGTCCAGTCATAGGCCTGGTTGTCGCTGGCACCGCGCTGCATGGCGCGCAGGTTGTGCACGATATTGCCGCTGCCCACGATCAGCACGCCGCGCTCGCGCAGCGCGCGCAGCTGGCGGCCCATCTCGAAATGCTTTTCGGGCGCCAGACCATAGGGCATGCTCAGCTGCATGACGGGAATACGGGCCTCGGGGAACATGGGCAGCAGCACCGACCAGGTGCCATGATCAAAGCCCCATTTCTGGTCCAGCAGCAAGGCCGATCCGTCCAGCGGCGAATGCAGCTCGGCCGCCAGCTGCCTGGCCACCTCGGGCGCGCCGGGGGCCGGATATTGCTGATCGAACAGCTCTTGCGGAAAGCCGCCGAAGTCATGAATCGTGCGCGGCTGGGCCATGCCGGTCAGCGCCCAGTCGGACTCGGTCAGCCAGTGGGCCGAGACGCAGAGAATCAGCTGCGGCGCAATGCCCTTGGCCGTCAGCTCCTGGCCCAGGGCCTTCCAGCTCTGGCGCCAGTGCGTGTCCTCGATCACATTCATGGGGCTGCCGTGGCCGAGAAACATCACCGGCATGCGCGGCGAAGGCTTGAGCTGCTGCAGCAACTGCTCGGGCAACAGGGAAGAAGAAGTGGAGTTCATGGAAAAAGCCTTCCAGCCCCCGGCGGCGGCCAACACGGAGGCTGCGCCCAGGGACAAAAGCGTACGTCTACGCATCTCGGTCAATCGAATGCGCCCCCATGGGCGCTTTTATACAGATGGGGCAAGCTTGCCACAGCGCAACAGCGCCTGAAAGCACCGCCACCGCAACAGACTGTCCTGAAAGTGCCAGGGTCAGGGGCCGGCTTGCACTACAACATCAGTTGCACAAGCAGTTGAACAAGCACGACTCACGCCAAACAGGCTCAGGCAAGGGCTTCGCCTCAAGCAAGCCATCCTGATGCCACCCTGGCTTGCACAAGTCCAGACAAGGAATACTCCCACCCATGCCCAGCACCGCCATTCAGCCCCTGCAAGGAATTCGCATACTCAGCCTGGCTCTGAACCTGCCCGGCCCCGCCGCCCTGTGGCGCTGCGCCGGCATGGGAGCCGATTGCCGCAAGCTCGAGCCTGTGCCCGCCGGCGCAGGCCGCAGCGCCGACCCCATGGGCCTGTACTGCCCCGACGCCTACGCGCAGATGCATGACAAGGTGCAAACCCTGCAGGCCGATCTCAAGACCGCCGAAGGCCAGGCCAGCCTGCACGCGCAACTGGCGCAAACCGATGTGCTGCTGACCTCGTTCCGGCCCTCGGCCCTGAGCAAGCTGGGCCTGGGCTGGGAGGCCCTGCAGCAGCGCTACCCCGGTCTGTCGCTGGTGCGCGTGGTCGGCAGTGCGGGCGAGCTGGCCGATGTTCCCGGCCATGACCTCACCTATCAGGCCGAAGCGGGCCTCGTGCACAGCACCGCCCTGCCCCCCAGCCTGTTTGCCGATATGGCGGGGGCGCTGATGGCCAGCGAGGCCGTGCTCCAGGCCGTGCTGGTGAGCAGCCGCAGCGGGCGCGGCATAGTGCGCGAGGTCGGTCTGGCCCAGGCCGCGCAATGGCTGGCCCTGCCCTGGCACTGGGGCCTGACCCAGCCCACGGGCGATGTCGGCGGCGCCCATGCGGGCTACCGCATCTACCCCTGTGCCGACGGCATCGTGGCCGTGGCCGCGCTGGAGCCGCACTTTGCCCAGCGCCTGTGCGAAGCGGCAGACCTGCCCCTCAGCCATCCCACCGATATGCGCAAGCCCGAGATCCATCAGGGCGTGGCCCGGTTTCTGGCCGCCCGCAGCTGCGCTGAGCTGATGCAGCTGGCCCGGGACAGGGACATTCCACTGCACGCCCTGCCCCAAACCTGAAGCAAACCAGAACCTGTTTACGCTCCCCCCTTCGCGCCAGGGCCTTCGCGGGAGGGATGCCAGGGGGCGGCCCCCCGCGCGCGATACCGCAGCAATAGTGGTGCTATCGCGAGGATTCGCGCGGCCGGCGAGGCAACGCCGCAGACCGCCCCTGACCGGGCGTCCCTGACCGGGCGTCCGCAAAGGCACTAGCCTGGGCGCTTTTCAAACGCGTATTTCTCGGTATCGACCTCGCCCTGGCCTTGCAGAGCATAGCGGTCGCCGGCAATGGCTTCGGGCTTGAAGATGTCATCGAGCTCGGCCAGCAGCTCGGCGCCCAGGTGGACGCGGCCACCGCGAATGTCTTCGTGCAGATGCTCCACGCTGGTGGTGCCGGGCAAGGCGATCACATGCTCGCCCTGGTGCAGCACCCAGGCGATGGCCAGCTCGGCCAGCGTGCAGCCGGCTTTTTCCGCCACG
Source organism: Comamonas sp. GW821-FHT11H03 (assembly GCF_058807955.1). Taxonomy (NCBI): domain Bacteria; kingdom Pseudomonadati; phylum Pseudomonadota; class Betaproteobacteria; order Burkholderiales; family Comamonadaceae; genus Comamonas; species Comamonas sp. GW821-FHT11H03. The sequence continues at coordinate 109,544 of NZ_JBXARF010000004.1, forward strand.
GCCTGCATGGGCGCCAGCAGGCGCAGATTCTGCGCATAGGCCTCGCCGGCAAAGCGCGGCATGGTGGCGCGGATATCGCCCTTGACCAGGTTGTCCACCTGCTGCAGCTTGCCGCTGAAGAAGGCGCGTCCCATGGGGCTGAAGGCCACATAGGCAATGCCCAGCTCCTTGCAGGCGGCGAGCGTGCCCAGCTCTGCATTGCGCGACCACAGCGAATATTCGCTTTGCAGCGCAGCAATCGGGTGCTCCTTGTGCGCGCGGCGCAGCGCATCGGCCCCCACTTCCGACAGGCCCAGAGCGCGAACCTTGCCCTCTTCCTTCAGGCGCGCCATCTCGCCCACCGACTCCTCGATGGGCACGTTCTTGTCCCAGCGATGCAGATAGTAGAGATCGATCACATCGGTGCCCAGGCGCTTGAGGCTGTCTTCGCAGTTCTGGCGCAGGGTTCTGGGACGACCGTCGATGACGCGGCGCATCACGCCGTCTTCGCCGCGCACGCCGGCCATGCCGCATTTGCTGGCCAGGGTGATGTGGTTGCGATGGGGCTTGAGCACGGGGCCGATCAGCGATTCGCTGGCGCCAAAGCCATACAGAGCAGCGGTGTCGAACAGCGTCACACCCGCATCCAGAGCCGCATGCAGCACGGCGTGCGACTGCTCGGCAGAGACGGGGTTGCCGTAGGCATGGCAGAAGTTCATGCAGCCCAGCGCGACATTGGCGACGCTGAATGGGCCGATTTTGCGGTTTTCCATTAACTTTCCTTATGCATCCAGAGGCCTTCAACCGAACCAAGCGCGGACGCAGGCCGCTATACAAGCTGGAGCAATATTATTCCAGCTCTGCCTTGTCGCCAGCGACAGAGCCCGGGTTTCGCCCCGGCAGGCGACTTGCTTTCTGACACGCCGATATGCCGGACCACCGGGAAGTCAGCAAAGAACGCTTTCAGACCAGGCGTCCCCGACCGTCCGCGTCCCTGCGCTTCGCTATGGGCAAACCTGCGTCACGGGGGTGCGGGTGGCCTGCAAGAGTTATGACGAAATTGACCTCAAACCCAATTGCAGAAATCGCAAGCAGCTATCAAAAAAAACATTGCCTTGCCGCCAGAGACAGAGGCCGGGTCTCGCCCCGATCAGGCCGGCTGAGACTCGTTGCTCATCAAGCAAGTCTTCATGCCCACGATGTCCTGTTGATTTACTCAGCGGGCTCTTGTTTCGAGCAGCGCAGCAAAGCGCTCGATGCTGTGCGTGATGATGGCCTGCGCGCCCGGCGACCAGCGGCCCATGTCGAAGAAGCCGTGGATCATGCCCGCGCCTTCAATCAGCTCGGCCTGGCCGCCCGCCGCACGCAGCGCCTGGGCATAGGCCGCGCCCTGATCGCGCAGCGGATCGAACTCGGCATTCACGATCACGGCAGGCGGCAGGTTGGCCAGGCTTTGGGCCTGCAGCGGTGCCAGGCGCGGGTCCAGCGCATCGGCGTAGCCGCCGGCGTAATGGTTGTAGAACCAGGCCATGGTCTCGGCTTCCAGGAAATAGCCCTTGGCGTTCTGCTCGGCGCTGGCGTACTCGGCGGCGGCGTGGTCTACCGCGGGGTAGATGAGGAATTGCGCAGCCAGGGCAATGCCCGCATCGCGCAGCTGCTGCGTCACCACGGCGCAGAAATTGCCGCCCGCGCTGTCGCCCGCCACGGCCACGGTGGCGCTGCCCCCCAGCTCATGCGCATGGGCGACCACCCATTGGGCGGCAGCCACGGCATCCTCTATGCCTGCGGGGAAGGGATGCTCGGGGGCAAGCCGGTAGTCCACCGACACCACCACGGCCTGCGCGCCACGGCAGATCTCGCGGCACATATTCTCATGCGTGTCCAGGTTGCCGATGACATAGCCTCCGCCGTGGAAATAGGCCACGGTGGGAAAAGGCCCAGCGCCTTCGGGCCGATAGATGCGCGCGGCCACAGGGCCCGCACCGCCGGGCACGGTGATGTCCTGAACGCTGGCCACGGGCACGATCTGCTCGGGTGTGAGCGAGCCACGGGTCAGCGCCAGATAGCCGGCACGGCCTTCTTCGGGCGTGCCTTCAGCGGTGGTTTTCCTGTTGGCAGCGGCCAGTTGCTGCAGGACGCCGGCCAGATGTGGATCGAGAGCCATGGTGGAAGTCTCCTGTCGTTATAAAGATTGAGGGAACGGATACGGGGGCGGACCTAGCGATAGGCCAAGGCATCGTCTTGCAGCGATGCGGCGCTCAGAACCACGCGCTCTTCGGCATACTCCAAGTCGTGCCTCCAGGGCTGGCGGTCGCCCTGGCCGAACATGGCATCCTGCGCACGCAGCACATAGCCGGCGTTGAAGTTGTCGGCCTCTATCCATGACTGGCGCTGCATGCCGGCATCGGCTGCAGCCACGATAGGCCGCACCTCGGCATGGCCTTGCTCGTGCATATGGGCAAGCAGGCGGCACACCCAGTCGCACACCAGGTCGCAGCGCAGCGTCCAGCTGGAGCGGAAGTAGCCCTGGGTATAGGCCATATTGGGCATGCCCTCGATCATCACGCCCCGGTAGGAGATGCGCTCGCGAAAATCCACCGGCGCGCCATCCACGCTGAACGCAATGCCGCCGAACAGCTTGAGATTGAAGCCCGTGGCAGTAACGATGATGTCGGCGTCCAGATGCCCGCCGCCGGTCAGCTCGATGCCGCTGGCGTCGAAGTTCTCTATGGTGTCCGTCACCACCGAGGCCTTGCCCTCGCGCATGGCCTGGAAGAAGTCGCCGTTGGGCACCACGGCAATGCGCTGCTGCCAGGGGCGGTAGCCGGGGTTGAAGTGCTTGTCGATGTCCAAGCCCTCGGGCAGGTGGGGACGGATCTCGCCAAGCAGGAAGGCGCGCATCGCTTCGGGGTGCTGCCTGGAGGTTTGCACGATCTCGTCAGTGCGCGCGATGAAGGCACGGCGCATGATCTCGTGGTACCAGTCCTCGGGCAGGTCCAAAGGCTTGAGCAGCGGCACCAGCGGATGCTCGGATGTGGGCAGGAAAAAGGTGGGCGAGCGCTGCAGCATGGTCACATGGCCCGCATCCGGCGCCAGGCTGGGGATCAGCGTGGCCGCCGTGGCACCCGAGCCTATGACAACGATGCGCTTGCCCGTGTAATCCAGCTCCTGCGGCCAGTGCTGCGGGTGAATGACCTGCCCCTTGAAGTCCTTGAGCGTCGGCCACTCGGGCGTATAGCCCCGGCCGTGGTCGTAATAGCCCGCGCAGACCCAGAGGAAACCCGTGGTGAAGGTCTGCACCTCGGCCGAGCCGCTGCGGGTGACTTCCAGCGTCCAGCGCCTGTCTTCGCAGGACCAGCGGGCCGATTGCACCTTGTGGCCGTAGCGGATCAGCGGGGCCAGATCGCTTTCCTCAATGGTCTCGGCCAGGTAGTGGCGAATCTCGTCTGCCGTGGCGATGGCATTGCCCGTCCAGGGCTTGAAGCCATAGCCATAGGTGAACAGGTCGCTGTCCGAGCGCGCACCCGGGTAGCGGTGCGTCCACCAGGTGCCGCCGAAGCCGTCCATGGCTTCGAGGATGGCGAGGCTGCGGTCCGCGAACTGCTCGCGCAGATGACGGGCCGCACCAATGCCGGAAATACCGGCGCCGATGATGAGAAAGTCGAAATGCTGTGCCATACCGGGTGTCTCCTGCTGGTCTGCGAGGGCGTGAGCCGACAGGAATGAGCAGGGATCGCGGCCTTGAGGTGAAGCTCCCGCCTGGGCCCGACTTGCGTCAATCGTGTCTGTCACGCAGCCATGCTAGGTCTAGCCCTCTGGCAAAACTTGTGTTTGCGCGACAGGATTTTGATGTTGCACGACATGCAGTACATACCCCGATGCCTGCCAAACACGCTGATTCCGCCGTCATGACCAGTGTCCGCGCCGCCTCGCTTGCGGGCTTTGAAGACCTGGTGCGCGCGCACGGTGGTGACCCCGCCGCCATCCTGCGCGCCTGCGGCCTGGTGCCGCACGATCTGCCCGACCCCGAGCGCTATCTGCCCAGCCACGCCGTGGCCCTGGTCATAGAGGAAGCCGCCCGTGTGCTGGGCGTGCACGATTTCGGGCTGCGCCTGTGCGCGCAGCAAGGTGTCGAAACCCTGGGCCTGCTGGGCCTGGTCATACAGTCCGCGCCCACCGTGCGCGAGGGCATGATGCAGGGCGGAAAGTACGTCCACTTCCACAACCCCACCCTGAGCTACAGAACCTTCATGGCGCCTGACGAGAGGCTGGAATGCGTGGAAGTGCTGTCACGCCTGTCCTCCCACGCCCCCATGCCCCAGGGCACGGAAATCTGCGTGGCCTACATGTTCCGCCTGATCCATGTGCTGTCCGAAGGCACCCTGCGCCCCGCGGCCATCCATCTGCGCCATGCCCCCGTGGGCAGCAGCGCGCAATACCGGCGGCATCTGGGCCAGTTGCCGCGCTTTGGCTCCAGCTTTGACGGCATTGCCATCGACCCGCTGGCCTGGCGTCAGCCCATGCCTCGCCACAACCGGCTGCTGCAGCAGTTTGTCGAACGATTCTTGTTGGGAGCCGCGCCTGGCAGGGATACCAGCGTGACGGACCAGGTGCGCAGCGCGCTGGCCAATCTGGTTCGCATGGGCATGGCCGACCTGCCGTCGGCGGCACGCGCCCTGAGCCAGCACCCGCGCACCCTGCAGCGACGCCTGCAAGCGGAAGGCGCAGCCTTCGAAGAACTGCGCGATAGCGCGCGCAAGACCTGGGTGGCCCAATTGCTGGCGCAGCCCGAGCTGAGTCTGGGCCATATCGCGCAACTGCTGGGGTATTCAGACCAGGCCGTGCTCACCCGAGCCTGCCAGCGCTGGTTCGGCCAATCTCCCCGTCAACTGCGCCATGGTTCCTGGGAGGGATAGCCTCGGTATAGGGTATAGGGCCTGGATTCGGCCACACAAGAATGAGACTACGATCTCCACGCGCAGCGACAGAGACTTTGCGCAATGAAACAAGCCCCCGCAGCCACAGGCTGGGGGGCTTGCGTGCGGAGATGCGCCAGGCAATCAATCCGCGCTGATCAGTCCGCGCTGATCAATCCGCGTTCAGTTGCTGCTCCAGGTCGTGCAGGACCTTGTAGCAGTTGAAGACCTGCTGCACGCTGGAGTTGGGTTCGCGGCCTTCACGGATGGCGGCGAAGAATTCGCGGTCCTGCAGCTCGATGCCGTTCATGGACACGTCGACCTGGGACACGTCAATCTTCTCGTCCTTGCCGGTGTACAGGTCGTCGTAGCGGGCCAGATAGGTGCCGGTGTCGCCGATGTAGCGGAAGAAAGTGCCCAGAGGGCCATCGTTGTTGAACGACAGGCTCAGCGTGCAGATCGCGCCGTTGGCGGCCTTGAGCTGGATGCTCATGTCCATGGCGATGCCCAGATCCTTGTGGATGGGGCCTTGCACGGCGTTGGCCTTGACGATGGGGCTGCCGGCCTGGTAGGCGAACAGGTCCACGGTGTGGGCGGCATGGTGCCACAGCAGGTGGTCGGTCCAGCTGCGGGCCTGACCCAGCGCATTCATATTGGTGCGGCGGAAGAAGTAGGTTTGCACATCCATCTGCTGGATGTTGAACTCACCGGCTTCGATCTTCTTGTGCACCCACTGGTGGCTGGGGTTGAAGCGGCGGGTATGGCCCACCATGGCCACCAGGCCGGTCTGCTTTTGCAGCTCGGCCACTTCCTGCGCATCCTTCAGTGTGTCGGCCAGCGGAATCTCGACCTGCACATGCTTGCCGGCCTTCATGCAGGCGATGGCCTGCTCGGCGTGCATCTGTGTGGGCGTGCACAGGATCACGGCATCGACTTCGGGCAGTGCCAGGCTTTCGGCCAGATCGGTCGCCACATGCTGGATGCCGTATTTGTCGGCCACTTCCTTGGTCTGGTCAAAGCGGCGACCGACCAGGGAGACGACTTCCACGCCGTCGATATTCTTGATGCCGTCCAGGTGCTTGATGCCGAAGGCACCCGCGCCAGCCAGCGCTACTTTGATGGTCTTGCTCATGATTGGGATCTCCGTAGAGCCGCCTCAAGGAGGCGAAGCCCCCCGCAGGGGGCAGTGAATAGGCGAAGCAGCGAACGTGGTCAAACGCTCACTGATTCTCAAGGATCAGATGGCCCACTGCGGTGTTCGATGCGGGCACATGGTAGAAGCGGTGCGCCACCTTGGGCAGCGGTGCGGGGCCGTCCACATCGGACATGGCGCCGCGCGCGATCAGCCACATCACCAGCTCGATGCCTTCCGAGCCGGCTTCGCGCACATAGTCGATGTGCGGCATCTGCGCCAGACCGTGGGGGTTCTCGATCAGCAGGTCCAGGAACTGGTTGTCCCACTCCTTGTTGATCAGGCCCGCGCGCGCGCCCTGCAACTGGTGGCTCATGCCGCCCGTGCCCCAGATATGCACGTTGATGTCCTGGTCGTAGCTCTCCACGGCCTTGCGGATGGCGCGGCCCAGATTGAAGCAGCGCTGGCCGGTGGGCACTGGGTACTGCACCACGTTCACGGCGAAGGGGATCACCGGGCAGGGCCAGGAGCCGGTCTTGGGGTCCTGCTCGCCGCACATCAGCGACAGCGGCACCGTGAGGCCGTGGTCCACGTCCATCTTGTTGACGATGGTCAGGTCGAAGTCCTGCTGGATCACGGACTGGGCAATATGGCTGGCCAGATCGGGATGGCCGACCACCTTGGGCACGGGACGCGGGCCCCAGCCTTCGTCGGCGGGCTGGAACTCGGCAGCCGTACCGATGGCAAAGGTCGGGATGCAGTCCAGGCTGAAGGCCGTGGCGTGGTCGTTGTAGACCAGGAAGACCACGTCGGGCTTGTTGTCCTTCATCCACTGGCGCGAGAAGTCATAGCCCTTGAACAGAGGCGCCCAGTAGGCTTCCTGGGTCTTGCCCATGTCCATGGCAGCGCCGATGGCAGGCACATGCGAGGTGAAAACGGATGCGGTGATGCGTGCCATGTCTTAGTTGCCTTCCTTGTTCTGGTTGCCTGCACTGCGAGCACTTCCTTGTGGTTGATGGTGTGCCTGCGCATCACCGTCCTCGCCCACGTAGCGATTGCCTTCGGCAGAGCGGCCGCCGCCCATCATCATGGCGCGGTACTCTTCTTCGGTCATGCCGGTCATGGAGCCCGCCATCTGCTGGAAGCTCTTGCCGTCGGTGGCGCCGATCTTGGCCAGGAAGTAGATATTGCCGCCGGTGCGCATGCACCAGTTAAGGTCGCGCGCCAGCACGGCCTGCTTTTGCTCCTCGGTCATCGCCCACTCGTCGAGATAGGCACGCTCGTTGGCGCGGAAGCGCTCACGGTTCTCGGCCTTCATCAGGCTCATGCAGAACTGGTTGAGCCAGTAGCCCCTGCGGGACTGCTCGGCATCGAAAATGATGGTGCCGGGCACGTCCAGATACGGTTTTTCCAAAGCCATAAATTCTCCTCGTTACGGATGGCGCAGCCCATGCGACAAGGCTGCGGCCTGTTTCCGGGTGTATGTGTCGCCGGAACTCCGTCAGACCTCTTCGGGCCAGTACAGACGCATGGGGTTGTCTACCAGCAGCTTTTGCTGCAGCTGCGCGGTGGGAGCGATATGAGGAATGAAGTCCACCAGCAAGCCGTCGTCGGGCATGTGGTCCTTCAGGTTGGGGTGCGGCCAGTCGGTGCCCCAGAGCACGCGATCGGGGAACTCCTCGACCACGCGGCGCGCGAACGGCACCACATCGCGGTAGGCGTTCTGCTCACCATGAAGCGCCTTGGGGCCGGTGACGGAAAGGCGCTCGGGACAGGACACCTTGCTCCACACGTTCTGGTGCTCGCGCATGAACTTCAGGAACAGGGCGAACTCTTCGCTGTCCACGCCCTTGCTGACGTCGGGGCGGCCCATGTGGTCGACCACCACGGTGGTGGGCAGCGCGGTGAAGAAGTCCCACAGCTCGGGCAGATCCACGGCTTCGAAATAGATCACCACATGCCAGCCCAGCTTGGCGATGCGGCCGGCGATCTCCATCAGCTCGTCCTTGGGCGTGAAGTCCACCAGACGCTTGACGAAGTTGAAGCGCACGCCGCGCACGCCGGCGTCATGCAACTCCTGCAGCTCGGCATCGCTGATGGAGCGCTTGACGGTGGCCACGCCACGGGCCTTGCCGCCCGAGGACTTGCAGGCATCGACCATGGCGCGGTTGTCCGCACCGTGGCAGGTGGCCTGCACCACCACATTGCGCGCAAAACCCAGGTGGTCGCGCAGCGCATACAGCTGGGCCTTGCTCGCATCGCAAGGGGTGTACTTGCGCTCGGGGGCGAAGGGGAACTCGTTGCCGGGGCCGAACACATGGCAATGTGCATCCACAGCGCCTGCGGGCAGCTTGAACTGGGGCTTGCTGGGGTTGGCATACCAGTCCAGCCAGCCGGGGGTCTTTTCAAATTGGCTCATTTGTCTTTTCCTCGATGGTCTGTGAGTGGGTCATAGCCGCCAATACTGGCGCCGCACCACTCACAGATGCCAAGCAAGAGCCGCCTCGCAGCAAGGGCATCGTCCCCCTCCACATTGCGAAGCAAAGCGAGAGAGGGGGAAGGCGCGGGGCCGCCTAGGCGAAGCGACTCAGGGGGTGTTAATCAATATATTTCAGGCCAGCCTTTTCCAGGGGCTCGCGCATCTTGTACATATCCAGGCCCAGGACGCCCGAGGCCAGCTTGGCGCGCTTTTCGCCTTCGAAGCTCTCGCGCTTCTGGGCAGCGGCCAGCACTTCCACGGCACGCGCGGCGGGCACGCAGACCACGCCGTCGTCGTCGGCCACGATCACGTCACCGGGCGTGACCAGCATGCCGGCGCAGACGATGGGGATGTTGACCGAGCCCAGGGTGGCCTTGATCGTGCCCTTGGAAGAGATGGCTTTGCTCCACACGGGGAAGTCCATCTCCTGCAGCGTCTTCACGTCGCGCACGCCTGCATCGATGATCAGCGCGCGTGCGCCGCGCGCCTGAAAGCTGGTGGCCAGCAGGTCGCCGAAGTAGCCGTCGGAGCACTCGGCGGTGACGGCCGCAACCACGATGTCGCCGGGCTGAATCTGCTCGGCAGCCACATGCATCATCCAGTTGTCGCCGGGCTGCAGCAGCACCGTGACGGCGGTGCCCGAGACCTGCTTGCCGGCATAGATGGGGCGCATATAGGGCTTGAGCAGACCGACGCGGCCCATGGCCTCGTGCACGGTGGCAGAGCCCAGGGCGGCCAGGCCGTCAGCAGCAGCGCGGTCGGCGCGCTGGATATTGCGGTAGACAACTCCCAGTTCGTACATGGAAATACCTCTTAGCTTTGACGTGATTGAATCAAAAAGTGAGCTGCTATCGCATGCTATGTATCAAATTTGAATAGTTTTCATATTGAAAACGTTTCATTACCTACGGTAGCAGCTCTCTTTTTTGAGAAGTTACAGACCCTTGGCCTTGAGCGCCTTGTCCAGGCGCGTGAACACGCGGCGGGCATTGCCCTCGTAGACCGCGTGCTTCTCATCGGCCGTCAGGTTCTGCGTGGCTTCGATGTAGCGCTTGGTGTCGTCGTAGTAGTGACCGGTCTGCGGATCGATGCCGCGCACGGCGCCGATCATTTCGCTGGCGAACAGAATGTTCTTGGTGGGAATCACTTCCGTCAGCAGATTGATGCCGGGCTGGTGGTAGACACAGGTGTCGAAGTAGATGTTGCCCAGCAAATGCTCTTCCAGCAGCGGCTTCTTCATCTCCTGCGCCAGACCGCGGAAACGGCCCCAGTGGTAAGGCACGGCGCCGCCGCCATGGGGGATCAGGAACTTCAGGGTCGGGAAGTCCTTGAACAGATCCGAAGTCAGGCACTGCATGAAGGCCGTAGTGTCGGCATTCAGATAGTGGCTGCCCGTGGTGTGGAAGCAGCTGTTGCAGCTGGTAGAGACGTGGATCATCGCCGGGATGTCGTACTCCACCATCTTTTCGTAGATGGGGTACCAGCTCTTGTCGGACAGCGGGGGCGAAGTCCAGTGGCCGCCCGAGGGATCGGGGTTCAGGTTCAGGCCCACATTGCCGTACTGCTCCACGCACTTGACCAGCTCAGGAATGCAGGTTGCAGGGTCCACGCCGGGCGACTGGGGCAGCATGGCTGCAGGGATGAAGTGATCGGGGAACAGCTCGCTGACGCGAAAGCACAGCTCGTTGCAGATGGCGGCCCAGGTGCTGGAGGTCTGGAAGTCACCGATGTGGTGCGCCATGAACGAGGCACGGGGGCTGAAGATGGTCAGATCGGACCCACGCTCCTTCATCAGGCGCAGCTGGTTGGTTTCGATAGTCTCGCGGATTTCATCGTCGCTGATCTTCAGATCGGCCACCGACGGGGTCTTGCTCGGGTCCTTGAGGCCGGCGATCTGCAGATCGCGCCATGCGCCCAGGGCCGCTGGCGCCGTGGTGTAGTGACCGTGTACGTCAATGATCATCTTCAAGCTCCGTTCAAAATAATTCGTCTATCAAAAAAGTTCAGTGCGCGCCGCCCAGGCCCAGCATGGAGGTGCGCCGTGCGCCGCCGGCATAGCGATTCTTGACCAGCAGCGCCAGCGCGGCGATGACGCCAGGAATGGCGACCACCATAAAGACCTGCGGCAGCTCCAGGTGACGACGCGACAGCTCGGCCACCAGGAAGGAGCCGGCAATGCCGCCAAAGCGGCCGATGCCCAGCATCCAGGACACGCCGCTGGCACGGCATTCCGTGGGGTAGTACTCGGCAGCCAGCGCCTGCATGGACGACTGTGCCGCATTCATCAGCAAACCGGCAATGAAGACCGAAGCCACCAGCATGCCCACGCCGCCGCCAAGCACCTGGCCGATGAAGGCCACGCCCAGGCTGGTCAGGAAGTAGCCCGTCGCAATGATCAGATTGGCATTCCAGCGGTCCATCAGCAAACCGACAAAGATCGCGCCCACGCCGCCGAGCTGGAACAGCGCGGCAATCACGGCCGCCTGGCTGGCGGGCACGCCCGCTTCCTTGAACAGCACAGGCATCCAGTTGACCAGGCCATAGACGATCACCAGGCCCATGAAATACGTCACCCACAGGGCCAGCGTGCCGACCAGATATTTCTGCGAGAACACCAGACGCAGGCCCTGGGGGCCCTGCTGTGCCTGGGAGGCTGCCTCGCCGCCGTCGTTCAGCACGAAGCGCGCAGCATTGCGCGTGCCGACAGCGATGCGCACCATCACCTTGCGCACGCGATCTGCCGAGTAGTTCTTGAGCACCATGAAGCGCACCGACTCGGGCAGCATCACGATCATCAGCACGGCCAGGATCAAAGGCACCACGCCGCCCAGGATCAGCAGGCTGCGCCAGCCGAAATGCGGAATCATCCAGGCCGCGATAAAGCCGCCGAAGGCCGAGCCGATGGGGAAGCCGCAGAACATGCAGTTGGTGATGAAGGAACGCTTGCGGTCGGGGCAGTATTCGTTCATCAGCGTGATGGCATTGGGCATGGCGGCGCCAAGACCCAGGCCGGTGATGAAGCGCCAGATGGTCAGGGCCTGCAGGTCGTGCACCAGGCCGGAGGCAATCGATGCACCGCCCATCACCACCGCAGCGATGATCAGCACGGTCTTGCGGCCCACGCGGTCCGCCAGCGGGCCCGCGCCCAGAGCGCCAAACGCCAGGCCGAACAGGGCCGCACTCAGCACCGGGCCCAGATGGGACTTGTCGATGCCCCATTCGCCAAGCAGCGAAGGTGCGATGAAGCCGATGGCTGCGGTATCAAAACCATCGAGCAGAACAATCAAAAAACAGAGGAAGAAAATCCCCCACTGAAAGCCTGAAAACGGGCTCTCGTTGAGGACGGTCTGCACGTTGACGACCGCCGGGTCGGTGTTCTGTTTGCTAGTTTGCGAAGTCATATTTGGAATCTCAGTTGCCTCTCTTTGTCGCCTCTATCTCCTGTCTCGCGGCTGGCGCCAAAGCCTCAAAGGCATCTGGTACGTCCGTCACGAAAGGGCTATGACTGCCCTTTTGCTGGATGGGGTGTCAGTGCCAGGCCCCCGCCTGGACACGAATCAATTCAAGCGGGCTCCATGCCCTGGCGGCGCTTGGCTGCGGCGGCCTCGGGTGAAGCCATGAAGGCCAGCAAACGCTGCACGGCATCCGCATGGGCCGAGCCCGTCACAACGCCGGCCGAAAACACGGTGTCGATGGCAATCGCGGCGGGCAGGCCGCCCACGATGCGGATGCCTTCGACATGGATCAGCTCGCTGAGCTGCTGAAAGCCCAGCGCCACTTCCCCCGAAGCAATCATGGAGCCCACGGGAACGCCGGGCCGGGCCTGCACGATGCGGGACTGGATCTCGTCGGCAATGCCCCAGCGCTCGAACAGCTTTTGCAGCGCCACGCCGCTGGGGCCGGTGGAGTAGCCAATACTGGGCGCGGCCAGCACGGCAGCGCGCACGGCCTCTTCCGAGCCGATATCGGGCTGAGATGCGGCGGCAGGCACGGCCACGGCGGTGCTGGAAAGCACCAGATCCACCTTGCTGCCCTCAACCACTCGGCCGGCGGCCTGCAGCTTGTCGATGGCGTTGGAGGCCAGGAAGACCACATCGAAGGCCTCTGCGCCGGACTGCACACGCTGCGCGGCATCCACACCACCCACGGATTCGACCTGCACCGGCTCGCCGCCCTGCTCCTGCCAGGCTGCAGCCAAATCCGCGAGGACCTGGCGGGTTGCCATGGAAGAAATGCCTTTGAGTGCTGCGCTCATGCCGAAAGACTCCTGAAGTAGATGCCATGGCTGCCCCGCAATCCCGAATGCCGCGTCCCGGCCATTGAGGCCTTTCGAGCCACTCCCGCCACACTGCGGGCAGGCTGCACCGGCAGGACGGGACACTCGAGAGGGCTTGCATCAGGGCAACCATCTAGTCAAAACGAATGAAACTATTGTCGGCAGCCCTGCGCCGTCCCACTAGGCAAGCCCTCCGCTAGCAGCTATGCCACAAAGGCATAGCAAAGTGCTTGCTCATATCACGTATAAATACCTACAAAGAAAGCACAAAGCCGATAAAGAGAAAAGGCTGAATGCTATTTTTTCAATAGCATCCAGCCTTCATTGCTGTGCATAAGCAACAGTAGATTTAGTGGTTAACCCCTAATTCAGTCATCATGGCGTCCATGCCCACGCCCGTGACCATGACCGCGTCCCCGGTCATCGCGATCATGCCTGTCCCAGTCACGTCGATCGCGGCGATCATCTCTATCCCAGCGCCCATGGTCCCGGCGGTCTTCATGCCAGTCGCGTCGCTCGTAGTGCTGGCGCGGCGGGGCGGCACGCCAATGAGGGGGCGGGTTGCGCAGGAAATAGACCGGCTGGCCGCAGGCATGGTAGCGGCCGCAGTAGCGGCGCCAGTTGCGTGAATGACCAGGCGGCACCCACATATAGATGGGCTGCACCTGCGGCACTACCGGGCCGCCCCACATCGGCTGGGCATACAGCAGCTGCGGCGGTGCATTACCGATATTGACCTGACCGTAAACCCCAGGAGCCAGCTGCCCTGAGATGGAGCCGCTGATATAGGCCTGTGCCTGGGCGGCACCCGCTGCGCAAATCAGCGCCAAGGCTGCCAGGCTGCGGATGAGTGAAGTGCGATTGGACATATGTCTCCATGCTCGATAAAGATCACCGTGGGCCGGCGAGATCGCGCTTCAACCCGGAAACGCTTAAGTCCTTAACGCATCAGGGCTGCTTTCGGCTGACCAGAATCGACAGCAAAGCTGGATCACCCAAATCCAGACCAGCCATCGCCAGCACACACACAGCAGCCCGTGCTTGTTTATCGAGGCCGATAATGGATTCCTGCCTAGCAGGGATTTCAAAACACCTCCGCTCTAGCCCTAACTCGGGAAGAGCAGTGCAGCACTGCGGTGACTGCAAGTTAACCTATAGCCATGAACTCCACCACATCCACTAGTACTTCCTCCCCCATAACCCCGCGCCTGACCTCTCTGTCCCACGGCGGCGGCTGTGGCTGCAAGATCGCACCCGGCGTGCTGTCGGAGCTGCTGGCCAAAAGCAATCTGCCCAAGCAGTTTTTCCCCGACCTGCTGGTAGGCACAGAGACCGCAGACGACGCGGCCGTCTACAGGATCAATGACGAGCAGGCCATTGTGGCGACGACGGACTTTTTCATGCCCATCGTCGACGACCCCTATGACTTTGGCCGTATTGCCGCCACCAACGCGCTGTCCGATATCTACGCCATGGGCGGCACGCCGCTGATGGCGCTGGCCATCGTGGGCATGCCCATCAATGTGCTGCCGCACGATGTGATTGCCAAGATTCTGGAAGGCGGCGAATCGGTCTGCCGCGATGCAGGCATTCCACTGGCGGGCGGCCACTCGATTGATTCGGTCGAGCCCATTTACGGTCTGGTCGGCATCGGCATCGTCAACCCCAAGCAGATGAAACGCAATGCCGATGCCAAGGACGGCGATGTGCTGATTCTGGGCAAGCCCCTGGGCGTGGGCATTCTCTCGGCCGCGCTCAAGAAGAATCTGCTCGATGATGCAGGCTACCGTGCCATGGTGGATGCCACCACCAAGCTCAACCGCCCCGGTGCCGAGCTTGCCAAGCTTGGCGGCGTGCACGCGCTGACCGATGTGACCGGTTTTGGCCTGCTGGGCCACGGCCTGGAACTGGCCCGTGGTGCCCAGCTCAGTGCACGCATTGAAAGCGCCAAGCTGCCCGTGCTGCCCGGTGTTCAGGCGCTTGCAGAGCAAGGCATTTTCACGGGTGCATCGGGGCGCAACTGGGCCTCCTATGGCGAGCACGTCCAGTTGGCATCCACCGTGACAGACGCCCAGAAAGCGCTGCTGACCGACCCTCAGACCTCTGGCGGCCTGCTGGTTTCCTGCGCGGCAGATGCTGTCCAGCAGGTACTCAAGGTCTTTGCCGACAGCGGCTTTGGCGATGCTGCAGTGGTTGGCCGCATGGAAACGGGCACGCCCAAGGTCTTTGTGGACTGAGCACGTCAGGCAGTCGAGAAGGAGCGCAGCCCTGCTCTGCCCTGCTTCTCAAACAGAATGCAAAACGCCCGGCGCAAACCGGGCGTTTTGCATGTGAGCGCCATGTCGTGACTCAGGGCGTCTAAGCCTCGCCCACGACCTCGGCGGTGGTGCGGCGGTCGATCTTGCGGCTCAGCACCACCGAGGTATAGGTCTGCTGGATGCCGTCGATCAGGCCGATACGGTCGAGCAGCGCATCCAGTTTCTCATTGCTCTCGCAGCGCACAAACACCATGTAGTCGTACTGTCCGCTGACAGCCGACACCTCTTCCACCTCGGTGAAGCGGTTGAGCGCCTGCATCACCGAAGTTGCCGTCTTGGGCTGAACACGGATACCGCAGTAGGCGCGCACGGCAGACTGCTCCATGCGCGAGCCAAGGCGAACGCCATAGCCGGCGATCACGCCCTCATGCTCCAGCTTGGCGATGCGAGCGACCACCGTGGTCCGAGCCAGATTCATCTGCCGAGCCAAGTGCGCGGTCGAGGCTCGCGCATTGGTCTGCAGCAGGCGCAGCAGCTGGCGGTCCGTTTCATCCAGTCGATATTCCATACCTTGTCTATCCAAATCTTGCCGAGCACTTACGCAAACGCTGCGTTAAACACAAACCCCAAGAACTCTCTGCCATCACCTGCAGCCATGCATTGCGCCGAGCGACTTCTGTTGCTGCTCGCCCTCAGACGAGCGCGTGGAGCGGACCTCAGCTACACCCAACAGCCAATTATTGTGTCAGCTAACCCAGCCTGATAGTGGCTTGTCTTTTCAGATGGCTAATCTGCACACATTTGTTTCAACCCGGCAAGATATTCAACATATCTGCACTTGCCTGCGCTTGTGACCATGGCAAGGGCGCACTGCGGTACTTCAGGGTGACTCCGGCCAAAGCCAGATCTCTGTTGTGGGCGGGCGGTCAAGCTCGTTCACAAGGACCCAAGTGCGCTCGCCGAGGAACAGCGACACAAAAGAGCGAGGAGTCTAATGGTTGTTTTCCCGCGCTCATCGATGCCACCGACGATACGGCGAAAACACTCGGTAAGTTTGGCTGGTTTGACGCAAATATCTGTGAAATGTAAGTACTTACCCTAGGGGATCATTTGGCCCGGTGCGCCGCTTTCGGCAATGCCTGAGCCCGCCAGACTGCAAGCGGACTCCAATCACCGACAACTGCGCCTTGTGCTGTAGAGCAAGACTGGCTGCGCGATAGCGCAACCTGAGCGCCCCAATCGCGCATGACTGAAAGCTTCGGGCGCGCTTGCACGCGTGCCAATCTCTGCAAACAAAAAACCCTGCTCATTGCAATGAGCAGGGTTTTGATTTTTTGGCAGGGGAGGAAGGATTCGAACCTTCGCATGCTGGAATCAAAATCCAGTGCCTTAACCAGCTTGGCGACTCCCCTACGATGGAACGAATTCTACAACGACTTTTCGCTACAAATTTCGAAGTAGCCCAAAAATGTGCAATTGCACATGGAATAGGTTTACCGCTTTCCTAGCGTCAAGCCAGCTCCGTCGCTGAGCTGCCTTATTGCACGACGACTGCCGTGCCGCTGGCCGAGACCATGAGCATGCCATTGCCCTGGCCCAGCACCTCAAAATCAAGGTCCACCCCGACCACTGCATTGGCTCCCGCCTCGGCAGCGCGCTGCTCCAGTTCCTTGAGGGCAATTTCACGCGCTCTTTGCAGCTCGCGTTCGTAGGTTCCAGAGCGCCCGCCCACGATGTCACGGATACCGGCAAAGAAGTCCTTGAACACATTGGCACCCAGAATGGCCTCGCCCGCCACCACGCCGCAATAACGGGTGATGCGCTTGCCTTCGATGGAGGGAGTGGTTGTGACGATCATGTTGGGCTTTCAAAAAAAAACGGCAAACCGGGATCGACACCCATATGCACTGTCCAGAGCGCTCCTCATGCCGCAGATGCAGGAGAGCCCAGCAGCAAAATCGGAGCAATCCGCTCGGCCCAGTATATGCGTGCAGACAGCGCGTCATGGCTGCCAACGATCCAGGCCAGCCAATACCAGCCAATGCTTGCGGTAGGCTTAATCAACGCCACAAACCGGGATCAAGGCAAAGGCAAAGGCAAAGGCAATCAGACTGCAACCGTCAACGCCCAAGGCAGCTCTGCTTCGCCAGCGAAGCGTCAATCAGGCAATGCCGGCCTGCATCTCTCTCGCATTGATTTCCAGCATCCAATCGAGAGCCATCAAAAATCATGAATCCGGCAATAGCAGCTTGTGCATGCCTTGCACGGCATCGCGCAGAAAGCTCCAGGTCGTGGCTATGCGGGGAATCTGGCGCGACTCCACGGGCATACTCATCCAGAAGGTGCGCGTAAAGCACGCCTGCTCGGGCAGCACGCGACTCAGTATCGGGTCCTTGTCGGCCACAAAGGCCGGCAGCACAGCCAGACCGGCGCCGGCACGCACGGCCTCGTATTGAGCGGTGATGCTGGTGCTGCGCAGCGCAAAACGCTCAGGCCGGTGCAAGGTATCCAGCAACTGCAGCTCGCGCGTGAACAGCAGATCATCCACATAGTGCACAAAGCTGTGATGGCGCAGATCCTCGGTTCTGGCCACCAAGGGCTTTCGCGCCAGATATTCACGCTGACCGTACAGATAGAGCCGGTAGTCGGTCAGCTTGGTGACGACAACCGAGCCACGCTTGGGCCGCTCCAGCGAGATGACGATATCGGCCTCGCGGCTGGACAGATGGAGCATGCGCGGCAGCGCCAGCAGGTCGACGCTGAGCAGCGGGTAGCGCAGCGTGAGCCTGGCGAGCTCGGAGGCCAGCATCTGCGTGCCAAAGCCTTCGGTCGCCCCCACCCGCACCAGCCCGGCCAGCCCCTCGGCGGTGGCGGCATGCGCCAGCGGGCCTCGCTCCAGCCCGTCCACCGCGCTTTGCATGGTGTTGGTCACTTCCTGCAGCTGCCGCCCGGCCTCGGTCAGCCGCCACTGCCCGCCGTCGCGCGCGAACAGTACAGCGCCCAGCTGCTTTTCCAGCGCCTGGATGCGCCGCGATACCGTGGTGTGCTCGACACCCATGCGCCGCGCAGCAGCGGCCATGCTTCCGCTGCGCGCCAGCTCACCAAAAAAACGCAGATGGTCCCAGTCCAATGTCTTTCCTTGCGGTTCGTGGTTCAGTGGATCAGTCGTTCTCGCTGCCCTGCAGCTTGCCCGTGAGGCCCTTGACCGCCTTGACGGCCGCACTGCGCTTGCGCTCGGCACTGCGCTGGGCCACGGCGCTCGGGGCACGCGCGAACTCGTCGTTCTCGTGAATCAGCAGCGACAGCATTTCCATGAACTGCGCCCGCTTGTCATCGGCAAGAGGCTCCAGCATGCGGCGCTGGGCACGCAGCACCGAAGGCTCGGCAGCGACCAGCAGATCGCGCCCCTCTTCGGTCAGGCTCAGCAAACGCACGCGTCGGTCCGCTGGGCTGGCGTTGCGCGCCATCAGGCCGCGTGCTTCCAGGCGGTCGATCACGCTGCCTATGGTGGAGGTGTCAAAGCCGATATTGCGCGCCAGCGTGCGCTGGTCGATGCCCGGCTGACGCAGCACAGCCGACAGGGCTGCGTACTGCACGGGCGTCACGCCAAATTCCTCGGTTTCTTCCATGAACACGGCCACGGCGATCTGCTGCAGCCTGCGGATGTGATAGCCGGGATAGTTTTCTAGTTCTGCGGGTTGGTATTGCATGTCTTGAGAGCCGACGCCAGGCCTGCCCTGCCGCGCGGCAGTTGAAGGGCCATGACTGAAAGACCCCGATATTCGCACGAGTGCCGCCCCGATTCGCGCTAAGCCTGCCACCGGGTTTAACCCAATCAACGCTGACACAGATCAACATTATGCTAATCATCAGTGTGCTGTTTATTTGATTCACAGCCTCTCCTGGCCCATCGCAAGGCCGTCAGAACCAGACGCAAGGCAGCAACGCACTGCCCAGCAGATACCAAAGAAAGAGACAAACCATGAGCCTTGTGCAAGCCCAGCCCTCACCGGTCAAGCTCACGGCCATCGAAGCCCCCGGCCAACCCGAACCCACCGCTGCGCTGGAGCAGCTATACCAAGGCTTCGAGCAGGAAATGCTGGTGCCGCTGTGGACAGAGATCGGCGGCCTGATGCCTGCCCACCCCAAAAGCCAGGCCGCCGCGCATCTGTGGCGCTGGGACAATCTGCTCAAACTCGCAGATGAAGCCGGTCGCATCGTCCCCGTGGGCCGGGGCGGCGAGCGCCGCGCGATTGCCCTGGCCAATCCGTCGCTGGGCGGGCGCCCTTTTGCCACGCCCACGCTGTGGGCTGCCATCCAGTACCTGATGCCCGGCGAAGATGCGCCCGAGCACCGTCACACCCAGCATGCCTTCCGCTTTGTGGTCGAAGGCGAAGGCGTGTGGACCGTGGTCAACGGCGACTCGATCCGCATGTCACGCGGCGATTTTCTGCCCCAGGGCGGCTGGAACTGGCACGCGCACCACAATGCGGCCAGCCAGCCCATGGCCTGGATAGACGGGCTGGATATTCCATTTGCCTACACCACCGAATCCCAGTTCTTCGAGCATGGCCGCCTGCATCTGGAGCCGCACGAACGCGTCACGCCCGAGTTCTCGCGCTCCGAGCGCCTCTGGGGCCACCCCGGGCTGCGCCCCGTCGCCCATCTGCAGGACAGCCCGGTCACGCCTTTGCTGGCCTATCGCTGGGTGGACACCGACCGCGCGCTGACCGAGCAACTGGCGCTGGAAGCCGAAGGCTGCGCCGCCACGGTCAGCCCCGGCCATGCCGCCGTGCGCTACACCAATCCCTGCAATGGCCGCGATGTACTGCCCACCATTCGCTGCGAAATGCACCGCGTGACCTGCGGCGCCAGCACCCGGCCCAAGCGCGAAGTGGGCTCTGCCGTCTTCCAGGTCTTTGACGGCCAGGGCACGGTGACCGTGGGCGAGCGCCAATGGCAGGTGCGGCGCGGCGACATGTTTGTCGTGCCTTCCTGGCAGCTGTTCAGCGCGCAATGCGATGCCGAGCAGCCGCAGCTGGACCTGTTTCGCTTTGCCGATACGCCGATTTTCGAAGCCGTCCACGCGTACAGATCAGAAACCCCCTGAGGCGCTTCGCGTCTTCCCCGTACCCGTCGCCCCCTTGGGGGACGACAGCCTTTGCTGCGGGGCGGCGCGGCCGGCCAGGTCCTTGCTGGCTGTCTCACCGATAGAACGTGTCTTTTCAAGCACTTAGTCACCGATACCAATCAGCGATATCAATCACCGATACCAATCAGGAATCACACATGCCCCAAGCCAAACACGAAGACAACTACCTCTGGCCCCCCGCCCCTGTCCAATCTCTGCCTGTGCGCGGCAGCGAGCAGCGCCTGCCCGTCAATCGCCTGTTCTTTGTGGGCCGCAACTACCACGCCCACGCGGTGGAGATGGGCCGCCCCGTGGACAAAAGCGTCGAACGCCCCTTCTATTTCACCAAGGCCCCGCAGACGCTGACCGAATCGGGTGCCTGCGTGGCGTATCCGCCCGAAACCGCCAACTACCACTTCGAGATGGAGCTGGTCGTGGCCATCGGCAAACCGGGCTTTCGCATTCCTGCAGACCAGGCCCATGAGCACATCTACGGCTATGCCTGCGGCCTCGACATGACGCGCCGCGATCTGCAACTGGTGGCACGTGACAAGGGCCGCCCCTGGGATCTGGGCAAGGATGTGGAGCAGTCCTCCGTCGCCAGCGAAATCGTGCCCATGGCCGGCAAGGTGATCGAGTCCGGCCTCATCGAGCTGAGCGTCAACGGCGAGCTCAAGCAGCAGTCCGATGTGAACAAGCTGATCTGGAACATCCGCGAAATCATTGCCGACCTGTCCCTGTTCTATCACCTGCAACCCGGCGATCTGATCTACACGGGCACGCCCGAGGGCGTGGGCGCCGTGCTGCCCGGCGACCAGATCACAGGCCGCGTGGCAAGCGTGGGCGAGATTGCCTTGAGCGTGGGCCAACCCGGGTAAGGCGCGCAGACCATGAAGCTCTACAGTTTCTTTCGCAGCGGCACCTCGCACCGTCTGCGCATCGCCCTCAATCTCAAGGGACTCACGCCCGACTACCTCCCCGTCGATCTGCGCGTGGACGAACAGGCCGAAGCGCCGTTCAAGCGCATCAACCCGCAAGGCCTGGTGCCCGCGCTGACGCTGGACAGCGGAGAGACGCTGATCCAGTCGCCGGCCATCATCGAATGGCTGGAAGAGCGCTACCCCACGCCTGCCCTGCTGCCGACCGACCCCGAGGCACGCGCCCATGTGCGCGCCATGGCGGCCATCGTGGGCTGTGATGTGCACCCCATCAACAACCGCCGCATCCTGCAAACCCTGCGCCAGCAGTTCGGAGCCGACGAGGCCGCCATCAACGCCTGGTGCGCCACCTGGATCACCGCCGGCTTTGATGCCATCGAGGCCTTGCTGGCGAAGGACAACACACGCGGCAGCTTCTGCTTTGGCAAGGCCCCGGGCCTGGCCGATGTCTATCTGATTCCGCAGGTCGAGAGCGCACGCCGCTTTGGTGTGGATCTCGCCCGCTGGCCGCTGATCAGCGCCGTCGATGCGGCTTGCAGCGCCCTGCCCGCCTTTGCGCAGGCAGCACCTCTGGCCCAGCCCGACGCCCCGCAATAGATCTTTCCCCCTGCAGCCGCGCCCTGGCCCGGCTGCCCACCAACGCTCTGCAGTCTCTAAAAATATCCACCGGAGACAAACTGTGAAATACGAGCAAAATCAGCCCCAAAGCCAATCCACACATACCCAAACAGCTATCAAGACCATAGTTGCCGCAGCCGCTCTGCTGGCCGCAGCCGGGCCTGCGCTGGCCCAGGGCGATGCGGCCAGCTATCCCAACCGAGCCGTGACCGTGGTCACGGCCTTTGCCGTGGGCAGCGGCCCCGATGCCGTGCTGCGCATCGTGGGCGAAAAGCTGGCCCAGCGCTGGAAACAGGGCGTGACCGTGGACAACCGCCCCGGCGGCGGTGGCTTTGTCGCCATCGAGTACGCGCGCCGCGCCAAGCCCGACGGCTATACCCTGCTGCAACTGGACAGCGAACATATCTCCGCCCTGCCCTATCTCTACAAGAACAAGAACTTCAACACGCTGAGCCACTTCGACCCCGTGGCCCCGCTGTTCCTGACGCCCTTCTTTGTGGCCGTACCCACGAATTCGCCCTGGAAGAGCATGGGTGACCTGATCAAGTCCGCCAAGGCCGAGCCCGGCAAGATCAGCTATGGCTCCTGGGGCGTGGGCAGTCCCGGCCACCTGGGCGGCGAATGGCTGGACTATCTGACAGGCAGCAAGATGACCCATGTGCCTTATCGCGAGGTCAGCCAGCTGTTCACCTCGGTTGCCAACGGCGACCCGACCTGGAGCTTTGCCAGCCTGCCCTCCAGCCAGGGCATCTACAAAAGCGGCAAGATCCGCTATCTGGCCGTGGCTGCACCCAGGCGCATCGCGCAAATGCCTGACGTGCCCACGGTTGCCGAAGCGGGCGGCCCCGCCGAGCTGGATGTGAACTCCTTTGTCTCCCTGCTCAGCCCCAAGGGAGTGGACGCGGCTGTGCGCGACAAGATCCGCAGTGATGTGGTGGCCGTGCTCCAGGACCCACAGGTCAAGGAGAAGTTCTCCACCTTCGCCTTCCAGCCCATGAGCTTCACCGTGCCCGAGATGCAGCAATTTGCCAGGAAGAAGTCCGAGCAATACAAGCTGCTGATTGAAAAAGCCCAGATCAGCCTCGATTGAGAGCCGCCTTCGGCCGTCAAACAGATCACGGCACAGGCATGCGCCTGCAACCGGCAAAGCCCCGTCAGCACAGCCTGCACGGGGTTTTTTCATTGATGCAACGCCCCTGTCTGCGCTCCGGATCAAGAGGCGCTGCACAAAAACGGCAGAGCTCCCAAGGCGTGCAAAAACGACCTCAACCCGGGGTTACACTTATTGCGAGGCGTTTCTCCGGATTTCCATCCCACCTCCAGAACGCCCGCATGCCATGAGCCCCTGCTGATAAGCGCCAGGGCTGTGCGGCAGCTTCCCGCCCAAGCCGCAGCACCGTCTGTCTGCCAGGGCTCCATGCTGATTTCGCGTGACTCCACGCGATTCAGCCCCTCCAAATCGTTATAAAAAGATGAACAATTCCTTCAAGACAGCCATCGCCTTTTTGCTGCTTCCCCTGGCCGCAGCTTCGCAGGCAGCCGAGCCGCCCTCGCCCATTGCTGCTGCCGAGCTGTATATCCGCACTCTGGTCAATCACGACGAGCAGGCCATCAGCCAGCTCAATGACTATCTGCGCCCGGACCGCCTGCGCTCGGGCCGCAGCGCGGACTACGCCAATGCCGCCGAACTCAAGCAAGCCGACAAGGACTTCCCTCGCGAAATCGCCAACGTGGCCCTGCCCCTGTTCCCCGAGGCACAGCGCGACACCCTGCGTGCGCCCGTGGAAAGCCTGATGAGCACGGTGCAAAAGGCGCGTCAGCAATCGCAGTGCAAGACCGTATCGGCCACCAAGCCCAAGCTCGAAAAGAATGGCGTGCTCAATACCGAGGTGAAGTTCACCTGCCAGCTGGTCAAGACCCCCGAGACCTGGGCTGCGGGCATTCAACGCATGGTGCGCAACAAGCTCAGCCTGGATCAGGTGCAGGGCGAACTCAAGAAGCTGCAAGCCGCCTACTCGGCCCCCGCCAACCACAGCTACGAAGGTACGCTGTCTCTGGGCATGGTGCCCAAGGACAAGGACAAGGCCTGGCGCAACGACTTCGCGAGCGAAGCCTTTGACGAGATGTTCAGCGAGCTCTAAGAGCACCTGAGAACTGCAAAAGGGCCCGAGTGGGCCCTTTTGCATTTTGCCGCCGCAGGTACTGCAGCCATGCCCGGCAGCCAATAGCTGCAAGAGCTGACAGACATAGCATCCACTTGTGCACATTTGCACACCCTATGTGCAGTGTTTGCTATTGCTACGGCAAATCCGCACACATACCATGAGGAACGAATTCACCAACGGAGACACCTCATGAACGCACCGACTTCCGCCAAGGTTCTGGCGCCCACGGTCAAGCTGCTTATCAACGGGCAGATGGTCGAATCCAAAACCACCCAGTGGCGCGATGTGGTCAACCCTGCCACGCAGGAAGTGCTGGCGCGCGTTCCGTTCGCCACGCCCGACGAGGTCAACGCCGCCGTGGCCAATGCCAAGCAAGCGTTCAAGACCTGGAAAAAGACGCCCATCGGCGCACGCGCCCGCATCTTTCTGAAGCTGCAGCAGCTGATTCGCGAGAACATGAAGGAGCTGGCCGCCCTGCTGACGGCCGAACAGGGCAAGACCCTGCCCGACGCCGAAGGCGATGTCTTCCGCGGCCTGGAAGTCGTGGAACATGCGGCCAGCATCGGCAATCTGCAACTGGGCGAGCTGGCCAACAATGTGGCCAACGGTGTCGATACCTATACGCTGAACCAGCCGCTGGGCGTGTGTGCAGGCATCACGCCCTTCAACTTCCCGGCCATGATCCCGCTGTGGATGTTCCCCATGGCGATCGCCACGGGCAATACCTTCATCCTCAAGCCTTCCGAGCAGGACCCCATGGTCACCATGCGTCTGGCCGAGCTGGCACTGGAAGCCGGCGTGCCCCCTGGCGTGCTCAACGTCATCCACGGCGGCGAAGACGTGGTCAACGCCATCTGCGACCACCCCGATATCAAGGCCATCAGCTTTGTGGGCTCGACCAAGGTTGGCACCCATGTCTACAACCGCGCCAGCCTCAACGGCAAGCGCGTGCAATGCATGATGGGCGCCAAGAACCACGCCATCGTCATGCCCGACGCCAACAAGGAGCAGTCGCTCAACGCCTTGCTGGGCGCCGCCTTCGGTGCGGCCGGCCAGCGTTGCATGGCGGTCTCGGTCGCCGTTCTGGTGGGAGAAGCCCGTAACTGGATTCCCGATCTGGTGGCCAAGTCCAAGACACTCAAGGTCAGTGGCGGCACCGAGCCCGGCACCGATGTCGGCCCTCTGGTGAGCTGCGCGGCCCTGTCGCGTGTCGAAGGCCTGATCGAGCGCGGTCTGGCCGACGGCGCCACGCTGGAGCTGGACGGCCGCAAACCCGAGGTAGCCGGCTATGCCAAGGGCAATTTTGTCGGCCCCACCATCTTCAGCGGCGTCAAGCCCGGCATGAGCATCTACGAGCAGGAAGTCTTCGGCCCCGTGCTGTGTCTGGTCGCTGCCGAGGACATCGATCAGGCCATCGAGTTCATCAACGCCAACCCCAATGGCAACGGCACGGCCATCTTCACCCAATCGGGTGCGGCCGCGCGCAAGTTCCAGGAAGAGATCGATGTGGGCCAGGTCGGCATCAATGTGCCTATCCCCGTGCCCGTGCCGCTGTTCTCGTTCACGGGCAGCCGTGCCTCCAAGCTGGGCGACCTGGGCCCCTACGGCAAGCAGGTGGTCATGTTCTACACCCAGACCAAGACCATCACGGCACGCTGGTTCGACGACAGCACCACCAGCCACGGCGTGAACACCACCATCAGCCTCAAGTAAGCCGGCCATGAAACCCGACAGTGCAGCCCAGCCTCTTGCCAGGCCCGGGCTGCGCTGTGCGGCGTTGCCGATGATGGCAGGCATGTACGCTCAAGAATTGTCACGCTCCTCCCTCCTGCGCCCGGCCGCAAATACCTCTCACAGCCCCGCACGGCGGCTGGCCCGTCTGTGCGCTCTGGCAGCCGCCAGCCTGCTGATTGCCCATCTGCCCGTAGCCTCGGCCCAGGAAAGCGAACCGGCCCCGTTGCACTGCCCCGCAGATCAGCCACTGTCTCTTGCCTGCCTTGAGCAACAGGCCCAGGTCATAGAACGGGGCATGCAGGTGCTCTACCTGTACCTGCAGCGCCAGCTGCCGCAGGCCAGCGCCCAGGCCCTGCAGACCGAGCAGGACGACTGGACACAGCAGCGCGACCGGCGCTGCCAGCCCAATGGCTATGTCCATGAAGCCGAAGACATGGCTGCTTGCCGCATCGGCATGGCTTTGAGCCGGGTCAAGGTCTTCAAGAACCAGTGGTATCCGCTGGCAAAAAACGCACAGGGTGAAAAGCAGCCATGAATCGGGCAAACCCATATCACTTGCTCCAGCAGGCCAGCCCGGGCTGCGATGATGCGGGCATGACGATCCGCATTCAGAAAATCAGGCAGCCGCGCCCTGCAACCATTGACACCAAATCGCTTGCGGCTCTTCTTATTGCAGCAAGCTTGAGCCAGCCCGCCCTGGCCCAGGCCGGAGCCGACTGCGTGCCCGGCGGCACCACGGCCCAGACCAATGCCTGCGCCATCAAGGACTTCCAACAAGCCGACACCGACCACCAGATTCTCTACGGCGATGTGATGCGTGCGCTATCGGCCCATGAGCGACCCGCCCTGCGCAAGGAGCAAGGCGAATGGAGCCGCCAGCGCATTACCCAGTGCAAGCAGGCCACGAAGGCTTTTGAAGCGCAGCCCGACTGGCCCAGCCGCTACCACGGCTGTCTGGTGCAGCAGATCACGGCCCGCGATGCGGTGCTCAAACGCTGGCTGCACCAAGGGCCGCCGGACTGAACGGCAAAGCCGTCAGGGACCAAAAGACGAGTAAAACAAAAAAGGAGACATGAAATGGACTTTGAACTCAGCGAAGATCAACGCGCTTTTGCCGATACCGCCCGTGCTTTTGCGCAGGCCGAGCTGGCGCCGCATGCGGCCGAGTGGGACCGCGAGCACATCTTCCCGCGCGAGGCCATTGCCAAGGCAGGCGAGCTGGGCTTCTGCGGTCTCTATGCTCCGGAAAGCATCGGCGGCCTGGCCCTGCCGCGACTCGATGCCACGCTGGTCTTCGAAGAAATGGCGGCCGTCGATCCATCGACCACGGCCTTCATCACCATCCACAATATGGCGACCTGGATGCTGGGCACCTGGGCCACCGATGCCGTGCGCGCCGAATGGGGCGAGCAGCTCACCAGCGGCAGCAAGCTGGCCAGCTACTGCCTGACGGAGCCCGGCGCGGGTTCGGACGCGGCCTCGCTCAAGACCCGGGCCGAACTGGTGGGCAACGAGTACATCGTCAACGGCAGCAAAGCCTTCATCAGCGGCGCGGGCAGCACCGATGTGCTGGTGCTGATGGCAAGAACCGGAGATGCCGGCTCCGGGGCTTCGGGCATTTCGGCCTTTGTCGTGCCGGCCGACGCGGCTGGCGTGAGCTATGGCAAAAAGGAAGAGAAGATGGGCTGGAACAGCCAGCCCACGCGCGTCATCAGCTTCGACAATGTGCGCATTCCCGCACACAACCTGCTGGGCCGAGAGGGCGAAGGCTTCAAGATCGCCATGAAGGGCCTGGACGGCGGGCGCATCAATATCGCCACCTGCTCGGTGGGCGCTGCCCAGGGCGCGCTGACCCAGGCCCAGCAGTACATGCAGGAGCGCAAGCAGTTCGGCAAGGCCATCGCGAGCTTCCAGGCCCTGCAGTTCAAGCTCGCCGACATGGCGACCGAGCTGGTCGCGGCACGCCAGATGGTGCGCCTGGCAGCCTCCAAATTGGACGCCGGTGCGCGTGATGCCTCGACCTATTGCGCCATGGCCAAACGCTTTGCCACCGATGCCGGCTTCATGGTCTGCAACGAGGCCCTGCAGCTGCATGGCGGCTATGGCTACATCCGCGAGTACCCGCTGGAGCGCCTGATGCGCGACGCCCGCGTGCACCAGATTCTGGAAGGGACGAACGAAATTATGCGCGTCATCATTGCCAGGCGCATGCTGGAGGGCGATGCACCGGAGGTCATTCGCTAAGCTGCTGCCATCACCCAACGCAAGGATTGTCATGCCCGCCAAGCCCATCGCCCCTGAAACCCTGCAGCTCATAGATGCCGTGCGCGATGCACTGCAGGGTTGCACAGCCGTGGAAGAGAAAACCATGTTCGGCTGCCATGTGTTCATGGTCAACGGCAAGATGTGCCTGGGCGTGGAAAACGACGAGCTGCTGGTGCGCCTGCCGCCGGCCAGTCATGCGCTGATCGCGGAGATGCCGGGCGTGCGCCCGCTGTCTTCGCGCGGACTGATGGACGGCTACTTTCTCGTCGGCCCCACGGCCTATGCCAGGCGCGATCAATGGCTGTACTGGATCAGCGAGGCCCTGGCCTTCAACCCGCTGGCAAAAGCCACGCCAAAACGCAAGGCCGATAGCAAGACCGTCAGCAAGAAGCCCGCCGATGGAGAAAGCCCTGCAGCTCAAGGCACCAGCAGCGGGCGCAGGCGCACCAGGGCAGCCTCGAAACCGGCTGATGCCGACGCTCCCGTAAAGCACCCTATTTTTGACAGCGAATAAGGACAAAGGACTGACCTCATGGCCATACGCATAGTCCAGCTAGGCAGCGAACGCGTCCCCGACGAGGGCCTGCGCATAGGTACGGTGCGCAGACCGCCGCGCGGCGTGCCCAAGGCCGAGTTCGCAAGTCGCAACTACTACGACTGCTGGTATCCCGAGCTTTCGCCCGAGGTGGAGCTGATGCAGCAGGCCCTGGAGGCCATCAAGCTGCGCACGGCCGGCCAGCAGGCACAGGCCGACAAGCTCTGGAAGCAGTTTGAAAAGCAGTTCCGCAAGCAACTGGCCGAGCCCGCCGCCGATCGCACCCTGGGACTGCTCGCAGCCTTGTCGCACAGCTGCGCCTTTTCTCTGGGCTGCTACTGCGACGACGAGGCGCATTGCCACCGCAGCATCTTGCGCAGCCTGCTCGCTGACAAGGGTGCCATTCTCAAAAATTAAGCGAAAACCAACCAATCGCTTATGGATAAAGCGCCAGGCGCTATCGATTCAATAACAGCAAGGAGACAGACATGCAAATCGCTTTTATCGGTCTGGGCAATATGGGTGCCCCCATGGCCGTCAATCTGGCCAAGGCCGGCCACAGTGTCAAAGCCTTTGACCTGAGCCAGGAGGCCATCGCCAAGGTCGCTTCCGCAGGGGCCCAGGCAGCCTCCAGTGCCCAGGAAGCCGTGCAAGGCGCCGAAGTCGTCATCACCATGCTGCCCGCCAGCCAGCACGTCGAGAGCCTGTTCCTGGGCCGCGACGGTGCGGCCGGTCTGCTCGCGCACATCGCCAAGGGCACGCTGGTCATCGACAGCTCCACCATCGCCGCGGCCACCAGCCAGAAGGTGGCCAAGGCAGCGCAGGCAGCGGGCATCGACTTCATCGACGCCCCGGTTTCGGGCGGCACCGGAGGTGCCATTGCCGGTACGCTGACCTTCATGGTGGGCGGCAGCGACGCGCAGCTGGCACGCGCCCAGCCATTGCTCGAAAAAATGGGGGCCAATATCTTCCACGCCGGCGGCGTGGGCGCGGGCCAGACGGCCAAGATCTGCAACAACATGCTGCTGGGCATTTTGATGGTGGGCACCAGCGAAGCAATCGCCCTGGGCGTGGCCAACGGTCTGGACCCCAAGGTGCTGTCCGAAATCATGCGTCGCAGCTCCGGCGGCAACTGGGCACTGGAGAAATACAACCCCTTCCCCGGCGTGCATGAGAACGCACCGGCCAGCAAGGGCTATGCAGGCGGCTTCGGCACGGATCTCATGCTCAAGGATCTGGGCCTGGCACAGGACAACGCCACCGCCAACCGCGCCAGCACGCCGCTGGGCGGCATGGCGCGCTCCATCTATGCGGCGCACAGCCTGTCCGGCCATGGCGGCGAAGACTTTTCCAGCATCATCAAGATGCTGCAGAAAAAGGTCTGAGGCCATGGCCCTGCCCCACGCCCAACCCGGGGTTCCCGTCGAAGTGCAGCCCTACGGCACTTCGCTGGGAAACCAGAAGACCGCGGCACTATTCAAGTCCGACACTCTGGAAGTGATCCGTCTGGTGTTGATGGCAGGCAAGCGCCTGCCTGCGCATCAGGTGCAGGGCGAACTGACGATTCAATGTCTGCAGGGGCAGCTCGCCGTCATCCAGGGCGCAAGCCGCCAGACATTGAGCGCGGGGCAGTTGCTGTTTCTGCCCGCCCAAACCATGCATGAGGTCGAGGCCGAACTCGACTCCTCGGCCCTGATCACCATCGTGCTGCACAGCCACTAAACAGCAGATCCGGTCAGGCTGTCAGCTGCTTATTGCACAAGCGCTGACAGCTATTCTTTCTGAAGCGGACTGCCCCCGCTGAAGACTCCTTGTCTGCCCACGCAAATCGACTCCTGCTGACGCTTGCCACGGTGGTGCAAATCGCCGCCCTGTGTTTAAGATGGCCCCAGAGGAAGTGATCGCTGCGTTGCTCTCAAGGAGTTCTCCATGATGAAGCTGACTGGACAGAACATTCTCATCCTCGGCGCCGGCAAGATCGGCTCAACGATCGCCGACATGGCTGCCGAGCTGCATGAAGCCACCGTCACGCTGGCCGATATGCAGCCCCCGCCCGGCAGCGACCCGCAGATCCGCCCCCTTCAGCTGGACATAGAAGACGATGCGGCACTGACCCGCGCGCTGCAGCAGCACTCTGTCGTCATCAATGCCCTGCCTTTCTTCTGTGCCGAGCGCGTGGCCAGGGCTGCGGCGCGGCTGGGCGTGCACTACTTCGATCTGACCGAGGATGTGGCGGCCATGCGCGCCATACAGGAGATGGCGGCGCAGGCGCGCTCGGTGCTGATGCCGCAATGCGGACTGGCTCCGGGCCTGATCGGCATGCTGGGCGGGCATCTGGCCCAGCAGTTCGACGAGCTGCTCGATCTGCAGCTGCGCGTGGGCGCGCTCACACGCCATGCGACAAATGCGCTGCGCTATCACTTCACCTGGAGCGTGGACGGCGTCATCAACGAGTACTGCAAGCCCTGCAACACCATCGTCAACGGCCAGCCCATGCTGGTGCCGCCGCTGGAGGGGGTCGAGCAGCTGATTCTGGACGGCGAGAACTTCGAGGCCTTCAACACCTCGGGCGGTCTGGGCACGCTGTGCGAGACGCTGCAGGGCCGCGTGCGCAACCTCAACTACAAGACCATACGCCACCCCGGCCACCGCGATGCCATGCATTTGCTGCTGCATGGCCTGCGCCTGATCGAGCGGCGCGATCTGCTGCGCCAGGTGCTCGAAGGCGCAGTGCCCCACAGCCGCGAAGACATGGTGGTGATTGCCGCCATGGCCAGCGGCATGCGCGCCGGGCGGCTTGAGCAGCTGACGCGCAGCGCCCGCATCTTCGGCGCGGTGCTGCGCGGCAGGCAGCGCACGGCCATAGAGCTGACGACCTCGGCCGGCATGCTGGCCGCCGTGGAGCTGTTCGCCTCGGGCCAGCTGCCGCAGAAGGGCTTTGTGCGCCAGGAGCAGTGCACGCTGGCCGCACTCTCGGGCACCCACGTGGCCCCCTACTTCGAAGGCCTGCTAGGCTGAGGCCTGTATCTCACACCACTCAGGAGAGAATGCCATGACTGCCATCGCCGCTGCCGACTTCCACACCGTGCTGAGCCGCTGCGGCATTGCACTGCAGGCCCTTGAGGGCAAGGACATCAGCGTGCGCTCGCCCATCGACGGCACGGAACTGGCCAGCCTGGCCGCCCTGCCCGGCGCCCAGGTGGCGCATGTCATTGACCATGCCGTCGAGGCGTTCAGGCAATGGCGCCTGGTGCCTGCCCCGGTGCGCGGCGAGCTGGTCCGGCTATGGGGCGAGGAGCTGCGCCGCGCCAAGAGCGATATAGGCCATGTGATTTCCTGCGAGGTCGGCAAGATCGTGCAGGAAGGCCTGGGAGAGGTGCAGGAA
Organism: Comamonas sp. GW821-FHT11H03; assembly: GCF_058807955.1. Lineage (NCBI taxonomy): Bacteria > Pseudomonadati > Pseudomonadota > Betaproteobacteria > Burkholderiales > Comamonadaceae > Comamonas > Comamonas sp. GW821-FHT11H03. The sequence continues at coordinate 141,355 of NZ_JBXARF010000004.1, forward strand.
GGCGTGGACATCTGCGAATTCGCGCTGGGCCTGTCGCGCCAGCTGCATGGCAAGACCATTGTTTCCGAGCGTCCCGGCCACCGCATCATGGAGCAGTTCCACCCGTTGGGGCCGGTGGCCGTCATCACGGCCTTCAACTTTCCCAGCGCCGTGTTTGCCTGGAACGCGGCAATTGCCCTGGTCTGCGGCAACCCGGTGATCTTCAAGCCCTCCGACAAGGCACCGCTATCGGGCCTGGTCACCTTCAAGGCGCTGGAGCGCGCCATTGCCCGGTTTGGCGACCGGGCACCGGCAGGTCTGGCGCAGATCGTGCTGGGCGGCGCGGCTGTCGCCGAGGCCCTGGTGGACAGCCCCCGAATTGCGCTGGTATCGGCCACGGGGTCAAGCCGCATGGGCCGCACCGTGGGCCCCAAGGTGGCGGCGCGCTTTGGCAAGCGCATTCTGGAGCTGGGCGGAAACAACGCCATGGTGGTCACGCCCGCTGCCGATCTGGATCTGGCCGTGCGCGCCATTGTCTTCAGCGCCGTGGGCACGGCCGGCCAGCGCTGCACCTCGCTGCGACGCCTGATCGTGCACCGCGATGTCAAGCAGCCGCTGCTGGACAGGCTGCTGCCGGCTTACCGCAGCCTGCGCATCGGCAACCCGCTGCAGCCGGATACCCTGGTCGGCCCGCTGATCAACGAGGCATCGTTCGAGGCGCTGCAGCACTCGCTGAGTCAGGCTCAAAAGGACGGCGGCCATTTGCTCACGGGCGGCCAGCGCCAGCTGGAGCAGCAGTTTCCGCAGGGCTTCTACGTGGCGCCGGCCATTGTGGACATGCCGGCCCAGACCGGCATCGTGCGCCACGAGACCTTTGCCCCGCTGCTCTATGTGCTGAGCTACGACGAGCTGGAGCAGGCCATTGCGCTCAACAACGATGTGCCCCAGGGCCTGTCCTCCTGCATTTTCTCCAACGACCTGCGCGAGGTGGAGCTGTTCTTGAGCGCGGCCGGCTCGGACTGCGGCATGGCCAATGTCAATATCGGGCCCAGCGGTGCCGAGATCGGCGGCGCCTTTGGCGGCGAGAAGGAAACCGGCGGCGACCGCGAAAGCGGCTCCGACGCCTGGAAGCAATACATGCGCCGCACGACCAACACCATCAACTACTCGCGCGAGCTGCCGCTGGCCCAGGGCATTCAATTCGGCTGAGGCACGGACATGACTGCCAAAGAACACCGGGCCCCATGGAGCCGTTCGTTGATGTGGATTTCCTCGCTGGGCAGCCTGCTGTGCCTGGGCATCTCAACGGGCTTCGCTCTGAGCGGCAACCCCAGGCTGCATGGGCCAGCCTTGCTGCCAGCGGTGCTACTGGGTATCTGTGCGCTGTTCACGGTGCGCGGCTATGTGATCACGGCCGACGCGCTGCTGGTGCGGCGCCTGCTGTGGTGCACCCGCCTGCCCTGGGGCGCAAAAGCCCCTTTGCAATCCGTACAGCCCGTGCCCGATGCCATGCGCGGCAGCATCCGCCTCTGGGGCAATGGCGGCCTGTATTCCTTCAGCGGACTTTTCCGCAGCAAGGCCCTGGGCAGCTACAGGGCCTTTGTCACGGACCAGCACCACACCGTGGTGCTGCGTTTTGCAGGCCGCACCGTTGTGGTCTCTCCGGCCTCGCCGCAGGACTTTGCCAGCGACGTGCAGCAGATGCATCGCTCAGTGGATATCGGTTGAAAGCCCTGGCGGTGCGGCCTGCACCAGGCTCTGCACGCTGGCCACAAAGGCTTCGAGCACGGCCGGCATGCCCTGTGACCGCCAGGCCAGCACGGCCGGCGTGCTCACCCGGCTGCCGCGCAGCGCCGCAAAGCTCACGCCGTTCATGCCCACGGTCTGCATGCAGGCCGGCACCAGGGCCACGCCCTGACCGGCCGAGACCAGTGCCATGACGGTCAGCCACTGGCGCGCGGCATGGCGGGTATGCGGATGGATGCCGGCCTGCTGCAGACAGGCGATGACGTTGTCGTAATTGGCCGGGGCCACCTCGCGAGCGAACATGACAAAAGTGTCCTGGGCCAGTTCGCGCAGATCGATTTCGCCGCGCTCGGCCAGCGCATGATCGCTGGGCAGGCAGCAGACAAAAGCCTCCTCACCTATGGACAGCGTGCGTATATCGTCCTGCGGCACTCCGATGTTGAGAAAGCCGCAGTCGATCTGTCCCCTGGCAATGGCCTGCAGCTGATCGCGCGTTGACATCTCGTGCAGGCACAGCTCGACCAGCGGGCGCTCGGCGCGAAAGGCCCGACAGAACCCAGGCACCTGCCGGTAGACCATGGACCCCGTGATGCCTATGTCCAGCCGCCCCTGCAGGCCCTGCGCCACGCCGCGCACCACCTCCGCCGCATGCTGAAGCTGAGCCAGCACCTTGCGCGCCTCATGCAAAAAGGCTTCACCGGCAGGCGTGAGCCTGACGTTCTTGGCGTCGCGCTCCATGAGCACCGTGCCCAGATCCTGCTCCAGCGTCTTGAGCGCCATGCTCAGCGGCGGCTGAGTGATGCACAAGCGCTGTGCGGCCCGGCCGAAGTGCAGCTCTTCGGCCAGAACCACAAAGTAACGCAGCAAATGGGTTTTCATCATGTTCCGCAAAGTTTGGCCAAGACCATACCCCATGCCGCAAGACACCGGGAGTTCGCGCCCGGCTGGCAGCAAACCCAGCCGTTCATTTGCTTCGACCTCCCTCTTCCGCCGTCAAGCCATTGCAACAAAAACCACATGCCAAATAAGCATCTAGCCCAATCACAGAAAGCGCAAGAAGCTATCAAAACAGCATCGCTTTGTCGCTTGCAACAGAGGCCTTGACGGCCACGCCGGGATTTCGCCCCGGCGGGCGACTCACTTTCTGTTGCCAGAAAGTAAGCAAAGAGCGCAACCCGACCATCTGCGTCCCTGCGCTTCGCTGCGGGCAAACCTGCGTCACGCCATTCAGGCTGCTCTGCCGCCCAACTCGCTGCGCGGCACGCCGCTTCGCTCAGACAGACGGCGGCAAGTCAGTTCACGATGCAACGCTGTCCTGTGGCAGCGTTGCCCGCCGCCCGAACCGCGTGCCGCAGGCGCAGACACACGGGTGGGTGCGGGCGGCCTGCAAGAGTTGTGACGAAATCAGCCTCAAACGCTTATCCAGAAGTCGATAGCAGCTATCAAAATCATAAAGAAGCTATCTGGTATCCGCATCCGGTGCTGCCCCTTGTGCCCACGTTGCCCGCAGGCGCAGCCGGCGGGACGGGGGCAGCAGGGGCCGGCTCTTTGCTTACTTTCTGGTGGTCCGGCACACCGGCGGAAGAAAGTAAGTCGGCTGGCGGGCCGAGACCCGCCCTCTGTCTAAAAAAACAGGCATGTTGCTGAAGCAGAAATTCAAGCCAAATCAGCCTCTAACCCGATCACTGCAAGCGACAGAAGCCTGGCCGGATACGCCGAAATTTCGCCTCGGCCCGCCCTCTGCAAACCGATCAAGCAAGCCATCCACTCGCTTCACAGGTCAATACGACTTGGGCAGGCCCAGCACCTTCTCGGCAATAAAGCACATGATGAGCTGCGGGCTCACGGGTGCCAGGCGCGGAATCCAGGACTCGCGCATATAGCGCTCCACATGGAATTCCTTGGCATAGCCCATGCCGCCGTGCGTGAAGATGGCGGTCTCGCAGGCCTTGGCGCAGGCTTCGGCGGCCAGGTACTTGGCGGCATTGGCCTCGGCGCCGCAGGGCAGGCCCTTGTCATAGAGGAAGGCGGCCTTCTGCACCATCAGGTGTGCAGCCTCCAGCCCCATCCAGGCCTGGGCCAGCGGGTGCTGCACGCCCTGGTTCTGGCCAATGGGCCGATCGAAGACCACGCGCTCGTTCGCATACTGGGTGGCGCGCGCCAGGGCCGCACGGCCCAGGCCCACGGCTTCGGCCGCGATCAGGATGCGCTCGGGGTTGAGGCCGTGCAAGATGTACGTGAAGCCCTTGCCCTCCTCGCCGATGCGGTCCTGCACCGGGATGCGCAGACCGTCGATGAAGAGCTGGTTGGTGTCCACGCATTTGCGCCCCATCTTCTCGATCTCGGTCACGGCGATGCAGCTGCGGTCCAGATCGGTATAGAACAGCGACAGGCCCTCGGTGCCCTGGCACTCCTCCACGGGCCTGGTGCGAGCCAGCAGCAATATCTTGTTGGCCACCTGGGCCGTGGAGATGAAGACCTTCTGCCCATGCACCACATAGACATCGCCGTCGCGCATGGCACGCGTCTGCAGCTTGAGGGTGTTGAGTCCGGCATTGGGCTCGGTCACGCCGAAGCAGGCCTTGTCCCGACCCGCGATCAGCGGCGGCAGCCAGCGCTGTCTTTGCTCGTCGGTGCCGAAGACCACGGCCGGATGCAGGCCGAAGATATTCATGTGCACGGCCGAAGCGCCCGACAGGCCCGCACCCGTGGCCGATATGGTGTGCATCATCAGCGCCGCTTCGGTGATGCCAAGACCCGCGCCGCCGAATTCCTCGGGCATGGCAATGCCCAGCCAGCCGGCTTCGGCCAGGGCCTGGTGGAAGTCGTGCGGAAAGCCGCCATCCCTGTCCTTGTTCAACCAGTAGTCATCGTCGAAAGGCGCGCAGGCGCGCTGCACGGCGTCCCGGATCTGTTCCTGCTCAGCGCTCCATAAAAAATCCATGGCGGCTTCTCTCTATCAGTTGAATTTCAATGAAATCCGCCTCAAACGCCCGTCTGACAAGCGCTATCAGCTATTGTTTTTAATCACTCAGGTCGGCGCACGCGCGCCGGACTCTCGCCATAGGGTGGGCTGTAGAAGACCAGCAGACGCACGGGGGTGTCGCTGGTGACGCGAAACACATGCATGCAGTCCTCGGGGAAAAAGCAGGTATCGCCCGCCTGCATGGCAAAGCGCTCGGTCTGGCCCTGGCTTTGCACCTCCACCTCGGCCGTGCCGTCCAGCAGATAGCAGGCCTGCTCCATGCCCGGGTGGGCGTGCGGCAGCGCACCGCCGCCTTTGTCCAGCGTTCCGAGCACCAACTCCATGTGCTGGGCACCGACATTGGCCTGACTGACCAGGCGCCGGTTCACTGTGCCATGGTGGTTGGCGGGGCTGTAGCCCTGTACGTCCTGCTCGCGGATCAGATAGCGGGGCATGTCTCTGTCTCTCTTTGGTCGTTGGATGATGAAGCCTGCATGCAGCCACTGCTGGCCTGCAGTGCGGCGATCTGCGCCTCGCCAAGGCCTGCTTCGCGCAGCACCTGCAGCGTGTGCTGGCCCAGTTGCGGCGCAGCGCTGGCCTCGCGGCCCGGGGGCGTGGCGCTCCACTGCGTGGGATTGGCCGTGGTGCGCAGCCGCCCCTCGCTGGGATGCTCGATCTCGCGCACAAAGCCCGTGGCCGCATGGTGGGGGTCGGCCAGCAAGTCCTCGGGCGAGGCCATGGGCATATTCGGCACGTCGGCCGCATCGAGCAGCGCACGCCACTCGGCCGTGCTGCGCTCGCGCATCAGGCTTGCCACCTCGGCATAGACCGCATCGATATTCGCTGCGCGCTGGCCGTGGGTGGCGAACATGGGCTCGCGCATGCGCTCGCCCTGGCCTATGGCCTGGAAGAAGCTGTGCCAGTGCTTGTCGTTGTAGATCAGCACGCACAGATGGCCGTCGCTGGTGCGGTAGGGCTTGCGATGGCGCGTCAGCAGCCGCGCATAGCCGGCATCGCCCAGCGGAGGCTCAAAGCTCAGCCCGGCCATGTGATCGCCCAGGATGAACTGCGTCATGGCCTCGAACATGGGCACGACCACCGCCTGGCCCAGGCCGCTCTTCTCGCGCGCATACAGCGCAGCCGTGACCGCATAGACCGCATGCAGGCCGGTGACCCGGTCGCCCAGCGTCATGGGCGCATAGGAGGGCTCGCCGCCGCCGTACTGCTGGGCCAGCCAGGGCACGCCGGTCGCCCCCTGGATCAGGTCGTCGTAGGCCGGCTTGGCCGCATAGGGGCCGGCCTGATCGAAGCCGCAGCAGCTCACATGGATCAGGCGCGGATGGCTCTGCTCCAGTGTCTGCCAGTCCAGACCCAGTCTGGCCATGGCCTGGGGCCGTACATTGCTGATGAAGACGTCGGCCTCGGCCAGCAGCTGCAGCAGCGCCTGGCGCGCGGCCGCCTGCTTGAGATCCAGCACCACGGAGCGCTTGCCCTGGTTGGCCTGCAGAAAAATGGGGCCCATGCCGGGGTTGCGCATGGGGCCTACATGGCGCATGTTGTCGCCCTCGGGCGACTCCACCTTGATCACATCGGCGCCCAGGGCGGCCAGAATCTGCGTGGCAAACGGCCCCATGATCACCGAGGTCATGTCCACGATCCTGACGCCGGCCAAGGGGCCGGCTGAAGTACCCGCTGACGGGCCTGCTGTGTGGCCTGCTGTATGACCCGCCGCCTGGCGGCTATCGCTGTGCATGCTCGTCATCTCACTGCGCCTCGATACCGGCCTGCTTGACCAGTTGCCCCCATTTGGCGAGCTGCTCCTTCACATAGATCGCGAACTCGTCGGGCGTGGCCGTGGGCCAGACTTCGAAGCCGACCTGGGCCAGTTGCTCCTGCACGGCCTTGTCCTTGAGGATGAGCTGCAGCTCGCTGTTGATGCGCTCGGCTATGGCCTTGGGCATGCCGGCCGGGCCGAAGATGCCGTTCCACGAGGTGATGTCGAAGCCCGGCAGCGTCTTGCCGATGGCCGGCACATGGGGCAGCAGCTGCGAGCCCTTGGCCGCAGTCACGGCCAGGGTGCGCACGCGCTCGGTCTTGAGCGTGCCCCAGGCCGAGCCCAGATCGGCCACATACATCTGGATCTGGTTGCCCATCACATCGGTCAGCGCCTGCGGGCTTGACTTGTAGGGCACACCGGTGATCTGCGTACCTGTGATGTATTTGAAGGTTTCCGAGGCCACCAGCGAGGTGCTGTTGGGCGTGCCGTAGGAGAGCTTGTCCGGATGCGACTTGGCATAGGCAATCAGCTCGGCCACGGTCTTGGCCGGCACCGAGGGATGAACCACCAGCGCAAACGGCAGCTCGCCCACGCGTGCCACGGGCGTGAAGTCCTTGACGGGGTCGTACTTGAGCCCCTTGACCAGCCAGGGATTGGCCGAATGCGAGGTATTGGTGGTCATGAAAAGCGTATAGCCATCCGGCTTGGCCTTGACCACGTGCGCGGCCGCAATCTGGGCATTGGCCCCGGCCCGGTTGTCCACCACCACGGGCTGCTTGAGTCGCTCACCCAGCTTGTTGGCCACCACGCGTGCCACCGCATCGGTGCCGCTGCCCGCAGCAAACGGAACCACCAGCGTGATGGGGGCAGCGGGATAGCTCTCCTGAGCCAGCACCGTCCCCGCAAGGCCCATGCTCATGGTGGCTGCCAGGCCTGCGCTCGCACAGGCGCGCAGTAAAAATCGCTTGTTCATGCTTGTCTCCTTGTTCAGGCTGCGGCACCTGTATCCGATGCCTGCACTGCATGCTGAAGCGTTCAATAATTCAAGTCCAATTGTTTAAACCGCATGAATGATTCGATTTGCAAATCATTAAGTCCAGCTAGACATTCCCAGCCGCTGCGCACGGCGCTTCGCCTCCCCCTCTGCACAGCGAAATGAACCGGATTTGTACCTGCGTCATTCGATCCTGCTGAAACGCTAGGCTGCAGAGTTCGCGACAGCGGGCTTCAGCCCCATGCCTGCCGAGAATCTATGGCTCTTGGCATGACAGCTGCCAGTCGAGCCCGGGCCTCGGCGATACGCGCCAAACAGCGCTGATGAGCAACGAAACAAGGTGATAAGGCCTGATGCCCTACAGCACTGTCACAAAACGGTGATTGAACTTGGGCTCCACTCGGGGGAGAATGCCTTATTACCGCTTTCGCTCAGGTGCTGTCATGGACCATATCCACTCCACGCCCACCCACCAAGCTCTGGATGTCGCTCCTTACGGAGCCAGGCTTTCTGCCGCTCACTCGAGCGTGCTCTTCAAGGCGGAAGATCTGGAAGTCATTCGCGTCGTGCTGCGCTCGGGACAGTCGCTGCCGCCGCATCGCGTGCCTGGCAGCGTCAGCCTGCAATGCCTAGAGGGTCGACTCGAAGTTCTCATCGGCCAGACCGTGCATGAACTGGGCCCCAAGCAACTCATGCATCTGCCAGCCAATATGCCCCATGCCGTGCGTGCCATGGAAGATTCGTCCGCGATTGCCACCATCGTGCTCTGTGACGCCTGAAGAGTTTCTACCGAACGGGCAAAAACTGCATGAATGGGCCGGCAAGCAGTCCCTGCGCATAGCCGATGACGGAGCGCCGGTAGCGCTCGGTGGTGTAATCCGCCACCAGATCCAGCCGGCCGATGATCTTTCCCATCTCGCGCTCGAAGCTCAGATTGCGCCCCTCCTGCGCTATCTGATTCGATAGCAGCAAGGGCTTTCCATCGGGCGCTTTGCGGGAGTTGAGAATCCAGTTGGCAATTTCCAGATTACGCGCTGCATTGAAGATATGCTGCGGGTCCAGTCCGTCGATCAGCGTGAAGCTGGTTCGCCCGCCATGCGCGGTGATCAGCATATCGGCTGCAGCATGGACGAACGCCGCGACCCGATCCCCTGCGAACTCCGGCTGCAAGGCCAGGGACAACGCCGCCACGTCACGCTTGTCCTGCAGCTCACGCCAGGGCTGGCGCTCCATGACAGCAATACGCACATAGGTCATGGCCGCTTCGCGGCTGGAGGCGGTTTTTTTCCATTCGACGGGGTTGCGGCGGTAGAGCTTGTCCATGATGAGAAACAGGCTCTCCAGATTTTCCTTCATGGCCAGCGTCGCCATGCGGTTGCTGTCGGACTGAAGCAGCTCGCGCGAGTGAAAGTCCTCGCCCTTCACTTCGCCATGATTCGTGGGGGCGCTGGAACAAGCGGCCAGAGCGCACAGCACCATCCCGGACAGCAACCACCGCCCCGTGCGCGAGCCACCGCGCAGAGGATCGCGCGTGCAGTGGCCTGCGGCGGCATGGGGCAAAGCTCGTGCTGCTGTCATGCTACAAACATAACAGCAGATGCTGCTGCGTCAGTCACGCCACAGGCGCGCGATTGTTATCAATCGTGAACAAAGCCCGGGCCCGCACACTGCTCAGGACGCTACTGGCGCAGCTGCCTGAGGATCTGCTCCAGCACCTTCCATGGCTCGGTATGGTCGGCCATCGCCACGGGCACGCGCAGCTTGCTGCTGGTTGCCTGCTGCGGCGAAAACAGCAGGCCCGGCGCCAGCAGCAGATTGCTCAGCGCCGCCTGACGCGCCAGCACCTCGGTATCCACGCCGCAGTCGACCCAGGCAAAAGTGCCGGCCACGGGTTCGTACTCCGCATGGCAGTCCAGCGCTTCGAGCTTGCGCAGACAGCGCCCACGCGCACGGTCCACCCGCTCGCGCAGCCGGTCCACATGCTTGCGAAAGGAACCGTCGGCCAGAATATGGTGCACGATCTGCTCCGCCGGCAGCGAAGAGGTCAGGCCCGCCAGCAGCTTCATGTCGGTCAGGCGGTGCACATACTCGGGTTTGGCCGCGATATAGCCCACGCGCAGGCCGCCCGACAAGGTCTTGGAGTAGCCCCCCACCAGAATCACGCGCTGCAATCTGTCCATGGCCGCCAGTCGCAGCGGCATCGCGCCCAGGAATTCGGCATAGGTGTCATCCTCGACCAGCAGGAAATCATGGCGCTCGGCAATACGCAGCACCTCATGGGCCACACCGGCAGACAGGCTCAGCCCCGTGGGGTTGTGCACCGCCGTGTTGAGGATGAAGAGCTTGGGCTTGTGGCTCTGGGCCAGCGATGCCAGAGCCACCACATCGGGCCCGCCGGGCAGGCGCGGCACGCCGACGACGTTCACGCCCATGTACTTGAGCCGCCCGAAGATCAGAAACCAGGCCGGGTCCTCGACCAGCACGGTATCGCCGGGCTTGAGAAAACAGCGCACGACCAGGTCCAGGCCATGGGTCACGCCACCCACCGTCATGAGGTTGGCCTCGGGGTGGGCCGGCACCTCCTGGGCCTGCAGATTCGAGGCTATCTGCAGGCGCAATGGCAGAAAACCCTGTGGATGGCCATAGCTGAGAAAGCTCTGCTCGGCCCGCGCATTGTTACGGGTAATGGCGCGCATGGCGCCTGTGATCAGGCCTTGATCCATCCAGCTCGAAGGCAGGCAACCTGCGCCCCCGGTGCCCGCGCTGTCATCGCGAAAAATGCCGCGCAGCAGATAAGCGGTGTCGAAGTCCGCCGGCTGCGCCGAGGCGGCAGCCACGGCGGCAGGCTCCATCACGCGGCGCTGGGCCGCCACATAAAAACCGCTGCCGCGCCGCGATTGCACCAGACCCTGGGCAGCCAGCTTGTCGTAGGCCTGGACCACGGTGTCGCGGCTGACACCTGCGCTTTGCGCCAACGCCCGCACCGAAGGCAGGCGCACGCCCACACGCAGGCCATGATTGCGGATCAGCCCGCCGAAATGCTCGACCAACTGCTCCACCAGGCCTGCCGCGCTGGAGCGCATGGGCTGCCAGCCCAGGGATGCCGTAGCGGCCACAGGCAAGGCTGCCGCAGTCGCTGTCCCGCCGTCGATCTGTGCATCCAGCATGAAGTGCTCTCTCAAAGTGTCAGGTCAATTAGAGCAGGCCAGCTCATGAACTGGCCTGCAAAAGTGTACTGATAGTGTACTGATTCAAGCTTTTAGTATAGAGGCACAACGCTTATGCAGCCCCAAGGTTTGCCATGTCATTTCTGCCTGAATCCTCTGCCTTCATCCTGCCTCTGGCCATGTTTGCCTTTGTCAGCTCCGTCACGCCCGGCCCCAACAATGTGATGCTGACGGCCTCGGGGGCCACTTTCGGCTACCGCCGCAGCGTGCCGCATATGCTGGGCATCTGTCTGGGCGTGGTCATCATGGTGCTGCTGATCGGCGCGGGCCTGGGCCAACTGTTCGAGGCCGAGCCACGCATCTACACCCTGCTCAAATATGTGGGCGCAGCCTATCTGATCTGGCTGGCATGGAAGATCGCCCGTGCCGGCGGCGTGGACCAGGGCCAGTCGGGCAGCCGTCCGTTCAGCTTCTGGCAGGCAGCTGCCTTCCAGTGGGTCAACCCCAAGGCCTGGATCATGGCCGTGGGCGTGGTCGCGACCTACACGCCGCGCGAAGGTTTTTTCGTCAACCTGATGCTGTCGGCCCTGGTGCTGGGCCTGGTCAACTACCCCAGCATCAGCGTCTGGACCCTGTTCGGCAGCACCGTGGGGCGCGCACTGCGCACTCCACAGGCCCTGCGCATGTTCAACGGCGTGATGGCCGGTTTGCTGCTGCTGTCGCTGGTGCCCATTTTTGCCGAGCATGTCTAAACTCGGCCCATGCAATATGACATACGCCAGCTGACCGAGTCCGACCTTTGCAGTTATCGCGCCCTGCGCCTGCAGGCCCTGACAGAATGCCCCGCCGCCTTCGGTGCCACGCCCGCAACCGAGCAGGCACTCGGCGATACGCAACTGCTGAGCCGCTTCAGCGGCACCCAGGGTCAGGCCATGTGGGGAGGCTTTGACGCAGACGACAGACTCTGCGCCAGCCTGGGCCTGTATCGCGAGCAGGGTGAGAAGACCGCGCACAAAGGCCATCTCTTTGCCATGTACGTGGCTGCACCGGCCCGAGGCCATGGCCTGGCCTGCGCTCTGCTGGAGACAGCGGTGGCCCACGGCAGAGTGCTGAAGCTGCGCCAGCTGATGCTGGGCTGCAATGCCGGGAACGACAAGGCGCTGCGCCTGTACGAACAAGCGGGCTTTCGCGCCTACGGGCTGGAGCCGGCGGCCCTCTATGTGGGCGGCGAGTACTTTGACGAAGTGCTGATGGTGCAGGAGCTGGGCCGGCCTCTGGCCAGCCCCTGAGGCTTGCTCAAGCCGCTCGCAGTGAATAGGCGGCCTAACTCAGCGCGCCTGCATCGCAATGATCTGCTGCGCCAGAGCGGCGATGGCCTCATCCGATAGCTGGTCTGTCTCCAGAACCTGGCGCCGGGGCCATTGCTCGAAGTGATTCGACTGGGAGCGCTCGTAGTGCGGGTCGTAGTGCCTGAGCATCAGCTCTTCGAACAGCGCAGGCAGCTCCCCTTCCCGTGCCCATTGCTGCCAGCGGCTCACGGTCTCCTTGCCCTGCAGCTCCTTGAGCCAGCCCAGCTTGGTGGCCAGCACTTCGGGATCGTCGCCCAGGTAGGCATAGTCGCGCAGCAGATAGGAAAGGCGTGCGGCCGCCGTTGCACGCACCTCGATGACCGGAGCCTTGTGCAGATGCTGCACCAGTACCAGCGGCAGGCCGACGCGGCCGATCTTGGCGCTCTCGCCTTCCAGATAGACGGGACGCGAGAGATCGAAACTCTCCAGCTGCTCGGCAATCAGGGTCTCGAAACGTTTCTGGCTGGGTTGCTCGATGCCGGGCAGGCCGCCCAGCAAGGAGCCCTTGTGGCTGGCATAGCCCTCCAGGTCCAGCACCTGCTCGCCGCTTTGGGCCAGCGCATGCAGCACGCGGGTCTTGGCAGAGCCGGTGGCGCCGCACAGCACGCGCATCTGCAGCTGCGGCACCAGGCTTTCAAGCTGCGCAATCACATGACCGCGAAACGCCTTGTAGCCGCCGGCCAGCTGCTGTGCATCCCAGCCGACCAGACGCAGCCAGGTCACCATGGAGCCGCTGCGCAGGCCGCCGCGCCAGCAATAGACCAGAGGCTTCCAGTTGGCAGGCTTGTCGGCAAAGGTTTCGCGCAGATGGCGTGCCAGATTGGCCGACACATAGGCCGCCCCCAGACGCTTGGCCTCAAAAGGGCTGACCTGCTTGTAGATGGTGCCGATCTCGGCGCGCTCGGCATTGCTCAGTACAGGACAGTTGATGGAGCCGGGGATATGGTCAAGCTCAAACTCGGCGGGCGAGCGGGCATCGATCAAGGCATCAAACTGGTGACGTTCGGGAACGCGAACGGGCTGGCGGTGGGACACGGCAGACTATCCATGGCTGCGCCTGACGGCCTGCATGGCTGCCGGGCAATGGCGTGTGGTCGGGCGCAAAGCGGGAATCGCGACAACGCGGCGATTCGACCTGAGGCTCGGCAACATGAAAAACCTGCAGTCTCATCTCAAGATGAAGCCCGGCAGGCCACGAAGCAAGGGCGTGGATCGAGCCTCGATACGCACAACGGCTGCAGCAAGATTGCCCGCAACAGTCATTCCCTGTGTGGGGCGTATTTTCGCAGATATGCGGGACTGCTTCAGCCACCGCCCCAAAACAGCACAGGGCGCAGCTGCTTGCACAACTGCGCCCTGTGTGAGGTGAGGTGAGGTCAGCTCAAGCTCAAGCACTGATGCGTCAAGTGCCTGAAGCTGGCGAAATAATCAGGCCTGATTATCCTGGCGCGCAAAGTATTCGCGCGTGAGCTGCACGATCACGGGCGAGAGCAGCAGCAGCGAGATCAGATTGGGAATCGCCATCAGCGCATTCAGCGTATCGGCGACCAGCCAGGCAAAGTCCAGCGTGGCCACCGCACCCACAAAGGCGCTGATGGTCCAGAAGATGCGGAAGGGCTTTTCACAGACGGTGCCCACCAGATAGGTCCAGCATTTTTCACCGTAATAGGCCCAGCCCAGAATCGTGGTGAAGGCAAATACCGACAGCGAAACGGCCAGCACATATTTGCCCACGCCGGGCATGGCGGCCTCAAAGCTCTGGGTGGACAGCACGGCCCCGGTAGCGCCAGAGTTCCAGACGCCGCTGACCACGATGGCCAGCCCGGTCATGGTGCAGACGATGATGGTGTCGATGAAAGTACCCATCATGCCCACCAGCCCCGAAAAAACGGGGTCGCGCGTGGCGCCAGCTGCCTGGGCGATGCCGGCCGTGCCCAGGCCCGCTTCGTTGGAAAAAATGCCGCGCGCCACGCCCATGCGAATGGCCATCAGCACCGTGGAGCCCAAAAAGCCACCCGTGGCCGCCGTGGGGTTGAAGGCCTGCTCGAAGATCAGTGCAAACGCAGCCGGAATGCGGTCGAAGTACACACCCAGCACATAGAGCACGCAGATCACATAGGTCACGCACATGGCAGGCACCAGCTTTTCGGCCACGGCGCCGATGCGGGTGATGCCCCCCAGCACCACTGCGCCGGTAAGCACGGCCAGGCCCAGGCCCGTGATCCAGTTCTCCAGACCGAAAGCCGTGTGCATGGCCGATGCAATACCGTTGGACTGCACCATGGAGCCGATGCCGAAACCGGCCAGACCGCCAAAGATGGCAAACAGCGTACCCAGCCATTTCCACTTGCTGCCCAGGCCGTTCTTGATGGCGTACATCGGGCCGCCCACCCACTGGCCGTGGTCGTTTTTCTCGCGGTACTTCACCGCCAGCACCACCTCGCCATACTTGGTGGCCATGCCCAGCAACGCCGTCATCCACATCCAGAACAGTGCACCCGGGCCGCCCACGGCAATGGCCGTGGCCACACCGGCAATATTGCCCGTGCCCACGGTGGCCGACAGTGCCGTCATCAGCGCGGCATAGGGAGTGATGTCGCCATCGGCCTTGTCGCCGGGACGGCGGCTGCGCCAGATCATGCGAAAGCCGCGCACGATGTTGCGCAGCGGCATGAAGCCCAGGCGGATCTGCAGATAAAAGCCCGTGCCGAGAATCAGCACGATCATGGGAACGCCCCAGACAATGTCGTTGAGGGCTTTGAAGAGTTGGGTTAACCAGTCCATTGAGTGTCGTCTGCCGCAGCCAGCTTTCGCCTGCGGTCCATTGAATGGCAACAGTCCCGGAACATGTCTTTCACCCATGAGCGGCAAGTGCAGCAACCGCAAGAGGCCCGTGTGAGGCCCACGCACAGTGCACTATTCCTGTTTGCCGGTTGGCAAAGCGCCCTACTTTAATCCAGTCTGCGATCGCTTTTGGGCTGCTGCGGCCGATGACTCGCTCAAGTGCGCAAAATCACGGCCAGTGTCTTGGCTGCACTCACTTGCGCGGGCGCAGCAGCATTTCATCGCCGCTCATCTGCACATCGAAGAAGCGCAGAAAGTTCTGGCCCAGCAAGGCGTCGTCGCTATCGTCGCCCGTATAGCCCGTGCCCACGCGCACATCGCGCACACGCACGCTGGCGATGCGGACCTCGTCGGCGGTGACGATGCGGCCATCACGTTCGCCGTTGGCCGTGCGAAAACGCACTTTCTCGCCTCCCTCCAGGCCGGCACGCTCGGCCAGCGCATCGGTCACGCTGACCGAGGTGGCCCCGGTATCGACCAAAAAGGTGACGGGCTGGTCGTTGACATAGCCCTTGACGCGGAAATGCCCATCCAGGCCCCGCTCTATGCGCACCGTGCCGTCAGCCATGACCTTGGCCTGGGCCGGCTTGAGAAAATGCTGCATGGCCAGATACATCACGGCCATGACCACCAGCCAGAACAGCAGAAACAGCACTGTGCTGCGCCGTGCCACGGATTGCGGGGAGGGCTCGGACTCTGGCGAGGGCTGGGGCGGCGGCGTGACATTCAGGCGCATGGGCAGGCAAGGTAGCGAAGGACAATGCAGCCATTTTGCCAAGACCGGCGCCAAGGTCTTCGCCCGCGTTGCGCCATGGCGCCCCCGGCAGCGCTTACATTGAAGCTTGTTTGCAAAATCCACCGACCTTGCTGGTCGCCCAACCATGAACACATCCCAGCTGCCCGCTCTGGTGCTGCACTATATTTTTGATCCCCTGTGCGGCTGGTGCTATGCCGCCGCCCCGCTGGTCAAGGCTGCGCGCGAAGTGCCCGGCATCGAGGTTCAATGGCATGCCGGCGGCATGCTGACCGGAGCCCACACGCGCACCATCACTGCGGACTGGCGTGACAAAGTCATGCCCAGCGACCAGCGCATTGCCGAGATGACGGGCCAGCCTTTTGGCGATGCCTATCTCAACGGTCTGCTCAATGACATCGGCGCGCCGCTGGACTCCGAGCCCCCGACCACGGCCCTGCTGGCCGCCCAAGCGCTGGCCGGCAAGGGCCTGGAGATGCTGGCTGCCGAGCAAAAAGCCCATTACGTGGAAGGCCGCCGCATCAGCGAGCCCGCCGTGCTGCGTGAGCTGGCGGCCGGCATCGGCCTGGACAGCGCAGCCTATGACGCGGCCTACGCCGAGCAAAGCGGTGCGGCCACCGAGCAGCATATTGCCGACAGCCGCCAATGGCTGGGCATGGTGCAGGGCCAGGGCTTCCCCACCCTGGCGCTGGAGTTCGACCACCCCGAGCAGGCCGGCCAGCGCGCCGTTCAGCGCGTCGAGATCGGCGAATGGCTGGGCGATGTCGACGGCTGGAAGCAGCAGCTGGCCGCCTGGGCCGAGCAGATTGCCGAGCTCAACCAGCAGCAGGCCGGCGACACTGACACCAGTGGCGACCCCAGCTGCGGCCCCGACGGCTGCGAGCTGCCACCGCGCTGAGTGGCATGGTCTGCGCGGCAGCCACTATTTTATTCATAGCCTGCAGCGCTTGATAATAAAAGAACTCAGACACTATTCAATCTAAGTTCCTTATATATCAAGCGCAATCAGCTATCATTTTAGAATCTCGCTGCCGCATTGCTGCCCCGTTGCCGGCGGCTGCACACCCTGTCGCTACTGCGGCAGTGCATAGGCGATCACATAGTCGCCGCGCTTGGGCGACTGGCGCGCACCGCCGGCGGTGATCACCACATACTGCCTGCCGGTTCTGGGCGAGACATAGCTCATCGGCCCGCCCTGGCTGCCCACGGGCAGGCGCGAGCGCCAGATCTCCTTGCCGTTGGCGCTGTCGAAGGCGCGCAGATAAAAGTCCTGAGTCCCTGCGAAGAACAGCAGCCCCGACTTGGTGACCATGGAGGGGCCCAGCGTGGGCATGCCGATGGGAATTGGCAGCCACAGGGGAATGCCCAGAGGACCGGTGTCACGCACCGTGCCCACAGGCACCTGCCATTTGATCTGGCGCGATTTCAGATCCACCGCCGTCATGGTGCCGAAGGGCGGCTTCTGGCAGGGAATGCCCAGCGGCGACAGAAAGCGCTGACGCATGGCGCCGAACGGCGTGCCCTCCTGGGGCACGGCCCCCATCTCGATGCCGCTGGCGCCGGGCTTCATATCGGCGCGCGCAATCATGTAGTTCGCCAGCCCCAGGCGCATATCGTTGACGAACATGGTCTGGCTGATCGGGTCTACGGAGACGCTGCCCCAGTTCATGCCGCCCAGCGAGCCCGGAAACTGCAGCGTCGGCCCCATGCCTGGCGGCGTGAACACGCCTTGATGCTGCATGTCCTTGAAGGCAATGCGGCACAGCAGCTGATCGAAGGGCGTGGCCCCCCACATATCGGACTCCTTGAGGGTCTGGTTGCCGATATTGGGCATGCCAGTGGAATGCGGCTGGGTGGGCGCATAGCGCTCGCCGGGCACATGGCCTTGCGGCACGGGCAGCTCCTGCACCTCTGCCAGAGGCTCGCCACTCTCGCGGTTGAGCATGAAGATCATGCCCTGCTTGGTCACCTGCAGCAGTGCGGGGTCCACCCCGCCCTGGGCATTGGGCACATCGACCAAAGCGGGCTGGGACGGGATGTCGAAGTCCCACAGATCGTGGTGCACGGTCTGGTAGAGCCAGCGCGGCTTGCCGGTCCTGATATCCATGGCCACGATGGCGGAGCTGTTCTTCTCCATCTGCGCAGTGCGCTGGGCCGCATAGAAGTCCGGCGTCGCATTGCCCGTACCCAGATAGGCAAGCCCCAATCTGGCGTCATAGGACATGCCGCCCCAGACATTGGGCGAGTTGCGCGTATAGGTCTGGCCCTGCGGCGGCTGCCCGGTGATGTCAGGATTGCCCGGGTCCCAGGCCCAGACCAGCTTGCCGCTGTGCACATCAAAGGCACGCACCACGCCCGAGGGCTCGTCGGTCGAGAAATTGTCGGCCACGCGGCCGCCCACGATCACCAGGTTCTCGGCCACCAGCGGCGCCGAGGTCTGCTGATACCAGCCCTCCTTGACCTCGCCCATGCCCTGGGTCAGATCCAGCACACCGTCCTTGCCGAAGTCGGTGCATGGCTTGCCGGAGTCGGGGTCCAGCGCCACCAGGCGCGCATCGATGGTGGGCACAAACAACCGGCGCCTGCAGCCGGGCGCAACCTCTGCGGGCTTGCCGAGTGCGCCCGAGGCCTTGATTGCGGCCTCGTTGCCATCAAAGTAACCCAGACCTCTGCAGCGCTGCCAGTTGGGCGACTTGGCTTCGGGGTCGAATTTCCATTTCTCCTCGCCCGTGTCCACATCCAGCGCCAGCACCTTGCCGTAGGCCGTGCAGACATACAGGCGGTCCCCGATCTGCTGCGGCGTGTTCTGGTCCTCGGCACCCGAGCCCGTGCTCTGCGGCACATCGCCGGTGCGGGCCGTCCAGGCCACGGCCAGCTTGTCGATATTGTTGCGGCTGATCTGCTCAAGGGCCGCAAAACGCTGACCTGCGGGACCTTGCCCCCAATCCGTCCAGTCCGAAGGCTTGAGCTCCATGGAGCTGACCGAGGGCACCTCGGTGACCTCGGGGGCCATCACGCCCTTGGGCGAGAAGGCACTGACGGCCGTCGCGACGATGCCCAGGCCCAGCACCACCACCGACGCTGCGGCCCCCAGACGTCCGTAGTCGTTCATGACCAGCTTGCCCGCCTCAAGCTGTGCATAGCCCAGGGCCACCAGCAGGCCCAGCACGGCAAACACCATCAGGCGCGAGACCAGCGGCCAGAACTCCCAGCCCGCATCCCACCAGGCCCATACCAGGGTCAGCACAAAGGCCAGCGCATAGACATGGGCTCCGGCCCTGCGCCGCGCCAACAGGAGTGCTGCCGATGTCAGCAGCGCCAGCCCCATCAGCACAAAGTACCAACTGCCCCCCTTGCCCAGCAGCACACCGCCGCCGATGGTCATGAACAAACCCATCAGCAGCATCAGAAACGCCACTGCAAGCCAGTACCAGCGCCCGTCATTGGAGGAAGGAGCCATAGCCTCACCTGAAATTAATTGCCATTTGTGTATTGCACGCTTTAAAGCCGATACACATCGACATACTTTCGAGGCTTTGCACGCCAGCCCCAGGACTACAAGCGCCAGGCCGCAGGCATAAAAAAACCGCACCGTGGAGACGGTGCGGCCGCTGAGATCACAGTGCCGGCAGCTGCTGCAAGCTGCCGGGCAGACCGCACAGCTCAGTCCATCATCGAGATCACCACATCCCCGAAGCCCGAGCAGGACACCTGGGTCGCTCCGTCCATCAGGCGGGCGAAGTCGTAGGTCACATGCTTGCTCTGGATGGCTTTTTCCAGCGACTCGACGATCAGATCCGCTGCCTCGCGCCAGCCCATATGACGCAGCATCATCTCGGCGCAGAGAATCATGGAGCCGGGGTTCACATAATCCTTGCCCGCATAGCGCGGCGCCGTGCCGTGGGTGGCTTCGAAGCAGGCAATGCTCTCCGACAGATTGGCACCGGGAGCAATGCCGATGCCGCCCACCTGCGCGGCCAGCGCATCCGAGATGTAGTCGCCATTGAGGTTGAGGGTGGCCACCACCGAATACTCGGCCGGGCGCATCAGAATCTGCTGCAAGAAGGCGTCGGTGATCGAGTCCTTGATGATGATGTCCTTGCCCGTCTTCGGGTGCTTGATGCGGCACCAGGGGCCGCCGTCGATCAGCTCGGCGGCGAACTCGCGCTGCGCCAGCGCGTAGCCCCAGTCACGGAAGGCACCTTCCGTGTACTTCATGATGTTGCCCTTATGAACCAGGGTCACGCTGGGCTTGTTGTTGTCGATGGCGTACTGGATGGCCTTGCGCACCAGGCGCTCAGTGCCCTCGCGCGAGACGGGCTTGATGCCGATGCCCGAGGTTTCGGGAAAGCGGATCTTGTTGGCGCCCAATTCCTTGGCCAGGAAGTCGATGAGCTTTTTCGCCTTCTCGCTGCCGGCCGCGTATTCGATGCCCGCGTAGATGTCCTCCGAGTTCTCGCGGAAGATCACCATATTTGTCTTCTCGGGCTCCTTGAGCGGCGAAGGCACGCCCTTGAAGTACTGCACGGGACGCAGGCAGACATACAGGTCCAGCTCCTGGCGCAGTGCCACGTTCAGCGAGCGGATGCCGCCGCCCACGGGCGTGGTCAGCGGGCCCTTGATGGACACGGCATAGTCGCGCACGGCAGCCACGGTTTCCTCGGGCAGCCAGACATCGGGGCCGTAGATGCGCGTGGCTTTCTCACCCGCATACACCTCCATCCAGGCAATCTTGCGCTGCCCGCCGTAGACCTTGGCAACGGCAGCGTCAGCCACCTTGCGCATCACCGGCGTCACATCAACACCGACACCATCGCCCTCAATGAACGGAATGATGGGCTGATCGGGAACGTTCAGCGTCTTGTCCGCATTGACGGTGATTTTCTCGCCCTGCGACGGTACCTGGATGTGCTGGGAAGCGCTCATGCTCTGGAATCTCCTAGTCCTTGATGGTGTGCGGCGGCGCACCTTGCTGGTGCATTTTGCATATGACCGAATTCTGACATCACTACACCGCACAAATTCTAAGAAACTACCTGTAAATACCTGTCAACGCCGGCACAGCAAGGCCGTTGAAAGACTGTGAGGCGCAGATGGCCTGCGCTGAACAAGCCCTGAAACCAGGCATTGCCGCATCTTGAGGAAATTGGCACACATGAAAAAACTACTCGCTGTCCTGATTGCCGGTACGTTCGCCGCTGGCGCATTCGCTCAAGCCGCTGCGCCTGCGAAACCTGCCACCCCTGCTGCCCCAGCCGCAGCCACCGCACCTGCGGCCATGCCGGCCGCAGCAGCACCTGCCGCCCCCGCTGCGGCGCCCGCTGCAGCACCGGCCCCCGCAGCCAAGCATGCCAAGTCCATGCACAAGCCTGCCAAGTCGCACGCCAAGCACAGCACCAAGAAAGCTGCCAAGCCCGCTGCCTGACGAGCGCTAAAGGCCGCACCGGCACGGGACCCTGAGGTGTCGCACCCGCTGCCGACAAGCTCGAAAAGCCCGCAGAATTCAGATTTCTGCGGGCTTTGTGGTTTGTGGCATGCGGGTTTCAGCCGACATTCAGCCCCAATGCCTTAGGCTGTCGGCTTTCGACTCTTTTTTGGCATGCAAGGCTTATGAAGAACTTCTCCAGCCAGACCTCTGACTCACGCCAATGCGGCTGGCGTGCGCGCACCATGTTGCTGGCCGCAGCGGCCCTGTTCGGACTGCTGGGCACCGCACCGGCAATGGCCGGCGATCAAGGTCAGCCCCAGATGAATCTGCGCCGCATCGACCTGACGGCCGGCATGTACCGCATCGACACCCAACTGGCCGTCACGCCGCAGCAGCGCGAGATCGGTCTCATGTTCCGCAAGGAGATGCCGCAGCAAGAAGGCATGCTCTTTGTCTTCGAAGTACCCGGCGTGCAGTGCTTCTGGATGCGCAACACCATCCTGCCCCTGACAGCGGCCTTCGTGGCCGATGACGGCACCATCGTCAATCTGGCAGACATGAAGCCCATGAGCGAAGACTCTCACTGCTCGGCCAAGCCCGTGCGCTATGTGCTGGAGATGAACCAGGGCTGGTTTGCCAAGCGCGGCATCAAGGCAGGCACCAAGCTGGGCGGCGCGCCCTTCAATCGCTAAGCGCCGCCAGAATCAGCCCCCTTCATGCTCTACCGGCCCCAGTTTCCGCAAGCGCTGAGCGATACCGCCGCTGCGCTGCTGCAGAAACTGGGCAAGTCGCAGGCATTCGAGCCCTGCCCCGGCTTCACGATCAGCATCAATGGCGAATTGCTGCATGCGCCCTACCGCGTGTACTACGACGAACGCGCGCTGCAGCAATGCATTGAACAAAGCAGCGGCCCCACACAGCAACTGGCCCTGTGCCTGGGCAGTCGCCACGCCAACGGCCATGTGCGCGAAGCCTGTCTGCGCCAGTTGCTGGCGCATGACTGCGACTGGGTGCTGCCGTTTGTGGTGCGCGCCGCTGGCGAGTATGTGCTGGAAATTGCCGAGCATCTGACCGCCCAGACCCATAGGCTATCGCCACGCAGCTACGGTCGTTTTGCGGCCGAGAACCCTGGCTTTGTGATCATCTGCAAGCAGCAGGCCACCAGTTACTGGGACTGCTACCACCGCCAACGCTATCCGCTGCTGCACCAGCATCCAGGCGTACGATTTCTGCGCTGGGTTGACGAGGCTCGGCAATCACCGCCCCACGCGGATTGATGCCACTTGACTCAGAACGCGCGGTCCATGCCGATAGCGGTTGCGCGCTGCCGGTGGGAGCACGCTCTTGCGCATTCGGTAATCGCAGGCGCCAAAGCGCTGAAAGTTGCGCCGGCCTTCGCGCAGCGTCATATGGTTGGGGCCGGAGTATTCATCCGGGCA
Organism: Comamonas sp. GW821-FHT11H03; assembly: GCF_058807955.1. Lineage (NCBI taxonomy): Bacteria > Pseudomonadati > Pseudomonadota > Betaproteobacteria > Burkholderiales > Comamonadaceae > Comamonas > Comamonas sp. GW821-FHT11H03. Next base: position 163,797 of record NZ_JBXARF010000004.1, read on the forward strand.
GTCCACATCCCAGCCACTGTCTTCCCAGAAGCAGACGCTGCAGATGCTGTACTCGCCACGGTCATCGAGCGAGAAGTAGTCGCAGCACGGGCACTGGTACAGCGGCATGGAGCGCCTTTCATAAATTCGAATCAAATCAAGCTGCAGTGCTTATACATCATGCACAGGCAGCTTCTATTCATATAGCAACTACTGAGGCCCAGCACAAAAAAAGCCGGAGACCATTTCGGGTCCTCCGGCTTTTTAGGGGGCACTGCCTGCACGCAGGCGGGGCAACCCGCTCTGCGAGGCAAGCTGGCTTACACCGACGCGATGGCGGCGTTGAAGGTGGCGCTGGGGCGCATCACGGCGTCCAGCTTGGCCACGTCGGGCATGTAGTAGCCGCCGATATCGGCAGCCTTGCCTTGCACTTCCTTCATCTCGGCCACGATCTTGGCTTCGTTCTCGGCCAGAGTTTTAGCCAGAGTGGCGAACTTGGCCGCCAGTTCTGCATCTTCGGTCTGAGCAGCCAGCGCCTGGGCCCAGTACAGAGCGATGTAGAACTGTGAGCCACGGTTATCCAGCTCGCCGGTGCGGCGCGAAGGCGACTTGTCTTCGTCCAGCAGCTTGCCGGTGGCTTCGTCCAGAGTCTTGGCCAGCAGCTTGGCGCGGGCATTGTTTTCCTTTAGCCCCAAGTCTTCGAACGAGACGGCCAGGGCCAGGAATTCACCCAGCGAGTCCCAGCGCAGGTGGTTTTCTTCCACCAGCTGCTGCACATGCTTGGGAGCGGAGCCACCAGCACCGGTTTCGTACATGCCGCCACCCGCCATCAGAGGCACGATGGACAGCATCTTGGCCGAGGTACCCAGTTCCAGAATCGGGAACAGGTCGGTCAGGTAGTCACGCAGAATGTTGCCGGTCACCGAGATCGTGTCCAGACCGCGGGCCACGCGCTCCAGCGTGTAGCGCATGGCGCGCACTTGCGAGAGGATGTGGATTTCCAGGCCGTTGGTGTCGTATTCCTTCAAGTAGGTCTGCACCTTCTTGATCAGCTCGGCTTCGTGGGGACGATAGGGGTCCAGCCAGAACACGGCAGGCATGCCGGAGTTGCGGGCACGGGTCACAGCCAGCTTCACCCAGTCGCGGATAGGAGCATCCTTGACCTGGCACATGCGCCAGATGTCGCCAGCTTCCACGTTCTGGCTCAGCAGCACTTCGCCGGTGGCGATGTCCACGATGTTGGCCACGCCGTCTTCGGCGATCTCGAACGTCTTGTCGTGCGAGCCGTACTCTTCGGCCTTTTGCGCCATCAGACCCACGTTGGGCACGGTGCCCATGGTCTTGGGGTCGAAGTTGCCGTGCCATTTGCAGAAGTTGATCACTTCCTGATAGATACGGGCAAAGGTGGACTCAGGCATCACGGCCTTGCAGTCGTAAGGCTTGCCGTCAGCGGCCCACATCTTGCCGCCCACGCGGATCATGGCGGGCATGGAAGCATCCACGATCACGTCATTGGGCGAGTGGAAGTTGGTGATGCCCTTGGCGGAATCGACCATGGCCAGACGCGGACGGTGCTCCTGGCACTTGTGCAGGTCACGGATGATTTCTTCGCGCTGCGAAGCAGGCAGGGTCTCAATCTTCTCGTACAGATTGGCCATGCCGTTGTTCACGTTCACGCCCAGCTGATCAAACAGCTTGCCGTGCTTTTCGAAGGCTTCCTTGTAGAAAATCTTCACGCAGTGACCGAACACGATGGGGTGGGACACCTTCATCATGGTGGCCTTCACGTGCAGCGAGAACAAGATGCCCGACTCGCGGCAGTCTTCGATTTCCTTTTCATAGAAAGCGCACAAGGCCTTCTTGCTCATGAACATGGAATCGATCACTTCTGCAGCCTGCAGCTTGACCTTGTCCTTCAGAACGATGCTGTTGCCGGACTTGGCCTCCAGCACCATCTTCACTTCGCGGGCCTTGTCCAGCGTCATGGACTTTTCGCCGTGGTAGAAGTCGCCCTCTTCCATGTGCGACACATGGGTTTGCGACCACTGCTTCCACTCACCCATGGAATGGGGGTGCTTCTTGGCGTAGTTCTTGACCGCAGCAGGCGCGCGGCGATCCGAGTTGCCTTCGCGCAGCACAGGGTTCACGGCAGAGCCGATGCACCTGTTGTAGCGTGCCTTGATGTCCTTTTCGGCATCGGTCGTGGCGGTTTCAGGATAGTCGGGGATGGCATAGCCCTTGCCCTGCAATTCCTTGATCGCGTCTTGCAGCTGGCCCACGGATGCGGAGATATTGGGCAGCTTGATGATGTTGGCTTCAGGCGTCAGCGTCAGCTTGCCCAGTTCAGCCAGATTGTTCGGAGCGCGTTGGGCTTCGGTCAAAAAGTCGGGGAACTCGCCCAAGATACGGCCTGCCAGCGAGATATCGCTGGTCTCCACATTGATGCCGGCCGGTGCTGCGAAAGCACGGATCACGGGCAGGAATGCGCTGGTGGCCAGGCGGGGAGCCTCGTCAGTCAAGGTGTAGATGATGGTGGGTTGCTGCGTACTCATCTCTTGTCTCAGGTTGTGAAAAAAGGGGGAAAGGTGCCTTGGGCCTGCATCCCGGGCTTGCGCAATGGGGCCTGACACAGCGGGACGACACTTTCTTGATGCAATGCGTTCCCACAATACAAAATTCTACGCGCAACCGGGCCGATTTTTTCAAGTCTTGTACAAGACTCAAGGATTTAGCTCAACTTTCGCAAGGTGTTTTCATAGGGAAACAGGCTTTTTTCCCTGGTTTTCTGCCATGTAAAAATGTCGCACTGAGGCATTCACTTAGCGACGCATCAGTTGCGTTGCGCCGCCTTTGAGTTGCGTTGCGCCGCCTTTGGCGCAAAAGTTGCGTTGCGCCGCCTTTGGCGCAAATTTGCGCGAGCTTTGGCGCAAATTTGCGCTGCCTTTGGCACACACTAGCCCAAACAAAAGCCCCTCTCAAGGGACTTTCACTTTTTTTTACAGACCACCGCGACAGAGCTCTCGCCAGCGCCGTGCGGTATCGCACCTATGCAGTAGCTTCTGCTGCATGAAAGTGCTGCGGTGGCGCCATTTGCGCACGATCTCCACGCCGATGCCATATTTGCTGGGCAAGCTCCCGGTGAGTGCCACTGGCCTGCTGCAATGCCAGGCATGTGGCAGGTGTGGTCGTGGCGTTCTTGTGCAAGGCAATCAACATGGCCGCTCCTTTGCAGACGCTTGCCATGTTGCCAGAACTACCTGCAGCACCTCACGGCAATGGAGCAACGATCGCTTGTTTTTAAGCAGCCAATCATCCGGGACCCGACAGTTAGGGCACGCCTGCTGAATCTCACAGAATTTTTATTCACAAATATCTGCACTGTACGTCGAATAAGAACTTAGACGATAAGCCACTCCTTACGCTCCTAAAAGAAAGCCGTGCCCAGGGTATCCTGTAAGTTCTGCAGGATAAATTATGTTATCCATCTCAATCACTTTGAGGAACTACATGCTCACAACGCTTAATACCAACTACAAGTACAGGTCAGGTGCCGCCGCTCTTCGATGCTTATCTGAAGGTACTGTATATTTCGCTTCACCTGCGGAGCTAAATGACTCTCTAGAAGCGAAGTTTGACCTAGCAGAGCCCTTGGACTTCATGAAAACCGTGAGCAGCTCGCTCAATGAACTAGCGTTGACAAAAGGTCTGCAAGGCAACCACCAATTCGACACTACTGCGTCAAAAGAGTTAGACCACGTTGTTGCTCGTGAAAACCAACGCTTTTACGAGGCGGCTCAACGTGTTGGTATCTTCTCAACAGCAACGCGCCCCGATAATCAGCCTATGTGGGCCTACTATTGCGACAACTCAAAAGGAGTGTGCTTTGAGTTGGAATGGCCGGATGAAATCCTAGGGAAATTTCAGCTCTACCATAGCAGCGTTCAGTACACGCGAGAGTCAAGAGTCCACAATCGCGCCGAAGATCTGCGTCAATCGCTGTTTGAACTTGCGCAAGATCATCCTGATTGGGATATTCCACAACTCCAAGAATTTTCTCTAAGTGAACCATTTCGAAGATTTTTGGGAATTCGAAGCATAAGTCGAGCTGTATCCATGAAGCATGCTGATTGGGAGCATGAAGCAGAAATACGAATGCTGTCCCCGAAGCACGGTCCCATTCCAATCATGCAAGACATCCTTAAACGAGTCTTTTTCGTACGTACAGACTTTCCAGAATGGGGCCAGATCATGATGCTGCTACACAAGCTCTACCCCAAAGTGGAGCTTGCGCAGATTAGCTTTGAGCATAAGGAGCCATTCGTTAACGTTAAGCCAATGAGCTTTCAGATGGTTCCGGCGTAAATCACGCTAGATTCGGTGAAGTCTATCTAGTCGAAGTACAAGCGTGCGGTTTGTGCACCTTCCTTACCGATGATCATTAATGGCCGACACCAGTCGGCCATTTCCAATCTAAAAGAGCCCCGCTGGCTCCTCACTTCTGGCCCAGCTGTAAATCACCAGCTCGCCCCGCTCTACCCGGTTCGCGCCACCGCCGACGGTGTAGTCCAGCTTGAGCGCCTCCATTTCAAAGTCTTTAAAGCACTCCCGAATGGCTGGATGGTCGTTAATGCTGATGACGGCCTTGCCCTTGATCGTCTTGAGTTTCTGGGCCATCCGTTCGTATTGCTCCCAAGGGAATGGCACGCCATAGCCCTCGGTTTCCCAATACGGCGGGTCCATATAGAAGAGCGTATGGGCGCGGTCGTAGCGGTCGATGCAAGCGGCCCAATCCAGCTGCTCCACATAGGTTCCTGATGCCAGGCGCAGATGCGCGGCCGAGAGGTTCTCCTCGATGCGCAGCAGATTGATGGCCGGGGCCGTGGTCGCCGTGCCAAAGGTCTGGCCGGAGACCTTGCCGCCGAAGCTCTGCTGCTGCAGATAAAAGAACCGGGCCGCGCGCTGGATGTCGGTCAATGTCTCGGGCCGGGTGTCCTGGAGCCATTTAAAGACCTGGCGACTGGTCAGCGCCCATTTGAACTGGCGCACAAACTCCTCCAGGTGGTGGGTCACCACCCTGTAGAGATTCACCAGGTCGCCATTGACATCGTTGAGCACTTCGACGTCGGCCGGGTGGCGGGCAAAGTAGACGGCCGCGCCACCGGCAAAGACCTCCACGTAGCAGCTATGGGCTGGGAACCGCTTCAGGAGTAGATCGACCAGACGGCGCTTGCCGCCGATCCAGGGGATGATGGGGTTTGTCATGGGTTTCAGCTTCAGGCCCTCGCTGGGGCTCTCTGGGGGCGCTCTGGGCGCTCAGCTGATTGAAGGCCCCGCAGCGGGGGCACTTAATGACCAGTCGGATGTATTCGCCTTCGGCCAGTTTGCGACGGCAGTTGCCGCATCGAATTTCATTCATTGCAAGCCTGTTTCAAGGGTTGAAAGGCGATAGACTTGCCGGGCTCTCGAGAGTGGCGGGTCTTCGCCTGGCTTGCAGGCACACTCTGCAGGTTGGGGGCTTGGCCAAGTGTTGACGCACCTGGCCAAGTCGCCCGTCTTTCCGAGGCTGCATCGCAGCGACGATCTCGGCCTTGCGCTCCGGGGTAATCAGGCCCTTGCTCAGCAGCACCGACAGCCCGTACTCGGTTTCCGGGTCCTCATAGGACCAGTACTTGGCCCCCAGGAGCCGGTCATAGAGCAGTTTGACGACCGGATCGGTCATCGTGTCGGTGACCACCGCGAGCTGCTCGGCCTGGGTGAACAGGTCCAGCTTGGCATTGCCTTCGAACTGGGGGTATTCGGGTCGGCCGGGCTCTTCCGGCACCAGCTCCGCATCGAACTCGGCCAAGGCTTCGCTGGTCGGTGGCTGCGGTAGCTGCACGTGAGGATGGCGCTCGTAAAACTCGGTCAGCGAGATCACCTCGCCCGTTTGGGTCAGTTGGATTTGCATTGTTTCCTCTGATTAGTTGATGGCTCGCCCGAGTCGCGTGCCCGTATTGGTCCACGTTGCGTAGGACGCGCCGTCGATGTAGGCCCCGGCCAGACCACCGGATGCGCCGCTGACGTTGCCGCCACTGGCACCGGCCCCGCCAGCCAGGCCCAACGCGCCGCCTTGGCCGCCCTCGAAGCCGATGGCGCCGTCGCCGATCACCAGACGCCCACCGCCATTACCTCCAGCGGTCTCTGTACCGCTGCTGCCGGCGTAACCAGGAACGTTGGTAAAGCCGCCCGTAGGTGTTCCGCCAGAGTTGCCGCTACCGACATTGCTGCCTGCACCACCACCACCGCCGCCGCCACCAGCACGCGAGTTGCCGGAGTACGTTCCACCACCGCCGCCGCCCCCACCGCCACCACCGGCCGTCGTGCCGAGGTTGTCGATGGTCAGCGGCCAGCGGGTATAGATGGCGGTGCCGCCCGTACCGCCTGCAATGGCGAGACCGGCACCGGAGCCCATGCCGCCGATGCCGCCCGCCCCCAGGACACGGCCGCCTGGCTGCACGGTCAGCTTGAGCGTCGAGCCTTGCGGAAAATTGGAGCCGGCGTAGTACCCATAGCTGCTCGATCCGGCCGCCAGAGTGCCCGTGCCCGTCACAATGACCTCCGCTGCCAGCGGAGTGACCTGATCCCAGCCGGCTGTGACCGCACGGGCCCGGATATCAACGTAGGTGACCAGGCTGCTGATCGTCACGACAAACGGCCAAGCGGCCGAGCCAAAATAAGCGCGGTGACGCAACCTCATCGCATCACCTTGTAGGTGATCTGCCCGCCATCGAACATGACCATCACCCGGTCCTCTCCAGCCGTCTGCCAGGTCACGCCGGAATTCCCCACGGCAGGAACCTGGCTGCCGTCAGTCTTGACCCATTTGCCGGGGGGCCAGGACATGGTTCGCCCACCAAAATTCACGCAGAGCAGCTCCATGCTGAAGGAGACATTGAGGGGCACGTTGGTAAAACTGAGCGAGAGATTGCCCAGTGCCTTCACGCGGAACACCGTGGCCACTGCTGCGTCGATGATGACGTTCGCTCCAGCTGCTGCATCGCCCAGGTCCTTGAACGGCGCGCCCAGGCGCGTGGCGACCCCGCCGTCCTTGGGCAGCAGCGCAGCGGCCTGGGGTGCGCTGACGGGCTTCTGGGCGTCGGACGTGTTGTCGACCTTGTCCAGGCCCATATCCGCAGGCGAGAGCTTTTCAAACTTGACCCCGCCGCCGGCCTGGCCCTTGAGCACTGCCCCTTCCACGACCTCGGGCAGACCCGCGCCGTTCTGGGCGGCCACGGCCGCAGCCTGGGCCGATGCGTCGTGGAGCGCTGCAGACGCGCGATGCTGATCGGCAGCATGCTCGCTATCCCACGCCATGCCAGCAGCCTCACCGGCCGACTGCGCGTACTGCATGGAGCTGTGCTCTTTGGCGTTGATGTTCGCCTCGACACCCGCGAGCTGGGCGCTCCAGGCCGGCAGGTCGGTCAGAAAGAAGCGGTCCACATCCGTGCGGAAGGTGGGGGCCGTTCGGTCAAGAAAAGGCAGAGGTCCGATAGGCATTAGGTCATTCCTTCATATTCAAGCGAGCACACCACTTCCTTGCGGTAGGGCACCGCGATGCTGAAATCCTTGTAAACAGCGTAGGCAGTGAGGGGTTCGTACCCCGGCACCTCGTCGCCGCCGACGATAAAAACGGGCTTGCCACGCACCCTGGCCAGGGCGCGGTAGACCGCCGCAAAGCGCTCTTTGGGCAGCACGGTCTCCAGCGATCCGATCTTTGCGAACTCGCCTTCCTCATAGGAGTAGTTGCCCCAGCGGTCGCGCTTCTTCTGGCCAAAATCCAGAATCCCGACCTTGCCGCCCCACTGGGTGTCCCCCACCTCAAGGACGCGGCAGGGCTTGCACACGCCCACGGAGGCCTCGCCTGCGGTTGCGGTGATGGTGACGGTCAGTAGCCCCGAGCGGTAGTGCTCCGGAATGCCGGTCACGACCAGGTCCTGCAGGGGCTCATAGTCGGCAAAAAACCAGTCGTAGACCGTGAAGATCGGCGTGGCGTCCAGGCTGACGGTCTCGTCAAACACGGTGAGCGCTCCTGGGCCTTCGCGGTCGGTCAGGGTGACATGCACGTCCCGGCCTTCCGCCCCGATCAGGCCCACGCCGCCGACGCCGCCAGGCTGGAACACAAAGGTCATGGGAGATGCGCCGCTGCTGACGGTGCCGATGACATCGTCAAACGCGGCCCGGTCTTTGGTCGGCCCCAGGTCCAGCCAGTTGTTGCCGTCTTCGGGGGGCACCTTGGTGCCAGATCCCGCGTCATAGCGCTCGTAGACCCTGTGGCCATAGATGCAAACGTCCGCCTTTACGTAGACATGGCCAGGCTGAAACGCTGGGCGCGTATCCGCTGGCACCGTGGTGGAGACCAGGGTTTCATCCGTGATGGGGATTGGGATCAGGATTTTCATGGGGTGGACGTCAAGGGGTCGGTGCGAAGCGCGCTGCGGGAGGGGTTGAGCACCCGCTGCCAGTACTTGCCAATGCCCGCCAGGTCCACGGCCGACGAACGAGTCCCGTGCTCGATGTCGTCAAGCGTGTCGAGCATGCGCGTGAGCAGATCCACCATGCGCGGATCGGTAGTGGCAGGCGCTACGGACACCAGTACCTGGTTCATGCTCGGCGCTGCAGGCGTTGCAACCCCGCCGCCAGGCACTGCGAGCATGTTGTTGGGCACATAGCCATCGGGCAGTTGCAGGCCATGCTGGCTGGCCAGCAGAACCCCTGTGTTGGACAGCGAGGCGGCCGCCTGCCCCTGGATGCGGCGCAGCTCGATCAGAGAGGTTGCAGAGCCTTCGGCCAGGGCCAGCATCGCCCGGCTCAGCTCGGGCAGGCGCTTGGCGGCGTCCTGGTCGCCCGCTCGGGCCTGGGCCTGGGCAATGGCGAACTCGGTCTGCGCCGCAGTCAGCGACTGGGCGGCATTGCCAGCATCCAGCCCACGGATGCGGCGCACTTCGTTAAAAATGCCGTCTGTCGTGGACTGCCACTCCTTTAAAGCGGTGCGCGCTGCCTCGGCAGACTGCTGTGCGGCCTGCGCCTGAGCGGCGGCGGCTTCGTTGGCCGCCCGCTGCGCCTCGACCTGGGCACGCAGCGCGACGTTGTAGTCGTAGGCCGCTGCGATCTTGGCGGTCTGCTCCGCGTCCAGTCCCTTGGTCATTTCCGCGAGATCTCGCTCGCGCTGGCGCCTGGCCACTTCGGAATTGTTGCCCTGAGCGGTCAACAGCTCGTTTTCCAGCGACCACTGGCTGTCAGAGAGCTGCTTCATGGTCTTGGCCGCAGACACCTGCTGGCGAATCGCCGCAATGTAGTCGTATGCGGCCTGCTCGGCCTGATTCATCCCGGCCGTCTCAATCCAGTAGCGGCGCTGTGCGGCCGTGGCGTAGTCGCCCTCGGCCTCGGCGAGATCCGCGTACAGCATATGCTGCTGACCCATGATCTCGTTGAGCCGCTTGACGGAGTCGTCGGCCGCTTTCTGCGCATAGTCGGCAGCGGTCAGGAAGGTCTGGCTCATGGCCATCAGTTGCGCCGCCAGCTCCGCCTGGCCGCCCTGCATGGCCGCTTCGACCGTGGCCTTGAACTGTTGCTTGGCCAGCTCGCCCATGGCCGGGTCGATGCCGATGCCAAGGCCCGACAGCGACTCTCTCATCTGCCGCTGCACAGCGGCCATGCGCTCGGGCTCAGAATAGAAGCCCTGATAGAACGCGCCCACATTGGTGGACAGCGCTTCGATACTGCCAGAAGCGGTCAGCAGCCGGGTCTGCAGTTCGCCAGAGATGTCCTTGAACATCTCCATGGACTGGCCCCAGGAATCAAACAAGGCCTTTTGCGCACCGATGCGCTGCAGCGCTGCGCTGATGCTGTCGAGATCGTTGGCTGCATCCAGGATCTGGTTGGCCCACGCCGGCAGGTCCATGCTCTGCATGGCGACTTTCACATCGGCGGCCACAGCATTCAGGTACTGCTTGTAACCTTCCTCGCCGCTGGCAAACTCCTTGGGCGCCCACTTGGAGGTGCGCGTCTCGTCCCAGTTGACAATGTCCTTGCCGCCTAGAGCAATGCGCAGGCCGCCCCAGGTCGCATCGTCGCCAAAGTCGGAGGCAAAGCCGGCTGCGGCTTCGTAGCCAACGGTCTTGCCAAATGATTTGGCCGTGGCGTCCAGAGCGCCAACGATGGACTTAGCGATTCCGCCGACATTCGCAAGAATCTGATCGTTCGAAGCAACACCGCCGAAGCCGGTACCGAATGCGCCGTGCGCCGTGCTTGTTTGAGCTCCAGCAGCGGCACTGTACATGGCGGCTCCACCATATTCTTGCGTGCTCTTGTGGCCGAAAAGGCCGCCTCCGCCGAGCAACGCCAGCGCTCCCATCGCCGCCCACCCCCAGCCTGGAACAGCGGCCAGTGCACCGGACAAGCCACCCGCCGCAGCGCCGCCCGCTGCCGCGCTGGTGCCCAGGCCCGCGCCGATGGCACTGGCTCCAGCACTGCCAGCCGTTAAGCCCAGTCCACCTCCGCCGACCAGGCCCAGGCCAGTGCCAACACCTGCCGTCATGCCCAAACCCGCCGAAGTGCCCGCCAGTGCGATGCCAGAGCCCAGGCTGGCAGCCAGGCCCGTTGCAGCAGCTGTGCCACCGCCCAGGCCCAGCCAGCCTGCCGCCGTGTTGAGCAAGCTATTGCCCGTGGCCAGGGAGTAAAGACTGGACGCATTGCTGGCCATCCCCAGCAGATTGGAGCTGGAACCGAGCAAGCCGCCGACATTGCCGCCGATAGAGCCGCTGATAGAACCAATCAGGCTCTGCACGCTGGCGATGACGGGGACGATGAAGGGCTGCGCGAACGCTTTATAAAGTTCGTCAGCGACGGAGGTTTTAAAGGACGTGAGCAGGCTCTTATTGAAGGCGTTCCATGCGCCCTCCCCCTGGTTGAGCATGTCCGCAAAGCCCTTGCGGAAGATGTCGTCCATCTGCTCCACCGAGCGCGTCATCTCCCGGACGCGCACACGTGCGGCCGCACCTGCTGATGCCTCGGCGGCTGCAGCCTCCGCATCGGCTTTCAGGCGCGCAGCGGCTGCGGCGTCGCCAGGGTTCTTAGCGTCGATCTCTTCGAGCCTGTGCTTGAGGTCGATGGCGATGCGGTACTGCTCCAGCGCAATCTCGCGGTCGCGCTGCGACATGACCGCGAGCGACTGCTCAAACTGTACGGCCGCATTGGCTTCCTTGATGCTGCGCGTGTAGTCGGCCACCATCCTGGCTGACTCGTTATAGCCCTGGGTCTTGGCCAGGTCGCGCTGGGCCTGAGCCTGGGCACGCAGCGCGGCGCTGGCTTGGCCGGACAGGTCGATGCTGTCCATGGTGACGGCCTGGCGCTCCAGGGCGGCGGCCATCTCTTCGACACGGGCCTGACGCAGCGCGCCCAGCGCTGCCCCCGTCTTGCCGATCTCTTTTTGGTCCAGCTGCGCGGTATACAGGTTTTGCTGCGCCTGGCGAGCGGCTTCCTGGTAGCCGTCGATACGCTTTTGCAGGGAGTCGGCCGCCTGGTCGTCCATCTCCTGCTGCTGGCGCACGGCCGCAGCTTCGATGTTGACGCGCTTTTGCGCCAGCTCGGCCAGCTCGCCCACCACATCGGCCTGCTTCTTGGCAGAGTCCTTGCGGCCCTTGAGCAGCGCCAATTCGCTTTCCAGCGATGCCCGCTGGGCGTCGATGTCGGCCAGTTGCAGTGTCGTGCGGCGCTCCAGCGCATCGGCATCGCCGATCACGCCGCGTTTGTGCAGGGATTCGACCTCGGCCAGGCTGTCCGCCATCTGGGCCGCAAGCAGCTTGTAGCCGTGCTTGGTGGCGGCGATCTCCGCATTGATGCCCTGCGTTCGTGCGGCGGCGGCACCGCCGCTCAATCCCTTGATCTGCTTGTCGCGCTCGTCGGCCAGAGCCTTTTCGGCCTGGGCCTGCTCGGCCTGCTTGGCCTTGAACTTCGCGGAATCGAAGTCGGGCGATGCCTTGGAGAGCTTCTCGAATTCCGCAAAATTCTTCTTCGACGCGGAGAGCTTGTCGTTGTATTCCTGCTGGATGGCCGTGGCCGTCTTGACCCCGTCGATGGACTTGCGCCAGGCCTGCTCCGCGCCCGATACCGTGAGGCTGAGCTGGCCGGTCGCGCCGGACGCGGCCGCCGTGGCTTTTTCTGCAGCATTCAGCGAGCCGGTAACGGCCTTGATTTCAGCATCCGTGGCGCGCAGCTTGGAGTCGACGCCGACCTGATAGTCGTTGCCAAAGAAGAAATCCAGCAGACCGCCGCCTTTCTGGTCCAGCAGCAGCTCGTCGCGCTTTTCTTTCAGGCTGTCGAGATGCCCCCGCAGACGGGCAATATCACGCTCTTCCGCCTGGCCACCTTTGGCCAATGCCGCATCAACACGCTCCTTGGACTGGCCGACCTTGGCAGTCTTTTCCGCCTCCCATCGCGCCTCCACCAGTTTGCCGATCAGCACGGTGAGCGCCGCAATAGCGATCCCCACCGGGCCGCCCAGCGCCCCCATCACGACCCCGAACGCCCGCCCGGACAAGGATGCGGCATTCTGAGCAGCCGTCAGCCTGCCCGTCGCCGCCGTGGCTGCATTTTGCGCAGCGGTCTGCGCCGTGGTGGCCGCCGCAATGGAGGCTTGCACGCTCGCCTGCTGCCTGCCCAGCGTGGCCAGCTCGGTCATCAGGGCCGCATTCTGGGCCTGCGCCGCCGTCAGCGCCTGCGTGCCCTCGCGCACCAGGGCCAGCGCCATGCTCTGCGCGCCTGCGGCACGAGCGGCAGCAATCTGCGCCTCGGCCTGGGCCATGGTGGCGCGTGTCGCATTCATCTTGGCGACCACTTCGGCCCGTGCCACGACGATGGCCTCTTGTGTGGTCTGCAGAGTCGCCAGCTGCGCGGCCTGCGTGACCACCTCGGCCCGAGCGCGGGCGGCATTGGCGTCCAGCTCTGCCAGGTAGGCAGCAATTTTGGCCCGCGACGAAGTGACCACTTGCGCGTTGCCCGAAGCCTCGGCAGCCTCCTGTGCCGCCAGCAGGCGCGATGCCTGCGCCGCTTCCCGCTTGGCGGAGATGGCATTGCCCATCTCACCCACGAAAGCGGCCAGCTTCACCGCGCCATAGGCCGTGGCCAGGGCGGTGACAGCCGAGCGGTGCTCCCAGATGACGGAGATACCGGCGCGGCCCATGGCGGCAGCATCTGCCAGCCCCTGAGAAAAGCTCTTGAGGTCGTTGACCAGGGCCGGATTCAGCGTGGCGTTCTTGTTTTCGTCAAACGTCACGAACAGCTTGGAGACATCGCCCAGAGCTGTCTTGGTGGCCTGAATCAGAGGGTCCATGCCCTCCGATGCCACACGGATAGCGCCCTCTTTCAAGCTGTCGAGCTTGCCCTTGAGCGTGTCGTTAAAGGCCTCGCTGGAGGCCTTGAAGCCCTGCAGGCGATCCATCAGGAACTTGAACAGGCCCTCGCTGGAAGCCTTGGCCGCCGCGATGTCCGAATCTTTGAGGCCCAGCGCTGTCGCCAGTTGCGAGCCCGCTGTCGTAATCCCGCCCGCGACCAGGTCGCGCAGCTCCTGAACCACCTGGGCACCAGACAGGCCAATGGATTTAACGGCATTGGTGCCCACCACCGTGAGCTGGCGGACTTCCTCCAGCGTCATCTTGGCGCTCAGGCCAGGGGCTAGCAGCGCCTGGAACACGCTGGTCAGCTCCTGGCTGCTGGCAGCCGTACGCAATGCATCGTCATTGAGCTTGCGGATGTACTCGCTGGAGATCTTCAGCGCCTGGTTGTAATCGGTCTGGTGGCCATTGATGGCCGTCATGCTGCCCAGGATGCCCGCCATGCCGACCTGGCTGACTTCTAATTCTTTGGAGAAATTGAAGGCATTGCGCGGCAACGATGTAATGGCTTCGGTAATCGCGCTAATGGCAGAGCCGACAATATGCAGTCCAGCCGCACCCTGCACAATATCGCGCACGGACATATTGACCCGAGCCAGGCTGCGCGTTGCACGCTCCGCGCCCTGCTCGGCGCGACTGCCCATATTGTCAAACTCACGGCCAATGCGCGGCAGCTCAGTCGTGACCGACTGGGCATCCACCGTCATCTTGATACCGATTTGCCGCACCGCGCTCATATCGTTTAAAGTCCTGGGCGTATGTTTAAATTTCTGGCTCTGTTTTTGGCCGGTCTGGCCTTTACCGCATCCACCCCATACGTGATGGGGTGGTGGGTTGCGCTATGGGCTGTTGGCCTTCCGGCCTGGTTCCTGTATTGCCTGGTAGCCAGATAAACGGGGCGCGGCATCAACGCGCCTTATTGCGAATCCGGAGCGTCTCGCTTTCCAGCACCTGCAGTTGGAGAAACACTTCCTCTTCCTGATCTGCCGGAACCCGGTAGCGCCGCATTACGACTTCCACGCCGGGATAATTGAGCCCATCCCAGATAACGCCTCCTAGGCCGACCGAGGTTTTGACCCACTGCGTGCTGCAGCCCAGATATACGTCCCAGGCCCGCACATGCTCGGGCCATAGTTCGTAATTGGTGGGGGCTGCTTTTTGTCTGGCTTTTGGTAGCAGCCGATCAATATCGACATTCAGTAAAGCGCAGTCCGCACGCAGCTCGTCATTTACGACGTGGCGACTGGCGCCGTCGAGCCCGAAGTAATGCCGGACGGCGCCTTGGAGTTTTTTTCTGCTGCAGCCCGCTGGTGGACAAAGAAGTGGTCAAACCAGGAAACCGCCATGGCCTCTTCCACGCCTGACCACACAGCTTCGGTCGCTATGCGCTCCGCGTGGCTATAGGGAACGGGCTGGCCTTGTTCATCCAGCATGCCGCCCCAACCGGCCACGACCTTGTCGAGCAGCTCCGGGGTTTTGACATCACCGCTGACATAATTCTTTTGCAGCTCGTCGCGCTCCTCTTTCTTGAGGCGGTGAAACTGCACCGTAAATTCGTGCTTGGCGAATTTGCCGCCATCGATGGGAATAAACAGCGTTGCCGGGCATTCAACGATGGGCTTAATCTGGGTATTGGCGATTACTACGGCCATTTTGTTTTTCTCCTAAAGCAAAAAATCAAACTCAATTAGCGGACGATGATTTCCCACTCGTCGTTTCCGGCGAGAGGCACATAACGCAGGGGAATGGTGATTTGCTGGACGCCGTCCGATTCACCGAAACTGGGTTTGCCCAGCTGTACGTTGGGAGCCTTCAGCTCGATCACATTGGTCAGGCCAGGACCGTGCTTGAGGGCCAGCGGGCCACGGGCCGAGGTTCGGGCCAGTTCCACCCAGTTCTTTTCCGACACTTTGGTGTTGTCGAAGGTCACGCTGCCCACGCTCTTGCGACCCGTGATTTCCACGGAGTCGACATTGATCAGGTCGCGCTTGATCACCGTGTTGCCAAAGTCGAAGCTGAAAGCGCTGGCCGCAACCGGCACGCCGTGCAATGTCAAAGTGGTGTTGGCCTTGTTGACGCCGAAGGGGTCCTGGAACTGGGGATACGTTGCCGCAGGCAGGGCTTCATCGGTTGCAGCCTGGTAGGTGCCCGTCACTTCAAACTGGAACTTGGGGATGGTCTTGGCATCGCCGCTCAGCTTGACGTTCATCATGGCCGCCGTCATTTTTTGGCGGTTGCGCCCCACCGACACATAGATGGTCACGCTCTCGTGGCCTTCGGTGACAGGCGCAAAGCGCACGTCTACGCCCGCAGCCACCGTCACGTTGGCACCGGCAGCACGCAGCAGCGGCTCGTAGCCAGGCAGTTCGCCTGCCGCTGCCACACCCGCTGCCTCGACCGAGAACGCCAGCTTGGCGTACTGGGTGACCATGGTGCTGCCGCCATCGCCAAAATGCGGACGGATATTGTTGCGCTCGACCTCATCGCCCTCCAGGGGCGTGAAGGTCACATCGCTGACCAGAATGGCATTGGCCGCACTAGTGGGCATCGCATCCATGCCCTTGGTGGCCTCGACCTTGGCCAGGATCACGGTCTGATTGACAAAAATCGCTTCGGACATTGCAGTCACTCCTATTTAAAGATGAGGGCTCAGGCCTTGCGCTGGGTGCACTCGATCAGCGTGCGGCTGCCATCGGCATTGCGCTGGTAGCGCCCGCCCTTGCCGTGGTGCTCGTCCCGGGCGTCGGCTTTCTCCGGCGCCTGGGCAGGAACCAGGGCAGATTGATCTCCTGCGCCAGAGCCATCGGCGGCGGTTTGGGTTTTTTCCGTGGCATCAGCTGCCTTTCGGTTGGTCATTGGTAACTCCACGTTTTCAGTTGCAAAACCACGGAGTGGCACAGCACTCCCGCAAAATGGACCGGCCCCGCGTCCACAACTTGGACGCCATCGGCCTCGGACTCCCCACCGACTGGCCCCGGCTGGCAGACTCCGCCCAAGGTGGGGTCGGCCCGCACCAGGGAGCGGAACTGCTCGACCAGGCCATCAAGTTCCAGCTCGGTGGCGTCGGCATCCCGAAACGACAGATAGCCGCGTACCTCCCAGGTATGGACGTTGATCGTGCGGCGCAGATTCGGACTGCGTTCTGCCGTGGCACTGCGGCGAAGCCACCAGCCCCGGATCTGCTGCGGCCCAGCCGCAGGCGTGTAGAGATAGAGCTGCTTGAACTTGTCGTTGCCCTCGGCAAAGCGCTCGCGGTCGTGGACATGCCCAATCTCGGGCACCGATGCCAGGACCGAGACGATGGCGGCACGGTGCTGCTGCAAAGTGCTCATTGCCCGCCTCCTGCCAGATGGCCTGCCACCCGGCCCGCGCAGTCTTCAAACATGCGCATCACCTGGCCCTCGGTCGCGGCAACAGCTTCGCCAAAGGGGCGCTGGGCCTTGGTGCCCTTGCGAGCGATCTTTCGGGCGACCAGAAAGGCCACGCTCTTGATCTTCTTGGGATCACGCACGCCCAGCACCGCCTTCACCCAAGGCTCCAGTGCGGCCACGGGCGGCCTATGCGGTTTGGTGCCTAGCTCGACAAACGTGGCCGATGGCTGGGAGCTGCCCACCGTGCCGATGACGCCGAGCGCCGAGGAAAACGCATCGCTGACAATGCTGGCGGCGGTGGTGCCCGTATGTTTGGGCATACGCTCCTTGGCTTCGCGCTCGATCAGCAAGGTGCCCTGGGTCATCGTGGCCAGCAGCTCCCGGCGGGTCACATCGGGCGCTTGGGCCAGGCCTCGGGTGAGCGCGTCCAGCCCGGAAAAGCTCAAATGCAGGCGGCTCATAGTCCACCTCGCTGCACCAGGCTGTGACGGGGGTTGCGACGGGGCCAACTCACGACCGCAGAAACGGCAGAGCCCGCGACCGCGCGCTGATTGGCCGGATCCAATTGCCCGATGCCTGCAAAATAGGCAGCGCGATAGTCCTTGGCACGGGCCGCATAGTTGCGCGAGCGGCTCTCGGTGCGGGAGATGTCGGAGCCCATCGAGGTCTCGCGGTCACCCGCAAAGCGTGTGGCCAGTTGCTGGCACAGCAGATGGGCAGCAAAGGACGCCACCGTCAGGCGATGGCGCATGGGAATGCTGTCGGCGCTGGCGTCCAGCGCATGGGGCAACTGGTAGCTCACGCGCACCAGGGCTCCGCCTGGCAATGCCTGCTCGCACTCCAGGCCCCAGCCAGTGGCCGTGCGGTAAGCGTCCGCAAACACCAAGGCGGCGGGGTGCCTGCCCACGGGGAATTCCACCGCTTGAACCGCCGAGCCGCCCGTCCAGCCCGCAGGCACCGGACCAAAGACGCCCGTCTCGGGCCAGGTCACTTCTTCCAGTTCCAGGCGCGGCATGTCTTCGCTGTAGCGCAAGCGCGCCTGCTCAATGGCACGGTCGCGCACTTCAGCGGTGATCACGTCGTCCTGATCGGGGACCAGGTCCTTGACCAGTTCCTGAAAATCTTCAAGCGCCACGGTGGCTCCTCATATTGAAAGAAGGGGTGAACACATCGACGGGGGTTTGCAAAGACTCCGGGTCAGGCCGGGGCGTACCAGGGGGCTTTGCAAACCCGCCCCTTGTGGGGACGGGTCAGGCAGACTCAAGCCGCGTTAGGCAACCACCGCCTTGGTGAAGGCGCGGTAGTCACAGACTGCGCCGCCGTAGATGTGGCGCAGCTTGTAGGTCAGCTTGTCGGCGGAGAACATGGAGCCCACGGTGGGCGAGTCCTGCACGAACAGCTCGGGCTCCTGCTTGCCATCCAGGAAGCCCATTTCGATGCCGGGAATGTCAGCGGGGTCGGCGGCGGTGCACCAGTCGTTGGCGTCCATCCAATACCAGACCGGGATGATGTTCATGGTCAGCGACTGGATGAACGTCTTCTCGTTATTGGTGGATAGCTTGAACAGATCCACAGCGGCCTCCTGCAGATCGGCGGGCACCACCAGACGCGTGGGCGTGATGCCGATGCGATCGTTGCTGCTCAGCTCGGTCTGCTTGAGCATGGCCAGGCGGTGCGCCGACAGCGATGTCTTGTCCAGGGCCGCTGTAAACAGGTTGTTGTGATCGACGTGGAACAGCGCCTTGCTGTCGTAAATCGCCGCATTGCTGCGCAGGAAGTCAAACACGAACTTGGCCAGCGTGCGCTTGGCGGCGCGGGACAGCTTGGTCGGAATGCGGCGGATCACGCCCACATCGTCGTTCTTGATCATCTCCAGCGTCACGTCTTCCGTGCCGCCGCGCTTGGTCACACCATAGGCGGCTTCCTCATCGGTGGGGCTGGCCAGCGGCTGATAGTCCGCTCCCTCGGCCACCACCGGCAGATCGCCATAGCCGCCCCAACGGGTGCGGTGCTGCATACGAAAGTCATTGACCGGCACCACATTGACCAGCTGACGCCAGCCGTCAAAGTCCACGGCGGCACGGTACTCGGCCAGCATGCGGCGGGTGACGCTGTCGCCTAGGACTTCGGCCAGGGAAGAGCTGCCCAGAGACTCCACCAGACGGGACTGGTCGCATTCACGCAGACGACCCGAAACCAGGCGGTCGCCCGTCATCTCGACATAGCACTCCTTGAAGGACTGCACACGGCCATGATCCTTGTGCGCAGGGTCCCAGAAGGCATCCAGCATGTCGCGCATGGTCAGGCTGCGGTCGCCCATCACGATGGAGCCTTCGCCAAAAGCAGGCACGCGCACGGTGCCGGATTCGGTCATACGGGCGATGTAGTCGCCCTCGGCCTTGATCAGGTCGCCCACCGCCGCTTCGGTGAGTCGGTCAGCAGAGGCCGAGGCAATCTGCGACTGCAGACGATCTTTTGCGGCCTGGGGCAGCCTTGCCGCATTGATGCGCTCGCGGGCGGCACCACGCAGTTCAAACACCTGCAGGTCGGCACGGGTCAGCGGTGCCTCATCGCCCTGAGCCTCCGTCACGCGCTGCGTGCCAGGCTCTGGCACCAGGGGACCACAGACGGCCTCGTGCAGATTGACCACCTCGTCGTCGGTGATCGTGTCCAGATTGATGGCGGCATGCTTGGCCGGGTTCTTGGCCTTGATGGCCTCCAACATGCGTTGCTTCCACAAAGGCATGGTTTGACTTCCTTGTTGAGATTCAGGGGGAGAGGTACTGGGGTCGGCTGCGGCTTCGGTGAGGCGGTCCAGGCCGCCGCCCGCGCCTGGCTCGACAATCAGGTCCACCGAGTGCACCTTGGTGAACTTGACAGCTTCGCGCAGGGTTTCGCTGCCATTGCGGCGCTGGCGAGTGCGGGCATCGGCGTCAATGGACAAGCCCAGCAGGCCCTGCATGCCACGCTTGACGGAGCCCACCATCTTGGTGACCGTCGCATCACTAGGGTCGATGGCTTTAAAGGTTCCGACCAGGCTGCCGCTATCAGGCGTCTTGCCCTCGACAAAGCGCACGCTGTAAATGCCGCCGACGAGGTTGCGCACGTCCTTGCCCTTGCCAGCGCTGTGATCGGCGTCGGATTTGGCGAAGACGCGCACGCCCTCGAACATGGGGGCCGCTTCGCGCAGGGCCTGGTCGGGGTAATAGTTGCGATTGCCGCTGCGGCCCGAGCGGATCAACGTGACTTCAATCGTGCCGTCCTGGGCTTCGCGGAAGGCGGCATCTTCCAAAGACTCGCGTACAGCAGCAGTCTGGGCCGCCGTCACAGGCTGGAACTCGGCCACGACCTCGACTGCATCAGCCAAGCCCACGGTGTTGTCCGCACCAATGGTGTAGCCGTAGCTGTACATGCGGCCCTTGAACTGCACCACCACGCGGTCGGCCCAGATGCCGCGCACATCCACGTAGTAATCGCCATTGGCCGTCAGACGCAGCTTGTCGCGCACAGCCTGGCGCACCAGCTCAATCAGTTGCCCGTACTCGGAAGTGACGGCCTCAGTCAGGCGGTCAAAGCCAGTACCCAAAGGGATGAGCTTTGGCATGGCTTACTTGGCAGAGCCAGTCAGCTTCTGGCCGTCGCGGGTGACCACCACTACATGGGTGCCGTAATCCTTGAAGGACAGCACTTCTTCAGCGGCCACGGGAACGCGCTTTTCGCGAGGCTTGCCCTTGCCTTCTGCGGGCTCAAAGACAGTGCGCTGCACGCGCTTGGCGGCTTCGGCTGCCGTCAGCTGGTTTTGTTGGGTCTCGGATTCGGACATTGAACACTCCATCGAAGAGAAGCCGCAGGGCGCGG
Source organism: Comamonas sp. GW821-FHT11H03 (assembly GCF_058807955.1). Classification (NCBI taxonomy): domain Bacteria; kingdom Pseudomonadati; phylum Pseudomonadota; class Betaproteobacteria; order Burkholderiales; family Comamonadaceae; genus Comamonas; species Comamonas sp. GW821-FHT11H03. Next base: position 184,435 of record NZ_JBXARF010000004.1, read on the forward strand.
CATTGCGATGGAGTGACTGTGCCTAGAGGGGCACAAATTAATAAGGCCCGCGAATGCTGGCCCTATTAAGAGATTTAGTTGGATGTCTCTAATTTTGAAAGAGAGTCTTCAACTCGTGCGGGGAACTCGCAATGGTTGGCAATCTTTGCAACATCCGACATCGTAAAAATTGCAGGTAGCTCAAAAAATTGAGTGTCAGTGAGGCTATAGCACTCACGCTCACCATCAGGACCAGCTGACGCAATAAAAAGCATGCTGATGATCGTGTCGTAATGCTCCGTGCTGTTTTTCTTCAACCAATTTTCTAAGGTGACAACGTCAGCCTCCCCTTCCCATGGAACTACGTAGCTGATATCCATTAGTACCGCAGGCTTTTGATCAAATTTCCGCAGCCCATGAAGATCGGATAATTTGTCAGCAAGATGCCTGATATGCCGCTCATGCAGCTTGTCCAACGTCCACTCTGCAGTAAGAAGGCGCACTACACGCACCATAAAGTCTGCCAAACTTAGAAGCTTCTCAGGACTCAGCTCCAGCATTTTTTCAGTTGCATCCCTATGGGCGATTTGCAAGCCTCCTTGCTCATCAACGGAGAACTGCCAGCGGTGCGTAACCGTGTTTCTGTACTCATACAGATTTTTATACAGAGCGAAAAATACATCGTGTAGCCACGAAAGTTCCTGGAAAAGCGGCGGCATCTTCACAGCCACATCAGTCCGTTTCAACTGTTCAAGCTTCTCGCGATACTGATTCGTTTTCTTTAGAGGAGGCGTATTTTTTTTAAGAATCCATTCGACTAAACAGTCCGCCAGCTTGACAACAACATTAAATATCAATGGGCTTCCATGTCTCAAGAAACCAGGACGCCAGTCCCACATATCCACCGAGAAAGAGGCATAGCGAAAAACCTTAGGCTCGGCTCCACGATAGTGAACCACGGCATCGTCTGGAGTACCCATCGCCGTTTGTCGGTGAAAGAGACCATACACCTGCTCCAATAGAGCAACCTCATATGCCAGTTGCTCTTTGAGATTTTTCTGCGCTTCTTGGTTGTAGATGGTCATTTTTCCTAAGGTGGTTACGTTAAAAGTTAAATTTCCGGATTTGACAGCAGCCATCTGCAATGTCAACACGTTTAAACCAACTTTAAACAAGCGCACAGCGCATTTTTTCTAATTTCGGGTATCTGCGCCTAGCAGATCAGTTTTTAAAGCCGCCTACCCCCATCTAATCACTCCGTCCTCCTTCCCGCCCGCTTCGCATCCTGATCGAGCGCCGCCTTTCGCCCATCGAGTTGCAGCTCGCGCTCTGTGAATGGCTTGGCCCCTGGCGTCATCACCTTCCAACCCTTCATCCACGGTATTGAAATACACCCGCAGTGAATAATCTGCTCGACGGGGGCCTTTGGATCATGTGGGCACCGCATCAGGTCAATGCCACCGCCAGGATTCGGCACCTTGAAGGGCTTGCTGGCTTCCACGACTTGGCCGTCGATGATGTCGTGGTTCCAGCGGCTGTGGACCTTGCCGCTGCGTCGCCACTGTTTGCCCAGACCTGGCACAAGCGGCTCGGCCTGCACCAGGCGCTCATTCGATGCCACCGCAAAGGCGCGGCTGACTTCAGTGCGCACGATGGTCGCGGCCCGCCTGGGCGAATCGGCACCCAGAATCTTTTGCACAGACTGAATGGCCTGAAACGGCTTCTGCGCTCCAATGGTGACCTGGCCCAGCTGCTGCCCGATCTTGCGGGCCGCTTCGCTGCCAACATCCTTGAGCCGCAGCGAGCCAAAGGCCTTCATCTGTTTAAGCACGCCCACATCAAGCTGGGCCAGGCGCAACTCCACGTTGTGACCAATGGTGGCCAGGGGTTTGTCGATGAAGTCCTCGCCCATATTCCAGGCATCCTGCATGCGCAGCTCAAACAAAGCCCCAGCGTGACTGGTTGCCCCGGAAAGGACATCCTCAATCTGCCCCAATAGCCGGGAGAGCTGCCACTGCTGCCAGTCGGCGGGCAGCCCTGCCAGCGTGACCAGGATCTGGTTGCGGGCATCACTGAGCAGCTGCAGCGCCTGGGTTTCACCGGCCAGCAGCAGCCTGGCGCGTTCGCGCAAGCGCAAGGCCAACTCAGCTTCAAACGCCTTGTCGGGCTTCTGGCCTGCCTGTTCTGCACCCTTCTTGCTCTTGAGCATGGCTAGACTGCCACCTCCGCCCGCGCCGCAGCCAGGTCAGCAGGCAGATTGGTGAACAGGTCTGCGGCATCTCTCTTAGCCTTGCGTCCACCCGCTTCCTTGCGGGCGGCCTCCAGCTCGGTCTTGGCATCAAAGTCCTGGCCAAAGCGCTGAGCCACGTCAGCGACGATCTTGAGCGCCGTCTCTTCCGTCATCAACCCGGCCTCAATCATTTGCACAACTGCCGAGACCAGCGTCTGCATCGCGCTGGCAAACTTGGTGATATCTCGATTGAGCAGCTCGGGGAAGACCGCCGTCACCTGCCATTCATCCTCCGACCACTCTGGTGTGACGCCATGGGTGCGTGCATTGCAAAGCAGCACAAAGCGTCCGATTTCCTCCAGCATGATTTTCAGGAACGACTGGCGCATGCTGTACATCTTGAAGGTTGGCTCGCCCATTTCCGAGGCTGCAGCGCGGTTCACGTCACCGCCGCCGCCAAACCAGTGCTCAGGCGTGGTGCTGCCGCCCAGCACATGATTGCGCAGCAGGCGGGCGCTTTCACTGGTATCCGCAGCTTGTAGCGTGGGGCTCTTGGCCGTCAGGGATACGCTGTCGTTATGGACAAAGGTGCTGTTGGGTCCAGGTGGGGTAAAGGTTTTTTCATATTCCTTGACCCTGGCGTCGTCTGCACCCTTGAGTTCCACATCCCAGACAAAGGAGCGCAGATAGCCAATGCGGTCCAGCTCATTGAAAAGGAACTCGTCGTAGGCATCTAGCCAGTCCATCTGGCCCAGCAGGTCCGAGCGGCCACGGCTGCCATTGGGAAACTTGTTGAGCTGATAGAGCAGACATTCACCATCTGTAAATTCTTCGGCACGGATGCGGCAGGTGTTCTCGCTGAACAGGTCCGAATCCTCGCCCAGGACGATGACCTTGTACTTGTGCTGCTTGCCCCGGTTGTCACGCTTGGTGATCACGCCAATGGCCTGCTCGGGGTTGCCGGGGTCGTTGACCACCGTGGCGATCTGGCGTGGGTCCAGGTAGCCCAGGCGCACAAAGCCGTCGCCATCGCGCACATTGGCGATATAGCATTGCTCGCCCAGCAGGCCCAGGGCACGCACGCGGCCCTGCAGCTTGAGCGGCCAGTTGTTGATGGGATCGGACCAGAACTTGTTGAGCTGCGCCTGGTGCTCTTCATCCTTGCACTGCAAAGACACGCCCTCGGCCAGCAAATAAGCAAGTGGCAGCTCTGTCAGGCGGTTGGCCAGCAGATTGCTCTGCCACAGATATTCGGCCAACTTCTGCATGCGATCCTGGGCCATGGGTGCCAGATCGCGGTCGTTCATGGCTTCCAGACCGCCGCTGAGCCTGCGCCAGCCTTCATCGCTATCGCCCTGAACACTGGCAGCCTCACGCATGGGTTGAGCTGGTGGCGCGGGTGCTTCTGTCGCAGCTGTCTGGCCCATGCCCAAAGCACTTTTAAATCGTTGAGTCCACGACATGCCTCAACCCTCCAACTGCATTTCTGCGCCGACCAGAGCGCAGGCCATCAGGCCATGCTCGTTATGCAAAGCGACGATCTCGCGCAGCTTGGCCGCTGCCTGCTCGATCCCCTCGCGGTCGGCCTCGGGCAGGTCCGCAATCGTGCCCTTGATCAATAGCAGCGTTGCTTTATCTTCAGTCATTGGTCACCTGCTCTTTCTAAACATTCGTGCGGCCTGGCGTGCGTAGCGCTCGCGGGCGGTCTGGGCCTGATGGTGGTTGCCGCCCTGAGTGGCTGCTGCGATGCCGCCCGTGACGGCCAGCATGTAAAGCATCTGGACCATGTCGGGGCCGTCGTCGTGGTCGGCCTTAGGAAAATGCCTGAACTGGTCTATCAGCGTGGTCTGGCTGCTGTGCACACGGATCAGGCCGTTATGCATATGAGGCTGGAGGCTTTCGATGCGCAGCAGCTTGTCGCTGATGGGCAAGAGCGGACGAGCTGGTACCGGGATGCCCTGCTGGGCGCTGCGCTTGACCAGTTCGGTGCGCAGGAATTCCTGGAACTGCACGGATTCGAAGCCCCAGACAATGCAGCAGTACTCGCGCTGCATCTCGATGACGTCGCTGATGATGCGATCGGGCACGCGCTTGCGGATGGCAGCCTCGACCACATCCATGATGCCGGTCTCGCGGTTGTAGCCACCGATGCCGATGGCGCTGGGGTCGCGGCTATTGCCCGCCTTGCCCAGACTGGGGTCGCATGCGCCGTAGAACACCCACTCTGCCAGGCGGTTGACCCAGAAGCGGATGGAGTTGGCAAACGGCGCATCTTCCCCGGCGGTCGGATCGTTTTGCTGTTCGGAGTCAAAGGCCGAGTGCCCTTCACGGGCGCGGCGGATCATCAGCTTGACCAAGGGGCGCAGCGCTGGCCAGGAGACTTTGCTGCCCTTGTCCATCTCCGCTTGGTGCTCTCTATATAGAGCCATGGCTGCGGCCTCGCCCTCCTGGGGCGTTTCGGCATTGAGCAAAAAGCCTTCAAACTGCTCCCACAGGTCCATGCGCTCAGGCCACTGGATGATGGCTTTAAAGACCTTGCGATTCCACAGCGGGTTCTTGAGAAAGCGGGCCAGCACGCTGTCGTAGTGCAGCACGGTGCCGACCAGGATGGCGTCCATGGAGTCGTCGGGCGGTCCCAGCGACAGCACGCTCTTGGTCACAAAAGCCTGCAGCTTGTCGCGCTGGGCCGGGGTGTTGACGTTCTCGTCGTTCTCGATGTCGTCGCAAATCGCCAGATCCGGGCGGTGCGCGCCGTGGCGGCGGCCCCGGATCTTCTTGCTGGAGCCGAATGCTTCGACCTTGCGACCATTGGCCGTCACGATCACACCGGCCCGCCAGACACGGCCCTGCCCGCAGGCTTCAGGAAAGTCGTTGGCAATGCGCGGGTTGGCCTCCAGCTCTGCCTTGATGGCCTCCAGCATTTCTGCAGCCTGCTCAAAGGCGTCCATCACGATGATGGCGTACCACTTGGCCCCGGTGACCAGGCACCAGGACACAAAGCTCATGCTGATCTTGGTGGACTTGGCTTCACCACGCGGGGCCGCAATGGCGTCGCGCTGACCCGCCGCAGTGTTCACTATCTCAGGCAAGCGCTTGTAGAGGTACTTATGCAGCTCGCTAGGCTCGGCCCGCCCATAGTGAGGAAAATAGTTGCGGTCCCAATATTCATAGCCGTTGACCGGATCGCAGACCTTGCGGCGGCGCTCGGCAATGGCGGCAGGATTGGTGTCCCAGCCATCCAGGTTGGCGTCGATCTGTTTGCGCAGGTCATCGGCCAGCGCCGTCAGCCCCGCCAGAAAATCCTTGCTGTTCTTGGCCATGGCTATTTCACCTTGGCCAGCTCTTCGCCAAACGGCTCCAACATCTCGACCAGAGCGGCCAAGTGCTGCGGATAGCGCTGCTGGGCAAATGCGGCAAAGCGTTGAAGGATGTCCAGCTGCACCGCCTGGCGGTTCAGCTCAGGATTGAGGCGCTTGAAGCTGGACATGGTCTTGTTGAAGCTGTCGCTCATGCTGGCCAAGGTCTCGGCGCGATCGCGCGGCCCCATGTCCTTGGCCTCGCGTAGCAGATCCATGGTGGCCTGGTGCTGAATGAGGTAGTCCTCCAGCAGCTTGGCCGAGAGGTTCTTGAAGTTCTCATCGCCCATGGCCACGGCAGCTCGGGCGGTCTCCCAGTCATCGCCCTGCTCTGCCGCCTCCTGCTTCCAGCGGTTGCCGGTGCTGCGCGGCACGCCGAGCTTCTTGCAAGCGGCTTCCATGGCCATGCGCTGAAACACATACAGGCCACGCAGCTGGGTACGTTTTTCTTTGCCGTGCGCCATTAGTTCCCCAGGCCCCCGCCCCGAAAATAGGTCTTGATACCTTCGACGATTAAAGCCGTGCCGACTGCCACGGCACCGCCTGACACCGCGCCCGCGACCGCAGCCTTCTTCTCGACTTCGCGCAGCCGTGTATCAATGGAGTTGAGGCGCTGATCCACGCGTTCATCCAGCTCTTGAATGCGTTGGTCCTGGCGATTGAGATGCGCGGTAATGCCGTCGAGCTTGCCGTCGATCTTTCCCAGCAGCATCAGTTCGTCTTTTTCGAGTGACATGGTTCCTCTGTGTTTTTGTGGCGAGTTATGGGTGCAGCAGTTGCGACCGACAGGACGCATAGGCCGCATTAAGGGTTTCGATCTCCTGGATCACTCCTGCAAGGCGCGCAGAATTTGCTGCTGGAAGTAGCCCGTAGGCCGAGGCTGCGTCTGCAGCACCAGAGTCGGTGCTGGCGGCTTGCTCACCTGCGGAGCGACAACCACCTGCCCCACTGGCTGCGGGCTGGGAGACGATGCGCACCCGTACAGGGTGCTGCTCAAGCTCACCAGCAAGGCGAGCGATTTCTTGGACTGCCAGGGCATCGGTTTTTTCCTGCTGTTGGTATTGCTGATCCAGCCTGGCCTGGGCGGCATTGCGCTCGGCCGTCAGTCGCTCCAGCTCCGCCTCGGCGGTACGGTTCTGGGTGACAACGCCGTCCTGCAGCTGCTTTAACTCGGAAGTAGCAACTTGGGCCTTGGTTCTGAAGTGCTGCATGCCAAGGCCAAGCACTAGGCACAACAGCAAAGCCAGCGCCAGCAGCCCTGGGGCGATGGACTCCAGAAAGCGCTTCATGGCTGCGCCTTCCAGGTGCCGGTTGCAAAGTCGTAGTTCGCGCGGAGCAAAGCCACGCCCTGCAGACAATCGGAGCGCTCTTTTAAACGGCGGTTGTAGAGGCCCTGCACAAAGCGGTATTCCCATTCGCCCTTGGCATTGCGCCTGCCGGTCTTGGTGTAGCTCCAGACAGGCGTGCCGCCCGACGCATGGGCCAAGGCATCACAGGCCTCTTCATAGCGCTGGGTATTGAGCAAACCCATGGCGCGGCTGGCACAGGTCGATGGCTCGCCGTTGTTATGACCATGGCTAGAGAAGGCATCCAGAACGGGCTGGGTCACCGGCACCTTGATGCAGTCCAGCACCTTGGCCTGCCCCTTGGCCAGCACCTGACTACCCACGGTCATGCATTGCTCATCGGACCAGTAATCGCCCAGAACCACGGGCACCGGGCTAGCAGCCTTGGTCAGCCCCAGGCAGGCCGTGGGCAGGCCTGCAGCCAGCACATCTGCATAGACCACATTCTTGAATTGCGGCCTGCCATCGCGCCTGGCAGGACCGTCCTCGTAGCCCGAGATATAGGTGACATAAGCACCACCACCCAGCACGAGTGGGATGCCAAAGCGCAAAACTGTTTTACCGAGGGAGAGTGTGTTTGCCATGCCCTCGACTTTCGTGGGGCACGCTCAAACAAAAAAGGCCCGCAAATGCTGGCCTGAAATGAGGTGAAGTGGGCTATTACGTTATCACGCCAGACGCATTTTTCACGACTGAAGCCCATAATCTTTCATACCACTATGCCATCTTTACTGCAGATAAAGGTGCAATCTTGGGCTTCGGTTGCGCAGAAAGAATAGCTTTAGGAATCTCATAGTCATGGCCAACAAGCACTTTCTTCAGCAAAGCTGCAGCAGCATCTGAGTATTTTCGAGTCCTACTTGCAGCGGCTTTCCCAGTCTTAATCTCGACATGATAGAGATTATCAAATGACTTCATATTGAAACCTGTATCAGACTTTACCTGTTCTATCAGCTCGTTAACATGATACCAATGGCTCAATCCAAGCTGCTCTGCAAGCTGGGTTGCAGTGTATGGGTGCTGAGCGTTAGCCGCGCCGGGATCACCAATATTCGTAACACCAAATAGCCTACCGAATGTCTCCTCATTCGAAATGGCATGCTCTAGCGCTTCATAGTTCACTTGAACATTTTTAGTGGGTATATCCGTACGAATTAGGTGATGCATCCTGTTGGCGAGCGCCCTCAATGCTTTGAGGTTAACTCTCTCCATTGTGCCGCCCGCACCGAATGCTTCATAGACCCACCCAAAGTCACTAGCAGTAATACTCTTAATACGGACACTGATGCCATCGCCGACCTCAAGGACATGCTCCTTAGCTGGTAGCGTTGTAGCATCAACGGCATCATCCCACTGAAGAATATAAATGTTCGGTATTAAAGCAGATGTAGGTGTGAACATCCTGCTCATGTCATAGAGAATATTCTTTATATTTTGATCAGTAGCGCTGTAGCCTATAAACAATAGTGGGTGCTCAGCAAAATAAGTTAGCAGCTTAGCGCTAAGATATTTTTTATCGCGATTAAATACGTCATAGTCTTCGCTAGTGAGAACAATCGAGTTAGGCTCACTGACGGAACCATGAATTTTAAAAATTTCACCAGCGACTAGTGATGATTGGCGAAATACACTCTGCCCAACTATAACCTCATAATGAGGAAAAAGCCCCTCGATAAGCGCATCATAGTTTGTTGTGATAATTGCATGGGGCCCAAGTTTCTTTAAAACATCAATTTCATCCTGTAAAGGCTTGGCGATCCCTTCAAGATTTAACCCATTGAGTAATTCAGAAGCCTTATATTTTATATAAGCGTCTCGCGGAACATTTGTTGCAAAAAGCTCTGCTGGGAAATTCTCCTTCCCCTCTTTGCTCCAAGCCCATTCAAAATACTCATTTGCAAATAATGATCCCACCTTTGTTAAATCGTTATCATATTTCTGCTTGAAATATGCAAAATCACGATCAATTCGAGGGCAGGCATCAGCTAATAGGGTTAACAATGCTTCCCAATTAGGCCCCTTCGCATACCGCCTAGCAAAACCGCTGCCAATGAACAAGATTGGCTGGCACTGTAGTCCCTGCAATGTCTCTACGACATCTGCCCTGACCTCTTCTTGGTACTGAGCATAGTTAGTCATTCCCCCCCCTTTTTCTATTTGATGAACATAGCAACTCTAGCAGCCCGCCCATGGGTGAATCCATCACCCAACTTCACTCCGTGCCGCAATGTGTAGGAACTGAGTACTGCTGCTAACGTTCTATTGAATTGAAGCAGCTATCAGACGGCTTAAGCTCATATTTCTCCACCATGCCAAACAACACGGCCAGTGATGCGCAACCGGTTGGCTGACTCTCCCTCAAGGGTCTGAACCGGGTAGTCCGGGTTATAGCTGATCACTCTTACCCCACCTGTACTGAAGTCCCGCTGCAGCAACTTTACGTAGTCTTCGCCTTCGAGCTCAATCACATAAACGCCATCGTGCGCCAAAGCATTGATCGAAGTGTCAACCAGCAGAATATCGCCATCATTGATGCGATCGGACATTGAGTTGCCACGCACTCTGACAATCTTTGCGTTATTACGATTCAGCCCTTTAGATCGGAGCCAAGAGGTGCGGAAGGCTAGACGTCCCAGAACTTCCTGATCGCCATTGGTCGCTCCATTTCCAGCACTCATGCAAGCGTCCAGCACTTCGATCTGAGTGAACTCACCATCATCTTGATAGCCCTGTATCGACCCTGCTCGACTTTCCGCACCAGCCTGTGCACTGAAGTGCTCAACCGTACGACCTGAGTGCCTTGCAGCTCTAAGTAGCTGCTTCACAGGTACTTCACCCCGCTTGCGCCAAGTCCTGACCGTTTCAGGTTGAACCTCCATCAAGGCCATCCACCCTGGCCCCAACGCATCTGCAATGCGAGCAACGACTTCATCTACCGATGGCAACAGGGTGCTTTGAGGATTTTTTTGCATATAGCTATTGACTGCGTTTCGTTTTGAACCAAGAATACGGTTCAACTTGAAACGTTTCCTTTTGAACCAATAGCGTAGCAGCAAATGCATCCAGAACAAATTAAAGCTGAGATCCGTATGCGGGGAACGACACCAGCTGCGATGGCCGATCAGTTGAGTCTTTCACGCATGACCGTTAGCAATGTCATTCATGGTCGCTCAACTTCGCGACGTGTTGCAGACGCCATTGCCCATCTGATTGAGCAGCCCGTCAACCACATCTGGCCCGGTCAATACGAACCACATCGCATGAACAAGTTGAAACGCGAGGTGCAGAAATGAAACCTCGCCTCAAGCTAACTAGCGACGGGCATCTGGTCGTACTCGCCTGTGGACGGAATCCGTGGGGAGAGATCAGTGCTCGCAAATACATTCAAGAGCACTACGGCTCGCTCCAGGGCTTCGCAAGCCGATATCAGCTTTCATACAACGCCGTTTGCACAGCGTTGCGCCCAATCTACCGGCCAGAACGAATGGCCGGCAAAGTTGCTGAGGTTCGTGCAGTACTAGGCCTCATTTCACAACCCACAGCTCAAGCGCTGCGCGTTGCCCGCAAGCAGGAGCACCGCAAATGACTTGGCTAACAGCCCGAGAGATCGCGGGCCTGCCCTGCTTTGTCATGTCTGAGCGAGCAACGCGTGACAAGTTGACCCGCTTGAGCATTCAACATCGCCCACGTCCTGGTCGTCAGGGTGGTGGAGGCATGGAATACGACTGCTCTGCTCTTCCTGAAGAGACCCGCGCTGCCATAACTGCCCGAACGATTCAGGCCGCTGGCGCGAGGGCGCTTGAAGTGGCGGACACGCCTCCTGTTCGCAGCTTTTTGCCGCCTACCCCCACCGCTTCAGTCCCCAGCACCATCAGCCGTGTGCCCAGCCAAGCAGAGAAAGATGTGGCCGACGCCCGCGTGCGCTTGGTCAACCTGGTGCTTGAGTTGGTGCCCCTGCATGGCCTGCGCCGAGCATGCCAGTTGCTGGCCGCACGCATCATCACAGGCGAAGCTGGAGCCGAAGCTCAGAACATTGCACGTCAAGCGAACCAACGCGCTCGCGGTGGCGAGGTCAGCGCCCGCTCGCTGGAGCGCTGGGTGGGCATGCATCGCAGCAACGGCTGGTTTGGACTCTTGCCCGCTGCTCCCCAGTCTGAATCGGCACCGCAAGTTGATGACGATGTCGCTGCAGTGCTTGGCCTATTCCATAGCAAGGATCACCGCTTTCGCAAGCTGAGCGGCGCAGCCAAAGAAGTCACCCGCATGCTGGGTCGCGACTTCGATGAATGGCGCAAGCTGTATCACCGTGCCCGGCGCGTGCTGGACAAGCTGGGCCAATCTGCCGAGGCCAGCGTTGCCCTGATCAAGTCTCGCCATACCGGCGCACAGCGCGACACCAGGCTGCCGTTTAAGCGCCGCGACACATCCATGCTGGCTTTTGCCGATGTGTTTGTGATCGACGGACACACCTTTAAAGCCAAGGTTCGCCACCCGGACCATGGTGCCCCATTCGCGCCAGAGTTGACGGTGGTGCTGGATGCCGCCACTCGCCTGATCGTGGGCTGGTCTGTCAATCTTTCCGAGAACGTGATTGCGGTGGGCGATGCCCTGCGCCACGCAGTTGGTCAGTACGGCATCCCTGCCATTCTCTATGGCGACAACGGTGCGGGAGAAACCGCCAAAGCTATGGATTGCCCGATCGACGGCATCTGTGCACGCCTTGGCATCGATCACCGCCTTGGCCTACCGGGCAAGCCGCAAGGGCACGGAATCATTGAGCGCAGCTGGCAGACCCACGCCATCAACGCTGCGCGCAAGTTCGGGAGCTTTCAGGGCAGCGACGTGGATGCAGGCACCTTCCGCAAGGTGGCAGCAGTCCTGGCCAAGGAACAGCGCGCCATCAAGCGCTCGGAGCAGACCGGAGAGGTCATCGCGCTCACTCCCAAGGCTCCGACCTGGAAGCAGTTCGTGGACGGCATCGAAGTGATGGTCCACGAATACAACACGCAGCACCGCCATCGTGGTCTGCCCAAGCGCACAGACGGCAAGCACCCGACGCCCATGGAAGCATTCGACGCCTGCTTTGACCCTGCTCTGCAGGAGAAGCCTTCGGAGCTGGAGCTGCGCACCTTGTTCATGCCCAGCGTGATCCGCACCGCCAAGCGCGGTCAGGTCCAGTTCTTCAATCAGCTCTACCAAGCACCTGACCTGATGCGCCGCGATATCGATGGCCGCGAAGTCAGCGTGCGCTACGACATTCACAACCCGAACTATGTGTTGATTTACACGCTGGGCGGTGAGTTCGTCTGCGAGGCCCAATGGGATGCCAACCGCATCGACTACTTCCCCAAGCCCGTCATTCAGATGGCTCGCGAAAAACGCGTCGCCCAGGCCGTCAAGCGCCGCGAGCTGCAGATCGACACCGCCCTGCGCGAGCTGGGTCCAGCCTTGGACACCACACCCCTTTCCCTGCCGGAGCCCAGCACCCCGTTTGTCACGGTGCCCTCCTTCGTGGAGACACCTGTCTCCGCCATCAACTCTCCCTCCACGGAAGTGGCTGCGCAAGCAGCTACTAGCAGGCCTTTCTTCAACGGACCGAGCGAGCGCTACGAGTGGCTCATGCGCAACCAAGACCAATGGACAGAAGCAGACGGCAAATGGCTGCGCAACTACACGGCATCGGAGAGCTATGCAGATCTACGCGATTACTACGAGGGGCGGGGATTGGGATGGAACGACGCGGGCAATGAGCCCGGTTTGAAGAGTGCTCTGTGACGGCGGCAACCGTCACAGAGCGTGCCAGAGATTTTTTGAGAAATACGAGCAGGAGAAATGTACTGTGAAACGAGGCTTTGTCAAAACTGAAAACTTTAAGCGCTTGTCCGAAGCCCAGAAGCTGGTGGAAAAGCGCGGTGCTCGCGAGGCAAGCCTGGTGCTGGTCCAGGGCCGTTATGGCATTGGCAAGTCCGAGCTGACCGAGCGCTGGGCAGCCGATAGCGGCTGGGTGTTTGTGCGCGCCAAGAGCACCTGGACCAAGCGCGCCATGCTCGATGAGCTGGCCGAGCGCATGGGCCTGGCCAAGACCGGACGCAACACCGAGGTGCAGTCGCGCATCATAGGCAAGCTGGCGGTCGAGATGGTCCCTGTGATCATCGACGAGGCCGACTTCCTGGTGGGCACCACTGCCAGCCTGCTGGAGTTGATCCGCGACATCACCGATCTGACCGGCACCATGTGCTTTCTGGTCGGCATGGAGCACTTCCCCATGAAGGTGGCGCGCTTCGGCCACATCGCCAGCCGGGTGGCCAAGGTGGTGGAGCTGCAACCGATATCGCTCGCAGACGTCAAGGCCACGGTCGCAGCCAAGGCTGAAGTCGAGATTGCCGACGAGGTCCTGCCCGAGATGCTGGCCCAAGCGGAAGGCCGCATGCGGCTGCTGCTCAACGCCATTGCCAACCTTGAGGCCTGGGCAGATGCCAACGGCTGGACCAAGGTCACGCTGGAGCAAATCAAGGGCTTGCCCATGTGCCCTGAGTTCAACGGCAAGCCGCTGGGCCGCAAAGGGGTCAGGCCATGACGACCGCCTCGGTGAAGCCTTACGGCTGGTTCATGCCTGCCACCCTGATCGCTCTGGGTCGCTATACCGCCCATGCAGCGCAGCCCTTCACAGTGGCCGAGCTGCAGAAGATCGTGCCCGAACTGACAGAGGGTAAGGACGCTCGCAGGGCCTGCAAGCTGCTGGAGCAGCGCAGGCTGGCTGTTCCCTGCCCTACCCAACGATTTGCCTGGGAGCTGACCCCTGCAGGCGTCCAGACCTGTAAAGCAGCTCTGTATGCGTCGCTGGCGGAAGGCAAATGCAAGCCCGCGATGATGCGCCCCAACAAGCTCACGGTCGCTGATCAGATCTCTGCTCGCCTGTGGAATCTCTTGCGCATCCGCAATGTTCTGACCAGCGTCGACGCAGTGTCGGTACTGGCCAATGCCGGCGACAACACGGTCTATTTACAGGCTGTCATCGGTCGCCTGCTCAGGGCTTGGAGCGAGGCCTGCCCCGATGCGGTAGAGGTCAGCAAGAAGCGGGTCAATGGTGCATTGCGCTACGTCCTCAAACGTGACATCGGACCTCAAGCACCTGTGCTGGCAAAGGCCAGGAAGGTGATTGCATGAAGCCCGGCTACATGACAGAGCCTTGGTTCGCAATTCTCCTCGAGCGTGCGCAGCGCCCAGAGTCCGTGCGAGCACGCATCGCTCGCCAGCTCGGCATCAGCGCAGCTGCCCTGAGCCAGGTGCTCAATGCGAGTGGTTGCTACGGAAACGGCACGGCCAAGACGGATCGCATCGCTGAGAAGGTGATCCACACCTTTGGTCGCTACACCTGCCCACACCTCACAGCGGAGGCTAGTGGCGATGACCAGGTCATCACCGCAGAGCAATGCCGCGCCTTTGCCCACCGTGATGCACCCACATCCAGCCCCCGCGACATGCAGCACTGGCAAGCCTGCCGCCAATGCAGCCACCGGGAGGCCAGCGCTCCACCCGTGCCTCGCGCACTGCAGATCAGAGGTGGCCGCAAGGTCATCCCCATCACCCCTATCCAGGAGGTCAGCCATGCATCACCTCGTTAAAGACGGCTGCCTGCCCTTGGTGATTGGCCTTGCGCTGCCCATGACCGAGGCCGACTACCACCGCCCTCCCCTGGGCTGGATCAAACGCCGCGCCAGGAGGCTGATGCGCGCTTACAGCATCGACCGCCGCTATGCCATCGCCTGCGCGGCAGACGACTACTCCGACTTCACCCATATGCACCGCGAACGTCTCTCTCAACTTCTCAAAGGAGGCCAACACCATGCCTAAACCACTCAATAAAGCCAGCGTGGTCGCTCAGGAATCTCTCAATTACGTGCGCTTGCCTTTGCCGCATCAGGAGCAGCTTGGCCTGCCCCTCCAAGAAAAGCTGGCTCTGACGTTCTTCATTTTTGTGCTGCTGATGGCTTTGAGCTTCTTCATCGCCGCCATCCATGGATATGTCGAGATGCGCGGGGTATGGCCATGAGTCAAGCACCGCAGCCAAACCCGCAGGCTCAAGCGCTGGCGGCAGAGCTATACGCGGTGCAGCAAGGGCGCACGCTGTCCTCTGGATTGGTACTCGCTGCACTCGACCTGCTGCGCAACCAGATCACCAAACGCTGCGCCAGACGTGGCTACGTCGACCCGGCCTTGATCGACCTTGAGGAACGCACCCGACAGGCTGCACCACCACCCCAAGAAATCCGCCAACGCATTCAACAAATCACAGGAAGAAAGGCCTCGCGACCATGAACGCAGAAGAACAGAAATCCATCCCGGTCCTCGTATTCAGTCACTAACTGCTAACAAAAGACAACCATGGCAACAAGAATCAAAGCCCAAGCGCAAAACAACGTCCCCCAAAGCAAGAACGACTGCGCAGACATGATCCGCCTGCTGGGCGACCTTCAGCGCGAGTTTGAACGCCGTCGAGGCGATATGAATGACGCTATTGCGGAGATTACCCAGGAGCACCAGCCTCATCTCGAAGCCACTGCCGCCCGCATCAAGGCTATGCAGGAAGGCGTCCAGGCTTGGTGCGAAGCCCATCGAGTAGAGCTGTGCGGCATAGACGACAAGCTGGGCAAAACCGCCAACTTTGTCACCGGCTCCGTGTCCTGGCGTCAACGCCCACCCAGCGTTTCTATCCGCGGTGCGGAGGCGGTGATGGAGACGCTGGAACGCATGGGTCTGACCCGTTTTGTGCGCAACAAGCCCGAGATCAACAAGGAAGCCATCCTCAACGAAACCGATGCCGTGCGCGGCATTGCCGGTATCAAGATCGTCACGGGTGTCGAGGACTTCATCGTGCAACCGTTTGAAGCCAAGGCGGAGGTTTAAACATGGTGCGCAACGCGACGATTTCTGACGTTGCGCGCTCCGTCGCCTCGTGCGATGGCGCGGCAACGCTCAATAAAGAACAGATCCAGCAGATCGTGGACTTCACTCTGCGCAAGGTCATTGGCTTCAATTGCCTGGATGACAGCACTTTGCACATCGACCTGGACAACGGGCACTGCTTGGTCTGTTCTGTGAAGCGGCCCATTGGCCCCACTGACGTTTAAGGAGCCCTCATGAATCAGAAAGGACGGGGCGTGACATGGAGTGCAGTGGAGATTACGAGTCTGCGCGCTCTATATGGAACGTCAAGCACAGCTTCCATCGCTCAGAAGCTTGGCCGAACTTGCGCAGCTGTCGCTCAAAAAGCGGCATCGCTGGGGATGAACGCAACGCGTAAAGCAAATATCAACTGGACGCCCGATACAGACC
Source organism: Comamonas sp. GW821-FHT11H03 (assembly GCF_058807955.1). Lineage (NCBI taxonomy): Bacteria > Pseudomonadati > Pseudomonadota > Betaproteobacteria > Burkholderiales > Comamonadaceae > Comamonas > Comamonas sp. GW821-FHT11H03. The sequence goes on from NZ_JBXARF010000004.1 coordinate 200,682, forward strand.
AGCTCATTCAAAACTTGTACGCGGAGTACACCGCTCGGCAAATCGCTACGCAACTGGGCTTGCACGTTTTCAACGTCAAGGGCCGGATCAAACGCCTTGGTTTGAAAAAGCCCGATCCAACAACACCACGAAACCGCCAAGGAATTCAATCGTGTACGCAATGGACCACCACAGACGACCAGCTGATTCGGGATCATTACAAGACGATGCCCAGCGGGGTTCTGGCGCAGCAGCTAAAGAGATCGGTGAACGCGCTGCACATGCGGGCGTACAGACTGAAAATTTCCAAGGAAACGAAGCCGATTCCTATTGGAGGGGAGCGTCGGAACTCCAAGGGGTTGCTGCTTCGCAAGATCTCCAACACGGGCAATCAACACCGCGATTACAAGCGTGTGGATGTGATCGAGTGGGAGCAGAAGAATGGCCCGCTGCCCAAGGGAATGATTCTCGTGGTGGTCAATCCATACATGCCGCGAACACCGGACAACATGCAGCCGCTCACGGCGCAGCAACTGACAGCCCGTATATCCGGACAAGAAATCTGCCCGGAGCTCAAAGAGCTATTTCTCTTGCAGCGTCAGCTGATGAAGTCGTTAAAGCCAGCATCGACGAAGCCAAAGCAAGGCTGCGCCAACTCCTGATCACCGTTCACGCGAATAAGCATGAACTGAGTGACGAGCGCAAGAAAGCCATTTTGGCAAGCACCTGCACGGTCGTGGAATCTATCAGGTCACAGATTGAACATCGCGCCGTCACACGAGAAGAGAACCAATTTTTAAAGCCGAAAGGAGGTTCGACATGACAGTCCGCAACATCGAAAAACTCCGCGAGATTCTTTTTAATCAGCTGGAATCTCTTTCCAATCCTAAGCAAGACGTTGATCTGGACCGTTCCAAGCTGATCAATGAAACGGCTCAACTCATCGTAAATACCGCCAAGGTGGAAGTGGAGCATGCAAAGGTCTTGAAGGGTGCACTCACCCTGCCTTTTATCGAAGGCCAGGAAAGCGTGCAGGAGCGACCTTATAAGGCGATCCCCGCCAAAAATCCATCACAGCCTGGTGATGCAGAGACGGTGTCGGCTTCAAAAACCAGCGACGCAGACAAGGTTCTGCACGGGAATGCGGGCCATCCCTGGAGAGGCATGGGGACTTGGAAGGCAGTTAAAGCATGACAAGCCAACGCCGATTCCGCGCCTATACATCCCCAGTCAACGATGCAGCTCAACGGCGACGCGAACTGGGCCATATTCACCAGGGCCGCACTGCCTTGGGCTGGAGCGAGGACGACTACCGTTTTCACCTTCATAACCAGACAGGCCAATCAAGCGCTGCGGATCTGGATGCCGCAGGCCGCGCCAAGGTGCTCGCGCATATGGCCAAGCTCGGTTTTACGCCCAAAGCCAGGGCATTCAAACCATTCGGCCAGCCAGAAAAAATCAAGTGGCTCTGGAAAAAGCTCGGCGAAGCCGGAGGTCTGCGTGATGGTAGCGACGCTGCACTGCTTGCTTTTATTGCCCGCACCACAAGCACCGCGATTTCCGATGTGAAGTTTCTCCCCACTGCGCAGGCATCCAAAGTGATTGAAGCTCTGAAGTCAATGCTGGATCGCGCGAAAACTGCTCAAAACCGTCCATAAAACAATTAAGAGAGTTCCTTATGAATACCGCCAATCATTCAGTAGGCGCAGGTACTGTTACTGCATCCGTTACACCGATTACGCCTTTAACAGGCGCCAAAGTCATTCATGCGATTGCACGGATGGAGTCAACCATTCAGCGCATGACACAACGCCAGCCGCATGTGAAATATGTGTTCGACCGTTTGTGGGAAGAAGTTCAGGAAGGTCGCACCGAGCTTGTCCAAATCACCAAGCGCCTCCAGGATCTCGAAAGTCAGGGGTGAAATGACCGATACAATTTCAGTCCCCATAGATCTCCTGCCGCCGCTGCTGCGGGACTTTGAGCGCCTGATCGGCCTGCGGGCCACCATGGCACTCGTACAACGCTGGGGTGGGCTACGGGTATATTTTCCGACGCCGGAAAGGGTCACACCCGACCACCCCTATGCCAAAGTGATCGGCATAGAAGCACTGTTAAAACTGGCAAGTGAATATGGCCGTCTTCCACACTTCCAGCTGCCCAAGGCCGAGAGAGCCCTTCAGGCAGTGCGCAATGCACGAATTGCAGCGGCCTATGCGACAAACAAAACGGCTCGTGAGATTGCTGCCGAATATGGCCTCACAGAGGGACAGGTGGTGCGAATTGTGGCCACGCTGGGAGTGACAGCACCACCCGATCGAAGACAGCGAGCACTCTTCTAAAACTGCCTAGTACCAATTGAAAAGCCCGACCTTTATCTAGATTGGGCTTTTTCTATCTGTAAAATATTTAAAATCAGTAAAATCCAATAATTCAAAATTATTTTTAAATTAGTATCAAAAATATTTACATCACACAATTTCTTTAAAATTAATCAGTTCACCCTGTATTCATTGAAAAGCTAAAAAATCACAGAATCTTGATACTTCTCACGTGCCTTTGACTCAAGCCCAAGATTTTCCAAAGCATAACCAATCACCACTGCTTGTAGCGAAATTAAAATTCGAAGCAAATTTCTCATTTCGATTTTATGTAGTATTTTTTTTGGACGGCCAACGTGTGCTATATCATTTCTTAAATCAGAAATATTCTCTCCAATATTTAATTTTGTGCACTGGAGTAAAGTAATCAGCAACTGAAGCAGATTATCACTGGAGTACTTTAGCACACCATACTCAAACCGCTTCTTGTATTCAGCTTCCTCCTTTACAGAAATGCCTTCGAGCTGAGTAATTGAAAGCACTATATTCCCATAGATAGAATTATCAGAAAAAACACCAACCTTATTTTGTAAAAATGAAGCAGTTGTTGAGTATTGATCCTTTTGATCAATCCAATTCGGTATGATTTCTTCCAGATTAACATCATTATTATTTAGAGGAAGATTGTAGTGATTCCTTTCTAATTGAGCATGCTTTAGCACATCTTTATTACATACAGAAAAAGGAAATATCACCATAGAAACTGGTTTTTCTTTCTCATCCCTGGCAATAGCGAGAAATTTAGCAACCCTCGCAGGTTCAAATGTCAGCATGGAGAATAAATCCGCAACAGATTTAATCTCACTATAGGCATCTGCAATGCTCAACTCTTCCGGCGGAATAAAACGCAAGATGTAATCCAGCGATTTTTTTATATACGGATTAAAACCAGGATTATTTGCACGAAATTCCTTATAAATCTCCTGCAATTTATTCAAGGCATCATTATCATCCGAGTGAAAATGGGCTCTAATATCATCGCCCGCAAATTCAAAACTTCCTAGATGTGAAACCTTAAAATTCCCAACGCTTGACTCTGCATTCACAATATCACATTTTTTGAATGGAATTCTATTTTTCGAACCTTTGGACACAAAGAACTCTTGAGTTCCAGAAATATCGAATTCAAAGCTATCGAACGTGACTTTTTCATCAAAATGATGGCCAAAAATAACGTAGCGGAAGGGATGCCCCGAAGATTGCCAGTAAGCCAATCCATTTTTCATGGTGAACCCATGGCTTTCACAACTAAATCTCCCTACCAGTGTCAATGGCTCCCCCTTAGATGTATGACCAAGTAGAAAATCACAAAATAAATCTTGATAATCCAAATCCATTGGAAAAGCAAATTCCAGATGGAGCCCGTCAGTTGGCGAGTAACTCAATTTACCAGCGAATGATTTATCTGGGAAGCCTGGAGGAAAGAATGTACCAGTCCATTCTTGATCAATCAGAAGATTTGAATCTATTTTTGCCACAATATCATCCCTCTTTAATTATTCAGTTCAGCGCATTTATGCGGATTTGAATACCAAATTCTACGTGTCTAGTCCCTACGTCAGCTTGACGAGCGTCTCATTTAGAGCTGTCTTAGTCCATCATGACGCAGAATTGAATTTTTCAGTGAACACCGGCTAACGTGTCATGAAAAACATGAGTATGCATTCCACGGAGGTTATGTGCTTCCGACCTTGCGCTAGGTCGGATGTCTGAGCCCCATAGGGAAATTGCCGCTATCTACTTGATTTTTATAGTACCACCAAGGTTAGAAGCCGCCATAGCTTCCAACCTCGAAACTTCCAACCTTAGAGCAGGGCTCCCAAGCGTTCATCAGAGCGCAAAGTAAGCGTTGAGCCTTGCGTAGCAAAGGATTCGGGCTTTATGCCCAGCGAACTATACAAGCCCAGGAATCGACCGTTCTGCCTGTTTTCTCCCCTTAGATTGCCCATTTCGTGCCAAACGAGTCGCAAAGCCTCTGGAGCCCAGAATCAGCCGTAACCCCGCGCCAACATTGGGAAACCCAACACTTCTATCGCCCCCCCCTCAGTGCCAAAGCGATCACTCCCCCACTCAAACTTGCGCTGCCTTTGGCACACACTAGCCCAAACAAAAGCCCCTCTCAAGGGGCTTTCGCTTTTTTTTAAAGACCACCGTGACAGTGCGCTCGCCAGCGCCACCCACTGTCACACCTACGCAGTAGCTGCTGCAGCATGAATCATGCAATGTGTTGCATCTATCGGTTGAATCCACAACCAAAAGCAGTCATCAATGTGCTATTTTTTATATAGAACGTCACATCCTATAGGATGTCAACGAAACAACTCTGAAATTTTCATTTTTATGCGCGCCAATGGCTTTGCCGTTGTTCCAACATTTCTAGTTTTAGGCCCGCCACTGGGTGCAATTGTTTTTTGGTTTTTAACCTTGGGAATCGATTTGCTTATGAGTGGAGCATTCGACCCACAAGCATGGCGTGGTGCCCAGAAATTGTTAAGTATTTACGTAATTAACAGCTATTTTTTAGGACTCTTGCCAGCGGCGGCAGCTAGTGCCTGCTACCTCGTGGGGGGACATCGAAATTGGTCTTTTCTTATCATTGTTGGTACAACCGGCCTAACAGGACTCATAGTTGCAAGCCTTGTGCCAATAAGCACTGGAGAGCTTGACGAGGTTGGTTTAAGCATGACTGCGGCAGGTGCTGCATCAGCGTTGCTTGTATCTCTCTGTTTTGAATGCTTCCGAAGCTTGAAAACTCGCTGACGTAGCTCCTTGAGTGACTGCAAAGGGTTGTTCTGAGAAGGTCGCCTACCGGCCGATTCTGTTGAAAAACTCCCTAGCACCTCCTTGAATCATGTTTTTGGGGGTGCCTTACCCCTTCCCACATGTGAGATCGCCGCTCCTAGAGCGATCTGAGAGGTCGATTTTCCGACCGACGTAGGATGCTCAACAGCTTTCGAGTTTTTCAACAGAATCGGCCAGGAGCAGACACCCAAGAACAGCAGGCTTTGCATATAGAAGCTGTAGCTTGCGATGATCTAACTCATCATTACTAAGCGAGGAATCCTCAGCCGCATCGCAAGACGTGGTGTTGAAAGCAGCGAGAAACTGGGCAAGTATCGCTGGGTCGTGGAGCGAGCCCATGGTTGGTTTTCAGGCTTGGGAAAGCTGCGCGTTCGCTTTGAGAGGCGACAGGACATACATCTCGCCTTACTCAAATTGGCGGCAGCAATTATCTGTGCATGCTTCGTTGACCGGTTGTGTTAGATGGTATGGAAGCCTCCCTCCCGAGAGGCTTGTGCTCTGCACCAATCAGGGCCAAGGTGTGAAGTCTTACTGCACAGGAGACTGTCATGGACCATACCGTTATTGCGGTTGACACTGCCAAGAAGGTGTTCCAGTTGCACTGGGTGGAGCACGATACGGGCAGCATAGAACGGCTGCAACTCAAGCGGGCGCGCTTGCCGATGCAGCCCAACGCCTGCCAGCGATGTTGATGGAGAGTCTGAACGAGCAAGTGCGCCGCATTGCCCAACTGAGCCAGGATATCAATCAGATTCGAACACAGGCTTGCCCAGCAACTGCGTGAGTCCCCGCACTGCCAGAGCGTTGCTCAGATACCGGGCATTGGCCTGCTCACCGCGACCGCAGTTGTTGCCAGCATGGGCAATGCCCAGGCGTTCAAAGACGCGAGAGAGTTCTCAGCGTGGGTCGGATTGGTGCCACGCCAAAGCGGCACAGGTGGCCGAGTGCGGCAAATGGGCATCAGCAAACGTGGGGACGCATATCTGCGAACGCTGTTGATGCACGCGGCGAGATCTGTTGTGCTTAAAAGCCACGAGGCGTCCGCATGGCCGTGGCTGCAAGCGTTGCTCAAACGCAGGCCCTACAACGTAGTGGTTGCGGCAGTTGCCAACAAGCTGGCCAGGACCATCTGGGCCGTGCTTGCCAAAGGGCAAGCGTGGAATGCGCAAGCTTGGCAGGGCGCGCACTGAAGAAGCTGAGTTACCTATTTTTTCTTGTTAAAAGTCTCCGTGTGGAGAATGGATCTTGATCCAGGCTAATATTCTTTGAATTTTTATATGCAATACAATTTTCTTGATTCAAATAAAACCCTGGATTACGATAAAGAAAACGCGTATGTGGAATATATCCATTATCAACCAAAGAACGCATTTTATCCAGCATCGAATTCAATTTATACGTTAAATCCTCTACCAGCGAAGGATTTGAATTTTCCATTTCGCGCATTTTTAAAATTTGGAAAAAATCAACTTCCAAAGCATCTTCTTGCAAAGAAGTTTTCGAGAAAAAAATAACTGAATCTTGAGGATTATAAAATTTACCGAATCCTACATCTATTTTGAATTCGTATTGATAATTCTCTCTAGCCATCTCCCTCACAATATTTTCCATATTATCTATGCCATTTCTATATCGTGGTATTGCTACGTAGCTATATTTTGCAGAGGATCCATCCTTGAGACAACACAACTCCAGATTCTCGCCAGATACCAAGCGATAGCCATCAGCACCCATCTGTCCAAGGTAGGAAACAATATCTTTAGCAACCATGGCAGGAGAGTTATCTCCTATAACCCTATACTGATAGTCATATATTTCCGGATATAGAACATCCTTAACAAAAAACATCTCTTCTTCATGATCACGCCCAGATTCAGTACTAGTGAAATATGTTACAAAACTCCCTATAGATCGATAACCCGATGCACCATACTCATTCAATTGATAAATTTTATCTTCTTTTGAATTATTCGCGGGAGATCTGACATAATCATATTTATTCTTTGGAAATTTTTCATTCCTGAAAAATATAGCCATTTCCTCAACATAATAATATGAACTGTAACCGTCAAGCATCCTCAAAAACTCAAAGCCTCCGTTCCCATTTTCTTTAAGAATCTCAAAAAATTCATTGAAATTAATATATGAATTCCCTAAATAAGAGGTGCCTGTTAATTCTGTTTGCATCTCCACTTCCGTGTAACGTGCAACCCTCGGGATTTTGACTATCTCTACCGGCTCCACCGGAACAGGATTTTCTGGAGTCGTGATCTCTTCAGTAGATCCTCCACCTCCACCACATCCAACCAGCAACCCTAAAATACCCAAACCGGCAGTACGTCGATCTATATTTTTAGAAAACATAATTTACCTCTAATTTTATGTCTATAAATATGCAAACAATAAAAATCATCACTTCATTGAAATTAGGTGTTGATTTTCAAAAACCTTGCACGACTTCTTACGGCATCGTTAGAAACATTCTATTTTTTACTCCGCTGCACGGAGTAAAACCATGTAAGGCCTCCTCGAAGCTATTTACAACTATATTACACATACTGAATTTATGGAAATACACCTGAAAAGGTGTGACCAAAATTCTAAAAAATCTGTCATGACTGGAATGCTCAGATTTCAAAGTTCTGCTGTTTCTAACTCTTATGGAAAGCCACGTCAAACGAACTCTCATCGCTGGGTCGTGGAGCAAGCCCACGGTGGGTTTGTAGGCTTTCGAAAGCTGCACGCTCGCTTTGAGAGACGCCTGGACCTACATCTCGCCTTACTCAAATTGGCGGCAGCAATCATCTGTGCTCGCTTCGTTGACCGCTTGTGGCGGTCGCTACAAGTGAGTATGCATTTGGAAGCGACTTTGCAGCGCTTGCTTCAGAGGTCAGAAAATCCTCTGCGGTGTTGCTGTTCTTGCTACAGGATGCTGTGATTTCTTTTCAAAATGGTGCCGCCTAAATTGGCGGCGATACTGCCAATCGCTTCAGACGAAGTCACCTTAAAAAAATGGGCTGTCGGCCCCAATCGCAAGTGATCAGTACGTACGGCGACGGCGGTATCACTCACCCTCTGGCCTTGTACCGCCTCGCATAATCAGTGATCTCTCTTTCAGTTGAACGACTGCAATGGGTCGTGTTGCGACAGTCAAGCTGCGCTGCCTTTGGCACAAATTTTAAATCTAGCTGAGCAATAGACGGCTTGTCTCATTTCCAGTTGCCGCCTGTAGAGCGCACTCTGTAGGCGGCGTGCAATGCCCGCATCACGGCTGCGCGCGGGGTTACAACACCGCCCAACCGGAGGCAGCGCGTACTGTTTTAAAGCCGCCCCGCCCCCTCCTTAAAGACGCCCGACCTTGCATAAGGTTGGGCGTTTTGCTTACCTGGTTGGCAATTCGCTAAGTGCTTGATTTTTTGCTGTATTCCATAGGTTGGACGTCACGCTACGCCCAACCTTCCAGCGCCCAACCTCAGCTGCAGGCTCTACCCCCCCAATAGCGACTACCAACCCTCCATAAATCCTTATGGCAAAAGGGAAACCATCCCTTCCGGTCATCTGCCCATCCTGGCTCATGAATAGCCCGCTCTGGCCATTTTCTGCCTATGGTCTGCCCATTCGGTGCCAAATCTGCCGCAATGGTCACAGAGGCTCAAATCGACCGTAACCCCGCGCCAACATTAGCGAACCCAATTTTTTCCGATGCCTCCCTCCGGTGCCAAAACGATCACTCCACCACTTGCAATGTGAATCGCTTAAATGCTGCGTTGGTTGACCCGTTTGGACAGTTCTTCAGCACTTTCATGGCGCTCGCTATAGCGATCCACCAGGTAGTCCGAACAGTCTCGCGTCAGCAGCGTGAACTTGACCAGCTCTTCCATCACGTCCACCACCCTCTCGTAATACGAAGAGGGCTTCATCCGGCCAGCCTCATCGAACTCGGCAAATGCCCTGGCAACGGACGACTGATTCGGGATAGTGATCATGCGCATCCAGCGACCTAGCACACGCATCTGATTGACCGCATTGAACGACTGCGAGCCGCCAGAGACTTGCATCACCGCCAGTGTCTTGCCTTGCGTCGGTCGCACGGCACCAGCGGACAAAGGAATCCAGTCTATCTGCGCTTTGAGGATGCTGCTCATCGCACCATGACGCTCAGGGGACGTCCAGACCATACCCTCGGCCCACACAGCCAGCTCACGCAGTTCCTTGACCTTTGGGTGATCGTCAGGGGCACCATCGGGCTGCGGCAGGTCACGCGGATCGAAGATCCTGGTCTCGGCCCCCATCTTGCGCAGCAGGCGCGCGGCTTCTTCGGTCAACAGGCGGCTATAGGAGCGGTCACGAACCGAGCCATACAGCAGCAGAATGCGCAGCGCGTGCGTCGCACGCTGTGCGGGCAAAAGGCCTTCCAGGCTGGGTTTTTCAAAGACTTGTTCGTCGAGGTTCGGTAGATCAGAGCTTGCCAATTCGGTTTCCTTTCGAGTCAATAACGGCTTCCCCGTCCTCCTTGGAAAAGGCGGCCTGTTGCGGCTGCGGGAGGATGTCCAGCACGGCTTCCGAGGGACGACACAAGCGGGTTCCCAGAGGGGTGACCACAATGGGACGGTTGATCAAAATGGGATGCTGGAGCATGAAATCAATCAATTGCTCGTCTGTCCATTTGGGCTCGCCCAAGCCAAGCTCGTCATAGGGCGTACCTTTTTGACGCAACACATCGCGCACTGGCATGCCCATGGCTTGGATCAGGCCCACCAGGGTGGCGCGATCAGGAGGCGTCTTGAGGTATTCAATGATCATGGGCTCTTCCCCGCTGTTGCGGATCAGGGCCAGAACATTGCGAGAGGTACCGCAAGCAGGGTTGTGGTAAATCGTGATGTCGCTCATAGCGCAAGATTTCCGTTGCAAAGATTCATAACGCCGCGCTGAGCCGCAAGGCCAGGGCAGTAAGGGTGACAAGCAGCACGGGCATGGTCAGTACCGCACCGACTCTGAAGTAGTAGCCCCAGCCAATCGTTGTACCTTTCTTGCCGAGCACATGCAGCCAGAGAAGCGTGGCCAGACTGCCAATAGGCGTGATCTTGGGACCCAGGTCGCAGCCAATCACATTGGCGTACACCATGGCCTCTTTGACCGCTCCGCTGGCTGTCGATGCATCGATGGATAAAGCGCCAATCAACACCGTGGGCATGTTGTTCATGATGGAAGAGAGGACCGCAGACAGCACACCTGTGCCCAGCGATGCGGTCCACACACCACCGGCTGCAAACTGATTCAGCAACACGGCGATGTAATCCGTGAGGCCCGCGTTGCGCAGCCCATAGACCACCAGGTACATTCCCAGCGAGAACACCACGATCTGCCAAGGAGCACCATGGAGTACCTTCCTGGTGCTGATGACATGGCCACGAGCCGCTACAGCCAGCAAGATTGCGGCACCCACGGTCGCCACGGCACTGACGGGCACGCCCAGAGGTTCGAGAACAAAAAAGCCAATCAGAAGCAAGACCAGCACGACCCAGCCGGCCCGGAACGTGGCCCGGTCTTTGATCGCAGCCGACGGCTGTTTGAGTTGGGCCACGTCGTAGGTGGCAGGAATATCGCGGCGGAAAAACAGCAGCAGCACACCGAGGCTGGCCAGGACCGAGGCGATGTTGACCGGCACCATCACCGATGCGTAGTCGTTGAAGCCGATCTTGAAAAAGTCAGCGGAGACGATATTCACCAGATTGGAGACGATCAGCGGCAGGCTTGCAGTGTCGGCAATAAAACCGGCAGCCATGACAAACGCCAGCGTGGCTGCCGGAGAAAAGCCCAGCGCCACCAGCATGGCCATCACGATGGGCGTGAGAATCAGCGCGGCTCCGTCATTGGCAAACAGGGCCGAAACGGCGGCACCTAGAAGCACGATAAAAGCAAACAGCTTGACTCCGCTGCCGCCACCCCAGCGGGCAAAGTGCAATGCAGCCCACTCGAAGAAACCGGCCTCATCCAGCAAAAGGCTGATGATGATGACGGCGACAAAGGTCGCCGTGGCATTCCAGACGATATGCCAGACCACTGGAATATCAGCTAAGTGCACGACTCCCAGCAGCAGCGCGATACCGGCCCCAATAGAGGCGCTCCAGCCAATGCCAAGGCCACGCGGCTGCCAGATAACCAGCGTCAGAGTGAAGATGAAAATCAGGATGGCCGTCAACATGACGTATAGGTCCTAGAAAAAGCTATGAGTCAGCATCAATGCCGCCCACAGCGCGAGGACGTCAGAGAAGCCTGGGGCTGCAATCCAGACTCGGTATCTGGATCGCAATTGAACTATCGGTCTTCAGTGCGAAGAGAGTTCACGTGCCGTGGACTGCAACACAGCCTGCTCCAGCTTGTGCGCCGGGAGGTTCACCAATAGCTCCAGGCGGCGATGAATCATGTGCATCGTCTGCCGGAAGGCTTCCAACTTTGCTTCGTCAGAGGCTTCGCCTTCCGAAGGGTCAGCGTAGCCCCAATGCGCTGTGGCGGGATGACCAGGCCAGAACGGACAAACTTCACCAGCGGCGTTGTCGCACACGGTGATGATCAAATCCATGTGAGGCGCGCCAAGCGCGGCAAATTCATCCCAGCTCTTGCTGCGCAAACCATCCACAGAGACGCCGGCCTTTTGCAGCACTTGCAGCCCAAGCGGATTGGGTTGCTGATTCTCCCGGGGGCTGCTGCCCGCCGAATAGGCTTTAAAACGGCCTTGACCCATATCGTTGAGCAAGGCCTCGGCCAAGATGCTGCGTGCAGAGTTGTGAGTGCACAGGAACAGGACGTTCAGGGGAGCTTTGTTGTCAGGCATGGTTATGAGCAGCGGACTTAGGGATAGAAAAAGGTCGCAGCGACGCTTAGCACTGGCATGACGCAGCAGCGTCATCGATACAAACCGCGCCCTGGCAGCAGTTCTCGGTGAGATATGCCAACAGATCGTTCATCACGGGGAAGGCCGCGCGATAGAGCACATTTCGGCCCTGCCGCTCCTGGCTGACCAGGTCGGCATGAAAAAGCTCTTTCAAATGAAACGACAGCGCGTTCGGCGCGATGCCGAGCTGCTCAGCCAAGGCACTAGGTGTCAGGCCCTCGGGACCGGCCACCACAAGGGCGCGAAATACGCGCAATCGGGCCTCATGGGCTAAAGCGGAGAGTGAGCGGATGACGTTTGCTTCTTGCATTATTTAATAATACATCAACTGTTGAATTATTGCTTTAATGACCACGAGGACGTCTCAGGTGTCATTGCGAGGTCATCAGGCAACGCCGAATGCACGCCCAAGTTGATGCAAGTTGGGCGTGCTCCCCTGAGTTTGATCGGGGACCTCCAACCTATTGAATAAACAGAGAAATGTGAACTTGGGCCCTGAGCACCGCCCAACTTCCGAGCGCCCAACTTAAAGCGCTGAGGTACAGATGCTTTAGACAGCTGGCCACCGGTCGCAACCTGCATGAAGTAAAGAAAAGACCTGACAGCTGCTTGTACAGGCACGTCCCACGTATCGCCCATTTGGGCCGCTTGATACGCCCAAGAAGACCATTTGGTGCCAAAGTGGGCGCACCACCTCAGCCGCCAGAAATCGCTCGTAAGTCCTTGTCAACATTAGCGAACCCAAAATTTTCAGCGGCCATCATCTATGCCAAAACAAGCACTCCCCCACTTTAGTGTTGCGTTGCGCGGCCTTTGGCACAAATTGCGCGATCTTTGGCACCAAGACTGACAAATTGGCAAGCGTTCAGCGGCCCGTATGTGCTGTTTTGTCGCCAACAGCCAGATCCAACTCTGGCGATGGATGTATCAACCAGTGGACTTTTCAGGCTACAGGAGCGGCAGGAATACACAACCCATTGCAGCCAGTGGGTTCCGGCCTCACTGAGGTAATTGGCAGAGAACTTGAAAGCTATTCAACTGCAGCAATCAAGTCAATTTCTACAGCTGCATTTTTGGGGAGTTGATAGACCCCAACAGATGTGCGTGTGTGAACACCAGCATTACCAAGTACCGCATAAAGAACTTCCGACGCCCCATCTGCAACTTCGCTTTGGAGGCTAAAGTCTTGCGAACATTGGACAAAAACGGTGATTCGCAAAATGCGACGAACCCTATCAAGTGATCCAAGTTCTTGCCGCAGCAATGCCAATGCACGCATGACGCAAACCTTAGCCGCACGCTGTGCATCCGCTACCGATACATCTGCACCGACCCTGCCTGTGACCACCACTTCATTCCCAACGCGTGGAATCTGGCCGCTGATAAACACCTGATTGTCATGTCGAATTACAGAAACGTAATTCCCCCCAATTTTGATCTCGCCTCCAAAACTGTATGAGAGATCAGCTTCTACTGAAGCAAAGTTAGCTTCCCTGGATTCGGTCATAAAACGGTTTAACCTCAATGAGTGAAGTCGTGGCAGTTTAGATGAGCGTCCGTACTTTGGTTGCCCAAGCGAACAAGATACACCCGAAGCAGTTACCTGTTTGGCAGAGCTTCACTCTCTTGCTACTACAACCGCTGTTGGCCGAAGCCGGGCCTAGCTATTGTTGAGTACAGCACCGCAAAGCTGACCTTCGGAGCTGCGCCTTGAGCGTCCGGTTTAGGATAGGCATTCAACGGGTGCAGGCCGTCGCTAGTCGTCCAGAAGCGGTCGTCCGGCGCATGGCTGCGAGCAGCCGGTCCAGGCTGATTACGATCGGTCAACTTTGACATCTCAGTGACGGCTGATGCCGATACCGGACATTGCTCATTAATCTGACCGGATGTTCGCTGCACCTCTCAAACCGGCCAGTAGATGAGCCGCTGGGCACCCCACGACCGGACGGCGACTCATGCAAGTTGCAAACTGGCGAGGCCGCCCCTTGAGAGACAGCCTCCATCCTGTGCGGAGTACGCCGCCGCTTTTTTGCGATGTCACGCTCCATCTTTAGGCATACGACCTCGGCCCGCAAGCGACTGATCTCCATCTGCTCAGGAGTCACTCTGCATCAGCAACTCCAGCCAACAACTGGCCCTGATTGACCTGTCGTACCCAGCTACCCAGACTGGCCTTGGGAATGCCCAAAGCTTGCGCAACCTTCTGCTGTGATTGCCCGCCTCGGACTTGGCGCACCGCCTCCAGCTTGAATTCCTGCGTGTACTATGCTCGCACTTTCCTGGCTGTCATTTCTTAGCTCCTTGTCGATATTTTGAACAAGGCCAAAAACTCCATTTTCTAGGGGCAAGGTCAGCTAGTGCGGGTCGGGCTGAGTTTGCGTCATCCAGGTCCGATGATGGGATGTCGATAATTTGCTATAGATAGCTTAATGCGTTTGTTAATCAAGCGCCGGGGCCGGAAATGAATCAAAAAGCGTAAGGATAGCGCCGACTCAGCCCGTGGCTGATCTGCTCCATCAGGCGACTCAGCTGCGCGACTGCTTCGTCATCAAGATCATCATCCATTGCTTCCCACTGGCCCATCAGGTCGGCCAGCTGCAGCCATTGGCCGAAGTTCAAGGCCATGGGTTGAGCGACCGCTTCGGGCCCCTGATCGTGATCGAGAAAGCCGATGCGCTGCTGCCCGTCCAGCGACACCAGCCAAGCATCGCCCGTGCCGGAAACGGCGAACACCCGCCAGTCCTGCCCCAGTCTCGCCAGCGGCGCGTCGCGGCCCCGCAGCTCGCTCAAGGCCTGCCGGGCATCGAGAAACACGCAGTCGCCAGAGATCTCCCGCGCAGGCCAGCGGCGGTCTGGCTGCAACTGCGCAAGGTCGGCGGCGTCAAATAGTTCCTTGGCAATCGTGTATGGGCTTCGCAGTGAGAGCATGAACAGTCCGTAAAAACAGCAGGCAGTGAAGCCTATCGCATGTGCTGCAGCCTGCTGGTCTGTTCGCGGATTTGTTCTTCAGCACTTGAAGACGCTTTGGCCCTCCACAATGGTTCCAGCACCTAGATGTTCTTGATGGCGTGCTTGTCCATGCTCAGCAAGCCGTCCGAGAGAATGGCCAGGTCCGCGTACTTGCCTTTTTCGATGGAGCCGCGCTCTTTTTCCTCGAAGTTCTGATAGGCCGCATGGAAATCCCCCCAAATAGCATGCTTCCGACATCCCCGAGAACAGCCTGATATCGAGGGGACCGCTACTGACCTGAAAACAGTCATTGGAGAAGCAACTGTCTTGGCGCTCTGAATGACCGCAATGAGCCGGTGACCAGTAGTTTGCCCTGCGGCTATAGCCGCAGTAACCGCTGCACACCGGACATCGGTTGACTAGGTACGGACGACAGCAACGGGTCGATTGCTGGCCGACACGACTTCCTAGCCCTCGGAACTACCGGGGGCGTAGAGGCGAAAGCGCAGAAATTGAACGCCATCAACATCAAACTCGCCATCTTCCTTAAATCCCAGCCTGAAAATCCCTCTAATTCTTTTTCTTGAGGGCGGAAGCAGAATAGTGATGGAACTCAAGCCCATGCTGGTGAAAGCACGATTGATAATTTCCTGATAGATGGTTTTGCCACTTCCCCAATATTTGGGGTGCAGCACCAAGGCCAAGTCAGCATCACCTGCTTCGTCCTGCAGCCCTCCCCAGCCTGCAAACTCCTGATCTATAAGAAATGCCCAAGGCCCATAGCCATATTTCGCCCACTGGGCATCTTTGTGGCTAACCCAATCCTTGGCTTTGACTTCATCGAAATCTGCGCTGCCCAGGGGCATTTGGCGTAGCACTTCGGGATTGTTGTTGAGCGCAATGATTTCAGCCAAACCAACTTCGGTAAGGCGCTTGAATTCCAGAGTCATGCATTGACTGTATCTGGATTTCCATGGATGAAGAGGAAAACACATCGGAGGCGATAACACCGCCTGTTCGCTCACCTTAGGTGCGCCCTTCAGACCCAGCTATAAGCCCATACCGGCTGCCCTCTTTCCTTTCTGGCAGGACAGCGCTCGAGCCAGATGACACCCTTTCCAAACAGCTTGAAACTTGGGCTCAGCCTACTTTTTTGCATCGCCTCATGTTTTTCGGAATTGCCGCGCATCAAGTTGAGACACAATGTGCGCGGCCACTTTCGATTGAAAGTGAACCAACTGCATAAACGACGTATCTCATGTATGGGTACATCCCCTTGGTGCTGGTTCAAAACTTACATAGGACCTCTTTTAGATGAGTACACATTCTTACAAGGACTTGTTGGCGCAACGCGAAGCTCTTGAGCAGCAAATTGCTGCCGCTCGAAAGGCAGAAGTCGCTGGCGCAGTGCAAAAAATCAGAGACTTGGTCGAGGCCTTCGGTCTTACGCAAGACGATATCTTCCGCTCTGCAAAGCAAAAGCGCGAGGCTGGCTCTGTCGCCCCTAAATATCGTGATCCTGTGACGGGCCAAACATGGACTGGCCGGGGGAAGCCTCCGAACTGGATCAAGGATCAAGACCGTTCCAAGTTTGAGATCTAACCTGGCAAGTAGAAGTGGCCTCTAAGGCCACTTTTATTTTTCGCAATCATCTCCTCTCTCGGATTTGCTTCTACACCTCCGCCTCTAAATAGGTGAGGCTCGGAGCCTCCCCCCTCGATCGCTCCGTCACTCACAAACACGCGCTGTCCAACTTGGGTCGGGCCTCGTGCCTGCAGGCGGCCACCGCCTGGCAGCTCAACCGAAGCTACGCTGCTGATCACAAAAGCCACCGAGCCCACCAACAAAGGCTTGGGCGACTGCAGATCCATGAACTGCTTGTAGAGGTTAGGCATGGGTTTCGACCTCCTACGTCTGACGCAGCTTGGGAGCAGCCCAGCTGACAGAGGTTGAGCGTACGATGCCGTGAGCCATCTCACTCCCGCCGATGTCCCCCCGGAATTGAGTAGCAGGTGAGCTGGAGTCCAATTCCATGCAGCAGGAGATTGGACATGAAGAAGAGATTTACGAAAGAACAGATCATTGGCTTCCTTCGGGAAGCAGACTCGGGCTTGTCGGTGGCTGAGCTGTGCCGACGGCACGGTTTCTCCGAAGCCAGCGATTACCTTTGGCGCAGCAAGTTTGGCGGCATGAGTGCGTCCGATGCCAAACGTCTGAAGGAGCTGGAAACCGAAAACGGATGACTCAAACGGCTACTGGCCGAGTCCATGCTGGAGAACGAGGTGACGAAAGAAGCCTTGAGAAACAAGTGGTGGGCGCACCTGCACGGCGCGAGTTGGTGCATCACATGGTCAGCCGGGGACTGAGCGAGCGTCGTTCGCTGCGTGTCATCGGCATGAGCGCCAGCGCCCTGCGCTACGAACCCGTCTGCGACCACAACTGTGCTTTGACAGAAAAGATCATCGCTCTGGCGCAGCGTCATCGCCGCTACGGCGCCGGCATGATCTACCTGAAGCTGCGCCAGGCCGGAGAGATCGTGAATCACAAGCGCGTGGATCGTTTGTATGCCCAAGCCGGTGTTCAGGTCAAAAAACGCAGATGCAAGAAGATCCCGCTATCGGAGCGCCATCCCTTGGTACGTCCCACAGCGGCCAACCAAGTGTGTCCATGGACTTTGTCTTTGAGCGCACAGCAGAAGGACGCAGCATCAAAAACCTGACGGTCATGGATGACGCCTCATCGTGCCGGACCGGGCCTTGGGTGGCAATCAACTGGTGCGCATTCTGGAGCAACTTGTCGACACCAGGGGACTGCCCAAAGCGATCAGAACCGACAACGACAAGGAGCTCTGCGGGCGCGCCATGCTGACCTGGGCTCATGACCGAGGTGTTCAGCTGTTTCTGATCGAACTGGGCAAGCCCGACCAGAACGCCTACATCGAATCATTCAACGGACGCTTTAGGGATGAATGCTTGAACGAACATTGGTTCACCAGTCTGGCGCATGCCCGGGTAATTGTTGAGGCCTGGCGCCGGGAATACAACGAAGAGCGGCCCAAGAGATCACTTGGCGGACTGACGTCCGCTGCCTATGCCCAGAGGCTGATGCAAAACCGCCTAAATTAACCCCGGACTCCAACGCCTTGTGCTACTGGAAGCGAGGGACGTCGCACCACTCCTAAAAAATGCCCAGTTTTCATTCAAAGTTGGGCATTTTTATAACGTTCTCCAAGCTGATATCGCTCAAGAATTCAAAAGAAAAAAGCGAGTTCTTGTTGAGGCTCAGCTGCAAAGACTCACAGCGACTTGAACCCAGCGCATTGTGTAATGCGTCTTGATCGTATCAATGATGCTGAAAAAGAACGCTATTTATCTGCTGGCGACTGAAATCACATTGCCATGCAGAACTAGCAAACGGACGCTTCAAGACCAGCCGACACACACAGAATCTCGCAAATTTCGAGCCCTCCGCAATGTAAACCAATGACAACAAATGAAACAAAGCGCATATTGTTTGTATATTTGAGCTTGTATCCCTCAGTTTGCATGCTAACGAGACCCTGCACACTCCTCCCATATGGAGTGTCTGGAGCCCTTGCATGGATGGTGATGTCAGCCTAGGCCCGCGACAAGTGAAAAATGGCTTGTAGCGGCCAGCATCTAGCGTAGGAGCGCGTTCTATGGTGCGGAGGTCTAGTTTCGAATCCAAGGTTGTCACTGCATTTGGAGCAGCCGCGCTGGTAGTGATCGCGATGGCACTATCGACGTGGGAAGTCGCAAGTGATGCGGCCAAAGCCGCCCAAATGGTGACACATGCACACCAGTTGCTCAACAATATAGATCGCGTCAGAGGCTACTCTTTCCAATCTGAACTAACCAGTCAGAATTTCCGTCTGACAGGTAATGCTGAGCATATTGCCGAGCGAAATGCAGCGATGGCCGAGCGAGAGCTTGCGCTGGAAAAAATACGGCAGCTAACGATCGACAATCCAGATCAACAACGTCGCTGGACAGAGCTGCGCAAAGTCATCGACCAGCGCATGGCTGCTGCACGCCAAATTGAAAAATTGCGCAATACCCAAGGCCAGAAGGCAGCAAATGCATTTGCTGCCGCAACTACGCTTGCATCCACGCGTTTGCGCACCTATGAATTGCTGAGCGAGATGGATACCGAGGCGCGCCTGCGGCTCGCCCTGGAAGAGGCCGAGCACAAACAAGCGCGTCATAAACTGGTGATGGCTGGAGCATTGGTCGCTGTAGCACTTATCTTGCTGTTGGGCTGCTCCTATCTTCTGATAAGACGACAATTGCGGGAAACACAAGCCAGTCAGCGTGCTCTGGCTGACAATGAAGAAAGCCTTGTGACTACCTTGCACTCGATCGGCGATGCAGTACTCGCAACAGACACTGAAGGGCGAATCACCCGCATGAATTCAGTGGCCGAACAGCTCACAGGCTGGAGTATTAACGAAGCTCAAGGCCGCTCTATCGGGGAAGTATTCAATATCATCCATGAGCAGACCCGCGAGCCTGCTCACATTCCTGTGGCATCGGTGCTAGCCACCGGGCAAGTGCAGGTACTTGCCGATTACACCTCAATCATTGCCAGAGATGGTACCGAACGCCCCATCTCTGATAGCGCCGCCCCCATCCGCGATTCCAAAGGCCAACTACGAGGTGCTGTACTAGTCTTTCGGGACGTGACTCTGGAACGAAAGGCACAACGGATCATCCGTGAGCAAAACGCGTCACTTGAAGCCGACGTGCACCAACGCACTTTGCAATGGCATGAGATTCAAAGCCATCTGCACAACGTCATCAGCGCCGTTCCGGCGCTCATTGCCTACGTCAATGCGCAACAGCACTACGAATACGTCAACACTCAGTATCGTCAGTGCTTTGCACCTGACCGCGAAGACATCACAGGTGAGTCGGTAAGAAAAATCCTTGGAGAGGAACGCTATGTTGTTGCCATTGATTTGATCAGCAAGGTTCTCGCAGGAGAGCCCCAAACATATGATTGGCAGCCCTTTCCAGGAGTTTGGCAAACCATTCAGTATGTTCCCAAACACCAAGCCAATGGAACGGTTGCTGGCTATTACGTATTGGGCACAGATATTACCGAGCGCAAGCACTACGAAGAACGTATCCAGACGCTCAATGGTGAACTTGAACAACGAGTGCATGAGTTAGAGCACATTGGCCGCGGACTGCGAACTCTGAGCGCCGGCAATCGCACCATGCTACGTGCCAGCGAAGAACAGAGTCTGCTTGAAAACATGTGCCGAGCCATCGTGGCTGCAGGAGGCTATGGCATGGCTGCCGTGTGGTATTCGGGCCACGAGCCAAATCAACAACTACACCCGATGGCAGAGTGCAATTATCCAGGTGGTATAGAAGCACTTCGCAGCCTAGGACTCATGGCAGCCGATACGGAGCTAGGCCAAAGTCTGACATCTAGCGCAATTCGCAGCGGCAAGGTTCAATTTGTCCGCGACATGCGCATGGACTCCAACCATGCTCGATGGCACGACAAGCTTGGTGACCTGAAATCAGGCGTATCTTGCCCTTTATTGGTTGAGGGCAAAGTCATTGGCGCACTCTCCATTTATGACACCGAACCAAACGCGTTCGGCGAAGATGAAATCGCATTGCTGACTGAGTCAGCGGACGATCTAGCTTTTGGGATTTCCATTCTGCGTACACGTTTAGAACAACAACGTGTGCAAGCAGAGATGAATCATATGCTGCGCCATGATCCCTTGACTGGACTACCCAATTCGATTGAATTCAGGGAAATTCTGACTGCGAAAATTGAGGGAAGCTCTCCACTTTCAGAACCAATCGCGGCTTTGCAATTCAATATTGAACGCCTTCGAGAAATCAACGAGGTGCTAGGTTTCTCTAATGGGGACCAGATTCTTAGAGACTTCGGAGAGCGCCTAAGGCAAGGCATTCCTGATTCTGCACATATCGCGCGTTTACGCGGAGATGAATTTGCAGTATTGGCGCCCACTCTGGATAGAGAGTCTGCCGTAGCCTTGGCCGAAGAGTTGGAAAAAAACATCTCCCGCCCTTTCCCGATCGCAGATATTGAATTGGATGTCAGCGCAAGAGCTGGCATTGCTTTATTTCCCGAACACGGCACAACCGCCGATGAACTATTGCGTCAAATGGGAAAGGCCACCCATCAAGCCAAGGCCCGCGGATTGAGTCAGTGCGTATTCGACCCGTCGCGTCAGAAAAATCAAGCAGGACGCTTGACCATGGCAGGGGAGCTGCGGCGAGCAATTGCAGGCAACCAGCTGCGACTATTTTTGCAGCCAAAAGTTGATTTTTCCTCCGGGAAAATCTGTGGAGCAGAGGCCTTGGTACGATGGATGCATCCGCTAAAAGGATTAATTCCTCCCGGATTGTTTATCGACTTGGCTGAGCAAACAGGCTTGATCAAGCCTTTGACGGAATGGGTCATTGTCGCAGCCCTTGATCTGCTGCAGAGCTGGCAGGCAAAAGGTTGTGCTGTTCCTGTTGCAATCAATCTCTCCGCGCGAAACTTTAGAGATGAACAGCTTTTCGCCAAGTATCGCCAATGGCATTCGGAGCGCTCTGTGTCAACCGGATTATTGGAGATTGAGATTACGGAAAGTACCGTAATGGAACATGCTGAATATGCTCTACGAGCACTGAGTGAGATGCGCGATGCAGGGATTCCTCTTTATGTGGATGATTTCGGAACAGGGTACTCCTCATTAAGTTATCTACAAAAACTACCAGTAGATTACATCAAGATAGACCAGTCATTCGTTTCTGCAATGCATCGCGACCGGGATTCGGCCACGATTGTGCGCTCCACCATTGATCTCGTGCATGATCTCGGACGGAAGACAGTTGCCGAAGGCGTGGAGACCAAAGAGCACTGGGACCTACTCAAAGATCTCGGCTGTGATATTGCACAAGGCTACTACATCGCCAAACCTATGCCTTCCGGAGATTTCCAGCAATGGGCCGAAGATTTCACAAAATGCCAATTAAGGGATAGATCATCCTTTTCGGGATAGCCATTTACATGAAATCACGCACCTTGCAAAAAAAATAGATACTTCAACATTGATTTATTTTTAAAAAAATAAACTCATGAATTGCATAGATACGCCTGGAACTTCATGCTGAAAAATCCAATGACGACAGCGGGCAACTAATTCCTGCAGCGAGTCAAATAATTCGACGGTGCCAGCCTTATTCGTTTATCCCTGCACTTCGTACCTTCAGAGCTGAATACATTCTCACATCCGACTTCATACGAGATTGAAATTTCTTGAATCTATAAGCGCCAGGCATCTCTTTGATTGAATTGACATTCAAAGGTCGGAACTAGGCCTCATAGCTTCCGACCTCTGACTGAAGTTCAAGCACACAAGAAGCGCTTCAAATTGGCACCACGCAAAAAATTGAGTGCACCAGTAGCGCTATGCTGATCGCTATCGTCTGTGATTCAACAGGCCAAAGCAACACCATGGCTGCCTCTGGCGCAAGGAGTGCTGGTATGAAGCAAAGACTGCGGATTTACTACACCGAGAATCCAAAGAGCCACGCTGTGTATCCAAACAGTCCCTGCCCAACACCCGCTGCCAGCCCGACTTCGCTGTCCAACTCACTTACCTCGGAGTACTGCGCCTGCCGCCATGACACCTGACCAATATCTTGCGCATTTGCAGGCTGTGTATGCCGCATTCCAGCTAAGCTTTCACCCCATGCCACCGGCCAGCGAACAGGGTCTGGCCGCTTTGGCAGCCTCGCTGGGGCCTCTGGATACCGATCTGGCCGCGTTCTGGCGCCTGACTGCTGGCAGCAGCGCCGACAGCACCCAGCCCCTGTTTCAGCGGCCAGGCTTTGTGGATGCACTGGACCTTCTCACGCCACCGCAGGCCATCGCCCTGGCACTGCGCATGGAAAATCGGGCCCAGCGCATGTGGGATCTGGCCGGCCCCGCATCCCAGGACCCTCGTCTGAGCGGACGCTGGTGGCACACCGGCTGGCAGCCGTTTGCCAGCTTCTATGGCGACATCGTGCTAATGGCCGATCATCATCCCGGTCCTGAAGGACAGCGCGGCCAGATCATTGCCTATGTGCACGACCCCGACCAGATCTGCTGGATTGCCCCCAGCTTCTCAGCCTATCTTCAAGCGGCCGCTGACTCGATTGACGATGACAGGGAAGAATTTTTGAATGGACCGCTGGACGAGCAGGAGTAAGCGGAGCTCCTGGCTACGCCCCGGCCTCAAGGCAGTAGCTGGACAGCGTTGCCGAGCCCATAACGGTCTCTTCAAAGTCAACGCGGCGGGCCTGGTCTTGCTCGTCCCCCCAACCATCCCCATCAACGGCAGCAGATGCTCCTCTGATGAGAACTCCCTCGTCACACAACAGAGCCAGCGCACGGCCCACGGCCAGGTGTTATGCAGCGTTCACCCGGCCTGCCAGCTCAGGCGAGCCGGGCGCACGGTAATCCAGGTTACAGGTGTGCGGCGGAAAGCCGCCGTAGTCATACAGCATGCCAGGTTGGGCGGCACTCTGCGCGGTGAAAACCGCCTCTTCCCAATGGGCGGAGATCAGCAACACGGCCCTGGGCCGGCGCCATGACAGAGAAAGTACACGGGCATGCGAGCGCCTGCCTCCACTCGCCCGGAAGCCGCCTGACTGTTCAGGCTCTCACGCGCCTCCATGCCAATGCCTCCCATGCATCAACAGGCCATCAAAAAACATAGCCGCCTGCGCTTTCTCAATCAAAACTAAAGACCTAAAAAATCCTCATTCCTAGCAGACAGGCATAAAAAAACCTCCTTGCGGAGGTTTTTTGCCAACGATCAGGTCCGAGCCGTGCAGCTGCAGACCTGATGCCGTATTGCCGTGATCAGGCAGCGAAGTTGGCTTCGGCGAACTTCCAGTTCACCAGCTTTTCCAGGAAGGTTTCGACAAACTTGGGACGCAGGTTGCGGTAGTCGATGTAGTAAGCGTGTTCCCACACGTCCACGGTCAGCAGCGCCTTGTCAGCGGTGGTCAGGGGGGTGCCGGCAGCACCCATGTTGACGATGTCCACGGAACCGTCTGCCTTCTTCACCAGCCAGGTCCAGCCGGAACCGAAGTTGCCGGCAGCGGAAGCCACGAAAGCCTTCTTGAACTCGGCGTAGGAGCCCCACTTCTTGTTGATGGCATCAGCCAGAGCGCCGGAGGGTTCTGCTCCGCCGTTGGGGGTCATGCAGTTCCAGAAGAAAGTGTGGTTCCAGATCTGGGCAGCGTTGTTGTAGATGCCGCCGGAAGACTTCTTGACGACTTCCTCCAGATCCATGTTTTCGAATTCGGTGCCCTTTTGCAGGTTGTTCAGGTTCACCACATAGGCGTTATGGTGCTTGCCATGGTGGAATTCCAGGGTTTCCTGGCTGTAACCGAACGGAGCCAGTGCGTCGATAGCGTATGGCAGGGGGGGCAGAGTGCGTTCCATGATGGTTTTCCTCGTGGTTGAAATTTTTGGGGCCGTCCAGTGCCAAGGCGTCTGAGCGGTGGCCGCTGTGCCGACCGGGGCGGCTAGCACATTGCTGTACTACAGACGTCAAGTATTGCACTAACCGGACCATTGTAGAAAGAACTGAGGGGCTGCGCGCCACTCATCAGGACTATTGCGCATGCACTCAAAAGCATTCGCTCACGGCTTACAGCGCATGGATACTGCCCCCGCTGCATTGCCTGCGCTGATTGCAAAAGAGTTCTGATGAAGACCCCGGTTAGCATGCGGGTGTTTTGCGGCCAGCTTGTGGCTAGCGAGCATCAAAGCAAACGCGGCTGAGTGACCACCACATCCACCGCCCCATCCGACAACTGAGCCTTCAGCGCCGCTCCCGGCACGGCCTGCCGGACCTGGGTCACAGCCCTTCCCTGCTCATCCGTCAGCAAGGCATAGCCGCGCTGCAGCACCAGGCGCGGGTCCAGCAACTGCAAGCGCAGGTCGATGCGATCAAGCGCTTGCTTTTGCTGCTCCAGATTGCGCTGGAAGATATTGGGAAGATTGACCTGTAGCGCTTGCTGGTTCTGCGCAAGCCGCTGTAGTTTCAAGAGCATGGCATGACGCAGGCGCTGCGCCTGACGGCTGAGCTGCAGCTGGTTGCGCGCCAGCTGCTCGCTGGGCCGGCCCAGGCGCTGGGCCGCGATATCCAGGCGTTGGGCTTGGCGATCCAGCACACGCTGCACGGCATTGTCCAGACGGTCCTGCATCAGACCCAGAGCCCCCAGCCAGACCTCGCGCGGCTGGGCAACCAGCTCGGCCGCAGCCGTGGGCGTAGGCGCACGCAGGTCGGCGCAAAAATCGGCAATGGTGAAGTCGGTTTCGTGACCCACGCCGCTGATCAGCGGCACCGGGCTTTGGACAATGGTGCGCGCCAGCTGTTCGTCGTTGAAGGCCCACAGGTCTTCCAGCGAGCCACCACCGCGCACCAGCAAGATGGTGTCAATCACCGGCTGCCGTGCGGAATCACCACGCAAATCGCCACTTTCCTCTTGCCCCTCTTGCGCCAGGCGATACAGTTTCAATAGCGCCTGCACAAGCGATTGCGGCGCCTGGAGCCCCTGTACCAGGGCGGGAACAATTACCACCGGAATATGCGGCACGCGGCGGCGCAGCGCCGTCACCACATCGTGCAAGGCGGCCGCCCCCAAGGACGTGACCAGGCCGATGCCGCGTGGCAAGGGTGGCAGCGATCGCTTGCGCGCAGAGTCGAACAGGCCCTCGGACTCCAGCTGGGCCTTGAGGCGAAGAAACTGCTCGAACAAGGCCCCCTGCCCGGCTCGCTGCATGCTCTCCACCACCAGTTGCAGATCGCCACGCTGCTCGTAGACGCCTAGACGCCCTCTGACTTCGACCAGCTCGCCATCACGCGGCGAGAAACCAACCTGCTCGGCCGCACGACGGAACATGGCGCAGCGAATCTGCCCGCTCGCGTCCTTGAGGTTGAAATAGCAATGCCCGCTGGCAGCGCGCGAAAAGCCGCTGAGCTCGCCCCGCACCGCCACCGGATTGAAGCGCGCCTGCAAGGCATCGCCAATGGCGTGGCATAGCGCGCCAATTTCCCACACATGCGGCGTGGCTGCTGGGTTTGGACGTTCAAACAGTGAATTCATGCGGTGTCAGCGAGGTCTTACGCGTGCCGGATTCTCCACAGATGTCGGCGTCCAGCCTTGTCGGCGACAAAGCCAGAAAAATCCTAAACAGCACATGAAGAACATCATCTATCTTATTGATTTAAAACAACTTATAAAGCTTCACACAGGTGTCAAACTCGTAACAAGCCTTTAGAGCGAAGCAGATAACTTCCCGGCACAGCAACTAGATCACAAAGTTATCCACAGATTTCTGTGCTATACGCGAAAGCATTCGAAAAGAAACGCAAGCTCTTTGGGCCTGCTCTGCCGCTCCAAGCTCCATTCGCTTCAAGCGCTGCCTCGCGATCGTGCTGCGCTGAGTCATGCCGGCTGCATGAGGCCTGTAAAAACGGGTCGCGGCGGCACGGCAGTGGGTCATAATCATCGGTTGCAATTTCTGAACGACGAGGGAGAGCAACGTTGCTGTCGATCATACAAGCCGCAGGATGGCCTATCTGGCCTTTGATTGCCTGCTCGATTCTGGCCCTGGCCCTGATTTTTGAGCGCTTTGCCTCGCTGAAAGCCAGCAAGGTCGCGCCGACCAATCTGCTCAATGAAGCGATTTCGGTCTCCACCAAGAACCTGCCCAGTGCCGAAACCACCCAGCAACTGGCCCAAAGCTCAGTATTGGGGGAGGTTCTGGCCACTGGTCTTCGCACCCGCCAGGCACATCCCGAAAGCAGCGAAGAAGAGCTGCGCTCGGCCATGGAAGGCGCGGGCCGCGCCGCCGCCCACAAGCTGGAAAAGTATCTGAGCGCCCTAGCCACCATCGCCTCGGCGGCGCCGCTGCTGGGCCTTCTGGGCACGGTGATCGGCATGATCGAGATTTTCGGCTCCCAGCCCGGAGCCAGCTCCGGCGCCGGTAACCCCGCCCAGCTCGCCCATGGCATCTCGATTGCGCTCTACAACACGGCGTTCGGCCTGATGGTGGCCATCCCGTCGCTGATCTTCTGGCGCTATTTCCGCGCCCGTGTGGACGGCTATCTGCTGGGCATGGAACTGGCGTCCGAGCAGTTCGTGCGCCATCTGGGCCGCCTCAAGCCTGCCAAGTAAGAAGCGGAACACATCCACCATGAACTTCCGTCCTCGTCACCGCGATGAGCCCGAGATCAATCTGATCGCCTTCATCGACGTGCTGCTGGTGGTGCTGATCTTTTTGATGCTCTCCACCACTTACAGCAAGTTCACCGAGCTGCAGCTGACCCTGCCCGTGGCAGACGCCGAGCAGCAACGCGACCGCCCCAAGGAAATCATCGTCGGCGTCTCTGCCGACGGTCGTTACTCCGTCAACAAGCAAGGCGTGGATGACCGCAGCGTCTCCTCTGTTGCAGCCGCCCTGTCCGGTGCGGCAACAGCGGGCAATGACAGCGTGGTCATCATCAGTGCCGATGCCAACTCCCCGCACCAGTCGGTGGTGACCGTCATGGAAGCGGCCCGCCACGCGGGACTGTCGCAAATCACGTTTGCCACCCAGACCTCGGCCAGCGCAGGCAAGGCCAACTAGGAGGCCCTCGTCATTGCCTTTTGGTGATGACGCCACATGAAAAACGGGCCAGACGGCCCGTTTTTCTTTGCCCGGCCATTTCTCAGGCCTGGAGACCCAGCACCGTCAGATCGAGCTTGCCGCCGCGAACCGGCGGGCACCAGAAATAGCATCCTGTCAACGGCTTGGAAA
This sequence comes from Comamonas sp. GW821-FHT11H03, assembly GCF_058807955.1. Lineage (NCBI taxonomy): Bacteria > Pseudomonadati > Pseudomonadota > Betaproteobacteria > Burkholderiales > Comamonadaceae > Comamonas > Comamonas sp. GW821-FHT11H03. The sequence continues at coordinate 228,549 of NZ_JBXARF010000004.1, forward strand.
AGTGGAACAGTCCATCGCTGATGCCGTCATCCATGCCCAGCATGCGACGCATTTGAGCCTCGAAAGCGTCAAAGCTGCAACCAAAGGCAGAGAACATCAAACCGCTGCGATCACTGCCCTGCGGGCTGACGCTCCACCAGGGCATGGAGCGTCGCACCACAAAGGCTTCCGGCTCAAAGCTCTCCTGCGCCGTGCGCTTGACATGGGCCGACTCAGGGGCATCGTCCAGCTCCTCGTTGTCGCTGCGACGGCGACCCACGGCATGGTCCTGCTCCGTGGTGCTCATGCAGCCAAAAGCCGAGTAGTCATGTTCCCACTGCTGCAAGGCCCAGTAGCTGCAGCCGTCCAGACCTGCCCCCAGCTCTGCAGCAATGCCGGCGACCACGGCCTCATCGTCATCGGGGTTCTCGGTGCCGTCTTCATAGCCGGTCAGGTCGCGGCCATGGCCGTTGTCCGAGCGCTGGTGCACAAAGGCATCCACGATGTGATCGAGCTTGAAGCCCGGTGCCAGCAAATTGGTCAGCTTGGTCGTCAGGGCGATCAGCTCACCGCGCTGATCGCCGCGCAGCCACAGGCACAGCGCATAAGGTGTGCTGGGTGCTTTGAACTGTGGGCCCTTGAGGTGCGGGAACTCGCGCATCAACGGCAGTTTCTTGTCCAGTTGCTGCAGCACCTGCATGCCCAGGCCCGCTACGACCTGCTGACCGTCAACACTGGTCTGCAATTGCTTCAGACTGTTCTGCAGATCTGCACCTGTACCGGCCAGGGTGAAAAAAACATAACGCCCCTGCTCAGGAAGAGACGCCAGAATGCCTGCTTGTGCTTTTGTCATGGGGTTGCCGATTCAATTGATGGAACACACATCAAAGTTTAGTAGCGAATCAGCGGCACCCCGCCAAGCCCAGGCCCGGGTGGCGGATCGGAAAAAAATGGGCCTCCAACGCAAAAAAGTCGCGACTTTGCCCAAACCACCATTTTTCCACTGCTAGAATTCATCCCATCGACGACAGGCGCGTAGCTCAGCTGGTTAGAGCACCACCTTGACATGGTGGGGGTCGTTGGTTCGAGTCCAATCGCGCCTACCAAACATCGCAAGCTAAACCAGAGCTTGCAGCAGAAGTGCCCGCTAACAAGCGGGCATTTTTGTTTGTACTGTTAAAAAAATATGAAAACCGTTCACGGAAAACGGCACGCAATCGGATACTTTTAAGCACAAACATGTGCTCTTTGTGCAACGTTTCTCCATCGTTTTTCACACCTACTTCCCAATCGATGGACAGCTATAGGCTGGTTGCAGCCACTGAGATTTGGTAAGCCTGTGACTGCTGCTGCCGATACCAGACGTTGACCTGCTATCAGCCCAGACGTCCGCTATGCGCCTCAAACCGGCAACTGGCTGTGTCGCAGTGCGCCAGACAACCTGAGCGGCAGCTTTCGTCAACTGCGAACGGGTGCTGCCGACCCAATTCGGTCGTTCGTAAGAACACTAGCCAGTGTCTGCTCTGGGCGGGAGTGGTCACTCGACACTAGGCAATCTGGACGAAGTTTGGCCGCAAGTTTGCATGTCGGTTAGCCTGTGACTCAACACCGAACACAAGTCTGAGCTTCACCGAGAGCCACCATCGCATCAGTGAGCTGGGCCATGTATTGCGACATCGCTCGGCCATCACCCGATTGCATACCCACGAATGCACCGTCGAAGCCTGCGACACCGAAGAATGCCAATGCATTCGCCAACTCATCAGCGACCTTCTCGCCCTTGTCGTTAAAGGACATCCGAATCATGTGTCGCATGTAGTCGAGACCCTCTTTACGGATCTCGGCGATCGTTTGCATTGCTTCGGGAGCATCTGTGGCCTCGCTGCTCATAACCAGCAGCAGCAGCAGACGAAGAAAGTCCTCTCGATGCACAAAGACTTCACCAGTCTTGTGCAAGTACCAACCAAGTCGCTCACGTGGCGTTCCACCTTCCGGGGGTGGCTGATGAGCATCGCGCATCGCAGCGAAGAACTCCCTCGCGCCACGCGCCATCACTTCGGACAGCAGACCTGCCTTTGACTCGAAATGGTGATAGATCGCGCTCTTGGGAATGCCGCTTTCCTGCACTAGTGCGGACATGGATGTGCCTGCATAGCCACGTGTAGCCATCACTTTGGCTGCTGCATCAAGTATCTCCTGACGCGAACGTTGCCCCCGTCGATTTCCATTGTTTTTGCTCTCTTCCATATGTGCAGTGTATGTGCCTGGCAGCTTCACATGCATCACCTAGAAGCATTTGCCATGTATACACCTGCCCCCTCTCAGAACGTGCGAACAATTAATAAGTATGCACATTAAACGCATACGTCAAAACCCTTAAGGGTTCTTGCTGATCACAGATTATGGACCAATCGGTACATTCTTGTTTTGTACCGATTGGTCCAATCTAATCCATGTCAAAGCATGCTTGATCTGAGCGTCATGACTGGCACCAACGGTTGCGAACTCAGGAGACAAGCTAAATGACCACCAAGACCTACGACGCAGACGTTGCCATCGTCGGCTATGGCCCGACAGGGCTGATCGGCGCGCTAACCCTCGCCAACAAAGGCGTATCTGTGATTGCGCTGGAGCGTGAGCAAGACATCTATCAACGAGCCCGTGCTGTGACGGTCAACGATTGGACGATGCGTATCTTCCAGGACCTGGGAATTGATGAGCGCATCGAGAAAGTCATAGATCCACAGCGCGCGCTTCGCTGGATCACTTATGACGGCACGGAAATCATGCGAGTGGAGCACCCACCGAGCACCTTGGGTCGCAAGCCGCGCTTCTACAACATCTACCAACCCACCATGGAGGCTGAACTGCGCCGCTGCGGTGATGCCTACGGGGAGCGCCTACAGGTCCGGTACGGCGCTGAAGTCATCGCTATCGAGCAAGACGCTGACGGCGTGACGCTGACCAGCCATGACAAAGCAACTGGCAAGCTGAGTTCCGTGCGGGCACGCTACGCGATTGCCGCCGACGGGGGCTCCAGCCCTTGCCGTGGGATGCTCGGGATAGATCTGTTGGGTGACACCAATGACGTGACGTGGGTGGTCATCGACTGCCGCGTCAAGCGCTGGTGGCCTGATCGTGATTTTCTGACTTTCTGGTCTGACAAAAACCGCCCTGTGGTTGATATCGCGCTCTCGGCTGGCAATCACCGCTGGGAAATTCCTCTCACGCCAGGCGAGACACCGGCCGACTACCCATCCAGCGCAGAGGTCTGGCCACTGCTCAATGCCTTGGGCGTTACGGAAGACGATGTCGAGATTCACCAGCACGCGTTCTACAAACACCATGTACGTATGGCCGACACGTGGCGCAAGGATCGTGTCTTCCTGGCCGGTGATGCCGCTCACTTAATGCCCCCATGGGCAGGCGCTGGCATGCAGACAGGCATGCGTGATGCTTTTAATCTTGGTTGGAAGATGGCTCGCGTCATCAAGGGTGAGTTGTCCGAGAGTTGGCTCGACACCTATGAAACGGAACGCCGCCCCAATGCGGTCTTCTACACCAATCTGGCCGTAGCTCTGGGACGGGTAATCAAGCAGGAGGCTAGTGCCGAGGAGATCGAAGCCCTCCATGCGGTGCCCACCGAGACAGTCACGCCCTACGAGCCACCACTGATCGCACCGCCTGCACTGGAGGCCGGATGGATACGTGGCGTCACGGGCGATGCCAGCATCGTCGGCCGAATGATTCCTCAGCCCATCGCGGGAGACACCTTCGGAAAGATGGCTCGCCTCGACGCTCTGCTGGGCGACGGCTTTGTCTTGTTGGGCATCGATACGAATCCAGCTGACTTGCTGACCCCAGAAGAAAAAGCAGGCTGGGACGCGCTCAATGCTCGCTACCTCACGGTGCGCCCCAAAACCGCTTACACGCACGGTTCTGATGAGCTGGTGGATCTCGACAACGTGCTACTGCCTTGGCTACAGCGCTACGGAGTCAAAGCCATCGCAATACGCCCCGACAAGTTCGTAGCGGCAGCCGATACCAGTGGCCTCGCTGTGCCCGCCTGACACCTCCCGTAGTTCTGTAAGGAGACTCAAATGAGTAGCGTGAATCAACTTGCCTATGTGGGCATTGAGGCCAGTGACCTCGCCGACTGGGAGCGCTTCGGCGTCGACCTGCTGGGGATGCAGCTGGGCTCCAGGAGCTCTGACTCCCTGCAATTGCGCATGGATGACAAAGTCTATCGATGGTTGATACAGAAGGGCCCCGCAGACGATCTATCGCTCACCGGTTTTGAATGCGACAGCGATGCAGACCTCGATGCCATCGTTTCGCGGCTACAAGCCGCCGGCCACCAAGTACGGCAAGGCGACGAACTACTGGCGAAGCAGCGGCAGGTTCAGCGCATCTTTGTAACGGCGGACCCACTCGGGAATCGTGTGGAGCTGGTCACGGGATTCGCAACCGCAAGCACACCGTTCGTTTCCAAAGCGCTGAAATCCAGCTTTGTGACAGGCTTCGGCGGCGCGGGCCATCAGGTACTTATGGAGCGCGGCATGGATCGCCAGCAGTTGATGGACTGGTATGGGCTACTCGGTTTCAAACTGACCGACGTGATCGATGAGAAGTTGGCTCCCAACTTCATTGCCAGCGTGGCTTTCATGCACTGCAATGGTCGCCATCACACCTTGGCCCTGGCAAATATGCCGTTTCCCAAGCGCATTCACCACTTCATGGTCGAAGTGTCCTCAATGGATGACGTGGGTCATGCCTATGACCGCTGCATGGACGACCGAAGGCAGTTCGAGATGACGCTAGGCATGCACCCCAACGATCAGATGTTCAGCTTCTATGTCCGTACCCCTTCGGGCTTCAACGTGGAGTTCGGCTGGGGTGGCTTGGTCATTGATGAGCAGACCTGGCAGGTCCAGCACCTGGATCACCTCAGTAGCTGGGGACACCGCCACCCCAAGGCTGTAGCCGAGTTGCTGCAAGCCTGAGCCTCGACTTCATTTCGTTTACCCCAACGTCTCAAGGAGATACCAATGTCTATCACGCAAGCCAGCACCAGCCGAACCGTCAAAACTCGCGACTGGAACCTGCAATATTACGAAGCCGGTGAAGGTCACCCCGTCATCCTGTTGCATGGCAGCGGTCCGGGCGCCACCGGTTGGAGCAACTTCTCCGGCAACATTGAAGCGCTGGCACGCCAGTTCCGCGTGCTCGCGGTCGATATGCCTGGCTGGGGCCTGTCCGATGCGTGCACGGTGGACCGTCTCGATCATGTGGATGCAGTCATCCAGTTCATGGATGCCCTCGGTATCGAGAAGGCGGCCTTTGTCGGCAACTCCATGGGTGGCCAGACTTCTCTGCGTCTGGCCACCGAGTATCCGGAGCGCATCAGCCACCTCGTCACCATGGGCCCTCCCGTGGGCAAGATGCCTTCGCTGTTCGGAGCCGGCGACGGCCCCTCCGAAGGTCTGAAGGTTCTGATCCAGGCTTACCAGGACGCGACACCAGAGAACATGCGCCGTCTGGTTGAAATCATGACTTTCGACAAAGCGCGCTTTGCCACCCCCGAATTGACGAAAGCGCGCTCCGATGCGGCGCTGGCCCGCCCGGAACATCTGAAGAACTACGTCGCTGGACTGCCCCAGGGTGCACCGCTGCCTAAGTGGGTGGACCGCTCCAAACTGCCGCAGATCCAGATCCCCACGCTGCTGGTTCACGGTCGCGACGACCGTGTGGTCTCTTATGAGAGCTCTCTGTTTCTGCTCGCCTGCATCCCCAACAGTCGACTGGTACTGCTCAACCGATGCGGCCACTGGGCAATGATCGAACACGCCGAGGAATTCAACCGCCTGGTTGCAGACTTCATCGCCAGCAACTAAGCACTTGCATAGGCCTGCTCCGCCGCGTGAATCGGAACAGGCCCGCTGCATGCAGAAATTCCAAAAATGGAGAACAGCATGAAACTGAAGACTCTTCTGTGTGCGAGCTTGCTGGTGGCCGCCTGGGCTGGCGAAACATCTGCGCAGACGCGACTTGTGACCCTTGGCACCCAGGGCGGCCCCCTGCCATCCACCACTCGGTCGCAGCCTGCCAATGCACTGATGGTGGGCAACAAGGTATATGTCATTGATGCGGGTGACGGTGTCCTGCGACAACTGTATGCAGCAGGCATAGATCTGCGCAAGGTCAGGCAGATCTTCATCACCCACGACCATGACGATCACAATGCCGGCTGGGGCTCCCTGCTGGGCGTGCAGTGGGACCTGGGAATATGGCCTGTCGATGTCTACGCGCCGAGTGCCAAGTCCACGATGAATGGCTTTCTTCAGTATTTCTCAGTCAATGCCCGCATCCGCCAGGCAGACTCCAAGAGCGGAAAACTCCCTCCTGAAAAAGCATTTCATGCACATGACATCCAGGGCAATGGCCTCGTCTTCAAGGATGACTTGATCAGCGTTACGGCCCAGGAGAACTGTCACTACAAGATAGACCCAGCTGCCGACGCCAAACGCGCTGACCAGGATCGTTCCTATGCGTTGCGCATCCAGACGCCCGACAAGACCATCGTATTCAGCGGCGACACAGGCCAATGTCCAGCGCTGATTGCCTTCGCCAAGGATGCCGACCTGCTGGTGCATGAGGTTATAGACCTGCCACTGACAAGCGAAATGATGCGACGACAGCATGTCCCCGATGCAGTAGCTGACGGCATGATGCGCCACATGACCGAGGAGCACACCGTACCGGAAGACATCGGCTTGCTCGCCAAGGCCGCAGGCGTCAAGAAAGTCATCCTGACACATCTGGTCCCCGGCGGCGATGAGCCTGATTCGCGATACACCGACGGCGTTCGCAAGCACTTCAGTGGACCTGTCGAAGTGGCACGCGATCTCATGGTCTTCGAATAGAGGTCCCCAAGAGCAAACAGCACTTCACCACCGGCTGCACCAGGTCTGTGGTGTGGTCGGCCGACTGCGACCTTAGGCAAAGAGCCTTGTTTCTTCCCCAATCACAGCCCCCCCTATGACTGCCCCATCAACAAACCTTCATGCTGCTGCCTTGGCCATACGAGAGGCTCGCAGCTCCCGCTGCCCGATCGCGAGGGTATCGGAAACCTTTGGCATCTCCGGGCTCAACGCTGCCTACCAGATAGCTCAACTCAATACACTGGATCGCTTGGAAGATCCTGCCCGTCGCATCGTAGGCCTCAAGGTTGGACTCACCAGCAAAGCAGTACAACAGCAGTTGGGGGTGGATAAGCCCGACTTCGGTGTTCTGTTCGACGACATGGAATACCTGAATGGAGACACCATTCCCATGAGTCGACTCATCCAGCCAAAGGTGGAGGCCGAGGTTGCCTTTGTCGTCGGCAAGGATTTAGGCAGCCATGCGACCTCCTGGGCCGAGTTCGTCAACGCCCTGGCTTATGCCTTGCCAGCGCTGGAGATCGTGGACAGCGTGATTCAGGACTGGAAGATCACCCTGGTGGATACCGTGGCTGATAACGCATCTTCGGGTCTCTATGTGCTGGGCGAACAGCCTGTCAGCATCGGCGCACTGGACACCTCGGCCCTTGGCATGCAGATGAGCATCAACGGCAGGACCGTTTCGGTCGGCACAGGCGCCGCCTGCCTGGGCCACCCTCTGCGCGCAGCCTACTGGCTGGCCTGCACCATGGCCGAGCGCGGCCATCCCCTGCGCGCTGGCCAACTCATTCTGTCCGGTGCCTTGGGACCCATGGTAGCTCTCAGCAACGGCGACTTGGTCCAGGCACATCTGGGCAGCCTGGGCAGCGTCGGCTGCCGCCTGGCCTGACGATCCCTCTCCTACAAGGACCCCCATGAGCAAGAAACTCAAGGCCGCCATCATCGGCAGCGGCAATATCGGCACGGATCTGATGATCAAGATCCTGCGCCATGGCAAAAACATCGAGATGGGCGCCATGGTCGGCATCGACCCCCACTCCGACGGCCTGGCCCGCGCCTCCCGCATGGGCGTGGCCACCACCCACGAGGGCGTGGAAGGCCTCACGCGCATGCCCGGGTTCGCAGAGATCGACTTTGTGTTCGATGCCACCAGCGCCGGCGCACATGTGAAGAACGACGCCTTTTTGCGCAGCCTCAAGCCCGGCATCCGCATGATCGACCTGACGCCGGCGGCCATCGGCCCGTACTGCATTCCCGTGGTCAACGGCGACATGCATCTGGACGCGCCGAATGTGAACATGGTCACCTGCGGCGGCCAGGCCACCATCCCCATGGTGGCCGCCGTCTCTCGTGTGGCCAAGGTGCACTACGGCGAAATCATTGCCTCGATCGCCAGCAAGAGTGCCGGCCCCGGCACCCGCGCCAATATCGACGAGTTCACCGAGACCACGTCCAAGGCGATCGAAGTCGTGGGCGGTGCCACCAAGGGCAAGGCCATCATCATCATGAACCCGGCCGAGCCGCCCCTGATCATGCGCGACACGGTCTACACCCTGAGCGAGCTGGCCGACGAGGCCGCCATTGCCGCATCGGTGGAGCAGATGGCCGCTGCCGTGCAGTCCTATGTGCCGGGCTACCGCCTGAAGCAGAAGGTGCAGTTCGACCGTATCGACACCCCGATCCGCATCCCCGGCGTGGGCCATGCCCTCACGGGCCTGAAAACCGCGATCTTTCTGGAAGTCGAGGGCGCGGCCCACTATCTGCCCGCTTATGCCGGCAACCTCGACATCATGACCAGCGCCGGACTGCGCACTGCAGAACATATGGCCGAGCGCATGCTGGCGACGCTTGCCGTGGCCGCCTGAGGAGACGACACACCATGACGCCAACCAAGAAAATCTACATCTCCGACGTGACCCTGCGCGACGGCAGCCACGCCATTCGTCACCAGTACAGCGTGGAGCAGGCCAGGCAGATTGCCCAGGCACTGGATGAGGCCCGGGTCGATTCGATCGAGGTCGCCCACGGCGACGGCCTGCAAGGCTCCAGCTTCAACTATGGCTTTGGTGCCCACACCGATCTCGAATGGATTGAGGCCGTGGCCAGCGTGGTCAAGCACGCCAAGATCACCACCTTGCTGCTGCCGGGCATTGGCACCGTCCACGACCTCAAGGCTGCCTACGAAGCCGGAGTCCGCGTGGTACGGGTAGCCACCCACTGCACCGAAGCCGACGTGTCCCGCCAGCACATCGAGTACGCCCGCCAGCTGGGCATGGAGGCCGTGGGCTTTCTGATGATGAGCCACATGACCTCGCCCAAGGCCCTGGCCGAACAGGCCAAACTCATGGAAAGTTATGGAGCCACCTGCTGCTATGTGGTGGACTCCGGCGGCGCCCTGGGCATGAATGATGTGCGGGAGCGCTTCAGGGCCTTCAAGGACATTCTGAAGCCCGAAACCCAGACCGGCATGCACGCCCACCACAACCTGAGCCTGGGCGTGGCCAACTCCATCGTGGCCGTGGAAGAAGGCTGCGACCGCGTGGATGCCAGCCTGGCCGGCATGGGCGCGGGCGCCGGCAATGCTCCGCTGGAAGTGTTCATCGCAGCCGCAGAGCGCCTGGGCTGGAACCACGGCACCGATCTGTACAAGCTCATGGATGCGGCCGACGACATCGTGCGCCCGCTGCAGGACCGTCCGGTACGCGTGGACCGCGAGACGCTGGCACTGGGCTACGCAGGCGTTTACAGCTCGTTCCTGCGTCACGCTGAAGTGGCTGCCGCCAAATACGGACTCAAGGCCGTGGACATCCTGGTCGAGCTGGGCAAGCGCCGCATGGTCGGAGGTCAGGAAGACATGATTGTCGACGTCGCCCTGGACTTGCTCAGAACACGCCAAACAACAGCAAGCTGATTTCCGCGCCCTTCCTGCTGGCCACCGCATTAACCACCTATCCACACAAGAAAGAACGAATCACGTTCTAAAAGGAGACATCATGGATAAAGCAATTCACCTTCTGATCTGCGCTTCTGTCTTTGCAGCAGCGAGTGCGCACGCTGCTGAAGGGGGAGGATCTGTCTACCCCAACGGGGCGGAGAACTTTGTTGCGGGAGCGCTTCCCCCACCAGGCCTCTACGGGATCGCCTTCGTGAACCATTACGAAGCCAACCGGCTCAATGATTTCTCCGGAAAGCAGATAGACATTCCTGGATTCAAGGTTCGAGCCACAGCGATCACGCCTCGTGTCATCTGGGTTCCAGGAGTTTCGGTACTGGGCGGTGATCTCGTGGCGCACATGCTTGCGCCGCTGGTGGAGGTTGAAGCCAAGATGGGCGGCCAGTCTCAAAAGAAAAGCGGGCTCGGTGATATCACGATGGGCCTTGGCGTGGGTCATCACCATGGGACCAACCTGCACACAATCCTTGGGCTGGACGTCACGCTTCCCACCGGAAGCTATCGGAATGGAGATCTTGCAAACCTGGGCAGAAACTACTCTGCCTTGGAGCCAGTTCTGGCTGTTTCATATCTCAACAACCAAGGCTTCAACGGTGACCTCCGCATGGGATACCTCATCAACCGCGTGAACAAGGCGACTGATTACCGGTCAGGGCAAGAATTCCACCTGGACTATGCAGCTGGATGGGGGCTGGGAAATGGCTGGGTACTTGGTTTGGGCGGCTATTACCGAAAGCAGACCCAACTGGATAAGCAAATGGGAGTTGAGTTGCCCAACAGCAAAACCAGTGGGATGGCCATCGGACCGAGCATCAAATATGACAGTGGGCGCGGTTGGTTTCTAACGGCCAAATGGCAGTTCGAAAAGAACATGAAAAATAGCGCTCAAGGCAATGCGCTATGGCTTAGGGCAGCATTGCCTATTTGACCCAGCGCCCCAGCAAGGATACTCTCGGCCTGCACTCACATCGTCGCAACGCAAACTTGCACACTCGACGCCAAAGTGGGGCCGAACAGATCATCCAAGCGGACGCCCAATGGCACCGCTGAACTTAGCTGCAAGCTGACCGTCTTCATCTGGTCGATCAGCGACCGTCTTAGATCGGCCAAAAACAGAAATTCGGCTTCCATCTGATTGACGTCCCAGCTGGAGACATTGGCGTAAAGGAACTGGCCGACAGCTGTTAGCTTTAAGCAGTCGGCCAAGCAGCCTTCGCGAACGGCTGCTTCTGGCCGATAGTGTGACCACACGTATGCGCCAGGAAGCAGACACCCCCGAACGCGAGCCAAGTTGGACAGGTCGGCGGTCGGTGAGGTCCACGAACTGGTGCTGCCAGCCAGAAGCAGTCATACACTGTTCAGAATAGACAACTTTATTTTGTCCAGCAATATGCCCTTGCAAACTCTCATTACTGTCAAGAGTCACCCCTCTTTCCTAACCGTCTATATGTGTTGGGGTATGGCAGTATTTGGCTTATTGCTGGGATTCTTGCATACCGAAAACCTCATCATGGCGGTCGTTTTTGCTGGAGCCGGCTTGTTACTTTTCTGGAATAAGTTGATAGCAAGCCGGCGACAAGTCACGTTAGATGCATCTAGTGGTCAAGTGACCATTTCGAGAGTCTCAGCCTTCTTTAAGCCAAAGCAGTGCTCCTATCCTCTAGAGATTTTTGGCTCAGTTCAGTCATACATCCTGCAAGGGAAGAGTCCCGTCAACCGCGTAGAACTGCTCACTAAGACCGGGGGCGAGGCATTGCTGCTTGCTCTATTTGAGCCTGCAAATGTTGCCCCTTCGTTCTTCTCTTTCCCTACAGACGGGGAAAACAAGAGCGCAGAGCGCCTCCGGCAAAAGATCGCTGGTCAGTTAGGGCTTCTTGATCGAGGTTTTCTCGGAAACAGGATGTTCGGCGCACAACTAAAAGACTGTTGTGGATGCACAGTTGCTAAAGGATGAGCTTCAATGGCTGCAGGGGATCGGTAAGCGACGGCCCCAGATCGGCCAGAAGCAGACAGCCGCAGAGCATCTCCGAACGATAGCTTCAGGGTGGTTGCAGTCGGTCAAGTCAGATGGCTTTTCTCAGGAAGTTAGGACAGGATTTGCGCTGTATTCGCCTTTTGAAGCAATGACTTCCACGCCCGCACTATTTGCCTTGGAATCCAAGTACGTATGTCCCGGCTTGTCACCAGCTGCTAGCGCTCGCAATTGATCAGCGAATTGCTGCGCCTCCGACGACGAAACCTTCCACTCAAACAGCACATCACTTCGACTGAGACTCCCCTCATCATCGGAGGACACAATCATCAAACCCACATTCACCAGTTTGACGAAGGACGATGTCGCTAGATCGATTGACTGTCGCGCCTCAATGCAATCCGCAAGCCAGTTCAGCGATACTGAATCTCCAAGTATCAGCAAAGTAGGCTCTGCAAAGTCTGCGAGTCCAATATGCATGGTGCTACTACTCATTTCTTGACAGGCGACAAGCCACCGTGCGGAACGTTAGTCCAAGGAGAACTTTTCCCATCGTGAGCGTTGTGATCCCAGTGATGGTTAGGTCTTGATTATGAAGGGCTCCAGCAGGCTAAGGCCCTTCTGTTGGCTGCAGGTCAACTTCAGCTATGGGTCGCAAGCTCCTGTTCGCTCGACGTGACAGCAGAGATCCAGCGACCTATCTGCCTGCACTTGATGGTCGTTGTCCGCCGCACACCTGAAACCCGTCATTGGGCTGTCTCCCGCGTCAATGCTTGCATGGACGCTGTCACAGACATCGACACTCAGCCAGAGCAACGTAGCCGCTTGTTGGACTGGTATGTGAACCGTCTCTGCAGCGGGGACGACAGAAAGGGCCAAGCCGCATTCCAGCGCGACCTGCAGCGCCTCTACGAGCTCGACCGGATCGAAGAATACCTGGAGCGTCTGGACGAAGAGATCCGCGTTGCTAACCGGCGCGCGCTGGTCTTCTTGGAATACATGTATTGACCCACTGAAAACCTGCTCAGGTGTTACCGTCGAGAGGAAGACACCATGAGCACATTGATGGAAGAAGAGATCAAACGCTGGACCGCAAAGCGCAAGACGGCACTGATCCTGGAGATCATCCAGGGCAAGACCAGCGTGTCGGAGGCCAGTCGAACCTATGACCTGCCGCCGTCGGAGATCGAGGGCTGGGTGGAAGATGGCCGCAAGGGCATGGAGAATGCGCTGAAGGCCAACCCGCAGGATGTGCGCGAGCAGTACGAGCGCCAACTGAAGGAGTTGCAGGAGGCCTACGGCGAGGCGATGCTGGAGTTGCGCGCAAGAAAAAAATTGCAGTCCCTGCTGGGCGAGGACGAGAAGTGATCGAGATGATCCGCCAGGGACTGCAGGCCGACGGCATCACCGCCTCGATCAGCAAGCTGTGCCGGTGGTTCGAGGTGCCGCGGCGCAGCGTGTACTACCGGCCGGTGAAGGCTGCACCCACGCTGCAGGAGCACTTCGTGGCCCCGATCAAGGCCATGATCGAGGAGAACCCGTCCTTCGGGTACCGAACCGTGGCGCACCTGCTGGGGTTCAACAAGAACACGGTGCAGCGCATCTTCCAGCTCAAGGGCTGGCAGGTGCGCAAGCGCCCGGTGGGCTTCAGGCCCCGGATCCAGTCGCTGCCCTCGGTGGCCAAGGCGCCCAACGAGCGCTGGGCCACGGATATGTGCCGGGTCTGGGCCGGGCGTGATGGCTGGACCACGATGGCCCTAGTGATCGATTGCCATAGCCGGGAACTGCTGGGCTGGCACCTGTCGCGCAGCGGGAGATCCAAGACGGCGGAGTCAGCACTGGAGCAGGCGCTGATCGCACGGTTCGGGACGCTCGGGCGCGTGCCAGCTCCGTTCCTACTGCGCTCGGACAATGGGCTGGTCTTCACCAGCCGCAGCTTCACGGCCCTGGTCAGAAGCTATGGCCTGTGTCAGGAATTCATCACACCACACAGCCCCGAGCAGAACGGCTTGGTCGAGAGGGTGATCCGTACGCTCAAGGAGCAATGCGTGCATCGGCATCGCTTCGAATCGCTGCAGCATGCCAGCCGGCTGATCGGGGACTGGATCCACTTTTACAACCACCGGCGCCCGCACCAGGCGCTGAACATGAGAACACCCGCTGAGGCATTCGCATTAGCGGCCTGACCTGTGCAGGTTCTGCTGGGTCAATACACTATGCAGACCCATCTGTGAAACCTAATCCCTGTTTGTCTAAAATTTCTAAAGCTCCTTATTATGCGATAAAAATATATTTTGGAGAGTTTGGTACAAATGGCGGATTAGATATAGATGAAAATGCATGCATTAAAAACACAAATGGAGAAATAATTGAAGGTCTATATGCGGTGGGAAATTGTGCTGCTGCAATACTTCCTGCTTATCCTGGACCAGGTTCAACTCTCGGTCCGGCCATGACATTTGCATTTTTGGCCGCAAAACATATTTCTCAATGAGAAAGTTAATTAATAGAAATGAAAGGGTATATACGGAATAATTACGAAAAACATATCTATACCAGAGAAAACCAAAGAGAATTCGTGGTGGAGAGTAAATAATGAGAAATTAATAAAAATTTCCGTAATTTTACCGTTTTATGTGAGTTTCTCGACCTTGACATGGTGGGGGTCGTTGGTTCGAGTCCAATCGCGCCTACCAAACATCGCAAGCTAAACCAGAGCTTGCAAGCAAGACAGCCCGCTGCAAAGCGGGCTTTTTTGTGTCTGCTTCTCTCTTGCATCACCGCAGCATGGAGCACGCCATGCATTGACCTCGGGTCGCCCTCTGCGCGGCTTTACGCTCCGTCAGGGATGGTCGGCTCCACGAGGAGGGCAAGCAGCTGCAGCGACTCCTGCCAGCCCAGATAGCAGGCTCCCTCGGGAATCATGTCGGGAACGCCCTCCTGCACCACATGCAGCTCGGTGCCGCAAAACACGGCTTTCAGTTCCACGGTGGTGATCATCTCGCCCGGCAGATTCGGGTCCTCGAAGCGGTCGGTATGGCGTATGCGCTGGTTCGGCACCAGCTCGAGAAACTCGCCGCCAAAGCTGTTTCGACTGTTGGCGGAAAAATTGATGAAGCTCATGCGGTAGCGACCGCCCACACGGGCGTCAAATTCATGCACCTGCGCCGCGAAACCATGAGGCGGCAGCCACTTGACCATGGCCTCGGGGGTCGTGAAGGCCCGGTAGACCCGCTCGGGCGGGGCCTTGATCACACGATGCAGTCGAATGGTCTGTGGCATGCGAGACTCCTGAGATAGGGGCATCTAGCTTAGTCCTCATCGCTGCGGCTGGCTACCAGGCTTTCATGGACGCATTCATCAATCGCCTCTTCGGCGCAACGCCGCCACGGATATCCAACGGACAAGCCGCTGCGGCTCGGCACCCAACAAACCCCTTGAATGATTCGCCGACTTTAAACAGATGGCTGTCCATGGCGTGCGATGACGAGATCGTCGTCGATGCTGCATGGCCGCCTGCGCCGTCGACCCTGGGGCGAAGCTTGCATCCATTGCCGCAGATATTGTCAAAAAGGACTTGTTCAATGCCGAGTAGGGCCAGGCCGGGCCGGATGAGCTCTGTGAAAAGCCGGCTTTGAGCTTGGCTCATGTTCGTCGCCCATCTGCCACAGCCTGATCTTCAGACTCTACGCAACCCGAGCCGCTACCAATCTGGACGCGCAACTGCCAGAATTCAGGAACGAGCCCATACGGCCTGGAGCACGGAAAATGGCACACTATGGCGAACACTGGCGTATGCCGCACCACATTGCGCGCCGCCGCCTGTCGCAGCCTCATGACAACGGCCCCGGGAGTTCGTATGGGCAAAGGCAAACCAGACGCCATAGTGGCGTTTTCAGCTATTGCATCCCCGCTTGTCGACTCGGCAGTCGAACAGGCACGGCTGATAGCCCAGGCACCCGCCGTCGAGGGCATCCATCAGTTGCGCGTCACATTGCGTAGCCTGCTGACGCTGTGGTGGTTTTACCGGCCTCTGATGGAGGCGAGAAAGTACGCACTGCAGCGCAGCAGCCTGAAATCGATTGCCTGCGCTGCAGGCATGGCCCGCGATTACGACATTCTGATCGAGCTGCTAAGGCGAAACGACAAATGCAGCGCGGCCGACATTGCGGCCCTATCGGCCGCCCGCGAATCCGCTCTGCAGGCTGGCCGGGAAATACTTTCGCCCCCTCACGTACAGACATGCTTGCAGGAAGCTCTGGCGCAAGCTTCAGCAAGCTTGGGCCCTGGGTCCGGCCAGCCGCGACTGCGAGCTCTTGCACAGGCCCGGGTTGCACAAGCAGCGAAACAGCTACGCCGACGCACCAAGCGGGCGATCACCGCCGGCAAGCCAGACCTTGAAGCCTTTCACGATGTCAGAAAAGCCGGCAAGAAAACACGTTATCTGCTGGAACTGTTCGGGCCCCTGCTGCCCGCAGACCATCGCAGCCTGCTCAAGCGACTCCAGAAAATCCAGCAGCCGCTTGGCGAGTTGAATGACTTTGCTGTCAGCGAAAGCCTGCTCAGGCAGAACCCGTGCCTGATCCCGTCTCCAGATCAGGCGAAAGAAATAAGACGCTGGCTCAGAAAAAAACGCAAACACCGCTTGAACGCCCTCTCCTGCTTGCTGCGCAAGGATCAGACACTCAAGCAGGCTTAAACGCTCATGACGGCGCCGTTCTCAGTCCCACACAGGAGCCAGACCTTCGGGGCTGACTTCGCGGCCGTTGCGCTCCAGCGCCGCGATCAGCGCCATGTCTTCGGCATCCAGCCTGAGGTCGCGCGCCAGCAGATTGCTGGCCAGGTTCTCGCGCTTGGTGGATGACGGGATCACCGCATAACCCAGCTGCAGCGCCCAGGCCAGTGCCACCTGCGCCACCGTGGCCTGGTGCTTGCCCGCAATCTGCGCCAGCACCGGGTCCTTGAGCACCTTGCCGTAGGCCAGGGTCATGTAGGAAGTGACCTGAATGCCCTGCTCCTTGAGGAAGGCCGTCAGCTTGCGGCCTTGCAGATAGGGGCTAAGTTCGATCTGGTTGGTGGCAATCTCGCCCTGGCCCACGGCGGCGATGGCCTGGCGGGTCAGCTCGACATTGAAGTTGGAAATGCCGATCTGACGGGTCAGACCCCTGGCCTTGGCCTGGGCCAGCGCGTCCATGTACTCGGACAGGTCCACGCCGTTGCCGGGTGCGGGCCAGTGGATCAGGGTCAGGTCCACATAGTCGCTGCGCAGTTTCCTGAGGCTGTCCTGCAGGCTGGGGATCAGCTTGGCGCGGCTGTAATTGTCGGTCCAGATCTTGGTTGTGACAAACAGATCGCTGCGCGCCACACCGCTGTCGGCAATGGCCTGGCCGACTTCGGCTTCGTTGCCATAGATCTGCGCCGTGTCGACTGCGCGGTAGCCCACATCGAGTGCATTGCGCACCGAATCGATCACGGTCTGACCGGAGAGGCGGAAGGTACCGACGCCGAAGGAAGGAATATGGTTCATGAATTAACTCCTGAATGAGATTGAAGGCGGCAGCCGGTCCGCAGCTTGCATGTCTGCACTCCGAAGCAGCCTTCCCGACGCCTGAAGTTTGCCCAACTCATATTTGTAGATTAAGCCCTGTATTTCATAAATTCTTTTGAAATAAAATCAAATATAAAAACTCGAATCTTGCGCCAGCAGTGACTGATCTCCATCACCTTTGATGGCAACACGCGTCCCACCAGACATGCCTGTCATGCCCGCCGCAGGAATGCGGGCTTGCACGCCATCGGCAATGCGCCGGCGCCCAGGGTGAACAGCGCCACAGACGAGTTCCCAGGGCCGAGCACTCGGTTGATATTTGCAGATCAGGCTTTGGTATTCCCTCGATTTTCTTGAACTGAATTCAACAATGAAGACGACGCTCGACGAATTGCAGGCCTTTGTGGCCGTCGTGGACACGGGCACCATCACAGCCGCTTCGGAGCTGCTGGGCCTGACGATTTCAGCCACCAGCCGTACGCTGGGGCGTCTGGAAGAAAAGCTGCAGACCACGCTGCTGCGCCGCACCACCAGGCGCCTGCAACTCACCGAGGAAGGCGCCACTTTTTTGCAGCATGCCCGCGCCATTCTTGCATCGGTCGACGAAGCGGAGGAGCTGATGGCAGCGCGACGCATGCGGCCGGCGGGAAGATTGCGTGTCGATGCGGCCACCCCCTTCATGCTGCATGTGCTGGTGCCGCTGATCGCGGGATTTCGCTCGCGCTATCCCGAAGTCGAGCTCGAGCTGAACTCCAACGAAGGCATCATCGACCTGCTCGAGAGGCGCACCGATGTGGCATTTCGCATCGGCGTGCTCAAGGACTCCACGCTGCATGCCCGCCCGGTGGGCATCAGCCGCATACGCGTGCTGGCCAGCCCTGCCTATCTCAAGCGCCATGGCACACCGGTCAATGCGACCCAGCTCGCCCAGCACAGCCTGCTGGGCTTTACCCAGCCCGAGTCGCTCAACGACTGGCCGCTGCGCGACGCCGACGGCAACGCCGTGCGCATTCGCCCGGACATTGCCTCCTCCAGCGGCGAGACGCTCAGACAGATGGCGCTGGCCGGCCTGGGCATCGTCTGCCTGTCGGACTTCATGACGCGCGCAGACCGCGAGCAAGGTAGTCTGGTGCCGCTGTTCGGCAAGCAGACGCTGGATATCTGTCAGCCCATCAATGCGGTCTACTATCGAAACACCGCGCTGGCGGCGCGCATCACCTGCTTTGTGGACCATGTGGTGGAAACGCTGGGCAGCCGCCCCTTCGAGACCTGAGCGGCGCGAGCCGGCCCGGCGGCTGTCACACCTGTGTCGCGATGAAGCTGCGCAATGGGCCTGCTGCGCAGCAGCTCTCGACGAGAGCTATATCGCCGCAGCAGAGCACGCCATGGCAGGACGGCAGAATCGAGCTTCCGCGGCTGGCTCCTGCCGGCACGGCACAGACTGCGCTGCTTTTACTTGAACGCCGTAACTAAACGGTTTGCTTAGGGAGGTGCATGTGATCAGCATTTTGGGCATCGTTCTTTCACTCGGTCTACTCATCACTTTGGCCTATCGCGGCGTCAGCGTGCTGCTGCTGGCGCCACTGACAGCCCTGCTGGCCGTAGCCGTCAGTGCACCGTGGCTGATGCTGGCCAGCTACACCCAGATCTTCATGGTCAGCCTTGGCGGCTTTGTCATCGCCTACTTTCCGCTGTTCTTGCTGGGCGCGGTCTTCGGCAAGCTCATGGAAGCTTCGGGTGCGGCTCACATCATTGCCCAGGGCATTGCGGCAGCACTGGGCGAGCGGCGCGCCATACTCGCCGTGGTGCTGGCCTGTGCCGTTCTCACCTACGGCGGCGTTTCCTTGTTTGTCGTGGCCTTTGCGGTATATCCCATCGCCCTGGCGCTTTTTAGGCGTGCCGACATCCCGCGCCGCCTCATGCCGGCCACGATTGCGCTGGGAGCCTTCACCTTCACCATGACGGCGCTGCCCGGCACGCCGGCCATCCAGAACGCGATTCCCATGCCCTATTTCGGCACCACGCCATTCGCCGCGCCGGGGCTGGGCCTGATCGCCGCAGCCGTGATGCTGATGCTCGGGCTGTGGTGGCTGCACTGGCGCAGCGCGCAAGCGCGCGCCAGAGGCGAAGGCTTTACCGCCGGGGATGAAGCACAGCAGCCGGCAGACAAACTTGCTCCAGCGGCAGAGGCCACCCCCAGCCATCTGGAGCTGGGCAAGGCCTTGCTGCCTGTTGCCGTGGTGATCGCTCTGAACTATCTTTTATCGGTGCATGTGCTTCCGGGACTGGACACGCGCTATCTGGCCGAAGCCCGTTTCGGCGCCACCAGCATCGAGGCACTGCGCGGCATCTGGGCCGTGATTGCGGCCCTGACCGCGGCAATCTGCCTGCTGGTCGCCATGTGGTGGAGCCGCCTGCCACAGCTCAAGCAACTGCTCGACGAAGGTGCCAGCGCCTCGGCCCTGCCGCTGCTGAACACAGCCTCCCAGGTCGGTTATGGTGCGGTCATCGCCTCGCTGGCAGGCTTCACGCTGATACGCGATGCGGTGCTGAACATCTACCCGGACAACCCGCTGATCTCGATGTCGATCGCCATCAATATTCTGGCAGGCATCACCGGCTCGGCCTCGGGCGGCATGAGTATCGCCCTGCAGACCCTGGGCAGCACCTGGCTGCAGATGGGCGAGGCTGCAGGCCTGTCGCCTCAGCTGCTACACCGCGTCACGGCCGTCGCCACGGGCGGACTGGACACTTTGCCGCACAACGGCGCCGTCATCACCCTGCTGGGCATCTGCGGGCTCACGCATCGCCAGTCCTATCTGGACATTGCCATGGTGGCCATAGCCCCCGCCGTCGCTGCCCTTGCCGTCATCGTGGCGCTGGGCAGCCTGTTTGGCAGCTTTTGATCCCAAGCTCCCGGGATCAGGGCCCAGGTATTTGCGCATTGCGCAGGCCGGTTGGCGGCGGGAACTGCGGCCGCGCCCGTATGATCCGAACCCCTATGCCTCAAAACACCGTCCAAGCATCCTCCTCGCAACATGGCTTGCGCGCCCTCTGGCGCCAGCGTGGAGCGGGCGCCTGGCTGCTGTGGCCGCTATCGCTGGTCTATGGAGTGCTGCAGGCCTGGAATGCACGGCGCATGCGCAGCCGCCAGCAAAGCACCGGTGTGCCAGTCATCGTCGTTGGCAATGTGATTGCAGGCGGCGCGGGCAAGACCCCCGTGACTCAGGCCGTGGTGGCCCACCTCAAGGCCAGAGGCTGGCAGCCGGCCATCATCTCGCGCGGCTATGGCCGCAGGATAGAGAGCGGGCAGGATTGCCGCGAGGCCCTGCCCGACAGCCCCGCCAGCGAAGTCGGCGACGAACCCGCCCTGCTGGCGCGCAGCACCGGCGTGCCGGTCTTTGTTGCCTCCAGACGTCTGCAGGCGGCGCAAGCGCTGCGCCAGCGCTACCCGCAGGTCGATGTGATCGTGAGCGACGACGGCCTGCAACATCTGGCCCTGGCACGCGATGTGGAGTTGTGCGTCTTCAATGATGAAGGAGTCGGCAACGGCTTTTTGCTGCCCGCAGGCCCGCTGCGCGAGCCCTGGCCTCGCCCGGTGACGGCCACACTGCATGCCGGCCAGCCGCCCAGGCCGCTGGGCACGTCCCCGGCGTTCGCGCTGCAGCGCAGCTTGGCCGAGACCGCCTACAACGGCCATGGTCAGAGCATCCCGCTGCGCAGCCTGGCCGCTCAGAGCCCGGAGGCCGTGGCCGCCGTGGCACGCCCCGAGTCCTTTTTTGCCATGCTGGCCGCGCAGGGCATCACTGCGGCGGCAACCCAGGCCCTGCCCGATCACTATGATTTCGAGAGCTTCTCGCGCAAGCTGGAAAACGACAAACCCTTGATTTGCACCGAAAAAGATGCCGTCAAGCTCTGGCGCAGCCATCCTGAGGCCTGGGCCGTGCCCCTTGAGCTGCAGCTGCCACAGGCCTTCTGGGAGCTGCTGGATGCGCAGCTGGCCAAGGCCAACGCCAATATTCGCCGCGGTGACAAGCCAGGCTGACTATCATTGGGCCTATGGATCAACAGCGTTTGATCACCTCTTTTTGCAGCGCCAGCTCACTGCCGGCGCCCTCATCCCGTTTTGCAGGAATACTCCATGGACGCCAAACTTCTCGAACTGCTGGTCTGCCCCGTCACCAAGGGCCCGCTGCGCTTTGACCGCGAGCATCAGGAGCTGATCAGCCACAGCGCGCGTCTGGCCTATCCCGTGCGCGACGGCATCCCGGTGCTGCTGGAAAACGAAGCCCGCACCCTGTCCGACGACGAGCTGGAAGAAGAAAAGCAATAACCCATGAGCTATACGGTACTGATCCCGGCCCGCCTGTCCTCGACCCGTCTGCCCGGCAAGCCGCTGGCCGATATTGCCGGCTTGCCGATGGTGGTGCGTGTGGCCCAGCGCGCGGCTCTGGCCGGTGCAGCCCGTTGCGTGGTGGCGGCCGACGACGAAAGCATTGTCGCGGCCTGCGCCCGGCATGACGTCCAGGCCATCCTGACGCGCAAGGATCATCCCAGCGGCAGCGACCGCCTGGCCGAAGCCTGTGAGCAACTGGGCCTGTCCGGCGACGATGTGGTCGTCAATGTGCAGGGCGACGAGCCGCTGATCGACCCCAAGCTCATCGAGGCCGTGGCACAACTGCTGCTGGCCCGCCCCGAAGCCAGCATGGGCACGGCAGCCCATCCTATTGACAGCCTGACGGATTACCGCAACCCGAATGTGGTGAAGGTGGTCTGTGACGCAAAGGGTCTGGCCAGCTATTTCAGCCGCGCGCCCATCCCTTTCTCGCGCGACCACGGCGATGAAGCCTGGTGGCAGACGGCGGCCCCCCAGGCCGGTCACACAGGTTTCACACCGCTGCGCCATATTGGCATCTACAGCTACAAGGCAGGTTTTCTGCGCGAGTTCCCACAACTGGCACCCGCGCCGACCGAAGCCATGGAGCAGCTGGAGCAGTTGCGCGCCCTCTGGCACGGCCACCGCATTGCCGTGCATATCACGCCCGATGCACCGGGTGCCGGCGTGGACACGCCCGAAGACCTTGAGCGCGTGCGCGCTGTTTTTGCTGTTTGAGAAAAAGACCTGCGCACTTTGGCGACACCGGTGCGCAGGCCGTCTTCATCCAGGGCTGCTCACCCATCCAGCCGGCAGCAGCCCCGTCGGCCAGAGCCATCCCAAAGGGCCCCAGGCCAGTCCAGGAAAGCGCTGATCGCTATACTTTCCGCATAGTCCGAATAGCATATGTAACGGCTTGGGCACCTGGATTACAACTACAGCAATCGCGTTTGCAGCGGATACATGCCCTCGATTGGCCGCACTTGTGACAGCCTTGACTGAATTGTGTAAGCCTGTGTTGGTCTTGTGCATGCTATCCTTGCCCGCGAAAAAATACTGCCCGGGGACTACGGACGACCACCCGTCCGCCTGGGCCAACAAGAATTTCTACTCTCCTCAAGGATTTCCATGAAACTGATTTTGTTGGGTGCACCCGGCGCAGGCAAAGGCACTCAGGCGGCCTTTATTTGCCAAAAGTACGGTATCCCTCAAATCTCCACGGGCGACATGCTGCGCGCCGCCGTCAAGGCTGGCACCCCTCTGGGTCTGCAAGCCAAGGCCGTGATGGACGCCGGCCAGTTGGTCAGCGACGATCTGATCATCAACCTGGTCAAGGAACGCATTGCTCAGCCCGACTGCGCCAAGGGTTTCCTGTTTGACGGCTTCCCCCGCACCATCCCCCAGGCCGACGCCATGAAGGCTGCCGGCGTGAAGCTGGACTATGTGCTGGAAATCGATGTGCCCTTTGACGCCATCATCGAACGCATGAGCGGCCGCCGCAGCCACCCCGCCTCGGGCCGCACCTACCACGTCAAGTTCAATCCTCCCAAGGTGGAAGGCAAGGACGATGTGACCGGTGAAGACCTGGTGCAGCGCGAAGACGACAAAGAAGAAACCGTCAAGAAGCGCCTGGACGTCTACAGCAACCAGACCCGTCCTCTGGTGGACTACTACAGCAACTGGGCCAAGGCCGATGCGGCAGCGGCCCCCAAGTACCGCGCCATTAGCGGCACAGGCAGCGTGGAAGAGATCACCGAACGCGCTCTGGCCGCTCTGGCCTCCTGATCGCCCTGATCACTCGCGCATGCGAGCCTTACCGACTTTTCGCGGTAGGGCATTTCTGCGCGCAAAAAGGCCGGTGTCTTCACCGGCCTTTTTTGTTCTCGAACCTCAAGCTCCTGGCCATTCGGCCGGCATCCGTCCGATGCGGCATCCGTCCGATGCGGCAAGCTGCACCGAGGTGGAGTTGCCTCCATCAATATTCATAGCTACCTGCGCTTATTCTCATTAGGTCTTAGACAAATAACATCATAGATTCACCGTATCACAAGGGAAGCAAGCTATTAAAATAATAGCATCAAACCAATGTGTGGGGCCAGCCCATCAGCTCCAGCATCAGGCTGATTCTGGTCTTGGCCGCAGGCAGACTGCTCACGCGGCTATCCCGTGCACCCTGAGCCTGCACCACCTGCCCCTCCTCGCACCGGGTTGTGATACGCAAAGTCATGCCCTGCGCCTGCGCCCAGTCCAGGGCTGGCCCCAATGCCTGATGGACGGTGCCATTGCCCGTTCCCACCACCACCACGGCACGCACGCCTTGCGCATGCCAGGCCTGCATTACCGCCAGCGCCACGGCACTGTTGCAGCCGGCATGGCTGTGCAACAACTCCACCTGGGGCCATTGAGCTGCGGGCGGTAAAGCGATCTCAGGCGAGCCAGCCGAAGCAGCCATGGGCAGTCCGCCCGTTGCCCAGCGCAGCCGCCCCTCTTCCACCCAACCCTGCGGACCGGCGCCGCTGCCATCAAAGGCATCCACACGGTAGGGATGCACCTTGCGCACCTGGCGCGCGCTGAACACCCGGCCCGCCACCACGGCAAGCACACCGCGGCCAGCAGCCTGCGTATCGGCCGCACAGGCCACGGCATCACGCAGATTGCCCGGGCCGTCTGCCGAAATGGCTGTGGCCGGGCGCATGGCGCAGGTCAACACCACGGGCTTAGTCGGGCGCAGGACACATTGCAGAAACCAGGCGGTTTCCTCCAGGGTGTCCGTGCCGTGGGTGATGACAATGCCGCTCACATCATCACGCGCGAGCAGCTCTGCACAGCGCAGCGCGAGTGCATGCCAGGTTGCGTGATCCATATCCTTGCTGTCCAGCTGCGCCAGTTGCTCCGCCTGCAAAGATGCAGAAGCAACGCGCTCCAGGTCCGGCACAGCCTGCAGCAGTTGGACCACACCCAGTTCGGCCGCACGGTAGCCCACACTGGCGCCAGCCTGCTCTGCAACACCGGCAATCGTGCCACCGGTGCCCAGGATGAAGATATTTTTGTCACGTTCCACTTGCAGTCCTCTTCAAACTGATTAAAAATACAGGTACTGGATGAACACACAGTGTTCATCATTGATCGATCAAGGAATGCCCATGGACCACCCCAAGCTCACTCCCCGCCAGCAGCAGATTCTGGACCTCATCCAGTCCACCATCGCTCGCACGGGTGCGCCCCCGACCCGGGCCGAGATTGCCAGTACCTTTGGCTTCAAGTCGGCCAATGCCGCAGAAGAGCATTTGCAGGCACTGGCCCGCAAGGGCGTCATCGATCTGGTCAGCGGCACATCGCGCGGCATTCGCCTGCGCGCCGATACCGTGCGCACCATCAATGCGGCACGCGGTGCCAGCTTTGCGCTGCCGCTCGCGGCTCTGGCCCCGCTGGTGCTTCCCCTGGTCGGCCGCGTCGCTGCCGGCTCGCCCATTCTGGCCCAGGAACATATCGATCAGAGCTATTCAGTCGAGCCCAGCCTGTTTGCCGCCAAGCCCGATTACCTGCTCAAAGTGCGTGGCATGTCCATGCGTGACGCGGGCATCATGGACGGTGACCTGCTGGCGGTACAGGCTACGCATGAAGCGCGCAACGGCCAGATTGTGGTGGCCCGCCTCGGTGATGACGTCACCGTCAAGCGCTTCAAGCGCACGCCTCAGGGCATCGAGCTGCTGCCCGAGAACCCCGACTACAAGATCATTCACGTCGATCCTGAAGAGCCATTCGCCATCGAAGGCCTGGCCGTAGGCCTTATCCGCAACAGCATGTTCATGTAACGGGCAGACGGCGTCCCTTCGTCTATGCAGCGCAGGCACTGAGCCTCTTTCCCTCTCAAGCCCAGGCGGTAGGCGCGAAGCCGTTGAGCTTCGCCCTGGGCGGAGCTTTGCCTCAAGAATGCAATCCTGCCCCTATCCATGCCGCAAGGTCATCAAAAGGAGTTGCCAAATGGGATTCGCCACATCACTGCAGACTTTGACACGCCTGACTCTGAAGAGTCTGCCTGCCACGCTGTCGCTCAACCCGAACTTCAGCTCCGATGACGCAAGCAAAGCCGCTGCACAACCCGTATCGTTCACTACCAATCGTCCAAAGGCGAAGCAGATCAGCATTCCTGTCATGCGCGCCAACCGCGGCCGCAGTCGTCCAGGCAGCAATACGCTTTATCCTCAGGCCTTTGCAGCGCCCCCAGAGCTGCAATCGCTGGTAACCGATGAGTCGACGCAAACTGCTTCTCCGCGACTTCTCAAAATCGTGCAGCGAGAACCGCGCAAGCAGCCCGAATGCCTGCTGATCTGCGGACGCATGGCCGATGTCTGCGCCGCGCTGGAGCGTATGGCACTCCATGAGCAAACAGCCCCGCAAATCTGAAAGCACAGTGAGGTTTGACTGCCTGCACTTATGCAGCTCAAGCATGCAGCCCGAGCCCGAACTGCGATAGGCCTGCAGGCGATGCAACATAGCTTCCATATGCATCCAGCAGAAAGCCATCTCAACGCTCTTGACCCATCGGCCGGCAGATACGGCGCCAGACAATTCTGTCAACAGTGCACAGGCGAAAAATTCGATATCGTCAGAGCAGGCCCTCTGCATTTGCGCCGAACGATCTGGATCGCCATGTAAATTTTTTGCTGACGTTCTGCCTGGGCCTGTCCGTGGAACGCATTTCGCACAAGCCTCGCAGCCTTAAGAACTCCTTGTCAGGCGCGAATATCCGTTAGAACGGATACCCGGATCAGGGTATTGCGGCACCTCTTCGACAGTGGAAACATTCATATACACATGTCAACGAGGGCGTCTTATGAGTGCCTACCGCAAGCTCTTGCAGCACATACAGGCCAAAGACGCCAATGGAGGCCTGCGCCTGATTCTGGTCTATCAGAGTTTTGATGAGGTCGACATGCCGCATGGCATCTCCATACGCCCATCTGCCATTTACTTTGAAACTGCCGATCACCAAGAGGTCAACTGGCTCAATCCACAGCAATTCGAGATAGAGGCCACTGGCGAAATCCTCAATCGCATTCCTCCCTCGCCCGAGGAATGAGACCACTCGACACGACCGCCCATCGTTACAGAGTCTTACCTCCTGTCTACAACTCTGCTGCTTGCAAGAACTAGGCATTGCGCGGCTCGAAATATTGGAATAGATTGACTCTCAGGCACATCTTCCGGCATCAGGAGGCTGAACATGTTCAAGCACCTGCTCATTCCCACCGATGGCACCAAACTGTCAGAGGCTGCGGTGCGTGCTGGCGTTCTACTTGCACGTGAACAAGGCGCCAAGGTGACTAGCCTTTATGTCATGCCCGATTACCGCGCCATCATCTACGGCGCAGACGCGCTGTTGACTTACAACAGCGCAGAGTTCGAGCGAAGTGCCAACAGCGATGCAGATGCGGCTTTGCAGTTCGTTGACCAGATTGCCAGGCCTGAAGGCGTACCCTGCAACTTTGTGCGAGTCACCCACGCCTCTGTTTACCAAGCTATTGTTCAACAGGCGCAGGAATTGCAATGTGACCTGATTTGCATGGCTTCACACGGTCGCAAAGGTATCGGCGGAATTTTGCTGGGCAGCGAAACCCAGCGCGTTCTGACGCACAGCCATGTCCCGGTGCTGGTACACCGGCCCGCCTCCACCGGCAAACATTAAGGAGCCAGAAATATCGAATAGCAGTCCTGCACGTCGCACGCTTGCCTCGATACAAGATGGGCTCAAGCGACGTGCAGGTCATGGCTACAAAATGCAGGCCAGCCAGTCAGGAGTTGCTGGCCTCACCCGATGGGGCAACCTGTCAACCGTTCAAACGCGTCAGCAACAGTGCAAGAGCGATAAACGGCGATTGAGGCCAAAGTAACGCCTCTGCCAACTATTCAAATGCATTGACTGTGTGAGCTGCAGAACCGGATCGAGAGGACCCCAAAACTTGCCCGCCTTGCGCGGGCATTTTTTTGGCTGCTACGCACATCGCTCCGATACTTCTCCCAATCGCTCACGGTACCCAGGCAAGGTGAACAGAATCTGGAGATTCTCCGAGTCCATTTGCTGCACTACGATGGAGCCGTCTTCGTGCAGATAGATCCGCACAGTGTGTGCATCATCCAGATCCCAGTGTGCAACGCTCGTGTTCACCCCCCGCCAGCCATGCTCCTCGCACAGTCGACGCCGACGCAAGGCCTTCAAAAATTCCGGCGAGGCACCAAGCTCTGCATTGGTTTGCACCCAGCTGTCGATCACCAACTCATAAGCCATCTGCTGCGTATGGCAAGGCTTGGCCAGCTTCATATGTCTGATCCAGGCATCCAGACGGGAGGCAAAAGTGTATTGCAGGTGGTGGGACATGGGCTCTTTTTGTAATTCAGTAGGGCATCGGGCCAGAAAGCCACTTGCACATCAAAATCAGAATTTTCCTACGCCCAATTTACCGAAAAGTGCAGCAGAAACAAAATCTACATCACCAACAGGTTCAGGGTTTAACACTGTTTGATGGATGACCTGAGAGACAACTGGCAAAGTGAGAATGGCCAGAGCCACGGTGAACCCTGAGCCTGCACGGTGACATATCTCAAGGATTGGATAAGCCGGCTTTCGGACGCTTTCCAGCTGTTCAGCCACCGCTTTGCCAAGTATTTCGGGAGTGCCTACCGATGACTTGCTTGCTGGAATTCAGCCATCCTTTCAATGACTCAGGACTCAAGCATCGACATCCTGACATTCAATGCTCTGCCTCTAAAAATTGTCATCATCAGGCAACTTTTACGCTCAAACCCATGCCAGCTCAAGATAGATTTCATTAAAAAAATCTATCTTTTCACTCAGTTACTTAGCACGGCCACTTCATCAAGAAAAGATGACAGCTGCACCGGCAAAGCACCTCCTCTGCGCTTCAAAGAAGCTCACACATCAGATCTGTTCTATCCATTAGCGAGATCTGTAAGTGCCTACATACTTTCTTACATCCGCTTGATACAACATCAGTCAAATGCAATGAAATGTCAGCTCGCAGGTCCTGCGGCAAGCCGTTGAGCAACAGGGAGTGTCGTCATGAGAAAAGTTAATCCTGCCGCCAAGAACGCGAACCGCGCTTTTGTTCGTCTGCACACGTATGTGACCAAGCAATTCGACTGGGATCTCTTCACCAAGGACTACCGTGTAGTCCTGCACACAGACGAGGACGGAGGCGTCACGCTCTACATCGTCAAGGTCTTCGACAAGGATGGACAGCCTGCCGCACTAGGGCCAAAGATACCCAACCAGATTACGTTCTCTTACCGTCAGGCTCCCATCATGTCGGTATGGACAGAGTTCTTCAACGACGGCAAATTCAGTTGGCGCAATGTTTCCTGCCGCTAGGGCGCGGCGGTGGGGGATGAAGGCCCGGCTGTCGACATAGACACCCGCCGCTGCGCCAGGAGCGCCATCCTGTCAACACATTCAGGAG
The DNA here is from genome assembly GCF_058807955.1 of Comamonas sp. GW821-FHT11H03. NCBI lineage: Bacteria > Pseudomonadati > Pseudomonadota > Betaproteobacteria > Burkholderiales > Comamonadaceae > Comamonas > Comamonas sp. GW821-FHT11H03. The sequence continues at coordinate 257,795 of NZ_JBXARF010000004.1, forward strand.
AGTTGCATGACCCGCTTCCAACCGATGCTTGCAACTGCTGCCCTGCTCAGTCTCATAACGCTACATCTCAGCAGCAGCTCCATGGCACAGGCCGCCTTTACAACCCCGGGCGGCTACACCAACTCCTACAGCGGCCAGATCACGGGCAACGGCATCGTGCAATACGGGCTCGAGACGCGGCCCTTCCAGCGCATGACCGTCACGCTCAATACCAACAACCCGTCCAGCCAGATGACCGTCTTCAAGGACGGCACTGCCCAGCCTCTATGCCAAGGCTCTGCCAACAACAACATCTGCACCTTCCGCATCGAGCGTGGTGCCAGCTACCGCGTGCTTATCTTCCTCACGCGTGAAGCAGCCCTGCGCGGCGAAAGCGCACGCTTTACGCTCACCACCGAAGAAAGCACCTGACGGCTTGACTGCCAACAAGAACACCTCAGTCCGTGGCTTGTAAACTGGCTCTAACAGATTCAACGTGAAAGCCCGTTACACGATATGGAAAACTTTCCCAAAGACATCTACACCGAGCCTACGCCCGATGTGAATACCCTGGCCAACCTCGGCCCCCTCACCGGCATGGCCGGCGTCTGGACCGGCAAGCGCGGCCTGGACATCAATCCCAAGGCTGACGGGCCCGAAAAGCAGGCCTTTATCGAGCACATGGAGTGCCAGCCCATCGATGCGCAAACCAACGGCCCACAGCTCTTCTATGGCCTGCGCTACCACACGCGCATCGTCAAGCCCGACGACGTGGAAACCTTTCACGACCAGGTCGGTTACTGGCTGTGGGAGCCTGCCACCGGCAACATCATCCAGACCCTGACCATCCCGCGCGGGCAGACCGCCATGGCCACGGGCAAGACCACGGCCGATGCCACCAGCTTCACCCTCAGGGCCGAGCGCGGCTCCACCGTCAACGGCATCTCCAGCAACCCGTTTCTGGAGCACGCCTTCAGAACCGACGCCTATACCATCACCGTCACCAAGCACTCAGACGGCACCTGGTCGTACGAGCAGGAAACCACGTTGACCATCCCCGGTCAGAGCGAGCCTTTTGCCCATACCGACCGCAACACCTTGCACAAGATTGGCGAGCCCACGCCCAACCCAACGGCAAGGGCCGCAGTTGAAATCTGATTGGCGCTCTCAAGGGACTCGACGCCACGGCCGAATTCACTGGCTCCACAGGGCGCACACTCCCCGATTACCGCATCGTCCGCGATGGCCTTACGCTGCTGGTCATGGACCTAGGGGCAAGAAGGCGCTGGCCTGCAAACTGGCCTATGTAGATGCCTTTCAACGCATGGAGGCCATTCGCAGCAAGCTGTCGGCATTCGGCACATGGCGCTAGCCTTCAATCTGGTCGCGAAGGCTGCACCGCACTGCGTTCAAGACTTTCATACAGGGCGATGCCGACAAATGACAGCACAGCGGCCACCTACTGAGCCTGGATTACGGCCGCCCACCCGCGCCATGCACAGTCGATTGAGACCGACCTGATACCGGCCTCCTTCGACAGCCTGCCAGCCGGCAACAGCCGCAGGGCATGCTGCGCATGACGTTCGGATAGTCTGCTTTTGATAGCTTCTAACGCTTTATGGATAAGGGCTTGAGGCGGCTTTTACCCGCGCCTTCATAAATTTGATTTCCATCAATAAACCGTCTGAATACTCATTTCAAGATGTTGCATTAGCAGCCCTGGAGTGTGAGTATGAGTTCAGTGATCGGTCGAATTGATTTGGCAACAAGACGCGCACTTATGCGCAAGGAGGCTGGATATGTTCAAGCACATTTTGATTCCTACGGACGGCTCGAAACTTTCTGAGGCCGCGCTGCGCGCGGGCATACAACTGGCCAAGGAACAAGGCGCACAGGTGACGGCGCTGTATGTGATGCCGGATTACGCAGCCATGATTTACGGAGCCGAGGCGCTGATCGCCTACAACTCTGCAGAGTTCGACAAGAGCGCCCAGAAGGAAGCAGATCAGGTGTTGCAAACTGCCCTGGGCATTGCCAAAACCGAGGGCGTGGCCTGCCAGACGGTGCGGGTAACGAATATCTCCATCAATCAGGCCATCATCAAGCAGGCGCAGGAGGGTAACTGCGATCTGATCTGCATGGCATCACACGGCCGCAAGGGCATTGCCGGCATTTTGCTGGGCAGCGAGACCCAGCGCGTACTGGTCAACAGCAGCATTCCGGTTCTGGTGCATCGCCCGGTTTAAGCCTGATCGACTGCAGCGCAGCCACTTCCCGGCCGCTCTCATACTGCAAACAACGCCCCATCGCCCTCGTGCGGTGGGGCGCTTTTTCATGGCCGATCGTCGTGTAGCATCGGTGCATCAAATTGTGAGCCTTTGGTTCCATTTGTCACGCCGGCAGCGGCGTCTCTTGTTCATTTTGAAAAAAGGGAAAAGCAGATGAGTCACGCAATCGCAACCGATGCCGGCCTGACGTGGCAGACCGGCCCGATTCGCCCCAGAGCCTGCACCTGCGGCAGCGTGGTGTGCCAGTTGCTGCATGAGCGGGTGATGAGCGATATGTCGCGCCGCATGTTTGTGGGTGGCGTGGCAGCGACGATGGCTCCGTTTGTGGGCCTGCATGCGGCCGAGCCCGGTGCCGGCGGCACGCCTAAGCAGGCCGACCGCCCCGTGTTGCTGACCAATCTGCGCCTGTTTGACGGTACGGGCAAGTCGGTGCGCCAAGGCGTGCAGGTGCTGATCCAGGGCAAGCTGATTGCCGCCCTACCCTCTGCCGGCGAGAAGGTAGAAGGTGCGCAAGTGATCGACTGCCAGGGCAAGCTGGTGATGCCGGGCATGATCGATACGCACTGGCACACCATGCTGGCGGCCGTGCCGCAAATGACGGCCATGACGGCAGATCTGGGCTATCTGTACATCTGCGCCGCACAAGAGGCGCAGCGCACGCTGATGCGCGGCTTCACTGCGGTGCGCGATGCGGGCGGCCCCGCCTTTGCGCTCAAGCGCGCGATCGACGAGGGTATGGTCCCGGGCCCGCGCATCTATCCGAGCGGGGCAATGATTTCTCAGACCTCGGGCCATGGCGACTTCCGCCTTCGCAGCGATATTCCGCGTGCAGCGAACGAGCCGCTGAGCATGGTGGAGCAAACCGGCGTGGCCATGATTGCGGACGGCGAGGCCGAGGTGCTGCGCCGCGTGCGCGAGCAGTTGATGCTGGGGGCATCGCAAATCAAGATACTGGCAGGCGGCGGCGTGGCATCGCTGTACGACCCGCTGGACAGCACCCAGTTCACCGAGAAGGAGCTGCGCGCCGGCGTGGAAGCCGCCGCAGACTGGAACACCTATGTGATGTCGCATGTTTACACGCCCAAAGGCATCAAACGGGCCATCAAGGCGGGCGTGAAGAGCATTGAACACGGCCAGTTGGCCGACGAGGAAAGCGTGCGCATGATGCGCGACGAGGGCGTGTGGTGGAGTCTGCAGCCGTTTCTGCAGGACGAGGACGCCAACCCCTACACCGATGCAGTGCGCCGCGAGAGCCAGTTGCGCGTGGCCCAGGGCACAGTGCGCGCCTATGAGATGGCGCAGAAGTACGGCATCAAGACGGGCTGGGGCACGGACATTCTGTTCAGCCCCAAGGGCACTGTCACACAAGGCAAGCAACTGGCCAAGCTGACGCGCTTTTATGACCCAATGACGCTGCTGAAGCAGGCCACGGGCACCAACGGCGAGCTCCTGGCCCTGTCGGGCGAGCGCAACCCCTACCCCCAGCCGCTGGGACGTATCGCCCCTGGCGCATTTGCCGATCTTCTGGTGGCCGATGGCGACCCGACGGTGAATCTGGACTTCCTGAGCAACCCGGAACAGAACCTGCGCCTGATCATGAAGGACGGCAAGGTACACAAGAACACGCTGTAAGGAAGACAAATGACGCAGCACATCAACACCACTGCGGGCATGGCAGCGGCGGCGCTGACCGTGGGCCTGCTGGCAGGCACGCAGGCCTGGGCGCAGGACAAGGCGGCGGCCGATGCATGGCGCTATCAGCTCACGCCCTATGTATGGATGACGGGGCTGGACGGCAGCGTCCGCCCATTCAGGGGCGCGCCCACCGTCAACATGAACAAGTCGTTCTCGGACATTCTGGAGAATCTGGACGCTGCAGCCTTTGTGAACGGCACGGCGCGCAAGGGGCAATATGTGCTGCAGGGCGACTTCAGCTACGCAGCTACATCGGACCAGGCCGCCCTGCCCCTGGGCCTGAGTGCCAATGCCAAGATTCGTCAGACCTCGCTGACGATGACCGGCGGGCACAACTGGATGCTGAGCCCCCAGTCGAGCTTCGACCTGATGGCGGGCCTGCGCCTGTGGCAGATCAAGGCCGAAGTGAATGTGCCAGGGGTGGGTTCGGCGCAGTCCAACACCTCGTTCGTCGACCCCGTGGTCGCCGCACGCTGGCGCTACGACATTGCGCCGCGCTGGTCCGGCTTGCTGTATGCCGATATGGGCGGGCTGGATGTGGGTTCGAAGTTCACCTGGCAGGTGCACGGTTCGGTGAACTACCAGGTCAAGGAAAACATTTTTGTGTCCATAGGCTACCGCCACCTGAGCGTGGACTACCGTGACAATGGCAAGCGACTGGACTTCAGCCAGAGCGGCCCGATCGTCGGAGCGACGTTCAGGTTCTGATCACCACCAGCGGATAGACAATACCCAGCCCGTCAGACCAGCGGTCTGTAATGCCACATGCAGCGACGGCATATGCGATGGCAATCGCTGCGGGCGAACCGGGCTGCGCCAGGCCCTCGATAGCGCTGGATTACCTAGTGCACGATCTCGCTCAGTTTCGGCGCATGGAGTCTCCTCAACCACCGAGGGAGCAGAACCTGAAAACGCGCTCGAAACATCACCACAGAGCAGCCAGGGGCGTGCGCACTCATTGCTGCAGTCTGCCTTTCTTTGCTCCGTCAAGCGCCCGCGCCGGGCGACAACGTCAAAGCCGCACCAACTGAGCAAAACAAGAAATCCGACAGGCCACGAGGCGTCAATGAATCGCACCGAATTTCTGCAACAGCCCGAAGTCATTGGCTTTACCGACTGGCTTGCAGCCATACTCCCCCAGCGACAGATTCAGTTGAACATTCGCTCTTCCAGCTACGTACCCAAGGGTTTGACAGCCACCACCCGTTTTGCCGATCTGGTACCTCGCCACTACCGCTGGCGAGCGACCGGCCTGGCAACGGGCGACTGGGCCGAGTCGTGCATCAAGACAAGCGCTCTTTCTGCCAAACTGCGCGCTGCCGTGCAGGCCGACGATGCGGCAGCCACCCTGGCCGCCTGTAGCGATGTGCTGGACTGGAGCGGCGAGCGCAACCCCAAAGAAGGCGCGCGGCCCTTTCTTGTGGGCCTTGGCACGAACATCAGCCACTACATTGCCCAGACCCACCAGGAAATGGCGCTGGGCTCGGCCAGCCTGCGCGCCGGCTTTCCGACCGTGCGGCTCATGAACTCCATGCTCACCAAGGTGCACGCCCTTTATTCGGCCGAAGGCTTGCCCATCTATGACTCACGGGTCAGCGCCGCAGCGGCTGCTCTGGTGGAGTTCTGGCGCCGTAGCAGCAGCACGCCCCACCTGCCCGATACGCTGAGCTTCCCGCTGGCAGGCGGCAGCCAGAAGCCCCAGCACAAACTGGCTTGCCTCTTTGACCTGCCACCGTCGCCGGGCACCCTGCGCTACACCAGCCAAAGCACACCCCAGCGCTGGGCCAGCGCCAAGGTGCGACTGGCCTGGGTAATGGCCGAGACCCTGCGCAAGGCCCCCAGCCTGTTTTCAGGCCAGCCCGATCAAATGCGCGCCATGGAAGCTTCACTCTTCATGGTGGGTTACGACCTGAACTGCCTGGCCTGAACAGAAAAACCCCAGCCAACCAGTAACTGCGGGGGCTTTTCTCCGCACCCAGGAATCTGGATCAAATAGGCCTGCAGCGCCTATCCATCAAACGCCGCAGGCTATCAAAACGGCTAGCGCTGGGAAAAGCCAATGGGGCCTGTCGAATACGGACAAGGGCAAAGCGGCAAGGCTGACTGCAATCACGGCAGCGCCCTTCACCAAAGCATGAGACCAGCCGGTGGACCCGATTCAGGGTGCTGCGGTTGGCTCGACTTGCATCAGGGCGGCAGAAACCGCAACCCTGAATGGGCCCGGAGCCCACCACATCCTGCTGCGTGTCCTGATGAATACTGTGAGGAATATCGAGAGTTCCGCCTCAAACGTAAACCAAATGCTACGTAATGGCCGTGAACTCACAAAATTCAGCGTTGCGCCACGTTCTCCTACAGAAGGGTTTTCCATGACTCGGCGACCATGCACCCACAGCAAGCCAACCCGGTTTGCTGGTCACCAACCTGAAGGAGTGAAGGACATGACGCAACAAGCGAACCAGCAGCACCGCCCCAGCCAACAGGACAAGCAGCAACAGCAGCAGCAAAACCCTGGGCAACGCCAACCAGGCCAGAGCACCAGTCAGCCCGGCCAGCAGCAACAGCAAACCCCAGGACAGCAGAAGAACCCTGCTCAGCAACAGCAGCCAGGGCAGCAGCACAAAACGCCTCAGCAGTGAAAGAGAGCGCCTCAGCGCTGGCCCACCTTGCCAGCGTTGTTCTGTACCACGCAAAGAAAGGAGCAGGAATGCAATTAAGCTCACCTGTCATCTCATCAGATCGTGTCAACGGCACCAACGTCTACAACCCCAACGGCGACAAGCTGGGAGCTATCGACTCACTGATGATCGACAAGCTCACCGGCAAGATTCGATATGCAGTGATGCAGTTTGGCGGTTTCCTGGGCATAGGCTCAGATCTCTACCCACTACCCTGGGATAGCCTCAAATACGAACCCAGCCAAGGTGGGTACGTGGTCTCTGTTACCAGGGAGCGGCTTGAAAACGCCCCTCACTACAAGGGAGGCACCTTGCCCGAGTACACCAACGACTACGGCCGCCGGGTCTATGACCACTACGGCGTGCCCTTTGTCTAACCTCCGCACGCAGCCAGACATGCGCTAGTGCCCATACTCAAGAAGAACCGCAGGCCGGTCAATGCCGGCCGCCAACCAGTCGAAGTTCAGCCCACCTCACGGTCGGCTTTTTTTTCGCGGAGATTTTCAAATGTAGCCTCCTGGCCCCGCGGGCCTTAAGCGCGACCTCTCCCCGCAGGGTCAAGCGGGGCCATCTGGTGTGATTGCTCCTGGTACAAGGTATTGCTCAAAATCGAGGCCTGAAATACGCTTTGCCAATACCGTAGTGCACAAGCTGTGAGCTGCACTCTGAGCGGTCACACCAGATGGTGACGTTACCCATCGCTTTCTGCCGAGCCTGAGGATCTCTACCCTCCCTCCGCTTCCCCAGGCACGCCGCAAGGCATCGGCCTTTACACGCAAGCCCACCCGCCAACGCCGGTGGGCTTTTTCTTTGCCAGCGGGCATTCAGTGCAGCCACGCAACACATGGGGTCGAGGTCTGTTGACGCGTTATACAGGGCAAATTTAAACTACTGTACAAATGAACAGCACTGATAAAAATAACAGTAAAATTCAAAGCAACAGCTTGCTGCGCCAGAGCGCGAAGCGCATTCACTCCATACCTTTGTTGATTTCGCCTGCTCTCAAGAGCGCTGGCCTTTTTTATCTGCCCCCGCCCATTCAGCGGGCCCGCTTCTCGCCAAAAGGAGACTCCATGCTGTATAGCACCGTTCCTCAACCCGTTGATGAAGACCTCGTGCAGCGCCTGCGCGAGAAGGGAGGCCTGTGAAATGGCCACACATCCCCACCGTCGCGCTCGCGCTGCTCCTCACAGTCCTGCTTTTGATCGCCCCGGCCTTGGAACAAGGCTACTGACCGCCGCGCAATGGGGCCTCACCCTGCTGGGGATCTTTTGCCTCATCGGCGTGGCCGTCGTCATTGCCTCCACCCCACAAGCCTGGCCGCTGTAAACGGTCAACCTCATCGATTTTGATAGCTACAGGCGTTTTCCTGACAAGCGCCAGACCGGAGAAATATCATGGAAAAGATCATCGAATCCCTGATCCTCGTCGCCGCCATCTTCATGGGCGTACTGTGGCTTGCCACCCCCAACGCCCAAGCGGATGAACCCACCGCACTTACCAAATCCGTGCGCGACGAATTCGCCTGCCCGGGCATGCACGCCGAATGGCTGGACGCCCACACCGTCCAGTGCCTGCGCGAAAAGCCCTGATCTGCCGCTACGCCCCCATTTCCCCGTGAACAGCCCATGTCCCATCGACACCGTGTGCCAATAGCTGCAGCACCGCAACAGCCGACGCAGTCAGCGCAGCACACTGCCGACGGCTATTGAAAGCAAGACAGCTAGTTCAATCCAGACGATGCCATCACTAGCAGCACACTTTCAAATGCAGATAGGGCAAGCGCAACGGGATCACCAATTCAGAAGCTCGGAAGCGCCCTCCAAGCAGACAAGCACCCGCAAGCACTTGCACGAGCATTATTCGGAAGGTTTTGCGTAGACCTCTGCACTTAGCACCTCAAGGCCGACAAAGGGTTCATTCCCCTCGACCCAGGCGTCATGACCGGGTGGGATGGCGTAGGACTGCCCTGCGCTGAGCGTTTTCTGAGAGCCATCCTGCATTTGAACGGTGAGCTTTCCCGAAACGACGTGCCCCACATGCGAGAGTTGGCAGTAGTCGGTCTTCACCACGGGCTTGATGCATTCGGACCAGCGCCATCCGGGCTCAAAGTTGAACCGCCCAATCGTGTAGCCCTGAAGCTTTACGAGCTCCACGCGAGTTTTGCTAGGTGTGCGCAGTTCATCGGGCTCGCTGTGCGATTTGACTTCTAGCTTCTCAACGCTGACTGGAGTGGCCATGATTTTCTCCTTCATAAGAGCTGCACCTCGAGCCCCCAAGGAATTCTTCAGGTATAGCTGGTGAGCCGAAGGACAGATGAAAAAACTTATCACTACGTCATTCGCATGGCATTGCCAGGAGCGCTTATCAGTTACCAATTGCTGCATGCGGCACGGCACCGCCTGCGCCGCCCTATCCACTGATGACAGCAAAAAGCATGCTTTGACATACAGGGGGCCAACGCGACCCATCTAAAGCGCCACAAGTTCGCACACATTTTTCAGATTTGCATACAGCAAGCAGATCGAATGCAGCTGCACCAAGAACGGCATGACTTCTTTGCGCAGACCCAAGACGGCGCGGTGCTGACTGTTTTGGGCACAGCCAATGCCTTACAAATTGGTCAAGCGGGCTGAACTGTCCAGATCCCGCCCACCCAGCCTGCGCAGTGTGGATTTGTTTGTTTTCTATTCACGCAGACGCGATGGGTCACGCCGCCCCTTGACCTCAGGGAGGGACATGCCGCGTCATCCACCGCGCACCAGGCACCTGCTGGCACTTGAGCCCCCAATGTGAAGACTACGGCTCGATTACTTTGCAGGGTGGTCGCGGCGGAATAGCTCCCACTCGTCGATTTCCATGCCGTTGGGCAGCACGCATATGCCGCGCTCTGCGGCAGTTGTCTTCTCGATGCGGGTCTTGCCGCCCAGCTTGGCGCAGTACACCGATGCTGGGTTGGCCATGCCGATCACAGGCGCAGCGGGCTGAGGCTGGGCGCAACCGCTGATGGCAAGCGCAGAAAGTACTGCGCTGGTGGTTCCAAGTGCTTTTTTCATGGACTCAATGTAGCAAATGCCGCCTTTTTCAATTGAGCCGCCCAAACTCCTGATTTGCATCAATCCCTCGTTTCCTTCATCCATAGGGACCAAGGGTTGGCACCGACGATGCTGGCGGCACTCTGTCAGCCAATGTCACTTTTAGTTATTTCACCTCCAAAAAAAGGAAAAGTGAACTGTCAGAAATCGCAAGAAGTTGTTAATTTCTGATCCGGTAGATGAGCGGCTGACACATTAATGGCCGCCTTGGCATTTAGATTTGACTAGAGATATGGCCAGTCTGGCCTGTCTGTTGGTGATCACTAGCAGAAGGGCTGTGTATGCATACGAGCAACGACCACATCTTTGTGTTGATGCCATCTCTGTCCCTGCTCTTCTTGGCCGGCCTGCTGGGAGTGTGCTGGGTGACCCAGCCCAAGCAACGCTTTCTGCTCTGGCTGTGCGCCGCTTTCCTGCTAACAGCAATGTCCATCAGCATTCGCAGCGTGCTGAAGTTTGAAGTCCTCAATCACTATGTGGTTCTCGTCAACGCACTGTTTCTGGCGGGAGCTTGGTGTTTTTCCAAGAGCTTTTCAGAGCGTCGGCGTGTGCCCACATATCCGCTTGCAGCCCTTGCCCTGTGTGCCGCAACGCTGGCCTCGCTCTACTACTTCGCCAACGTGGCACAGAACCCGGTGGGTCGGCTGCACACATTCGGTTTAGGCGTAGCACTGATGCTCTTGCTGCCAGTGCCAGCAGTTCTCAAACGAGGCCTCACCAACGATTGGCTGGATAGGACTTTGCTGTGGTCCTATCTGTCTTATGCAGTCTTTACCATGCTGCGCCCAACGCTGGTCGCGACTTTCGCGCACAATGGTCTCGGCGATGCCATGGATGCCAACTCAACCTATTGGCTGACAACGCTGATGAGTATTTTGCTTTTTGCCTTGCTCTTCACGGTTTTAGTCTGTGCAGTCACCATCAGGGACACAGTCCGTCAACTGCGCACTGAACGCGACCTGGATGCTTTGACCCAGATACTGAATCGCCGCGCATTCAGGGAAGCCGCACAGCATCGCCTGACCGACCAGCGCCTGTATCCCATGGCGCTTCTGGCCAGCGATATTGATCACTTCAAACGCATCAACGACAACTGGGGGCATGACAAAGGTGACGAGGTCTTGCAGCTTGTCGCCGCAGCGATGCAGCACAATGTGCGCAGCAATGATCTGGTTGCGCGCTTCGGCGGTGAAGAGTTTATGGTTCTGCTGACCAAGATCGATTTGCAAGGAGCCGAGCAAGTCGCCAAGCGCATTGGACTGGAGTTGAGAAATGACCAGGAGGTATTGCCGAACGGGCCAGCCCTGACACTGAGCTTTGGCATCACTTCAATCAGCAATGCGGAGCAGCTTGAAGGTGCACTGAGACAAGCCGACCAGTTGCTGTACAGCGCCAAAAATGCTGGCCGAGACCGCGTTCATGTGGAAGGCCGCTCTTACCCGGACATCAGCTTTGAACACACCGTACCGGCAGACCACCCCATGGCCTTGTCGATGTGAGCCGGTGAAATCGCTGACCAATGCGCTGACCAATGCCATCACGCACCAGGCAGCTCACGTATCCAAGTTGGCCCACAATGGTTCCTGCATGGTCGCTGGCAAACCAATTTGTCAGCATTGATGTACCCCGTCATGGGTGCACTTTTGTCAGTGGAATCTTTGATGCGCAGACTTCGCCATCTCACCAATCGGCATCGCACGCCGTCCACCAATATCGCCCTGGGTCTGCTGCTGGCCTTTAACGCGGGCGCGGTCAACGCTGGCGGCTTTCTTGTGCTGCGGATGTATACCTCGCACATGACGGGCTTCGCCTCTCAACTGGCTGACGGCCTGGTGCTTGAGAACGCCAAGCTGCTGCTGAATGCGCTTGGTGCCATCATCGCCTTTACAACTGGCGCGGCCGTCTGCGCGTTGCTGGTGAATTGGGGACGCAAACGCCACCTGTACAGCGTCTATGCCCTGCCGCTGATGCTGGAGGCCGTCATGCTGATTGCCTTCGGCCTGATGGGCACAGTCACCTTGACCTGGAACACCCCCTTCGCAGTGCCGCTGACCGTGCTGCTGCTGTCCTTCATGATGGGTTTGCAGAATGCCGTGGGCTCCAAGACGTCCGGCGGCAGCACTCGCACCACGCACATGACCGGCAATTTCACGGATCTGGGCATGGAACTGGGCAAGATGTTTTTCTGGAAGCGCCACGCCAACGCCGGCCTGCAACTATCGCCCCTGGTTCGGCATGACTGGCGCCGTATGAAGGTGTCCGCAGGGCTGATCTTGATGTTTGTGCTGGGCGGCATTACCGGTGCACTGGGCTTCAAGCATATTGGCTTCATCTGCGTGGTTCCACTGGCCGCTCTTTTGCTTGTACTGTCCGTACCGCCATTTATGCGCGACGCAGCGCAGTCCGCCGAGCGGCCGTCACTGTTTAGCAAGAAGAGCTGAGTGGATCCGGCATCTCACGCCGCTGCCGCAACGCCCCCGGCTCCATGCACGACGACCTGATCGCGCCCGAGCTCCTTGGCCTTGTAGAGTTGCTGATCAGCGCGCATTACGGCTTCGCGCAGATCACTGCCGAATGTGTTGACCACGATACCCATGCTCAAGGTCACACGCTGGCCATCGGGCAATGGCGCAATGATCTCGACCGCACCTGCACGAATACGCTGCGCCACACGTTGTGCAGTCTCAATGTCGGCATGGGTCAACAGCAGCACGAATTCTTCGCCTCCAAAGCGAGCCACCAGGTCGCTACCACGGACACTTGCCTGTACGACCTCCGCGACGGCCTTGAGTACTCCGTCGCCATACTCGTGCCCCCAACTGTCGTTGACCCGCTTGAAGTGATCCAGATCCGCCACCACGATGGAAATCGGCTGCGCTTTTCGATCCCTGACCAGCGGGTCTGCAAACTCCCAGAAGCCACGACGATTCAACACGCCAGTGAGCATGTCGTGATTGCGCTCGTCTCTGAGTGTGGCCATTGCATCCCTCATCGACACGATGAGCATGAGGCCCGAGAACACCAGGCTGAACAATAGCGAGCCCAGCATGGTGACCAGCCAGTAAATGGAGCTGAGCATGTCCTGGAGCTCAGTGAATCCAAGGACCAGCACCATGATGGGCCTGAGCACTGTATAGATCGCAAAGGCCCCGTATGACCGGTAGAGCAGCTTCTCCAGCCCGTCACGTCTGACTTTTTTCAGCGCGATGGCAGGAAACGGTATGAAATGAATGATGCCAAGCCCCGTGTTCAGCCAGAGCACGCGCGCTGCAATGTTGTCCTGCACGATGCTGTACTCGTAAAGAGCAGCAACCACGATGATCGATACCAGGGCCGAGACCTTGGGATATGAGGAGACGGCAAATTTCTGAGCGACGCCCCAGGTACAGAGCCAAGCACCAAACAGATAGATGGGGCCGGTGTAAACAGCCCACCGAACCAGCTGTCCGTGAGGTGTCAGGCATTGCCACCCCAAGGCAAGCCCCGTAAGCGTCAACCCACAAGCTGTCGATAGCAAAAACACGGAACGACGCTGTGCAAGCCAGCAAAAAGCCATGAGTGCGCCCAATGCAGTTATGCATACTGGCGCGACCAACAAGTAGAGCTGCAAATTGCTAGGCATGAATTGGCGGATCAAAAAAGCTCGTTCACGCGGCAACGCAATTGTGGTGACCCATGCTCTGAGACCCAGAAGGTGGAGTCCATTTGCTAAGTGGACTGATAAGCACCTGAATGTTAGCAATTGTGCCGAGAACCCTGCAAATCTCCTCCGAAACACATTGGTTTCCCTGGATCGTCACGAGTCCGTCAAGAAGCAGCAACTCGCAGCCGCCCTCACCCTTAGCACTCGCCCCCGGCCCCGTCTTTGAGCGGGCTTTTTTATGACTGAATCAAAGATGCACCTCCCAGGCAATACCTCCCAGAATCATCGCCAAAGAAGTCGCTGCTCAACTGATGGACCTGTTCTGGAAGACCTTTGAGCGCCTTGAACGGCAAAACAGACAACCTGCCCCAGCCTCGGAAAATCAGTGCGGAACGCTGGCTGGCGATCTTGACGCATGGGTGAGCAAGCACCCGTTGTCTCGATTGCAGTCGCCAGAAAACACCGGCGCCCAAAAAGCCTCTGCGCAGTCACACAGCATCTGCTTCCCCCACCTGCTCTGGAGGGTTTGGGATACATCAGTGAAACAGGTACTCGGCCAAGTGCCGAACTTGGCCTGTCGCATACGCCCGCCTACCTAGTACTTATACCTACAACCCCAATTTTTAGCTGACGCAACAGCCTCCAGTCGCAACCCGGGACAACCATGAATCACAATAGGATTCTCATCGAACAGAGCTTTTGCGGCATGGGCATCAAGACACCTGCAAATTCCTTGGGCCTGCGTAGCTTTCAACACCTGCGCCAAACCTACGCTAAGCTCTGGAGTGTGTAGGGTGCGCATAGAGAATCTGGTGGCGTCGATTTGGCGTTAGTTTTCACAGAAGCAATCCTAAGCCTTTGATCGCATTGAATTTCATTCAATAAACTCAGCCACTTATTTAAGGATTCCAGTGGTGAACATCGTTATCCTGGACGATTACCAAGACGCGGTTCGCAAGCTCGATTGCGCCAAGCTGCTCGATGCCTTCAACGCAAAGGTCTATACCAACACCATCAAGGGCGTGGGTCAGCTCTCGGTTCGACTGCGCGACGCGGATGTCATCGTCCTGATTCGCGAACGCACCCAGATCTCGCGGCAGCTGCTCGATAAACTGCCCAGGCTCAAGCTGATTGCCCAGACGGGCAAGGCTGGCGCCCATATCGATGTGCAGGCCTGCACCGAACGTGGCGTGGCGGTTGCAGAGGGCGTGGGCTCTCCCATTGCTCCGGCAGAACTGACCTGGTCGCTGATCATGTCGGCCATGCGCCGTCTGCCGCAGTACATCTCCAATCTCAAGCATGGTGCATGGCAGCAGTCCGGACTCAAGGCAGCCTCCATGCCGCCCAACTTCGGACTGGGCAGCGTGCTGCGCGGACGCATTCTGGGTATCTGGGGCTACGGCCGCATCGGGCAGCTGGTGGCGGGCTATGGCAAGGCCTTTGGCATGCAGGTCTGTGTTTGGGGCAGCGAGGCCTCGCGTCACAAGGCCGAGGCCGATGGCTATCTGAGTGCCCCGTCCAAAGAAGCTTTTTTTGAACAATGCGATGTGCTGTCGCTGCATCTGCGTCTGAACGACGCGACGCGCGGCATTGTGACGGCACAGGAGCTGGCACGAATGAAACCGACCGCCCTGTTCGTCAATACCTCGCGCGCCGAACTGGTGGAGCCCGAAGCACTGCTCTGTGCCCTGAACCGTGGCCGCCCGGGACTGGCCGCGATCGATGTATTCGAAAGCGAGCCGATCTTGCAAGGCCATGCCCTGCTCCGTCTGGAGAACTGCATCTGCACGCCCCATATCGGCTACGTGGAGCAGGACAGCTATGAGCTGTATTTCCGTGCGGCGTTCGAGAACGTGGTGAACTTTGCCAACGGCCAGCCAAGCAACATCCTGAATCCTGAAGTTTTCAGCGGCCCACTGCGTTTGAACCGCTAACCGCCACAGCTCGGCAACTACTGCCGGGCTTGCAGCGCCAGCTCGGCCTCCACGGCCTCGTAGACCGATTGGCGCACCACGGTCTCCACCTCTTCACGCAGGCGAAGCACCATGGATCGGGTCTGTGCTTCCACAACCTGAGCTATTGCTTCCTTGAGCTTGTGCTCCAGAACCAGATCGACCCGCTGCATCAGCCGGTGGACCAGATATTCTTCGGTCACCACGGCACCGTGTGCATCCAGCGCCTGCTGCAGGCCGGCTGCCTCGAAGACCGGGTCGGGTTCAACGGCCTGCACCACATCCTGTGCCTGGACGAGCGGCTCGGCGGCTTCCTCATGGAAGGGCTCAGGCCCGGGCTGAAGCTCTTCATCCTGGGCTTGGCCGGCATCCGTAATGGATGGCTGCTCCGCTTGGTCTGCCAGCGCAAATGCTTCCACGAGCTCGGCAGTTGCCGACTCAGGCTCAGGCTCCACCTGCACGGCCGCTCTTGCTTCCTCCGCCTCCGCAGCCATGCTTTGCGCAAATGACTGCTGCGGCGGCAAGGATTCCGGCAAGGGGGGCAGCTGATGCGGAATACCTGCAGGCCGGCCTCGGCCGTAGAGACCATCCGCCAGCCATGAGGTATGAAACGACGGCCGCGCCAGAGGGACAACGCTGTCTCCCAGCGTCTGCGGGCCTAGCACCTGCTGTGCAACTGCCTGAGACTGCTCCGGCTGCGCCGACTGAGCGCTGTCTGCCGCATCTTCGGGCGCGGCAGCTTCGGACTGGACCACCTCGGTCAGCGTAGGGACGAAGCGTGGCGGAACTTTGGATGAGGAGTTCATGACCTAGCCCTTGAGATTCAGATCGTGCCGGACAATGGAAAAACCACGCGCTGCATAGTCGCGCCAGCGGGCACGCGCATCCTGGCGATCCATCTCATCGCCGGAAGAAACGATTTCCACCACACGCTCGAAGCGCTCAAACCCCGAGGGCACCTGCGGCGTGAGATTGACCAGCACATCGCAATGGGGCAAGTCCTGCAGGTGTTCGGCCAGGATGACGGGAGAAGCAGCAAGCATCTGTGCTCCATCCGACTCGAAAGCATGGGCCAGAAAATCCGTGGCCGAGACGCTCCACAAACGGGGCGAAAGCCGGCTCAGCGCAGCGCCATCTCCCAGAACCACGATGCGCGCACCATGACGCAAAGCCTTGCGCGCGAAGCGACACACATAGCCCAGCTTGTCCGGTGCGTTGAAATGAAAGGCAATTTCTGTCACAGCTGTTGGCGGCAGCAGCAGTCCGAAACCGGGCTGCTCCTGCCGGCTTTCCTTAAGTCGAAGCCTTGGCTGTCACGCGCGTGCGGCGCGAGGCCGCAGGCTTGCGCGACGCAGAGGTCTTGGCCGTCGCGGGTGCAGCGGCTGCCTTGCCTTGCTGGCCCAGCAGATATTGCACCAGCAGACCCACGGGGCGACCGGTGGCACCCTTGGCGGCACCGCTCTTCCAGGCAGTACCGGCGATATCCAGATGCGCCCAGGGAATATCGCCCACGAATTTCTGCAGGAACTTGGCAGCCGTCACCGCACCTGCGGCGCGCCCTGCCACGTTGCCCATGTCCGCAAAATTGCTCTTGAGGCCATCGGCGTACTCCTCGTCCAGAGGCATGCGCCAGCAAGGATCGAGCGCCATATCGCCAGCGGTCTGCAACGCGGCTGCCAGCTCGTCGCTGCTCGAGAACAGGCCGCTGCGCAAACCGCCCAGAGCTATGACGCAAGCGCCAGTCAGCGTGGCCATATCGACCAGCGCAGAGGGCTTGAAGCGCGCTGCGTAATGCAGCACATCGCACAGCACCAGGCGGCCTTCTGCGTCCGTGTTGAGGATCTCGATGGTCTGGCCGCTCATGCTGGTCACCACATCGCCGGGCTTGACGGCTGCACCGTCGGGCATGTTCTCGCATGCGGGGATCAGGCCTACGACATTGATGGCCGGCTGCAGCTTGGCCAGCGCCTGGAACACGCCCAGCACGCTGGCAGCGCCGCCCATGTCGAACTTCATCTCGTCCATCTCGGCTGCAGGCTTGAGCGAGATGCCGCCGGTGTCAAAAGTGATGCCCTTGCCCACCAGCACGATGGGGGCCACATTCTTGGCCGCACCGTTGTAGTGCAGTTCGATGAAGCGCAGGGGCTCGCGCGAGCCCTGGGCCACCGCCATGAAGGCGCCCATGCCCAGCTTGGCCACCTCGGCAGGGCCGTGGATCTTGCAGCTCATGCGTGCAGCCTTGGCAATGCTCTTGGCAGCATTGGCCAGCAAGGTGGGCGTTGCATGGTTGGCCGGGCGGTTGGCCCATTCGCGGGCCGTGTTCACGCCCTCCTGCTGCGCGACGGCAGTATTGAAAGCAGCGGTAACAGCAGCCGTCTTGGACGATACGCCCAGCACGAGCTTGGTCAGCGCAATGGGCTTGGCCTGGGATTTGGTGTGGGTATAGAGGTAGGTTGCATCGGCCACTGCCTGCACGGCAGCCGCTACAGCCTGGACATCGGCATCAAAGGCGAAGCTCACCACGGCCTTGGCAATGCCTTCGGTCTTGAGCACCGCGCCGCAGCCGGCCAAGGCATTGCGCACATCCTTGGCAGTACCCGCACCCACGCCCAGCAGCACCACACGGCGTGCGGCAATGGCGGGCACTTGGTACAAAGGCAATTGCTTGCCGCAAGACAGGGCAAAATCACCCTGCTTCACCGCATGAGCCACCATGGCTCCGATGGCGTCGCTGCCGAATGTGCCCGATGCGGCCTGTTCAGAAACCAGCACCAACAGCAGATCACATTTTTCACGCGCTGCAGCGGCAGCGGTCAGAGCCTTCAGTTCAAAGTTCATAATCGGTGTTTTCCTTTTAGCCAATGTTATTCGATTCATCCATACGCAAAGAGCTGGCCCGCAGCTTTGGTGCAACGGCCGTGGTTCTGATCACTGTGGTGATGACCATGATGCTGATCCGCACCCTGGGTCAAGCTTACAAGGGCAGTGTCAGCCCTTCCGACGTGATGCTGGTCATGGGTTTCACCGTGCTCGGACAACTCCCGACCATTCTGGGCCTGAGTCTGTTTGTCGCCATTGTGGGATCTCTTTCCCGCATGTACCGCGACAGCGAGATGGTCATCTGGTTTGCGGCCGGCCAGGGTCTGGCCAGCCTGCTCAAGCCTCTGCTGCGCTTTGCCTGGCCGGTGATTCTCATCACGGCAGTCCTGGCTCTGGGCGTGCTGCCCTGGTCCTATCAGCAAATCGAGCAGATCAAGACCCAGTTCCAGCAGCGCAGCGACTTGGATCGCATCGCCCCCGGCGAGTTCCAGGAATCGGCGGGCGGCACACGCGTGTTCTTCGTCGACAAGGATTCCCCTTCGGATATGGCTGCCAGCAACGTCTTCGTGGTCTCGCGTGACCCGGGCAAGGAGTCCGTGACCTCGGCCAAGGGCGCGCATCTGGCCGTCATCAAGGGCCAGCGCATGGTGATTCTGGAGGACGGCCAGCGCATGGAGACACGCAGCGAAGACGGCTCGGTGCGCATCACCGAGTTCAAGGAATACGGTGTGCAGATCGACAACGACAACCCCGTGACCATGGAGGAGATGGCGGCGCGCAGCATGCCCACCAAGGACTTGATCGGCATGGATGAGCCGATTGCCCGCTCCGTGCTGGCATGGCGTCTGGGCCTGCCCTTTGCCGCGCTGAATTTTGTCATTCTGGGCCTGGCCATCTCCAGCGTGAACCCGCGTGCGGGCAATAGCAGCAGCCTGATGATCGCCCTCTTCGCCTTTATCGTTTACTACAACCTCATGACCCTGGGCGAGAGCTGGGTCAGCGCCAACAAGATAGGCATGTGGGGTCTGCTGGGCCTGCTGCACGGCAGCATCCTCACGGTCAGCGTGCTGGTGCTGCTGGCGCGCCACTTCCGCTGGTCGCCGCGCGATCTGCTGCAGCGCTCGGGTGTCCGCAAGGAGGCCGCACGATGAAAGTCCTGCGCAACCTGATCTATCGCGAAGTCATACAGGCCGTCCTGTATGTCTCGCTGGCCTTTCTGGCGCTGTTCTTCTTCTTTGACCTGGTCGATGAAATGCGCTGGGTGGGCAGCGGCAATGCCGGCTACACCGCTACGCGTGCCCTGCTGTTTGTGGCCCTGTCCATTCCGGGCCACCTCTACGAGCTGATGCCGATTGCCGTGCTGATCGGCGCCATCTTCGTGATGGCCAAGTTCGCCCAGAGCTCGGAGTTCACCATCATGCGCACCAGCGGCATGGGCCCCTGGCTGGCATTGCGCACGCTGCTGATTCTGGGCATGAGCTTTGTGCTGCTCACCGTGCTGGTGGGTGACTATATTGCCCCTGCTGCCGACAGCTTCAGCCAGAAACTGCGCGTAATCAGCAAGGGCCAGATCTCCCTGGGCGCCACCGGCGCCTGGCTCAAGGAAAAGCAGGGCGATCACTCTGTGGCCATCAATGTCGGGGCCGTCAAAAGCCCTGGCGATTTCGTCAATGTGCGCATCTTCGAGTTCGACAGCAAGGGCCGCATCGCCGCGCAGATCAACGCTCAATCAGCCCAGGTCGATGAAGACCAGGAACAGTGGACGTTGAATGGCGTGCAAGGCAGCAAGGTCGCTCAAGACGGCGATGTCACCAAGCTCAGCCCAATCAGGGAAGCCAGCATGAACTGGCCCACCAAGGTCACTGCGGCCATGGTCTCGGGCGCGCTGCTCAAGCCCGATCGCATGACCACGATTGCACTTTTCCAGTTCATACGCCATCTGCAGGACAACGGCCAGGCGGCGCAGAAGTACGAAATCGAGTTCTGGCGCAAGGTCTTCTACCCGCTGAGCTGCCTGGTGATGGTGGTTCTCGCTCTGCCTTTTGCCTATCTGCATTTCCGCTCGGGCGGTATCACGGCCTATGTGTTTGGCGGGGTGATGGCAGGCATCAGCTTTTTCCTGCTCAACAACGTGTTCGGCTATATCGGCACCCTGCAATCCTGGTGGCCCTGGCTGGCCGCCGCAGCGCCGGGCCTGCTCTACACCGCGCTATCGCTCTCGGCCTTTGCCTGGCTGGTACTGAGGCGCTAGACCATGAACGACAAACAAGCTAATTTTCCTGCCCCATCCGGCCTGATCCTGCTGGCCCATGGCTCCAGAGACGCGCTCTGGCGCCAGCCCATAGAGGCCGTGCATCAAACGGTTCAGGCCATGCAGCCCAGCCTGCCCTGCATCTGCGCCTATCTGGACGCCTGCGCCCCGGATCTGCCTGCCGCCACTCAGACCCTGATTGCCCAAGGCGTCAAACATCTGATCGTGCTGCCGCTGTTCCTCGGTACCGGCAAACATGCACGCGAGGACATTCCGCGCCTGCTGGACGAATTGCGCCAGCAGCATCCCGACTGCCGGTTCGATCTGCAGACTGCGGCCGGTGAGAATCCGCGCGTCACGTCCCTGCTGGCGCAGCTGGCGCTAGAGGCGGCAGCCGGCACCGAAGCGTTCAAACATACAGATTTCAAATAAAAAATAGCTTCTTTAGATATTTGAAGCATAATGATGCGAGTTCTTAGTCCATGCCGTCATGAACCTGCATCAATTCCGCTTCGTTCAGGAAGCCGCCCGCCGCAATCTCAACCTCACCGAGGCGGCCAAGGCCCTGCACACCTCCCAGCCTGGAGTCTCCAAAGCCATCATCGAGCTTGAGGAAGAGCTGGGCATCGATATCTTTGCACGCCACGGCAAGCGCCTCAAGCGCATCACCGAGCCGGGCCAGGAAGTCCTCAAGAGCATAGAGCTGATCATGCGCGAGGTGGGCAACCTCAAGCGCATCGGCGAGCAATACAGCGCCCAGGACAGCGGCACGCTGAGCATCGCCACCACCCACACCCAGGCCCGCTATGTGCTGCCGCCCGCCGTGGCACGCCTGCGCGAGCTCTACCCCAAAGTCACCATCAGCCTGCACCAGGCCACGCCTGCCGAAGTTGCGCGCATGGTGATCGATGAAGTGGCCGAGATCGGCATGGCCACCGAATCGCTGGCTGACTACCCTGATCTGGTGACCCTGCCCTGCTACGAATGGCAGCATGTGCTGGTCATTCCCACGGGCCACCCGCTGGCGCAGAAAGAGCGCATCACGCTGGAGGACATCGCCCAGGAGGCCCTGATCACCTACCACCCGTCCTTTACCGGACGCGGCAAGATCGACCATGCCTTCGAGATGCGTCGCCTGCACCCGCATATCGTGCTGGAGGCCATCGATGCCGACGTGATCAAGACCTATGTGCGCCTGGGCCTGGGCATTGGCATCGTGGCCGAGATGGCCATGCGCGACGACCCCGTCAATGACCTGGTGGTGCGCCCCGTCGGCCATCTGTTCGGCGCCAGCGTGGCCCGTGTGGCCATCAAGCGCGGCGCATACTTGCGCAACTTCGTCTACCGGTTTGCCGAGTTGCTCAGCGACCGACTCTCGCGCGACCTCATCATGCGCGCCATGAACGGCAGCGTGGACGACTTCGGGCTCTGATCCGGCCCGCCCTAAGGGCTGGTGCCTGCGCACCCGGCCCATGCATTGCATGACTATTGTGACTCCCCACTTCCCCAGCAAGCTGCCCAATGTGGGCACCACCATTTTCACCGTCATGTCGGCGCTGGCCGCCGAGCACAAGGCCGTCAATCTGGGCCAGGGCTTCCCCGACTTCGGTTGCGACCCAAAGCTGCTCGACGCTGTCAACGACGCCATGCGCGCCGGTCACAACCAGTACCCGCCCATGGCGGGCTGGCCCGCGCTGCGCGAAGCCGTGGCGGCCAAGATCGAAACGCTGCACGGTCGCCGCTATGACGCGGGCAGCGAGATCACCATCACCGCCGGCGCCACTCAGGCCATTCTCACCGCCATCCTGGCCACCGTGCATGCGGGCGACGAAGTCATCGTGCTCGACCCCTGCTACGACAGCTATGTGCCCAATATCGAGATGGCCGGCGGCGTGGCCGTGCGGGTGCCGCTGACGCCCGGCAGCTTCCGCCCCGACTTTGCCGCGATTGCGGCCGCCATCACGCCGCGCACGCGCCTGCTGATCATCAACAGCCCGCACAACCCCAGCGCCACCATCTGGAGCGATGCGGAAATGCGCCAGCTCGAAGCCCTGCTGGCACCCACCAATGTGCTGCTGATCAGCGACGAGGTCTATGAGCACATGGTCTTCGACGGCGCCCAGCATCTGAGCAGCGCCCGCTACCCGGGCCTGGCCGAGCGCGCCTTCATCGTCTCCAGCTTTGGCAAGACCTACCATGTCACGGGCTGGAAGGTGGGCACCGTGGCCGCGCCCGCCGCCCTCAGCGCCGAATTCCGCAAGGTGCACCAGTTCAATGTGTTCACCGTGAACACGCCCATGCAGGCGGGCCTGGCGCAGTACATGCAGGACCCCGCGCCCTATCTGGAGCTGTCTGCCTTCTACCAGGCCAAGCGCGATCTGTTCCTCGGCGGCCTGCAGGGCTCGCGCCTGAAGCTGCTGCCCACGGCCGGCACGTATTTCCTCTGCGCCGACATCTCCTCGGTCTCGGATCTCGACGAGGCCGAGTTCTGCCAGTGGCTGGTCCGGGAAATCGGCGTGGCCGCGATTCCGCTGTCGGCCTTCTACGGCGACGGCTTCGATCAGCGTGTGGTGCGTTTTTGCTTTGCCAAGAAGGACGAAACCCTGATCGAAGCAGCCGCGCGTCTGCGCAAGCTCTGACACGCTGCAACCGATAAAAAAGGAGCGCCTACCGCGCTCCTTTTCTCGTTCTCAGCATGTTTTCATGCTGAATCTGTTTATTAACAAGCGCAAGCAGCTATCAAATTTACAGGGCTTCATGCCGTCTCTGCCAGATGGCGCAGCATCAGCACCGCCCCCAGCACAATGCCGGCCAGCGCCACAAAGCTGCCCAGGCTGAGCATGGAGATCGCGCTGATGCCCTGGCCCACGGTGCAGCCCATGGCCGTCACCCCGCCCACGCCCATCAGCAGCCCGCCCAGCAAGTGACGGGCCAGGTCCCGGCGGTCGGCAAAGCCCTGCCACTGGAAGTCCCTGCGCCACAGCGCATGGACAAAGCTGCCCAGGACCACGCCTGCCACCGAGGCAATGCCCCAGCTCAGCACCTTGTTGCGATCGCTGAAGAACATCAGCCAGTCCAGCGTGTGCGCCACCGGCGTGACAAAGCTGAAGGCCTCGATACGGCCGCTGTAGGTCGCGGCATAGACCTGCTCCAGCGTCTCGGGGTGCTCGGCCACCAGCGCCAGATGGCCGCTGAGCCACCAGGCCGCCGTCACGCACAGGCCCACCAGCAGCCCGCCCAGCAGCACGAGCCGGCTGCGCTCGGCACCGGGCCGGGGATCGAAGGCCAGCAGCAGCAGCAAGGCCCCCAGGCCCAGACCCAGCACGCCGCGCAGCAGCGTCAAGGGCCAGGCCATATGGCCGGCCAGCCACTCGGGCAACAGGGCCGGGCCCGCGAATTCAAGATGCACGCTGTCCAGCCAGCGCACCCGCGCCACGGCGGTGATGCCCTTGAGCGTGGCAAAGGCGGCCACGCCCATGACCAGCAGCACCACCAGCGCCTTGAGGCTGCCGCTGCCCAGCCGGGTCAGATTCCTGGCCCCGCAACCCGATGCCAGCACCATGCCTGCGCCAAACAGCAACCCTCCGGCCAGGGCCGACAGCCACAGCAAGCGGCGGCTGGCATACAGGGCATCGCCCACCTGCAACTGGCCCCACAGCGCCAGCGCCGTGAAGCCCAGCATGCTCACGGCGATGGCCATGCACCACTGGCGCGCCCGCCCCCAGTCCTGCAGATAGACCACATCGCTGATGGCGCCCACGGTGCAAAAGCGGGTCTCGCGCATCACGAAGCCCAGCATGGCGGCCAGCAACAAAATGGCCACCAGAACGGTGGCCGTCAGGGAATCAAACTCGGCAAGACTCATGCGGGCATTGGACGGCGCGGCCCGGCTTCAAGGCAATGGCATATACCCCAGCCCGCGCGCTAACGCTGTCTTAATCGGCTTTCCCATCGACTTTCATCAGGCCCTAGCCAGCCCCTGATTGCCGCCGACATTGATCAGTCGGGGCTCGTCGAGCCGGCGCGGCCCCAACGTCTTGCGGTCCTTGAGCCAGGGCTCGACCACCTCCCAGATCTGTTTGTGGCCTGCGCTCTTGGCATCTTCGGCCACGGGAGCCCAGCCGGCCACCTTGTATTTCTTGTCCGCATCCAGCAACTGGCCGTTCAGGCGCATATCGCTGATGCGCCGGCCCGCGCCGGCCACCGGGTCGCACTGGTATTGCAGGCCGCCCACGCGCACCATGTCGCCGCCCTGCTGGTAGTAGGGATCGGGGTTGAAGAGGTTGTCGGCCACGTCTTCGAGCACCGTCTTGATCGTGGCGCCCGTCATCTCGGTCACCGTGGCGTAGGAATAGGTGGTGGCCGTCATGTCCATCAGCCATTCGCGCGTGATGTCCTGCCCGGCCAGCAGCGTTGTCCCCCAGCGAAAGCCCGGCGAGAAGGCAATCGGCGCATTCTGCACCTCCATCATGGCGTCCAGCAGCAACTGGTCGCCTGTGCCGTTGAAGTTGCCTCGGCGGTACAGCGTGCCATCGGTGCGCGCCAGCACTTCGCCCAGCCGGCTTTCATAGGGCGCACGCACCCGCGTGATCAGCGCCTGCATCTGGGTATCGGCGGGGAGGATGTTGGCGAACACCGGCAGCAGGCGGTACTGGAAGCCGCGCACCTGGCCGTCCCTGACATCGAAGTCCAGCACTCCGAGAAACTTGCCGTTGGAGCCCGCGTTGGTGACAATGGTCTTGCCCCCCGCGTTCTGCACCAGCGTGGGAACAGGCATGCCGTCATGCGTGTGCCCGCCCAAAATGGCATCTATGCCGCGCACGCGGCCGGCCATCTTGAGGTCCACGTCCATGCCGTTGTGCGAGAGCACGACCACCACCTTGGCCCCCTTGGCGCGCACCTCGTCCACCATCTTCTGTAGATTGTCGTCCTGGATGCCGAAGCTCCAGTCCGCCACCATGTATCGCGGATTGGCGATCGGTGTGTACGGAAAGGCCTGGCCGATGATGGCCACGGGCACGCCGTTGATCTCGCGAATCACATAGGGCTTGAACACCGGATCGCCGAAATCGGCCGTCTTGACGTTTTGCGCCACAAAGTCGAGCTGCGTGCCGAAGTCCTTGTCGATGATCTCCTGCACGCGCTGCATGCCGTAGGTGAACTCCCAGTGGCCCGTCATCACGTCCACGCCCAGCAGCTTGCAGGCATCCACCATGTCCTGGGCATTGGTCCACAGCGAAGTGGCCGAGCCCTGCCAGGTATCGCCGCCGTCCAGCAGCAGCGCACCCGGGCGCGAGGCGCGCATGCGCTTGACCAGCGTGGACAGATGGGCAAACCCGCCCACCTTGCCGTAGCGCCTGGCCGCAGCCTCGAAGTCCAGATAGCTGAATGCATGGGCCGAAGCCGTGCCGGGCTTGATGCCCACGGAGCGCAGCAGATGCTCGCCCACCAGATGCGGGCGCTGGTTCTTCATCGCAGCGATGCCGAGATTGACGCTGGGCTCGCGAAAGTGCACCGGATTGAGCTGGGCATGACAGTCCGTCATATGCAGCAGGGACACATTGCCGAACGGTGCCACCTCATACAAGGCCTTGTCGGCCAGCGACTGATCGGCGTAGGCATAGCGCTGCAAGCCCATGCCCGAGACACTGGCTGCCGCCAGCACTTGCAGAAATTCGCGTTTGGAAAGACTCATGCTGATATCCGTTGGTGCCTGTGCAAGCCAGGAATCAAGCACGGGCATTTCTACCCTGCCTGATCCGAATTTGCACAAGCTGTGTCCGTAATGCTGCGCGCCGCAACTGCTTGGCAAACGCCAGACAGGGCACTCCATAGCGAAGGGTCATCCCCTCTCGAATTGCGAAGCAACGCGAGAGAGGGGGCAAGCGGCATGGCCGCTCAGAGCAAGCTATCTGTTGACGGGAGAGGCCGGATCGACCAGCAAGGCGACAAGATCCCGTGTCTGCGCTTCGCTGAGGATGCCGGAGTGACCGAAGCGCGGCATGCCCGAGCAGGCGTTGTAGGCCTTGGCGTTCCAGATCTTGCCCCAGGTGTACTCGACGATGGCTCTGGATTCGGGGCTGGCCGGATCCTTGATGCCGCGAATCTTTCCATAGTTGTAGAGACTGGGGCCCAGCGTGCCAAAGGAGATTTCTTCCTTGCTGATCTGGTGGCAGTTGTAGCAGTTGCCGCCATTGGCGCTGCCTGCCTTGTCGCTCCAGGTCATGCCCCGGCCGTTCTGGGCGATCTTTTCGCCCTCCTTCCAGTCGCCGAGCAGCTTGCCATCCTGAGGCCATTTGACGGTCTTGAGATTGGCAGCTTCGATGGCTTGCGCACGCTCAGGCGCCAGCGGCTTGCCGGAGGCATCGGCAGCGCTGCAGGCCGCATTCGATTCGTCCTGCTGCAGGCGATCGACTTTGGCGATGCCCTGATCGCGAAAAGAGGTCTGCACCATCTTGGTCGTCAAGGCATCGATGTCCGCTGCCCCGTCGACGGAGGCACAGCCGAGCACCAGCAACGATGCGGCCACGGCCAGGTACGGCATGTATTTTGGCTTGCGCATAGGGCCTCCTTATCGTTTGATGGCCGGTGCGCTCGACGCTCCGCCCTTGCCGTTGACGCCCATGAACACACCCAGCGCCACCGTCACGTCGCTGGCGTAACCGGGATAGGGAAAGCGCTGCTGACGGAAGCAGTCGTTGAGGCGGCGCTGCATGCTCCACAGCTCGCCCGACGAGACGCGATAGGCGGGCCAGGCGCCAAAGCCTTCCGCAGCGCCTGGGTTTTTGGTCAGATTGGGCAGATCCTGCATGCGGATGCGCTTGCCATCCGCACCATGGCAGGAGGCACAGGCAAAGTCATGCGGGCCGCCGCGCATATAGAACAGGCGCTTGCCCGCCTCATACATCTGTCTTTCCTGCGCATGGCTCTGGGGCAGGTTGAACTTCATGCCTTTGGACTGCGATGAAATCCATGCCACCAGCCCTTCCATGTTCTTTTGCTCGTCCTTGCCGAACGGTGTTGCCGCAATCTTCTGGGCGTCCAGCCCCTGCAGCCTGTCCATGCAGGTCAGCAGGCGCGACTCCAGATCCTGCACCTTGCCCGTGTCGGCAAAATAGCGCGGCAGCTCTACAAATGCGCCCTTGACCACGCCTGGCCCCTGGCCCAGATCGCACTGCTCCAGGGACGCCTTGCGGGGGCCTCGCTTTTGCTTCCACAGCTCCTCGCCCTTCATCTCGAACAGCTCGGCGGGGTTGCCGTCCTGCAGCATCTCGCGGTACTCGGCAATGCCGTCGGCCGTGGACTTTTGCGCCAGCACCGGCGCGGCCATGCACAAGGCCAGCACGGCGGCAGCCATCTGGCCCGGGGAGGAATGTCTCATGGGGCACCTCTCTGCTTTTTTGATTGATTCTGGTCCAGGGTGAAGGCTGGCCGCCAGCCAGCCGCTGTCTGCGCCGTGCTCAGCTCACGGTCGCTTCATCCGTGCGGGTCTCGCCCTTGTTGTCCTTCCAGCTCACCGAGATCTTGTCTCCCGCCTTGGCACCCTTGACCACGAACTGCAAAAACGGGTTCTTGGAAACCGCAGGACCCCACTCAGCTTGGAGCACCTGCTTGCCGTTGTGCGCGGCCGTCACCTCCTGGATAAACCAGGCGGGCACGGTCTTGCCTTCCGCATCCTTGCGCTGGCCGGTCTCCATCTCATGGGACATCAGCACGCGCACGGTGGTCTTGTCACCCGCAGCCTGGGCACGAATACGCATTGGATCAGCCATGTTCTTCTCCTGTTTCAGATGATTGCTTGCCATCAACCGCCGCAGCCACCGAGGGTGACCTTGACTTCCTTCTTGGCATAGAAAGCCTTGCCGTCATTGGTGATGGCCACGGCATACACATCCGAGGACTGTCCCAGCTTGGCGCGGGTCAGAAAATTGGCGTCCAGCGCCTCGTTGACGGTGAAGGCCGCCACCAGCGTGTTGGGGTTCTTTTCCACCAGCACCAGCATCTGCTTCACATTGGGCAGGGTGGTCGCGGCCCCCAGGGGCACGACGGCACCGTTTTCGGCGATGTCGGGCGCCGTCAGCGTCACGTCCTTGCTCTCGGCAGGTGCCGACGCTCCCATGGCCTTGAGCACATCGGCCACGGTCTTGGCGTCGAAGGCGGTCTTGTTATAGGCCGCCTGCGCGGCCTGCGGCAGCAGGCCGGCGGCCATCAGCATGCCGAGCACGGCCGCGCTGTTCTTGAGGGCGTCTCTACGTTTCATCTTTGTCTCCTTTTCATTCACTTCACTGTCGCACGACACAAGCTGCATCAGGGCTTGGCGCCCGCCGCCAGCCACTGGGCAATCACCCTGGCATCAGCATCGCTGAGATTGGGCTGAGGCGGCATGGGTGTTGATCCCCAGACGCCGGATCCTCCTGACTTGACCTTGCCGGCCAGATAGTCCGGCTGGCCGCCATGCTTGCTGGCAATGTCACTGAAGGCCGGGCCAACGAGTTTTTGCGTCATGCCATGGCAGGCCATGCAGGCGTTCTTCTCCAGCAAGGCTATCGGTGCCGCACCGCCCGATTTCCCGGTGCCTGCGGGCGGCGCGGCCTTGCTGGTGCCGCCATCGGTGGCAATGCCGCGCTGGGCACCGACCAGCCGGTTCTGCTGGGCCAGATTGCCGTGGTTGTTGCTGGCATGCTCGGGCAAGGCCGAGCGCAGCCTGGGCTCGGGACCGCAGTTGCTCATGCAGGCAGTGGCCAGCACATCGGGCCTGGCGCTCTTGCCGAACTCATTGCCGGGCCACAGAGCATGCCGGGTCGTCATGCCATTGCGGTTGGGCAGCTTGCGCTGCACCTCGGCAATGTTCGCATCGCTGAGCGTGAAGCTCTCGGGCACCACGCCGCCGAGGTTGAGCAGATAGGCGGTGACGGCATACACCTCTTCGGTGGACAGCGACTTGGGCGCATTCCAGGGCATGGCCCGGTTGATGTAATCCCACAGCGTCGAGACCGTGGCCACCTTCATCAGGGTCGTGCGCCCCGGAAAGGCCGGGTCCTTGAGCCGCGCCACATGGCCGGTCCTGATGTCCTCGGCCGTGGTGCCGCCGATCAGCGGGCTGAACACCTCGTTGGATTCGCCGAACACCCCGTGGCAGGACGCGCACTTGGCCTCCCACACATCCATGCCTTTTTGCACGGACCCCGAGCCTGGAGGCAGCCCCTTGAAATCCGGGCGCACATCGATATCCCATGCCAGAACCTCCTTGCCCGTGGCATTGCGGCCCACGCCGGGATAGCGCTCTTCGGCAGACTTGCCCTGCGCCGCAGCGGGCCCGGCAGTCACGCCCATGACCAGCAGCAGCGCCAGCAGCGCCAACGGTTTACGCAAGCTGAACATTGGCGACCTCCCCGTTGGCTCGTACCGCCCAGGACTGGATGGAGTTGTTGTGATAGATGGAGCGCGTGCCGCGCGCGGCACGCAGCTGCTGGTAGCTGGGCTGCACATAGCCCGTCTCATCCATGGCGCGGCTCTGGATGATGCATTCCTCGCCATTCCAGACCCAGTCCAGATGAAAGCGCGTCAGGCACTTGTCCATCACCGGCCCTTCGAGCCGGGCTGCACGCCAGTTGCGACCGCCGTCCACGCTCACATCCACGCGCCTGACCTTGCCGCGCCCCGACCAGGCCAGACCCGTGATGCTGTAGAAGCCCTTGTCCAGCAGCATCTGCCCGCCGGACGGCGTGGTGACCACGCTCTTGCACTCCTGAATGCTGGAGTACTGACGGTGCTGTCCGTCGGGCATCAGGTCCACATAGTGGATGGCCTCGTCCTTGGCCGCATAAGGCATGTCGCCCACTTCGATGCGGCGCAGGTATTTCACCCAGCTCACGCCCTGCACGCCCGGCACCACCAGGCGCAGCGGATAGCCCTGCTCGGGCCGCAGCATCTCGCCGTTCTGGCCATAGGCGACCAGCACCTCGCCGGAAGTGATCAGCTCCACGGGAATGGTGCGCGTCATCGACGAGCCGTCCGCCCCTTCGGCCAGGATGAAGCGGCCCTTTTTCAGATCGGCACCGGCCATCTCCAGCAAGGTGATCAGGGGCACGCCCGTGAACTCGCTGCACGACAGCATGCCGTGGGTGTACTGCACCGTGGGCACGGCCACATTACCCCACTCCATGCCGGTGTTGGCGCCGCACTCTATGAAGTGAAAACGCGACACCGAAGGCAGACGCATGATCTCGTCCATGGTGAAGACCTTGGGATTCTTCACCAGACCATTGATCATCAGCCTGTGCTTGGAGGGGTCGATGTCCCACCAGCCCTGGTGGTGGCGCTCGAAATGCAGACCGCTGGGCGTGACGATGCCGAACAGCGACTGCAGCGGCGCAAACGATACCGAAGCCTGCTTGGTCTGGGTCAGCCCCGGGCTCTGGCGACGCTGCACATTGGCCTCGTATCTGGAAGGCTTGCCGTAGCCGTCGGTGACCACCGGCTGGCCCAGGCCCTTGCTGTGCGCGGGCAGCTCCAGAATACTCGGGTCTCCCTCGCCGCTCGCGGCCTGCCGGCCCTGCGCATGGACGGCTGAAGCGCCGGCCGCTGCGGCTGCGAAAGCCCCGCGAATGAAGTCACGCCGGCCTGCCCTGGCTTCGGCAAACACGGTACCTACATCGTGCGCCCGCACAAAGTTCTCGGGTGCCTTGCGCACCTTGCCCATCAACTGGCTTTGCATAAGCTCTCTCTTTGATCGCTGCTGGCGCTTACCGGGAAAGCGTGAGGCGCCTGTTTCATTGGGAACCCTTGAGAATCCAGGCCGCCAGTGTCTGGGTGTCGGCATCGCTGAGAGCGGGCTGGGCGGGCATGGGCACCGGCCCCCATTTGCCAAAGCCGCCGGCCTTGATGCTTTTGACCAGATAGGCCTGTGCATTGGCCTGGGCCGCATATTTCCTGGCCACGTCCTGGAATGCCGGGCCTACCAGTTTCTTGTCTGCTGCATGGCAGGCCATGCAGGCGTTCTTCTGCGCCAGCGCCTGATCCGCCTGCGCCAGTGCAGGAGCCGCCAGCCCCAGCAGCGCCGTCAAGCCGCCCAGCCAGGATGAAGTCTTCATCGCTTGGTCTCCTTATATTTATATATAAGCATGTTGTTATTTAAAGTATCGGACAGGATGCCCAATTTGAAATCCCGCGCTAACCCTCGTTATTCCCGATCAGGAACAACGAGCTCAACGCCCCTGCACCGCTGCACGCGCCGTCCTCATGCGCTCATCCAGATAAGCGCCATAGAAATCGGGGATGGAGCTGCCGCTCAAGCGCTCGGCCACCTCCTTGTGAGCAGCTCCATAGAAGAGCACGGTCGGCGCGACCTCGATGCTCAGTTGCCTGACCATGCCGCCATGCGTGGTCGCCGCGCCATCCCAGTCCCGCAAAGGCTCGGGCGACAGAAAATGAATCTGGGTCACCAAGGCCCCAGACTGTTGCAACGGCAGCAGATGATGCTCGCGCACGATCTTGCAATACGGGCAGCCATGCAGGCTGGCCATCACCACCAGCGGCTGCTTGCGGGCCAGCGCCAAGGCCAGGTCATGCTGCAGGCTCTGGCTGGTGGGCAGCAGGCGCTCCGAGGCATCGAGCGCCGCCCACGCCGGTGCCGCGCCCGCCAGCAGCAACTGCAACAAGCACAGTCTTCTGCGGACATCAAAGAAGCGGGCCATGGCCGTCACGGCTTTTCCTGCTCCATCAGCAAGAAGGTGTTGTAGGCATTCATGCGATTGGCTTCCTTGAACAGCGGGTAGGCCGAGAACCTGGACCAGTCCGTCGCCTGGTAGGCCTCGTCAAACGGGTCGAGATTGGCTGCGGCCTTGCCCATGGCCTCGCGCAGATAGTGCAGATAGTCACGCGTCAGCTGCATGTCCTGGCGCGGCTGCTCGGAGGCCGGGCCGTGGCCCGGCACCATGACCTTCACGGGCAGCTTGAGCAACTCGTCCAGCGCCGCAATCCAGTGGCGGCTGTCGGCCTGGCCCACATAGGGAATGCGGTTGCGAAACACCACATCGCCAATGAACAGCACACCGCTTTGCGGCAGGAAGATGGCCGTATCCTCCGGCGTGTGCGAGGGCCCCATGTGCTGCAGCACAAAGTCCACGCCCCCTATCTTCAGCGTGGAGCTGTCGCCTGCCACCCATTGACTCGCCGGCACCAGGCGCGTGCTCCGGTCGACCCAGGGCGCCAGATCCTTGCGCGAAGCCTCAAGCCGCAGATGTGCGGTTTCTGAATTGATATATTCACGCGCCTGGGCATGGGCCACGATTCTTGCGCCCAGGGCCTCGAACACCTGCAGGCCATAGATGTGGTCGGCGTGATAGTGGGTCAGCAGCACATGGCTGATGGGCTTGGGCGTCAGCGTCCGGATTTTCTGCACCAGCTCCTCGGCCAGTGCGGGTGAGCCCAGCGCATCGATCACGACCACGCTGTCATGGGTGATGACAAAGCCCGCATTGGAGATGAAGTTGCGATTGGCCGCACTGCCCAGCGCCGATACGCCCTGCACAAAAAACACATTGGCCGCCACCTGCTGCAGCTCCATCACGGGGGCACTGGCCGCTTGCGGAATGAACGACCTCGGGGCTGCATCATGCGCTGCCGCTGTACCTAGCGCTGCGATGGCCGCTGCGATTGCCATTCCTGCAAAGCTCCTCAGCGCAGCTCCTGCCCAGCTTGTCATGGCTTTGTCTCCCTTGCATGGGCAGCGCGTCATGCATGAATGCCGCCACTAATGTCGCCACTAGCGCTTGCCCTATTTTTGAATGTTTGCGTCATCGTTAATATAAGCAAGTGGCAATATTTAACCAGCAGCATCTTCCCTGATGCCTACAGACCCCACAGGAGACCTTCGATGAAGCGCCAACTTGTTGCCCTGAGCTTTGCCCTGTGTACGGCGATTGCCGCCGCTCAGGATGTGAAAGTGGTCTATCACGTCAACACCGGCGTGGAAACGGCGGCCGCCATACTCGCCAATATCAACAACGAACTCAATGCCTCGCCCACGGACAAGATCGTGGTGGTCACCCATGGGCCCGGCATAGACTTTTTGCTCAGCAATGCCAAGGACAGCAAGGGCCGCGAGTTCAGCGGCCAGGTCAGTGCACTGGTGGGGCGCGGCGTGGAGTTCAAGGTCTGCAACAACACGCTGCAAACGCGCAAGCTCGATACCTCAAACCTACTGATGGAAGCCTCGGTCGTCCCCTCCGGTGTGGCCGAAGTCGCACGCCTGCAGGCCAAAGAGGGCTTTGTCTACCTCAAGCCCTGAAGCGCATACGGCCATGAAAAAAGGCGCCTGGTGCGCCTTTTCTTCTTTTGGGACTCAAGCCATCAGTTCTGTTCGATGGCAATCTGCACGCAGATGGTGCGGCACATATGGACGACCTTCTCGTTGGCGATGAAGTAGTAGATGCTGACCCCTTCACGCCTGCGGCCCAGAATGCCGGACTGGTACAGCGTGTTCAGGTGCTGAGACATATTGGGCTGGGTCGTGTCTATGGAAGCGAGCAGCTCGGAGACGTTTTTCTCTCCGTTGCACAGCGCGCTGATGATCTTCAGCCGCATGGGGGCAGCCATGGCTTTGAACAGCTCGGCCGCACTCTCGAAAACGCTGTCATCCTCAAGCTCTGACGATTCCATGAAACACTCCTGAACACCGCTTCAGACCGCAACCTTCCAATAGAGGTGGTGCGCCATGGTGCATGGCACCAGTTTATAGGAAGGCCATGCAGCGCCTGTCATCATCCGGCGACAAACACTGATGGGCATCAGGCAATCCTAAAAAAGAAGCAGCCAGCACCAGTTTGACATGAATTTCAGGCACTTTTATAGCTGAAAACCATATTTTACGTGCGCAAGCAGCTATCAAAAAAATCAGGCCGGCTTCCACTCCAGAGACCAGGCACCGCTTTGCACATTCTGCAGCCACAGGCAACAGCTCAAGGTCTTGGCATCGGTGACCTGGCCGCTACGCACGCCGTCCAGCAACTCGGCAGGTGTCATGCTGCAGACATCGAGAAACTCGTCGGCATCGAGCTGGCGCTCGCCCGCAGTCAGGCCGCGCGCGAAGAAGATGTGAATGACTTCGTCGGAGTAGCCGATCGCCAGATGCATGGGGCCGGCGTAGGCCCATTCGCGCGCGCTGTAGCCGGTCTCCTCCAGCAGCTCGCGCTGGGCGCAGATCAGCGGCCGCTCGCCCGCATCGAGCTTGCCAGCCGGAAACTCCGTCATGACCCGGCCCACGGGGTAGCGAAACTGCCGCTCCAGCAGCACGCGGCCATCGTCGAGCAGGCCGATCACCACCACCGCACCGGGGTGCACCACATACTCGCGCGTGGCCTGACCTCCATGGGGCAGGCGCACGGTATCAAGCTTTACTTGCAGAAAACTGCCCTGATGCACCAGCTCGCTTTTGATGGGGTGCTCGATCAGATGGCTTTCCTGAGCCTGTTTGTCTTGTTGGGTCATCTGCGACTCGTCTTTCAAAGCGCTGTGGTGACAGCGCAAATACATCCAAGGTCTTAATCTTCGCAGAAGCCGGCTTCACTTTCCTCTACCCAGACCATGACGCATCCCATCGACACAGCCCAGACAGACATACAGCGCCACCAGTTTGGCCGCGTGACGGTGTTTCGCGGCGCCAAGGGAGGCAAGTATCCGGACGGCAACCAGATCATGATTTGCGGCAGCGATACGCAGGCAGCGCTGGATACGCCTGTTGTTGCCAATCATATCGGGGCCGAGTTCGATAACACCGAGCTGGTGGTGATGGGTCATGTGCATGAGGACCATATGGCTGGCCTGCACCGCCTGCCAGACGCACAGGTCTTTGCTCACGTGGGCGATCTGGCGGCCTTGCAAAGCTGGGAGGGCCTGGTTGCCACCTTTGGCTGGGCCGATTCGGAGCAGGCCGACATCATGCGCAGCAAGCTGGAGAGCGAATTCTTCTACACCCCCAGACCCGATGCCAGGGGCTACGAAGACGGGGCCGTCTGGGAGCTGGGCCAGTCGCAGATTCGCGCCATTCATATGCCGGGCCATACGGCGGGCCACAGCGTGCTGCTGATCGAGCCCGAGGGGGTTGCCTTTATCGGAGATATCGACCTGACGGGCTTCGGGCCCTATTACGGCGACGCCTGCTCCTGTCTGGCGGACTTTCGCCGCAGCCTGGCACGGCTGCCGGAGATCGATGCCAGGGTCTGGGTGACTTCTCACCACAAAGGCATTTACACCGAGCGCGAGACGTTTGTACGAGACCTCAAGCGCTTTGCTGCGGTCATTGACGAGCGCGGTGCACGCATTCTCGAATGGCTGGCGCAGCGCCCCCTGACGCTCTCGCAGATGGTGGAGCAGCGCCTGCTCTACCCGCAAGGCTTTGATGCTCCCTGGGTACAGGGGGCCGAGACGCGCAGCATCTCCCAGCATCTGGATGAGCTGCAGGCGGCCGGAGAAATCCTGCAGGAGCGCAACGTGCGCGGCGAAGACCTTTATCTGCGGGCTTGAATTCAGAAAAATAAAAAAGCCGACTTCTCAAGGAAGTCGGCGGGGCCAGGCGCCTGGCCACGCATCCACCAGGCAAGCGTGACAAGCGCACAGCGGCTAGCCCTTGGCTGATGAGCCGGGCCCAGTCATCCGGGCTTTGAGACTCAGGCCATAGCGTCCATGGGCTTGCGCAGAAAGCCCTGGTTGGCGCCCTTGCGGTTGGGCGCGAAGCCGTTCCTGGCCAGGGTTTCGTCGGCGGTTTCGTAGAACACGCCGATCTGCTTGATCTCGCGGGCCTGCTGGGCGGTGGCAATCGGGCGACCAAACTCGCCCGCAATGCGCACCAGCTGCCTGATCTGCTCCACAGTGCTCATCTTGCCGGTGCGGGTCTGGTTCCACAGCACGTCTTCGATACCGCAGCGCACATGCAGACCCAGTGCCATGCCGATCATGTTGATGGGCAGCACGTTCAGCACCGAGCTCTCCACCGTCACGATGGCGTTGTCGGGCACGGCGCGCAGCATATTGGCCAGGTTGTAGATATTGGCCTGGTCCATGCCGCCGCTGATGGCGACCCAGTTCATGACCAGCGGGCCCTTGTAGACGCCGCGGCGAATCATGCGCTCGATGGTCTCGAAACTGTTGATGTTGTAAACCTGGAAGGCGCTCTGGATGCCCTTTTCGGACAGACGGCGGATGTGTTCTTCGACAAAGCTGGGGTTCGAAGGAACAATCATGTCCTTGTAGGTCTTGTGCAGATGCGGGAAGCCGCGCGAGACACCGCG
This sequence comes from Comamonas sp. GW821-FHT11H03, assembly GCF_058807955.1. Taxonomy (NCBI): domain Bacteria; kingdom Pseudomonadati; phylum Pseudomonadota; class Betaproteobacteria; order Burkholderiales; family Comamonadaceae; genus Comamonas; species Comamonas sp. GW821-FHT11H03. The sequence goes on from NZ_JBXARF010000004.1 coordinate 294,485, forward strand.
GAAGTCGTCTTCGCCGGCATGCTCGGTCACGTTCATCTGCGTGGTGTTGACGGTCACCGTCACCTGATCGGGCACGGGTGTCAGCTCGGCCAGCATATGGCGGGTATCGTCGGAGAGCCACTTGGCTTGGCCATCCGGGCCTTCGGGCGCAAAGCTGATGGAGCCGCCCACCTGAATGATCATCTCGGGCACACGCTCGCGCACACCGGCGATAAGTTCGTTGAACTTGGACAGACGCTTGCTGCCCTTGCCATCGTCTTCCCGCACATGCAGGTGCAACACGGTGGCACCGGCCTCATAGCAGTCCACGGCCTTCTGAATCTGCTCTTCCATGGTGATGGGGATGTCCTCGGGGAAGTCCGAGGGAATCCAGCCCGGAGCGTAGGGAGCCGCCGTGATGATCAGCGGCTGCTGGTTTTCGGGATACAGGTGACCGTCGAGAAAGTTCATGGTTGTTGTCTCCGGTTTGAGTGAGAGAAATCAGTGTCTGGACCAGCGGCAACAGGGCATTTCAGTCCCTTGCCGATGCGTGAGGCCAGTATCAAATGCCGTGCGAGATGCCACTTTGCATTTCAGGACACGCGCTTTCTCAAACGCGACAGGGCCGGCAAGCCACTCCTGAAAGCGAGACAGGCAGCAAAGCTGCGCCAAGAGCTTTGCAGGCCGCAGACTCAAGCTGCCGCAGCCTGCGAACGACATCGCCCGCATCGGGTAAGTGCGGGGTACGGCAGTCATCAAATGCGAAGTCGCAGGCATGAAACGTCAAGTCCGGCGACTGGCCGCCAACCATCATGAATGGCTGCATTCCTCCACCCGGGCACCTGCACGCAAGGACATGCCAGACCCATGACAAAACGACAGGAGACCTCCATGACAAGCGCCGTGAATTTCGCAGAACCCGCCACGCCATCACGCAAGCAACATAGGCGCAGCATGACTCAAAGCCTGCGCTGCTGCGCCGCCGTGCTTTGTACAGGCCTGCTGGCCGCCACCGCCGCACAGGCCCAGACCCCAACACCCGCCTGGCCCGTCAAACCCATCCGCCTCGTCGTTCCTGCGCCTCCAGGTGGCATCACCGATGGTGTGGCGCGCCTGGTGGCCGATCATCTGCAGAGCAATCTGGGCCAGCCCGTGGTCGTCGACAACAAACCCGGCGGATCGGCTGTGATTGCCGAGCGCGCCGTGATGAATGCACCCGCCGACTGGCACACGCTGATGATTGCGCCCTCCAGCATCTGGACCGACTTTCCACTCACCGTGAAGACGCCGTTTGACGTGCACAAGACCTTCACCTATGTCTCGGATGTGGCCTCCATGGTGCATATGCTGGTGGCCAACAACAGCTTCCCCCCCACCAGGATTCAGGAGGTGCTGGACTATGCAAAAAAGAGCTCCGGCCCGATCAACATCGCCAACCTGAGCCCCGGCACTCGCTCCGACATGCTGGGCGAGCTGCTGAGCGAGAAAAGCGGCGGCAGGATCACCGCCATACCCTACAAGGGCTCCGCCCCTGCCATCGTTGATCTGATCGGCAACCAGGTACAGCTGACCTTTGAAGTGGTGAGCAATGCAGCCCCTCTGGTCAAGGCCGGCAAGGTCAAGGCCCTGGGCGTGGTCTCGCCCAACCGCTCGCGCCTGCTGCCCGATGTGCCCAGCTTTGCCGAGCAGAACATGCCCGACTTTGTGCTGCCCGATGCCAGCGTGGGACTGTTCGTGCTCAGCAGCACTCCCCCGGCCCTGATCCAGAAGGTGCGCCAGGAAATGGACAAGGTGACTCAATCCGCCAAGTTCCAGGCGCAGCTCAAAACCCAGGGCTTTGACGCACCCCAGCCCGGCACGATGACGGAGCTGCAACAAAAAATGCTGAACACGGTGGAGCAGAACCGCAAAATTCTGAGCAAGCTCAGAATCACCAGCAACTGAAGGACGCTGGCGTAGCCGCCCTCTCCCCGGGGGGCGGCACTTTGGTAGTGTGTTTGGCGGGCCCCTGCGGCCCGCTTTTTTATGCGCCGCCTGTGCCTTCGGTCTGTGCCTTGGCACGGCTGTCCTTGGCGCTGCAGCCAAACTGGCTCTGATACCAGCGCGAAAAACTGCTGGGGGCCGTAAAGCCCAGCAGCTCGGCCACTTCGGTCAGAGAGCGGTTGCTCTCGAACACATAGCGCACGGCCAGCTCCTTGCGGATATCGTTCATCAGCGAGGAAAAGCTCTGACCCTTTTCCGTCAGCCGGCGCTGAATGGTGCGTGGCACCACACCCAGGTGCTCGCTGACCTTGTCAATGCTGCAGCGACCGCTGGGCAACAGCAGCAAGATGGTGCGGCGCATATCGTCCAGCACCGCTTCCTCGCCCATGGGCGCCACTGCCTCCAGCAGCTTCTGGGCATAGCGCACCATGGCAGGGTCGGCAAACTCGTTGCGCGTATCGAGATCGGCCTTGGCGCAAACAATGCAGTTGAACTCCTGATTGAACTGCACGCGCGGGCCGAACATCAGGTGATGCATGCTCAGGTCCTTGGGCGCGGCATGCTCGAAACACACCATGCGAGGCTGCCAGTCACGCCCGATGAGCTGCCGAATGGCGCGCACCATCACGCCCAGCGCCAGCTCCACGCGCTGGCGCGTAGGCTCATGGGCACGGCCGGCCAGCAAAAGCTCGCGGATCAGCACGGTATCGGCCTGCTCATCGAGCTCCAGCGTCATCGCGCCATTGAGCAGCGCCAGGTGACGCACCAGCAGGTTCAGCGAATCGCGCAGCGTGGCCTGATCGCGAATCAGCAGGCCCACCGGCCCCATATTGGAGAGCAGGCGCGAGCGCGCCATGCACAGACCAAAGCTCTCATTGCCCGACTGCGTGGCCGAGGCCTGCAGCAAACGCCCCACCTTGTCCACCGGGATCATCAGATCCGGCTCGTCGAGCACACCGGGGCTGAGACCAGCATCGAGCAGCATGCGCGTGCCATTCAGCCCCGAAGCCTGGGCGACTTCGGCGTAATTGGTCAAGCAGGCTGCGCGAACGAGAGAGGCCATGGGGTTTCACTAACTTGGCACTAATTTGGCACTAATTGCAAAGCACCAGTCATGTAATGACAAGCGCCGATCGAGGGGAGTTTTCACACTGGCGACATTGATTCTATAAGGAGACTTCCCCATGAAAAACGAGGTTGGCGCAGCACCCGCCCTTATCCGCTCCAGCTCTTTGACCCGCTCTGTGGAAGTCAATCCTCTGACCTGCTCCATCGGTGCGGAGCTGTCCAACGTTCATCTGGGTGCGGCCGCCGAGGACGAAGGCCTGATGGCCGAGATCCGCCAGGCGCTGCTCAGGCACCGCGTGATCTTTTTCCGCGACCAGGACATCACACGCGCCGAGCATGTGGCGTTTGCACGCAAGTTTGGCGAACTGGAAGACCACCCGGTGGTGGGCAGCCACCCCGAGCACCCTGGCCTGGTGCAGATCTACAAGACCCCCGACAGCCCTGTGGACCGCAACGAGAACTCCTGGCACACCGATGCCACCTGGCGCGAGCAGCCCCCCATGGGCTGCGTGCTGCGCTGCGTTGAATGCCCGCCCGTGGGCGGCGACACCATGTGGGTGAACATGGTGATGGCCTACGAGAACCTGCCAGCCGACATCAAGGTCAAGATCGAGCACCTGCGTGCCCGCCACAGCATCGAAGCGAGCTTTGGTGCCGTCATGCCTATCGAAAAGCGCCTGGCACTCAAGGCCCAATACCCCGACGCCGAGCACCCCGTGGTGCGCATCCACCCCGAAACCGGCGAGAAGATTCTGTTCGTCAACAGCAGCTTCACCACCCATTTCACCAACTACAACACACCCGCCAATGTGCGCTTCGGCCTGGACAAATCGCCCGGCTCCTCGCAACTGCTCAACTACCTCACCAGCCAGGCCATGATTCCCGAGTACCAGGTGCGCTTCAAATGGAGCAGGAACAGCGTAGCCTTCTGGGACAACCGCTCCACCCAGCACTACGCAGTGATGGACTACCAGCCCTGCCACCGCAAGATGGAACGCACCGCCATCATCGGCGGCCCCACGGACTGAGCCAGGAGACAGAAGATGACCTTGAAGCACACGATTCTCATCATCCCCGGCCTGCGCGACCATGTGGAGGAGCACTGGCAGACGCTGCTGGCCAAGGAGCTGACTGCGCAGTCCATCCCCTGCACCACCGTGCCACCGCTGGAGCAGGACAAGCTCAGCTGCCAGGCCCGCCTGGACGCAATCGACCGTGCACTGGAGAGCATCGACGGCCCCGTCATCATCGTGGCGCACAGCGCCGGCTGCATGATGGTCGCGCACTGGGCGCTGCGTCGAGCCCGTCCCGTTCTCGGAGCCTTGCTTGCGGCCCCCGCCGATGTGCAAACCCAGATGCCTGCCGGCTACCCCTCCAAAGATGTGCTGGCAGCCCACGGCTGGACGCCCATCCCACGCCAACCCCTGCCGTTTCCCACACTGCTGGCAGCCAGCAGCAACGACCCGCTGACCTCGTTGGAGCGGGCGCGCGGCTTTGCGCGCGACTGGGGAAGCGAGCTGGTGGAGCTGGGCCCGCAGGGCCACCTGAACCCGGCCTCGGGCCATGGCCCCTGGCCGCAGGCAAAACAGCTGATCGAGGATTTGCAGGCTCGGATCGAAGCCCGACAGCCCGAGCCAACGGCCTGAGCCGCCCGACGACCATCACGATGAATGCGCAGCCCCCCGCAATATGTAGTAGGTGCGCGCAGATGGGGAGCCAGATCTCCCCGTTGAAGGAGACAAGCAATGAAGGCAACGACACCCGCCTCGCGCAGTTCCGTGGACACGGCAGACTCTCGCACCGCGACAGCCAGCGCACTGCGCCGCAAATTAGGCCTTGCCGTCATGGCCGTGGCCGCCTGCCTGACCCTGCCCGCGCAGGCCGAGCAAAGCGCAGACTGGCCGGCCAAGCCCATACGCCTGATCGTCACCGGGCCTGCCGGCGGCACGGCCGACACCCTGGCCCGTCTGCTGGCAGAGGGCATTCAGCAAGAGCTCAAGCAGCCCGTGATCGTGGAATCCAAGGCCGGTGCATCGGGGGCTATCGGCATCCAGGACCTCAAGTCCCATGGCAAAAGCGGCTACACCTTTTTGGTGATTCAGGACGGAGCACTGAGCGAGGCGCCCCTGGCCCAGAGAGTCAGTTTCGACCCGTTCAAGGACCTGACTCCGCTGGCCCAGCTCACACGCACCGGCCTGGTCATGGTCGCCAACAAGGATCTGCCGTTCCAGAACCTGCCCGAATTCATCAGCTACGCCAGACAGCAACGCGACGGCGTGGACTTTGCCTCCTACGCCACGGGCCTGAAGGGTCACACCTCGGGCATGCTGCTGGGCCAGTTGGCCAAGATCAATATGCGCCATGTGGGCTACAAGGGCTCGCCCCCTGCTCTGGTGGACCTCATGGGCGGCCATGTCCCGGTGATGTTCGATGGCGTCACGACTTCGCTACCCCTGATTCGCAGCGGCAAGATCAAGGCGCTGGCCGCCGTCTACCCGAGCCGCCTGCAGGCCCTGCCCGACGTGCCGACGTTCACGGAGCTGGGCTACCCCCAGCTGTCCAAGCCCGGCTGGTTTGCCGTGTGGTCCCACCCGCAAACCCCGGCCGTCATCCAGCAAAAACTCCGAGATGTGGCGCTGGCCCATTTCCGCAAGGAGTCCGTGCTCAAACAGCTCGCTGCGCTGGGCATGGAGCCGGGCCAGCCCCTTACCACCGCAGAACTGACGGCCGAGCTCAAAGAGGCCAGCCGCAAGCAGGCAGCCCTGCTCAAGTCCATAGGCTACAAGCCCGAAAACTGAGCCCCGGGCCCTTGAGCAGTGGCTCTCACGCGGCTCCATCCCCTATCTGATTCAAGACCTCTGCCCGGTGCTTCCCCCCTTGGCACCGTGGGCAGCTGCACCCGGCTCAAGCCCTTTTGCGGATTCGAGCCGGGGCTTGCCTGCGCCTTCACCCCTTCCCCAGGCCCGGGCTCGGGTTCGGGTCCGGCTTTGCCCTGCTGTGTGTTTCGTCGGTTTGCCATCAGGCATCTTTTTTCAACGGTTCAAGGAGACATGAATGACTACAAAAAAAATGGCTTTCAATGCGCTGGGCGCTCTGGCATGCACGCTGGCGCCGCTGGCGGCCTCGGCACAATCGTCTGTGCAGGTCTACGGCGTGGTGGATATGGCCGTATCCAATTACCGCGGCGCGGGCGCAGGCTCGCGTCAGATGCTGACCTCCAGCGGCAATCAGGCCAGCCGCCTGGGCTTTCGGGGCCGTGAAGATCTCGGCAGCGGCCTGGCCGCAGGCTTTGATCTGGAAGCGGGACTCAACACCGACAGCGGCACCGGCCAGGCCTCCAACACCAACAACCAGCCTTCGGGGGCCGGCAGCGGCAACGGCCTGAGCTTCAACCGCAAGTCCCTGGTCTATCTTCAGAGCAAGCAATGGGGCGAGGTACGTCTGGGCCGCGACTATGTGCCCGCCTTCTGGAACATGTTCAACTACGACCCCTTCCGCCTCGGCGTGGGCATGAGCCTGCATGTGCTGCACGGCACGACGGTGACGGGCTTTCGGGCGTCGAACAGCATTGGCTACCTCTCGCCCGGCTGCTCCAGCTCCAGCTGCAAGGGACTGTTCTATCAATTGATGACGGCATTCGGCGAAAACGATGCCGGCCCCAACCGTCAGGACGGCCGCGTCTATGGTGCACGCCTGGGCTATGGAGGCGATCACTGGGATGCCGCCGTCGCCATTACGACCACCAAGAACCGTGCCGCCGACGATTACAGGCAGATCAATGCCGCCGCCTCCTACCTATGGGAGGGCCACCGCCTCATGGTTCTGGCTGCCGATCACCGCACCGGCAACCGCCTGGCAGCTCTGGACAATGCCAACCATGTACGCTACTGGCAGCTGGGTGCCATCTGGAAGGTCGGCAACGGCAGCATTCCCATGAGCTTCATGCGCCTGAGCCGCAATGACAACAGCTCCAGCAGCTCCAACAAGTACGCCGTGGGTTATGTGCACAACCTCTCCAGGCGCACCGCCCTCTACGGCACCTATGCCTACGTGGACAACCGCGGCAGCATCAACCTGCCCGTGGCCACGGGCGCGCTGCAAGGCCCGATTCCGGTCGCAGGCGGCAATGCTTCGGGCTTTGACATCGGCATTCGCCACACGTTCTGAGCCCGGTCCATGGCAACCGGCACCTGCTGGTTGCCGGTTGCCGGTTGCCGGCCAGAGGACATCCATCCTGAAGCCATAGAAGAAGGCCCGCAGAGATAATCCGCGGGCCTTCTTCATCGCACATCAGCGCTCGATGTTTCAGCAGCAGTTGCCAGGCAGTTTGAGCCAGAGCAGCCCCTCTCTGACAAGGACTTCGTAGAGAGGAATCGTCATCTGCGGCGATGCCGTGCACCTGCCACTGCGGATATCGAACCTGAGTCCATGCGCGGGGCAGCTCAGCACATGGGCATCACAATTGCCGCCGGCCATGGAGGCACCCGCATGCGGGCAACTGTTCTCCAAGGCATAGAACTCGCCTTCGATATTCAGCAGCAAGAGGCTCTGGCCACCAGGCGTGAAGACCAGCTTTCGCCCGCCCGGCGGCAAATTCCGCACTGCGCCGGCGGCCAGCAAGGCGGTATCAGGCGAAGATGCTGTCGGCAACACGGGCATGCTCCATGGCCCGCAGCAGCTCTGCGGGCGCCACAGCGCCCGTCACCTGCAGGCGCTGGTTGAACACCATATGCGGCACGCCACCGGCATGGCCCGCCTCGCTTTGGTAGCGCAGCGCATCAAAGCGGGAAGGATTCCAGTCCAGTGCTGCCGAGTGCGCCAGCTGCTGCAGCACCATGACCGAGCCTATATCGCGGCCTTGTACAAAGTAGGCGGCAAAGATCGACTCCACAAAGCGGATCATGGATTCGCCATAGAGCTGGGTCTGGGCGTAGTTGACCAACGCACAGACCAGGCGCGTGCTGGGGAAGGTTTCAATCAGCGCATGATTGATCTGCAGGCCCGCCGCATGGGCCGCCGAGCGCACCTGGGCACGGCGAACCTCCACGGCCCTGGGGCCGCCCAGCCGGGCTTCATAGAAGGCCTGGTAAGGCACTCCATGCTCCGGGATATGGGGCAGCAGAGTGTCTGCATGCCATTGGATTGCAAGCTGCTGGTCGGGATAGGTGGCCAGCAGCATCTCACGGGCAGCCAGCAGATTGCGCAGACCGATCCAGCACCAGGGGCAGATCAGGTCCAGCGAAAAGTCGACCTGCAATGTCGTTGCAGCAGAGCTTTGAGTCATGGCATTTATTTCTGTGGGCAATCGCCAGGGTTGATGCAAAAAGGGCTGAATGGCTCAGCCCTTTTCATTCCGAAGTGCTGCCTTCGGTATCTCAGAGCGTGAAGATGGCCGATCCCACAATCTTGCGGGCCTCCAGATCGCGGTGAGCCTGCACGGCGTCTTCCAGCGCATAGCGCTTGCTGATATCCACCTTGATACGACCTTCGGCCACATGGGCGAACAGCTCGTTGGCCAGCTCTGCACGCTCCGTGGGGTCGGCGATGTAATGCGCCGATGCCGGCCGGGTCAGGAAGAGCGAGCCTTTGCCGGCCAGCATCTGCGGGTTGAATGGCGCAATGGAGCCCGAAGCCGTACCCAGGCAGACCATCAGCCCGCGCACCTTCAGGCTGTTGAGCGAGCCCTCGAACGTGTCCTTGCCTACGCTGTCGAAAACGGCATTCACACCCACGCCGTCCGTCAGCTCACGCACGCGCTTGGCCACATCTTCATGGCTGTAGTTGATGGTGTGAACACAGCCGTGGGCCTTGGCCACTTCGGCCTTGGCATCGCTGGAGACGGTGCCGATCACGTTCAGGCCTTCCAGCTTGGCCCACTGCGACACCAGCAGGCCCACGCCACCGGCTGCAGCATGCAGCAAGATGGTGTCGCCCTTCTTGAAGTCCCAGATGCGACGCATCAGGTAAGCCGCCGTCAGTCCACGCATGGTGATGGCTGCTGCGGTTTCAAAGCTGATGTTGTCAGGCAGACGGATCAGGGGAGCCGCAGAAATCAGGCGCTCCGTGGCGTAAGCGCCGATGGTGTTCAGTGCGCCGGTATAGGTCACGCGGTCGCCGACCTTGAAATCCGCCACGCCGTCGCCCACGGCCGTGATCGTGCCGCAAGCCTCGCTGCCCACGCCTGCAGGCAAAGGAGCGGGATACAGACCGGAGCGGAAATAGGTATCGGCAAAGTTCAAGGCCACAGCGCCTTGCTTGAGGCGGACCTGACCTGGACCGGGTTGACCGACTTCAATTTCTTCCTGTCGCAACACCTCGGGGCCGCCCACTTCGTTATAACGGATTACTTTAGCCATACAAACTCCCAGTCAGATACCAATCGAAAGGTGATACGGCACACGCCCTCACCTCGAACAGAATCAATACGAATCAATGACTTAAGCCATATCCCCGGTATTCCTCCATTCAGACTGGACTGAATTTATGGGAGTTCGTCTCCAGGACATTTCCCGAGAGCGCCGCTCTCTTGTCTTTACGCGACATTACGGGTAAATACCAGGTATAAAAAGTTAACTTCAAAGTTTCTCTTTGATTGAAAGCTTGCCGCAAGCGTTGGCCACCATATTGCGCGTCTGCGACTGCGACAAACCCGTCCCAGCCTCTAGAATCATTCCGTTTACGTAAACGTCAAACCAATGCGAGGGCCTGTCATTCTTGCCAGGCGCCAGACATGAAGTCGAGGGAAGCCCCTGCCGTCTGTGGCAGGCAACATCCCCAACAATCCAAGGCACAACCCAGGTCTGGCTGCCAGCCGGGCCAGCATTCAAGGAAACAGAGACGATGACTTACAAAGCGCCCATCAAAGACATGCTGTTCGACATGGAGCATCTGGCCCAGATCGAGCAGGTCGCCCAGATTCCCGGCTTTGAAGATGCGGGGCTGGAAACTGCACAGGCCGTTCTCGAAGAATGCGCCAAGCTTTGCGAAGGCGTGGTCGCTCCCCTGAATGTTCCCGGCGACCTCAACCCCTCTTCCTTCAAGGATGGTGTGGTCACGACGACTCCCGGCTTCGCCGATGCCTTCAAGCAGTACGCCGAAGGCGGCTGGCAGGGTCTGCAGCATCCTGCCGACTTCGGCGGCCAGGGCCTGCCCAAGACCATTGGCGCGGCCTGCATCGAGATGCTCAACAGCGCCAACCTGAGCTTTGCTCTGTGCCCGCTGCTGACCGACGGCGCCATCGAGGCACTGCTGACTGCGGGCAGCGACGAGCTCAAGTCCACCTATCTGGAAAAGCTGGTCACCGGCGAGTGGACCGGCACCATGAACCTGACCGAGCCCCAGGCCGGCTCCGACCTGGCCCTGGTACGCACCAGGGCCGAGCCTCAGGGCGACGGCAGCTACAAGGTCTTCGGCACCAAGATCTTCATCACCTATGGCGAGCACGATATGGCGGACAACATCGTCCACCTGGTGCTGGCCCGCGTGTCCGGCGCTCCCGAAGGCGTCAAGGGAATCAGCCTGTTTGTCGTGCCCAAGTTCCTCGTGAACCAGGACGGCTCCTTGGGCAAGCGCAACGATGTGCACTGCGTCAGCATTGAGCACAAGATGGGCATCAAGGCCTCGCCCACGGCCGTGCTGCAATTTGGCGACAACGGGGGAGCCATCGGCTACCTCGTGGGCGAGGAAAACCGCGGCCTCGAATACATGTTCATCATGATGAACGCCGCGCGCTATGCCGTGGGCCTGCAGGGCCTGGCCGTGGCCGAGCGGGCCTACCAGCACGCCGTGGCCTATGCCAAGGAGCGCGTGCAAAGCCGCCCCGTCGACGGCTCGGTCAAGGCCAGCGCCACCATCATCCACCACCCCGATGTGCGCCGCATGCTGATGACCATGCGTGCCAGCAACGAAGGCTGCCGCGCCATGGCAACCGCCGCCGCCGCCGCGTACGATGCCGCCCACCACCACCCGGACGCCGAAGTGCGCCAGGCCAACCAGACCTTCTATGAATTCATGGTGCCCCTGGTCAAGGGCTACAGCACCGAGATGAGCCTGGAAGTCACCAGCCTGGGCGTGCAGGTGCATGGCGGCATGGGCTTCATCGAGGAAACCGGTGCGGCCCAGTACTACCGCGACGCCAAGATCCTGACCATCTATGAGGGCACGACCGCCATTCAGGCCAATGACCTGGTCGGCCGCAAGAGCGCGCGTGATGGCGGCCTGACCGCCAAGGCGATTGCCGCCCAGATCGAGAAGACCGAAGCAGCTCTCATTGCCAGCGGCACCGATGCGGCCAAGGCCGTTGCCAGGAATCTGGCCCAGGCCCGCGAGGCCTTTGTGCAGGTGGTGGACTTCATCGTGGCCAAGGCCAAGGCCGACCCCAATGCTGCCTATGCCGGCAGCGTCCCCTATCTGATGCTCACCGGCAATCTGGTCGCAGGCTGGCAGTTGGGCCGCTCGGTGTTGGCCGCGCAGGACCTGCTGGCCAAGGGCCAGGACACGGCCTTCATGCAGGCCAAGCTGGCCACAGCACAGTTCTATGCCGAACATATCCTGACCCGCGTGCCCGGCCAGGCCGATGCTGTGATCAACGGCGCCACCAGCGTGATGGCATTGCCCATGGATCTGTTCTGATCGTGCACCTGACGGCGGGGCGGCAATGCCTCGCCCCATCGTGAAATGCATGGAAATAGCGGCTGGTGCTTATGGATAAAGCGCTGGCCGCTATTTTTTGAATCCTTGAAACACACCTGCCAGGACTTGGCAAACAAGCATGCAACAACGGCCTGCCTCCTGCGGCCGTCATCCTGCCTGAACCCGTTCTGTGTAAGTCGTGATTACCTTGCAGCCTGCACTACCCAGGCCTGCGCCAGCTGGGTTTGGGTACTGCGCGCTTGAGTGAGTTTGTCGCGCAATTGCTGGCACAGGGCGCGCAGCTCGGTGACGCGGGCGACGATGCGGGATTGTTCTGGCAATGGAGGAATTGGAAAGAGACAGTTTTTCAACTGCGTCATATTGATTGAAGCTAAATTAGTTGTTTGCTTCGCAGAAGAAGCGAAATATTTTCGAGCAATATCTGAATTCAAAAAAAGCTCAGACCAAACCACATTCCACTCAGGTATTACCTTACGCGCCTTAAACACATGATTCTGATGCGCACAACCTGGCAGCTCATCACTCCATATTGCAGTGCGTCCAACCTTATCCCAATCACCGCCTTCGGTAATCAGTAGATCGTCTTTCACCAGCTTATATCTATCGACTTCAGATTCGTCAATCATGATGCTTTTCATTGAATTCAATTCAAGCATCCATCTTTGAACATTTGCCACACGTAAATAAGGTATTTCAATAGGTTTGTTTAGGGCTGTTTTTCTTCCTAAAGTTATACCGCTACTTATATTCAACAGATTACCAAGCCTTTCGGTATGCCAGCCTATAGGCAATTCAAATAGCTTTTCCTTCTCGGCAATTTCAGACAGCGGCTTTTCTTTTTTAATTTTCCCCTCTGCAATCAACCTATCCTTTTCCGCACGCACCTTTTTGAGCAGCTCACTCGCATGCTCATCGCTCACATCCTGCTCCACCAGCAGGCCGCGCACTGCGAGTTGGAGGATGGTTTGCTCCAGCGCGTCCACGGCTTCGGGGCGGTCGATGAGCAGGTCAAAGTGCTGCGTCAGCCGCTGCCAGTGGCGCGCCAGCTCTTCCGCGCTTTGGGTTCGGGTCAAGCTATCCAGCAAGGCTTGCAGCAGTTGCTGGTGCTGGGTGTGCTCCAGCCGGCCTTTTTCCTCCAGTGCATCACACAGACGCATCAGTTCTTCGACGCGGGCGACAATGCGGGATTGTTCTTCGAGGGGTGGAATTGGTAAGGGAATAAAATCCCATTTACCTCTACTAATAATAGGGGTGGCAGATCCTGTTGCAGCAGATTTGACAGAATTCTTAAAATAACACGATCTCATTGCATAAAGCACGAATTTACTTATCAAAAAAATCGGACGAATAGAATTAATCTGCTGATTGAATGCAATGGAATTTGAAACTGCTGCGCACTTTCCAATAGATCCGCCAATGCAAACCATAACAATATCATTAGGCTCTGCTATTGCAGACTCTAAACACCCTATCTGAGAAATATATTTATCCGCAGAAAAAATATCTCCCTGAAGTGTTATCTGTCCAGGCCCAATAAATGGGAAATCCCCATCGAAATTCTCAGATTTATTTGTCGATGGCGTTCCTCCAGTTTGAGTTACACCAGCACTACCGACACGAACCCACTCCCACCCCACCGGCAATTCAAACGGCTTTTCCTCTTCCGTAATTGCCGCCAGCGGCTTGTCCCTTTTAATCTTGCCTACCGCAATCAGCCGGTCTTTTTCCGCCCGAATTTTCTTCAGCAACTCACTCGCAGGTTCATCATTCGCATCCTGCGGCACCAGCTTGCCTTGCACGGCCAGAGTCAAGATCAGCTCGCGCAGGCGCGCCACGCCGCCGGGGGCCTGGGCAGTGGTGGCAAATAGTTGATCAAAGTTTGGTAGCAGCTTGCGCTGGTCATTACTGGTATTCAGCATGTTTTGACCTTGAAATCCTTATCTATCAAGCGCTAGCAGCTATCAATTGTTTTCTGCGCCATGGCCGCCACCGGCCAGAGACTGAGCCAGCATGGCTTGCAACTGGCTGCGCAGTGCCTGCGCATCGGCCTGCAACTGGGTGTATTGCGCCAGCAGTTCATCCGGGTCATGGCTGACTTGTTCGCCCACATGGGGGTTTTTCTGGTCCAGGTTCCAGTTCGCGGCGCGCAGGGTGTCGAGGCTCACCTTCCATGCCAGCTCGGTTTGCTGGCGGCTGGCATAGCCGTCTGCGGCGCTGCCCCACCAAGTTTTCTCGGCATCAAACTCCTTGATGTTGATCGGCTTGGTTTTGTTGTAGTTCTTCACGCCCACGGGGTATGGGTGCTCGTAGTACCAGACGTCTTGCGTGGGCTGGCCCTTGGTGAAAAACAGGATATTGGTCTTGATGCCGGTGTAGGGGTTGAACACGCCATTGGGCAGCCGCACGATGGTGTGCAGATTGCACTCGGTGAGCAGCTTTTCCTTGATACGGCTTTTGCTGCCTTCGCCAAACAAAAAGCCGTCGGGCAGCACCACGGCGGCGCGGCCACCGTCTTTGAGCAGCTTCATGATGAGAATCATGAACAGATCGGCCGTTTCGCGGCTGCGCAGGTCAGCGGGAAAGCCGTCTTCAATGCCGGGCTCTTCCGTTCCGCCAAAGGGCGGGTTGGTGAGGATGACGTCCACCTGGTCAGCCCGGCCGTAGTCGCGCAGCGGGCGGCTCAAGGTGTTGTCATTCTTGATCTGGCTGGGCACTTCAATGCCGTGCAGCATGAGGTTGGTGACGCACAGGCTATGGGGCAGCGGTTTCTTTTCCACGCCGCGCACGGCAGTTTGCAGAAGGGCTTGCTGCTCGGGTGTCTGGGCTTGCTGGCGCAAATGCTCGATGGCGCAGACCAGAAAGCCGCCGGTGCCGGTGGCGGGGTCCATGACGGTTTCGCCCAGCTGGGGGTTGACGATATCGGTCATGAACTGGGTGACGGCGCGGGGCGTGTAGAACTCGCCCGCGTTACCTGCGGCCTGCAGGTCTTTGAGCAGCTTTTCGTACAGGTCGTTGAACTGATGGCGCTCGGCCTGGCGATTGAAGTCAATGACGGCCAGCTTGTTGATGACCTGACGCAGCAGGTGGCCGCTTTTCATGTAGTTGTAGGTGTCGTCGAACACGCTGCGCAGCACATAGGCGTGCGGGTTTTGCTCAATGCTACCGGGCAGACTGGCGAGCGTGGGGATGAGCTGGTTGTCCACAAAGTCCAGCAAGGCCTCGCCCGTCATGCCTTCTTCGTCAGCCGCCCAGTTGCGCCAGCGCAGTGCTTCGGGGATAGGGCTCTGGTAGTTGTCTCGGGTCAACTCCAGCTCTTCTTCCAGGGCATCAAACACCTTCAAGAACAGCAGCCAGGTCAATTGGGACAGCCGCTGGGCATCTCCATCCACCCCGCTGTCCTGGCGCATGGTGTCTTGGATGGATTTGATGATGGATGACAGATTGGACATGCTGCGAACTTCTGGATATCTAAACAAAAACGGGACTTACGCAAACAAGAATGCAACAAGGGCTGCCTCCTGAGGCAGTCGCCTTGCCCGAACCCGTTTGCGCAAGTCGTGTAAAAAATGCTGCCCACGCTTTTCAGAAAAGCGTGGGCAGCTATGCATTTTGCAAGCTTATGGATGGCCTGGCTGGTAGATGGCTTGGCCCAGATGGGCGATGGCAGCCTGGTAATTGAGCTTGGAGCCGCCAAAGCTCTTGATCAACTCCACTGGCGAGCCCATCTGGCTCAAGGGCTGGACCTTGAGCACATCGGTATTTTCAATGGCAGCAATGCCCTCGTCTGCGTACTTGTCGATCAAAGCGTCCAGCACCTTGCGGGCGGTTTCACCGTACTTGGCATAGATGCCATCGTCCTGCAGCTTCTTCCTGGCCCGTTTGGCCCGTTCACTGCGGGTGAGTATGGGCTGGTCGTAGGCGACGTGCAGCAGCACGTCGAACGGGTCAGCCCCTTGCAGGCTGCTGCCGTCGCCCTTTTCCAGTGACAACTCTTCGGTCAGCACATCAAGCAGCACGCCATGGTGCTGCAGCTCCTCGATCAAGGCTTGCTTGCGGTCGGCACTGCTCCAGGCCTGCATAAAGGCGTCCAGCGATTCGTATTTTTTGGCCAGGTTGATGCGGGTGAAGTCACGCAGGCTTTCCGTGACCAGCTTGCCGTTGGCGTCCAGGTATTGCACGCGCTCACGGGCAATGGCCACGGTGACGCGATTGCCGATCTGGTATTTGCGGGGCTTGTCCGTGGCGCCTGCCGCGCCAGCGCTACCACCAGTCCCGTCGCCATAGACGCCTGCCGGGTCCTTGGTGTTGCCGGTCGGCACGGAGCTGCTGTCACCCTGGCCATCGCCATCCGCGTCTGGCAACCAGCTGTCGCCGTCGATCACGGTGCTTTCATCGTCCGCGGGCGGCGGTGGTGGTGGCACCACATCGTCATCACCCGTGGGCTGGTAGATCTGCACGGGCTCACCGTCAAAGTCCTTGTCTGCAAACAGCTCCGTGGCGCGCTTGAAATCCAAAATCGTGAAGAACTGCTTGCCATGCTCTTCGTTCAACCGCGTGCCACGCCCAATGATTTGCTTGAACAGCGTCATGGACTTGATGTTCTGATCCAGAACTACGAGCTTGCAGGTCTGGGCATCCACACCAGTGCTCATCAGCTTGCTGGTGACGGCAATCACGGGGTCTGGGCTGTCAGGGTCGATGAAGTTGTCCAGCTCGCGCTTGCCCACTTCGTTGTCGCCAGTGATCTGCATCACGTATTTGTGGCGGCTGGCGCAGATGTCTTTGTTGGCCTGCGCCAGCGCGGCTGTCATGCGCTGGGCGTGGTCCACGTCTTCGCAGAAGACAATGGTTTTGGCGTTGCGGTCTGTGCCCTTGAGGTATTCGGTAATTTTGCCCGCCACCACGCGGTCGCGCAGGCCCAACACCAGATTGCGGTTCATGTCGGCCGCGTTGTAGATGCGGTCTTCAATGGGGTGTCCGTTGTCGTCCAGCATGCCCTTGGGGGGCCGCCAGCCGAAGGTGTCACGATCCAGATCGACGCGCACGACTTTGTACGGGGCCAGAAAGCCGTCTTCAATGCCTTCCTTGAGGGTGTAGGTGTAGACGGGCTCGCCAAAGTAGTTGATGTTGGAGGCATCTTCGGTTTCTTTGGGTGTAGCCGTCAGCCCCACCTGCGTAGCACTGCTGAAGTAGTCCAGAATCTCGCGCCATGCCGAATCTTCATTGGCGCTGCCACGGTGGCATTCGTCAATGACGATGAGGTCAAAAAAGTCGGGGCTGAACTGTTTGTACACATCATCCGCACCGCTCTTGCCGGTGACGGCCTGGTACAGGCCCAGATACACCTCATAGGCTTTATTGACTTGCTTGCCACCTGTGCTTTTCTTGCCTTTGGTGACTGCCAGCTTCAGCTCATCCACTGTGGTGACTCCATTGGCATCCACACGCTCAATGCCCTTGGCGTTGGGGCTGAGCTTGGCCATGCCCCCCTTGAAGGGCTTGAAGTCACCCACCATGGTCTGGTCCACCAGGATGTTTCGGTCGGCAAGGAACAACACCCGCTTTTTGGCCCCGCTTTTGAGCAGGCGCCAGATGATCTGGAAGGCGGTATAAGTTTTGCCGGTGCCTGTGGCCATGACTAGCAAGACACGGTTTTGCCCCGCGGCTACCGCCTCCAACGTGCGGTTGATGGCGTGCAACTGGTAATAACGCGGAACACGGCCATTGTCGCCTTGGTGGTAGGCGAAGCCATTCACACGGGTCTGTTCAGCTGACCAGCCTTTCCATTGCTGAAATAGCGCCCAAAGCCGCGCAGGCGATGGGAACTCGTCCATTTGGAGGTCGGTCAACAACTGCCCGTTAAAAAGCAAGCTGGCATCCCTGAATACAAAACCGTCGCCGTTGCTGGCAAATGCAAAAGGCACCCCCATGCGCTCGGCATATTCAGCGGCTTGTTGCATGCCCGCGCCAACGGCATGGCAGTTGTCTTTGGCCTCAATAACGGCCAAAGGCTGACCATACTGATGGCATAGCAAGTAATCTGCACGCAAAACTGACTGCAGATTGCGCTGTGCCTTCTGCCCTCTGACCACAATACGCCCTGGAGCAATGGTGTACTCACGGTAGATCTGATCCAACTCGCTCCAACCAGCATTCAGCACAGCCGGGCTGATGAATTTCGCACAAATGTCGGCTTCGCTAAGCTGCTTCTTGTCCATGCCATCCTCATTGCTTTTCACCGGGATTATGACGCGGATGTACAGCCCCTCAGTCGGACCTCGTGGTCATCTGGATTCGCAGGAATTTTCCATTTAATCCGTAGGCGTCGCCAACCTCGCCACACTGCTTCTACTTATAAATGCCAAATGCAAGTAAATCAGCTTGAAGAAGTTGAGCAACAAATTACTTTGAGCATTGTCTAAATTTGGAAAATGATTTCCAAATCAAATGACGCTGAATGCACTCTCACTCAAAGCAGAACAATGTCATATTGCTCCTGCGCCATCGCAGTCTCGGCCTGCAGGGAGATCGGCTTGCCGATGAAGTCGGAGAGGCTGGCCAGATGCTGGCTTTCCTCGTCGAGGAACATCTCCACCACCTTGGGGGATGCCACGATGCGGAACTCATGGGGATTGAACTGGCGCGCTTCGCGCAGGATTTCACGCAGAACCTCGTAGCAGATGCTGCGCGCGGTCTTGACGTTGCCCTTGCCGGAGCAGGCCGCACAGGGCTCGCACAGCATATGGGCCAGCGACTCGCGAGTACGCTTGCGCGTCATCTCCAGCAGGCCCAGCTGCGAGAAGCCGCCGGCCATGGTCTTGACGCGGTCGCGTGCCAGCTGGCGGCGGAATTCGGAGAGCACCTCGCCCTGATGCTCCTCGCGCACCATGTCGATGAAGTCCACGATGACGATGCCACCCAGATTGCGCAGCCGCAACTGACGCGCAATGGCGTGCGCCGCTTCCAGGTTGGTCTTGAAGATGGTGTCGTCAAAATTGCGCGCGCCGACATAGCCACCCGTGTTGACATCGATGGTGGTCAGGGCTTCGGTCTGATCGACGATCAGATAGCCGCCCGACTTCAGATCCACACGCCGCCCCAGCGCACGCGCGATTTCCTCGTCAATGTTGTAGAGGTCGAAAATCGGCCGCTCGCCCTTGTACAGCGCCAGCTTGGGCACTGCCGCCGGCATGTATTCCTGGCCAAAGCTCTTGAGCAGCGCAAACTGCTCGCGCGAATCGATGCGGATGCTCTGGGTGTTCTCGCCGACCAGATCCCGCAGCACACGCTGCAGCAGGTTCAGGTCCTGATGCAGCACCGACATCACGGGCAGCTTCTGCGCGGCATCCTTGATGCGCGCCCAGGTCTTGCGCAGATAGCGGATGTCATCGGCCAGCTCGGCATCGCTGGATTCCTCGCCATTGGTGCGCAGAATGAATCCGCCGCCCCCGCCGCCGTCCTTGGTGCCGACCAGCTCCTGCAGACGGGCCCGCAAGGCGTCGCGCTCGTTCTGGGGGATTTTCTGGGAGATGCCGATATGGTCGTCCTGCGGCAGAAACACCAGCAGGCGCCCAGCGATGCTGATCTGCGTGGACAGACGCGCGCCCTTGGTGCCTATGGGGTCCTTGATGACCTGCACCATGATGGACTGGCCTTCGAACACCTGCTTTTCGATGGGTGTCAGCGGCTGGTCCTTGCGCGCGAACATCGGGGCTTCGCCACTTTCCTGGCGCTGCCAGACATCGGCCACGTGCAAAAAGGCCGCACGCTCCAGACCGATATCGATGAAGGCGGACTGCATGCCGGGCAGCACGCGCGAGACCTTGCCCAGATAGATGTTGCCGACGAGCCCCCGCTCCAGCGGGCGCTCCATGTGCAGCTCCTGCACGGCACCATTCTCGACAATCGCCACCCGCGTTTCCTGCGGCGACCAGTTGATCAGAATATCTTGCTGCATTGACTGTCGTTCTTTCTTGATATGTCTTGGCTTTTGCTGCGCCCAGTG
Organism: Comamonas sp. GW821-FHT11H03; assembly: GCF_058807955.1. NCBI lineage: Bacteria > Pseudomonadati > Pseudomonadota > Betaproteobacteria > Burkholderiales > Comamonadaceae > Comamonas > Comamonas sp. GW821-FHT11H03. The sequence goes on from NZ_JBXARF010000004.1 coordinate 314,172, forward strand.
TGCGACGCGCGCATGGCTGGCGCAAGACAGCTGCCATGCAGACCTTCCCTTGGGCAAGCCTCAAGAACAGAGTGTCGATTGCGCCAAAGATTCAGAGCGGCCAGCCCAGCTGGCGCAAAAGCTCGGCAGTTTCGTAAACGGGCAGGCCCATGATGGCTGAATAGCTGCCGCGAATCTGCGCAATATGCGCGGCAGCCCTGCCCTGTATGCCATAGGCACCGGCCTTGCCCATGGGCTCGCCCGTGACCACATAGGCATCGATCTGTGCCTCGGTCATGGGCGCGAAGCGCACGGTGGACACCGACAGCGCCTGCAGACGCCGCCCGCCGCTTTGCAGCGCCACGGCGGTCAGCACCTCATGTTCGGCCCCGGAGAGCAGACGCAGGATGCGTCGCGCGTCTTCGGCATCGGCGGGCTTGCCCAGAATCTGCTTGCCCAGTGCCACGGTGGTGTCTGAGCACAGAATGGGCGCTGCCGGCAGACCGCGCCGCGCATGGCGAGCCACGGCCGCATCGAGCTTGCCGGCCGTCACGCGCTGCACATAGTCATGGGGATCTTCCCCGGCCAGCTCGGCCTCTATGGCCTCGGCATCCTCGGCGATATCGCCGGCTGCATTGGGCAGCAGCAACTCATGCGCTACGCCCAGCTGCTCCAGCAGCTGACGACGGCGGGGACTTTGGGATGCAAGATAGAGAAATGGCGCCATGATTTTGATTAAAAATGGACTCTAGCGCCCATATATAAAGCGCAACAGGCTATCAAAATCATAGTATCACGCACTGCGCGAAATTGCACGCAGAGTCCGATCACAAGCGCTTATTCGCGGTGGTAGGGATGGCCGGCATTGACCGACCAGGCGCGGTAGAGCTGCTCGATCAGCAGCACGCGCACCATGGCATGCGGCAGGGTCAGGTCGGAGAGACGGATGCGCTCATGTGCCGAGGCCTTGAACTCGGGGTCCAGCCCGTCGGGTCCGCCGATGACCAGGGCCACATCATCGCTCTCTAGCTGCCAGCCCTTGAGGCGCTGGGCCAGCGCCTTGGTGGTCAGATTGGTTCCGCGCTCGTCGAGGACCACGATGCGGGTGCCTCTGGGAATGGCGGCTTCGATACGCTTGCGCTCTGCCGCATACAAGGTCTCCAGCGTCTTGGAGCCGCGCGGCTCGGTCTTGACGGCCTTGAGTTCGACCTTGAGTTCGGGTGGAAAGCGCTTGGCGTAATCGTCGTAGGCCGTCTGCGCCCAATCGGGCACATGCAGGCCTACAGCCACGATGGTCAACTTCATTTAGGCCTTGGCGCGGGGAGCACGCTTGGCTGCGGGTTTGGCCGCAACCGGCTTGGCAGTACGGGGCGTGCTGGGCTTGACGATCACGGTCTTGACCGTCTTGGCAGCGGCGGACTTGGCAGCAGGCTTCTTGGCTGCAGGCTTGGCACCGGCTGCCGTTTTGGTGGCAGGCTTCTTGGCCGCAGCCTTCTTGGCGGCAGGCTTTTTCGCGACAACGGTGTTTTCTGCAGCAGCCTTTTCCACGGCCAGCTTGGCAGCCAGCTTCTTGGCGGCCACTTCGGCGGGCTTGGGCTTGGCGGCACCGATCTTCATGCGCACCGGTGTCTCGCCCCAGATTTCTTCCAGGCGGTAGTACTGGCGGATGGCCGGCTGCATGATGTGGCAGACCACCGAGCCGCAGTCCACGATGATCCATTCACCGTTTTGCTCACCTTCCTGGCGGGGCACGGGAAACCCTGCTTCCTTGACGGCTTCACGCACGCTGGAGGCAAGTGCCTTGGTCTGGCGGTTGGAAGTACCCGAGGCTACGATCACGCGCTCGAACAGCGGCGACAGTGCTTCGGTGTTGAACACCTGGATGTCGTGGGCCTTGACGTCTTCGAGGCCGTCAACAATGGCTCGCTGGAGTTTGGTGACGTCGCGCTTGGCTGCGGAATCCGATTTGGTGGAGGTGGTCATCAGGCGATGGAATCAGTAAATGATGGGATCAATATAGCGTGTGCTGCGCCACACCCGTATCAGGGCTGGGTTAGCGTCTGCGTTCAGGCCCCTAAGACCTGTGCTCTTCACGCATTGAAAAAGGTTGACGCGCCAGTCGATAGCGCGCATCCAGCTATGGAAATTATAGTTTTCAAAAAATTTCCTTGCTGACAGGGCTTTATGCGCTGCCGGCAAGGAAACAGACTGATTACAGCCAGTCGCGGCGAATCAGGAATTTATCCAGCAAATCACGCTCAGGGGTACCCGGTGCATCCTCGCGCTGATAGCTCCAGTCCGCATGGGGCGGCATGGACAGCAAAATGGATTCGGTACGGCCGCCGGACTGCAGGCCGAAATGCGTGCCGCGGTCCCAGACCAGATTGAACTCCACATAGCGCCCACGGCGGTATCGCTGAAAGTCCACCTGCTGCTGGGTGTAAGGCAAATTCTTGCGTCGCTCCACGATGGGCAGATAGGCCTTCAGAAAGGCATCGCCCACCGAGCGCAGCATGGCAAAGCTCTGCTGCTGACCCAATTCACTGAAATCATCGAAGAAGATACCGCCGATGCCGCGCTGCTCGTTGCGATGCTTGAGAAAGAAGTACTCGTCACACCATTGCTTGAAACGCGGGTAGAGCAGCTCGCCAAATGGTGCCAGCGCATCGTGGCAGGCCTGATGGAAATGCACGGCATCTTCTTCAAAGCCATAGACTGGCGTCAAATCCATGCCGCCGCCAAACCAGCAAGTCTTGGGCTGCCCCTCATGGCCGGCCGAGATCATGCGCACATTCATGTGCACCGTGGGTACCAGGGGATTGCGCGGGTGAAATACCAGCGACACGCCCATGGCCTCGAACGGCGCACCCGCCAGCTCGGGCCGGTGCTGTGTCGCCGAAGGCGGCAGCTGCGGCCCGCGCACATGCGAGAAACCGCAGCCTGCGCGCTCGAACACGCGCCCGCCCTCCATGATCTTGGTGACGCCGTTGCCTTGCAGCTTTTCGCCCGGCTCCTTGTGCCAGGCGTCTGCCAGAAAACGCGCACCACCCTCGCCTTCGATCGCTTCCAGCGCCTCGGTGATACGGGTCTGCAGACCCATCAGGTACTCACGCACCTCGGCCGCAGGCAACTGATCAGCCACAGAAGATGAGGATGCCTGGATCATCAGTCGGCTTTCTTGACGGCGCGGAAGCCGATGTCGCGGCGATACTGGGCTCCATCGAAATGGATGCCACGTGCCACGTCATACACCTTCTGCTGCGCCTGCTTGACACTGTCGGCCAGCACGGTCACACACAGCACGCGACCACCGCTGGTCACGGGCTGTCCGTCATCGCCCAGCTGGGTGCCGGCATGGAAGACCATGGCATCGTCGGCTGCGGCGGGCAGCCCCGTGATGACATCGCCCTTGCGCGGGTTTTCGGGGTAGCCGGCGGCAGCCATGACCACGCCCAGTGCGGTACGACGGTCCCACTGCAGCTCCAGCTGATCCAGCTTGCCTTCGCAGGCTGCCACCATCACGTCCACCAGATCACTCTTCAGACGCATCATGATGGGCTGGGTTTCCGGATCGCCCATGCGGCAGTTGAACTCCAGCGTCTTGAGATGCCCGGCCTTGTCGATCATCAGACCTGCATACAGGAAGCCGGTGTAGGGCACGCCGTCTTTTTCCATGCCGCGGATGGTGGGCAGGATGATCTCGCGCATGGCGCGGGCATGCACATCGGCCGTCACCACGGGCGCAGGCGAATAAGCGCCCATGCCGCCGGTATTGGGGCCCTGGTCGCCATCCTTGAGACGCTTGTGATCCTGGCTGGTCGCCAGCGCCAGCACGTTCTTGCCGTCGCACAGCACGATGAAGCTGGCTTCCTCGCCTTCGAGGAACTCCTCGATCACGACGCGTGCACCGCCTTCGTTGTGCTGGACACCGTACTTGTTGTCCACCAGCATGAAGTCCACGGCATCGTGGGCTTCCTGCAGCGACATGGCCACCACCACCCCCTTGCCGGCAGCCAGGCCGTCGGCCTTGATGACGATGGGAGCGCCCAGGCGATCCACATAGGCGTGGGCCGCGACGGCGTCGGTGAAGGTTTCATATTGCGCCGTGGGGATACTGTGGCGCGCCATGAAGTCCTTGGAGAAGGCCTTTGAGGACTCCAGCTGCGCTGCAGCCTTGGTCGGGCCAAAGACCTTGAGTCCGTGGGCACGGAACTCATCGACCACGCCGGATGCCAGCGGAGCCTCGGGCCCAACCACGGTCACGACAATTTTTTCGGCCTGGGCCCATTCGCGCAGAGCCTTCACATCGGTGATGTTGAGGTTCTCCAGCTTGCCGCCAGCCAGGGCAGTGCCACCGTTACCGGGAGCCACATAGACCTTGGTCGCCTTGGGCGATTCGGCCAACTTCCACGCCAGAGCGTGCTCACGGCCACCGCCGCCAATCACAAGAATTTTCATAGTTCTGCGTTGTGGTAGACGTCCTGAACGTCATCCAAGTCTTCAATCATGTCCAGCAGCTTCTGCATGCGAACTGCATCATCGCCTTCGAGAGCGATTGTATTTTCGGGGCGCATGGTCACCTCGGCCATGTCGGCGGTAAAGCCGGCGGCCTGCAGTACATCACGCACGGCTTCAAAGTCGCCGGGGGCCGTCAGCACCTCGATGCCACCTTCGTCATCGGTGATCACATCGTCGGCGCCAGCCTCCAGAGCGATCTCCATGACTTTTTCTTCGTCCGTGCCGGGGGCGAACATGATCTGACCCACGTGCTTGAACTGGAAGGCCACCGAGCCTTCGGTGCCCATATTGCCACCGTACTTGCTGAATGCATGGCGAACATCGGCCACCGTACGTACGCGATTGTCCGTCATTGTGTCCACAATGATGGCCGCGCCGCCGATGCCATAGCCTTCGTAACGGATTTCCTCATAGGTCACGCCGTCGAGGTTGCCCGTGGCCTTGTCGATATTGCGCTTGATATTGTCGGCCGGCATATTGGCGGCCTTGGCCTTGTCCACTGCCAGACGCAGACGTGGATTGGCACTCAGATCGCCGCCGCCTTGGCGGGCGGCAACCATGATTTCACGAATGATGCGCGTCCAGATGCGGCCACGTTTTTCATCCTGGCGACCCTTGCGGTGCTGGATGTTGGCCCATTTGCTGTGTCCTGCCACAGGGAATCCTTTGATATTTGATTTAACCTAGCGGGAGCGATTTTACTTTTGACTGCATGCCCCCCCAGAGGAAACCCGAAATGGCTTCACCCCTTTTGATTGCCCAGCACTCTGCCACAGAATGTGTCCTGCTGCCCGGACTGGCCAATCGGCATGGCCTGATCACCGGCGCCACCGGCACCGGCAAGACCGTCACGCTACAAAAACTGGCCGAAAGCTTCTCGCAAATCGGCGTGCCGGTCTTCATGGCCGACGTCAAAGGAGATCTGAGCGGCATCAGCCAGGCCGGCAAGATCGAAGGCAAGCTGGCAGCATCGCTCAAGGATCGCGGCCTGGACCTGCCCCAGCCCCTGGCCTGCCCCGCCACGCTGTGGGATGTGTTCGGCGAGCAGGGCCATCCCGTGCGCGCCACCATCTCGGACATGGGCCCGCTGCTGATCGGCCGCATGCTGAATCTGAACGAAACCCAGATGGGCGTGCTCAATCTGGTGTTCAAGATTGCCGACGACAACGGCATGCTGCTGCTGGATCTCAAGGATCTGCGCGCCATGCTGAACTTTGTGGGCGACAACGCCAAGCAGTTCACCACCCAGTACGGCAACATCAGCTCGGCCAGTGTGGGCGCCATACAGCGCGGACTGCTGGGCATTGAAAGCCAAGGCGGCGACAAGTTCTTTGGCGAGCCCATGCTCGACATCAGCGATCTGATGCAGACCGACGCCAACGGCATGGGCGTGATCAATGTGCTGGCGGCGGACAAGCTGATGAACGCGCCGCGCCTGTACTCGACTTTTTTACTCTGGCTTCTGTCCGAGCTGTTCGAGCAGTTGCCGGAGATCGGCGACCCCGAGAAGCCCAAGCTGGTGTTTTTCTTTGACGAGGCCCACCTGCTGTTCAACGATGCGCCCAAGGTGCTGATCGAGCGCATCGAGCTGGTCGTGCGCCTGGTTCGCTCCAAGGGCGTGGGCGTGTACTTCGTCACCCAGAACCCGCTGGACGTTCCTGACAGCGTGCTTGGGCAGCTGGGCAACCGCGTGCAGCATGCCTTGCGCGCGTTCACCCCACGCGACCAGAAGGCCGTGGCCTCGGCCGCCTCCACCATGCGCCCCAACCCGGGCCTGGATATTGCCGCCGCCATCACCGAGCTGGCCGTGGGCGAGGCCCTGGTCAGCTTCCTCGACGACAAAGGCCGCCCCAGCGTGACCGAGCGCGTGTTCGTGATTCCGCCCGGCAGCCAGCTCGGCCCCATCACGACCGAACAGCGCAAGGCCCTGATCGATGGTTCCCTGGTCGCTGGCGTCTATGAAAAAGCCGTGGACCGCGAATCGGCCTTCGAGATATTGCGCGACCGCACAGCGAGCGCAACGCCTGTCAAGCCCGGCGACGCCCCTGTCGCTGCCGGAGCGGCAGGCTCAGCCCAGCAAGCCAGCGCCACCGACTCCATGATGGACGGGCTCAAGGAGCTGCTGTTCGGGCGTACCGGCCCGCGCGGCGGCCAGCACGACGGTCTGGTGCAGACCATGGCCAAGTCCACGGTGCGCACCGTGGGCAACAGCCTGGGCAAGGAGATTCTGCGCGGCGTGCTGGGCGGCATTCTGGGCAACAAGAAGCGCTGATTCCAACGCACTCACTCGCTCCAAGGGCCTGCGTCAGCAGGCCTTTTTCATGGTCGCAGCAGAGAAAATCCTCAAGGCTGCACTCATTATGTCGATACATAATAAATCCAGCTCCTGGTGCCTGCCGCCAGACTCTTGGACATGTGCTGCTGCCTGCAGGCACAGTTGCTTCTTCCTCTACGCTAACCACGCTGCCCGGTCTTGCCGCAGACCACCAGTTCGCTCCGGCCGGGCAGTGCTTTTGCAAATTTTCAGCCAATGCAATTCAATCAATGGCGTGTATCCACCAAGCTGTGGTGCACTTTGGGCGGGCTTCTGACCATGATGCTGGCCGTCTCGCTGTGGAACCAGCACTCGTCCACCAAGGCCCTGCAAATCGGCATGCAGACCCTGGCCGACTATGACAATCGCATCAACCTCGCCCTGCAGTGGAAAGGTGCGACCGAGACCACGGGCGAGCGCGTGCTCACCAGCAATATGACCACCGACGAGGCGCTGACCCAGCGCATGGACGAGCGGGTCAGCGAAGGCGTGGCCGTCAACGGGGCACTGCAGGCGCAGGTCATCAAACTGGCTCAAAGCGACGCCGACAAGGCCGCTCTGCAAAAAATTGCAGCCGTGCGCGCCGAGGTTCTGGCGCTGAACAAGCAGGCGCGAGAGATCAAGCTGACCGGCGATATCGAAGCCATGCGCGACTTCATCCGCCTGCAATATCTGGGTGCCATTGCCCGTTATGTCGATTCGCTGCAGAGCTTTGTGAAGCTGCAGGAGCAGCAGCGCGACGCCGCCAGCCTTCAGCTTCAGCAAGACCACCAAAAAGCGATCTGGCTTTCATGGGCAGTACAGGCTCTTGTGCTGACGGCTGCTCTGGGCCTGGCGCTGGCCCTCACCCGCTCCATCACCCAGCCTCTGAACGAAGCCGTGGAGTTGACCCAGGCCATTGCGCAGGGCGATCTCACGGTGACCGCCGGCAACGACCGCCATGACGAGTTCGGCCACCTGCTCAGCTCGGTCTCGACCATGGCGGCCCAGCTACGCAGCCTGGTGAGCGATGTACGCACCAGCGTGCACTCCATCAGCACCGCCTCGTCCGAAATCGCCACTGGCAACCACGACCTGTCCGCACGCACCGAGCAGACTGCCGCCAATCTCGAGGAAACTGCGGCCAGCATGGAGCAGCTGACCGCCACCGTCGCCCAGGCCTCGGACACTGCCCGTCAGGCCAACCACCTGGCAGGCAATGCCGCACAGGTGGCTCAGCGCGGTGGCCATGTGGTGCAGTCCGTGGTCAGCAGCATGGGGCGCATCAGCGACAGCGCACACCGCATCTCCGACATCATCGGCGTGATCGACTCGATTGCCTTCCAGACCAATATCCTGGCCCTCAACGCGGCTGTCGAGGCCGCCCGTGCCGGCGAGCAAGGCAGAGGATTTGCCGTGGTCGCCGGCGAGGTACGCGCCCTGGCCCACCGAAGCGCCGAGGCCGCCAAGGAGATCAAGGCGCTCATCACCACTTCCGTGGACGCCGCCCAGGAAGGCGCCAGCCAGGTCTCCCAGGCGGGCCGCGTGATGGAGGAAATCGTCAGCAGCGTGAGCAAGGTCTCGGACATGATTGGCGAGATCAGTGCTTCGGCCATGGAGCAGCATGACGGTATCAGCCAGGTCAACCAAGCCGTGACCAACCTGGATCAGATGACGCAGCAAAATGCTGCCCTGGTTGAAGAATCCACGGCTGCCGCTGTCTCTTTGAGCGACCAGGCCCAGCGCCTGACCGGCATGGTGGCCGTGTTCAAGGTCCATACTGCGGACAGAGCGCCAGCCCTGACTGCCTGATCCTGGTCGAAGTTGCGGGAACACAGCATCCGGCTCTTCACCAGCTTCTCTGCCAGCCGCTCCATTGCACCCAGAAAGGAACGGCTGGCACTGCGGGTTTGACCCAACCCGATTCTTCTGTCTGCAGTCGCGAGTGCGACTGGCCCGGCCGATGCCGCAAGACACCATGCCGGCATGCCCCATATCTCTGACGACACCTTGCTGACCGCGGGTCTGAGCAGCTTTCGCCTGGACCTGGTCGACCATATCGCCCATCTGGTGCTCAACCGCCCCGATGCCTTCAACACCCTGAACCCCAGATTCTGGCAGGAGCTGGACCTGGTGCTGGATACGCTGCAGCGCAGCGGCCAGTCGCGCGCCCTGGTCATCAGCAGCACGGGCAAGCATTTCTGCGCCGGCATGGCACTTGAGACCTTTGCCGACCCCGACTTTGCGCCCAATGACCGCACGCCAGAGGGCCGCGCCGCCATCATCGACACCCTGGCCCAGTTGCAGTCCACCTTCAACAAGATTGAAGCCCTGCGCATGCCGGTGATCTGCGCCATTCAGGGAGCCTGCGTGGGTGGAGGGCTGGATCTGGTGGCCGCTGCCTGCATACGCTATGCCAGCGCCGAGTCCTTTTTCTGCGTGCAGGAGATCAATATCGGCATGACCGCCGACCTTGGCAGCCTGCAGCGCCTGCCCAAGCTGATGCCGCTCGGTATCGTCAAGGAGCTGGCCTACACCGGCCGCCGCATGACTGCCCAGGAGGCCGCCAGCCACGGTCTGGTCAATGCTGTCTATGAGACTCCCGAAGCCGCCGTCACCGCAGCTCTCGCCTGCGCGCGCGAGATTGCGGCCAAGCCGCCCGTGGCCATCTGGGGCAGCAAGCAGGTGATCAATTACGCACGCGACCACAGCGTGAGCGACTCGCTGCAGCAAATGGGCTGGGTGCAGAGCGGCATCTGGAGCAACCGCCATGTCATGGAGGCCGTGAGTGCCATGCAGGCCAAGCGCGCCGGCGACTTCCCCCCGCTGGAGCCGCTGCAGGCGTTTGCACCGACACCGCCTTCAGCGGGCGATCGCTCCTGATTGAATAGCTATCAGCCCTTCGCAATAAAGGGCTGCATGCCTTTTCTTCTCGTATTTCTCTATCTTCTCGATGGTCCGCTGGCCGCCATCGACATGTAGCTGAGCAGCAACGCAGCGATTCGGGCCGGAGTGGACCATGCGCCGTTATCATGGGTTCAGTCACCACCTCAGCCTGTCCTGCCATGAGCACAAACACCGCCCCCCTGCCCACTTTTGACGATGTCGTGGCCGCTGCCCAGCGCCTGCAGGGCGTAGCCCACCGCACGCCGGTGCTGACCAGCCGCACCATGGACGAACAACTGGGTGCGCGCCTGTTTTTCAAATGCGAGAACCTGCAGCGCATAGGCGCTTTCAAGTTTCGCGGTGCCTATAACGCTCTGGCCCAGTTCACGCCCGAGCAGCGCAAGGGCGGCGCCCTGGCCTTTTCCTCCGGCAACCATGCCCAGGCCATTGCCCAGGCGGCCCAACTGCTGGACATGCCGGCCCTGATCGTCATGCCCGAGGATGCGCCAGCCTCCAAGATGGCGGCCACGCGCGGCTATGGCGCCCAGGTCGTCACCTACAACCGTTTCACCGAAGACCGCGAAGCCATCGCCGACAAGCTGGCGACCGAGCGCGGCATGACGCTGATCCCGCCTTACAACCACCGCGACGTGATTGCCGGCCAGGGCACGGCCGTCAAGGAACTGCTGGAGGAAGTGCCGGACCTGGACTATCTGTTTGTCTGCCTCGGCGGCGGCGGTCTGCTCTCGGGCAGTCTGCTGGCCGCCAACGCCCTGGCTCCGCAATGCAAGGTGATCGGGGTCGAGCCGGAAGCCGGCAACGATGTGCAGCAGTCGCTACGCGCCGGCCATATCGTCAAGATCGATACGCCGCGCACCATTGCCGACGGCGCCCAGACCCAGGCACCGGGCGATCTGACCTTTGCCATCATCCAGCAGCGCGTGAACGAGGTGCTGACCGTCAACGACGAGCAATTGGTCCAGGCCATGCGCTTTTATGCCGAGCGCATGAAAATCGTGGTCGAACCCACGGGCGCACTCTCGCTGGCGGCCGCCATCAGCGGTGGTCTGCCGCTCAAGGGCAAGCGCGCGGGCATCGTGATCAGTGGTGGCAATGTGGATTTAGAGCGTTTTGCCAGCCTGCTGTCCGAGTGACAGCGAAAATAGCGTCTGTTGCGGCCCGGCCCGCATCCAACTGATCCCAATTTTGCAAGCACGAGCCCGCCACAAGCGGGCCTGCTTGCCTTCACCACAAAGACCAAGAACATGAGCACTTTGCATTTGATCGACCACCCTCTGGTCCAGCACAAACTGACGCTGATGCGCCGCAAGGAAGCCAGCACCAACAGCTTTCGCCGCATGCTGGGCGAGCTGTCCACCTTGATGGCCTATGAGCTGACGCGCGACTTCCCGCTGCAGGACATCGAGATCGAGACGCCCATGGAAAAAATGACGGGCAAAGTCATCGACGGCAAGAAGCTGGCCCTGGTCTCCATCCTGCGTGCAGGCAACGGCTTCCTGGACGGCATGCTCAACGTGGTGCCCGGCGCCCGTATCGGCCACATCGGCCTGTACCGTGACCCCGAGACACTCAAGCCCGTCGAGTACTACTACAAGATGCCCGAAAACATGGGCGAGCGCGACGTGATCGTGGTCGACCCCATGCTGGCCACCGGCAACTCGGCCGTGGCCGCTGTGCAGCAGCTCAAGGACAAGAGCGCGCCCAAGTCCATCAAGTTCATGTGCCTGCTGGCCGCACCCGAAGGCGTGAAGACCATGCAGGCCGCCCACCCCGATGTGGACATCTACACCGCCGCCGTGGACCGCGAGCTGGACAGCCATGGCTACATCCTGCCCGGCCTGGGTGATGCGGGCGACCGTATCTTCGGCACCAAGTAAGCGGCTTCTGCCTCAATCGAAAACCCCCGGCAGCCGCCAGACTGCCGGGGGTTTTCTTTGCCTGAAACCTGCTCTATAGCAGCAGCGCCTGGCGAACAGACGCCTGAGCCTCGGCTGGTCAGCGCTAGCGCAGCGCCATATTGTTGAGCTTGTCCAGCCGCGCAGGCCAGCTGCCCTGCCGGGCCGACTGAAGCAAGATACGCGTCCAGGCAATCCAGGCATCCCACTGCACGCGCTTGTCCCAGGCATTGCCCCAGGTGCAAAAGCATTGCAGCGCGCTCTCGGCGGCCCGAGCGGCCTCGGCGCTGCGGCCCGCGCTCAGGTATAGCTGGGCCAGCACCATCTGCGGCTCGCCCACCCAGGGGTTGAGGGTCACAGCCTGCTCCAGCGTGGCGGTGGCAGCGTCCAGATCGACCAGCGGCTGATCGAGCTGAATCACCGACCAGTACAGCGCCACCGCCGCAGCCTCGTTGCCCGCGCTCAGCAACTGGCTGCAGCTTGCAAACACGGGCGGCAGCGGCAGCTGGGTCTTGAGCGCAGGATGCTGCAGCGCATGGCCCAGGCCGCTGATCTGGCTGAGCATGCGGCTGCTGGGGCGCATGGGGCCGGGCCACAGCGACGCCGCCCAGTGCACGGCCTGCTGACGACTGTGGTCCACGGCCGGGAAACGCGAATAGATGTCTTCCTGCCAGCTAAACCACTGCTCCATGCTATCGGCCATGCTGACGATCGCGAATACAGCCACTTCATAGGCCGTGAGCCTGAGGGTCTCGCGCGGCTCGGGGCCGTTGCGCTCGATCTGCAGGCTGCCGTCGGCTCCCAGCTCGCCAGCCAACAGCTTTTGCACGAACTGGGTACGGCTCATGGTGCAAAACAGGTAGACCAGATGCTCGGCCTGCTCTCCGACCAGGCACTTGAGCTGCTCGCGCTCGTTGCCGGCATCGAACTTGACCAGATCGACAAAGGCATTGCCGTAGACACTGTGCAGCAGACCCAGCTGGCGCACCTCCCTGGGTTGCTGCCATAGCGCCAGAGAGCGCGCCACGCCTGCCAGATGGTGGCGAAAAGTGCCGGCCTTGTGCCAATCCTGGCCTACGCCGCGCTCCAGCACCACGGGCAGAAGCGACGCCAGATCGGCGTCACGGCTCAGCCATTCCTCGTCCAGCAAAGTCTTGGCGCGCTCGAACAGCGCCTCATCCAGTTGATTCCAGGGCTGATTCATGCGCTCACCATGCGGTGGTGTAAGCACCCTTGAAGGTCTTGTCCACAAAGGCCTTGACCTCAGGTGACTGGTAGGCCTTCACAAACGCCTGCAGGCCTTTGCTGTTTTCATGACCGGCACGCGTGACGATGAGTACGGTCACATAAGGCGTGTTCACATCTTCCAGCGCCAGCGAGTCGCCCTGAGGGGACAGGCCGGCCGCCACGGCATAGCTGCTGTTGACGGCCGCGGCATCCAGATCATCAAGGGCACGGGCCAACTGGGCGGCTTCGAGCTCGACAAACCTGAGCTTTCTGGGGTTGGCCGTGATGTCCAGCACCGAGGCGCGCGCACCGGCATCGGCCTTGAGCGTGATCAATCCCTGCTTGGCCAGCACCATCAGAGCACGCGAGCCATTGGTGGGATCGTTGGGAATGCCCACGCGCGCGCCGCTCTTGAGATCGGCCAGCTTTCTGACCTTCTTGGAGTACACGCCCATTTGCTGGTTCACGGCCTTGGCCACGGGCACCAGCTTGTAGCCACGGTCCTTGTTCTGGGCATCGAGGAAGGGCTGGTGCTGGTAGATGTTGGCGTCGAGATCACCGGTGGACAGCGCCGCATTGGGCTGGATGAAATCGCCAAACTCCACCAGCCTGACCTTCAGGCCCTGCCTGGCTGCAACCTGCTTGGCCACTTCGGCAATCTGGGCGTGGGGGCCGGCTGTCACGCCAACGGTCACAGCCAGATCCTGGGCCTGGGCCAGCAATGCGGCAGGTACAAGGGCGGCAACCGCCAGGGCTTTTACGAGAGAACGTTTGTGCACCATGGGCACCTTTCAAGACAAATCCGGGAAACTCAGGTCCGCCGAGCATGAGCACACTCAGGGACAGCAGCTTGAAACTTAACGCATAAAGCAAACCTCAGCAGCCAGGCTGGGGCCCTCCCCCATCACAAAGCGGGATGGCTGACAGCGCGGCTCGGAAAATATCAATAAAACCAGCTCAGTCCCTTACCTATCAAGAGATGATAGCTATCAAAACAGGAATACTTAAAGCACATCGCAGGCTTGACATTGAACTGCACTTCAAGCTTGAGTTGGGAGCCACAGGAGACTCCCCGTGCCTCGTCGCATTCTTCACGTCCTCAGCAACGTCGCCCGTTACGATGACCCTGCGGAGCCCAGCGGTCTGTGGCTGCCAGAGCTCAGCCATGCCTGGGAGGTCTTTGCACGGCGGGGTTACGCGCAGCACCTGGTCAGCCCGCCGGGCGGCCACTCGCCGCTGGAGCCGCGCTCGCTGAAATGGCCAAACCGGGATGCCACGGCCAAGTCATGGCTGGCGGATGCAGCGCGCATGGCCCTGCTCTCCAACACGGTCGCCCCTGATGCCGTGGACGCGCAATACTTTGATGCCATTGATTTCACCGGTGGCCATGCCGTGATAATTGACAGGCTCAAGGCCGGCAAGACACCTCTGGCCCCCGTGCGTGACGACCGTCTGCGCACCCTCATCTGGACGCCTGATGCTTACGGCCAGACCTGGCATCTGCCGTGCGACGATGAGCGTCCCAGCACAGGCAGCTGATCTGCTGGGCCAGCCAGAGCTTTGGCCGCTCTTGCAGGTTTTCCCGCCATCGCCTGCTGCCCCACTGGACACTGAGCGCAGCCGGCCTGATCTCCAAGCCCGTGGCAGAGCTGCGAGAGCTGCTGCCCCGCTAAGCCCACGACAATCTGTTTGACTTCAGAGAGTTCAAGCAGGCATTTCCGGGGTTTGCCGTTACCAGCTACCGGCAGGGGCTGGCGCTGATTGCCAATGAATTTCAGCAAAATCAGCAGGCATCCCTTACCCAGCCTGAGAAAGCAGCTATCAAATAAGAATCAATAGCTAAAAAGCTACCAACTCAGCGCCTGGGCCAGCTGCTCGGCCCGGGTTTGCTCGCGCGGACTCGCCACCGAAGCGCGCAGGATGGCTCGGCTTGCGCCCTGATCAACGATCCAGAAGACGACGCGCTTGACGGGAGCTGCGCCCGGCCTGCTCTCCTGCGGGCTCACTTCAAACGTCCATTCGCGACCTTCAGGCCGGCGGTCCCTGGAGCGCGTCTGCGCAGTGAAGCTGCGCTTCTTCAAGCTCTCTGCCTTCAAGCGAAACTGCTTTTCCAGCGCGGTGCGAAGCAGCTTTTCCTGCGCCTCGTCGGACTCGGGGATCTTCAGCCCCGTGGTCAGACCCAGCAGTTGCCCAGTCATCAGATCCCGGTACATCATGCGCTGCGAATCCTTAGGCTCTTGCAGATGAAAGCCTGCTGCACGCATGGGCAGCACCATGCCGGTGCGCCGATTTTCCAGATCGGCCACCTGCGGGTCCTGGGTCTGCACCCAGATGTTCTGCAGCCCGCCTGCATTGCGCAGGTACTGGCGCATCAGTCGAGCGGCATCGGCGTCGCGGCCCTGCTGCGCCGCCAGCTCGGCCCCATATTGCTGAGCCTGGTCCACCAGCTCGGACTCCAGCCTGAACAGGCTGACATAGGGCCAGGCCTGCAGAGCCCGATCCAGATAGCGGCTGGCCTCGGCTTGCTGACCGGCCTTGAAGGCCGAGATGCCAGCCACCGTATTCAGGCGCGCCAGCTCGGCGGGGAACTGGGCATCTACCAAGGCCGCGCGGGCCAGTTGACCGGCCCTGGACCAGTCTTCATCGACCCGCCAGGCACTGGCCACCTCGCGCTCCTGGCGCGGTAGCTCTGGCGGCAGCTCGGGCGCTTTGGGCCATTGCATGGCCTGCCACAGCTGGGGTAGCTGCAGCAGCGCGCTATCACGCTCGCTGTCCATTTGCTCGGCGTGCAGGCTCAATTTCCAGTTGCCGCGCACCAGCCCCCAATCCAGATGCAGGATATCGGGCCTCCCCTCTTCTCTTTTCTCGCGGCTGGCCTGCTGACTTTGCACAGCGTCGGCGAACGGCAAGGCCGGCAGCCTCAGCCCAGGCTCTGGCATCTGCTCGCGTGCAAAAATGCCATGCTCCTGCTGCAACGACTTCTGCCTGGCTGCAGCGTCCATGTCTTTAAGACCCTCGTCATAACCGAGCCGCATGCGGACCCGCAAGCGCCTGCCATCGGGCTTCAGATAGACGTACTCCAGGTTCGCGGAGTCGTTGCGATCCCTGGCCGGCTCCAGCTGGACCAGTACCCAGCGCCCCTGCACCAGCGGCACGCTGAGCTGCGCGGCCTGGTAGTGCAGTTGCTTGTGTTCCGCATCCCACTGCCACAGCGGCGCAAAAGCCTTGGACTCCTGCCGGAGCACCTGCAGATAGCGAGCCAATGCCTCCTGATCGCCAGCCATCATGGCGGCCGTCAGGCCCCGCTGTATCAGCGCCTGCATCTGACCGCTGACCGGGTCGTAGCCCTCGGCTGCGGCCAGAGCCATCATCTGGTCGGTCTGCAACACGGCCTGCGCGTACTGCCCTTGCTGATAAAGCAAGGTGTAGAGCAAACCGGAGGCATCGAGCTGCTCGTAAGGATTGCCGCGTGGCAGCGTCATGTCCAGCAGCTTGCGCGACTGGGCGATGGCATCGTCCCAGCGTTTGGCCTGCGCGGCCTCGACCACGGCACGGCGCAGCCTGAAAAAAGGCAAATCCTGTTCGGCAGGCGAATCCGCCTGTCGCGCAACCCCCGTCAGCCTTTCAGGCTCGGCCGCCTGTGGCGCAGGGCCCGCCAGCAACAAGGCCACCGCCATAGCGGTCAGGGAAACAGGCGCGGGAATGCGAGGTAAAAAAACCATGAAGTCGATCCACAAGACAGTTCAGCAGGCTTGCAGTATAGAAAGCGGCTGCCGGGCCGCCGACCGGGGGCGACTCGGGGCAAAAAAAGAGCGACCCCGGGGCCGCTCGTTTTGCCATGCAGCGATGACTTCAGTCCACCAGACCTGCGTAGACATGCTGCACATCGTCGTCGTTTTCCAGACCGGCCAGGAATTCCTGCACTTCTTCCTGCTGCTCGGCAGACAGGCTGCTCATGCTGATGGGGTTCTTGGCCTTGTAGCCCAGCTTGACCGACAGCACCTTGATGCCTTGCGCGGGCAAAGCCTTGCTCACGGCGTCCAGATCGGCAATATCGGTGATGAACAGGGTGGTGCCCTCTTCTTCACCCGCTTCGAAGTCTTGAGCGCCGGCTTCGATGGCGGCCATTTCGACGTCGGCACCGTTTTCAGGCTCGCCTTCGATCATGCCCACATGGTCAAAATCCCAGGCCACGGCGCTCATCTGGCCCTTGCGGAAGCAGACACGCATATTGGGAGCCGTGCGATTGGGATTGTCGGTCAGACATTCCACCATCACGGGCACACGATGAGGGGCATAGCCCTCAAACAGCACGCTGGAATAGTTCACTGCGTCGGCACCAACGCCGGCGCCCTTCTTGATGGCGCGATCCAGCGTGTCCTTGGGCATGGAGGCCTTGCGGGCCGCTTCCACCGCCATGCGCAGGCGCGAGTTGGCAGCAGGGTCACCGCCGCCCAGACGGGCTGCAACCATGATTTCCTTGACCAGCTTGCCAAACAGCTTACCCTTGGCATCGGCGACCAGCGCCTTGCCCTTTGCTTTCCATTGCGCGCCCATGGCTGCGTTCCTTGTTGAATGTTGTCAAAACCCGCGCTATGCACACGCAAGCCGCCCGCCAAAATATCGGCGAGCAAAAGCCGGATTTATACACCTGCGCGCAATCTTTTGTCGGCAAACTGCATCAAGTCCGGGTCATAAATACAGGCAAACAGCAAGCGGCTGACCGCCCATCCAGGAGAAAAAATGCATCGCATCCCCATTCACGCCCTCGCCTGCGGCGCGCTGGCTCTGTTCGGTTCGCTGGCCCAGGCGGCCACCGAGCTGGGCACGCAAACCGTGGCAACGGGGCTGGAGCATCCTTGGGCACTGGCCTTTTTGCCGGACGGACGCTATCTGGTCACGGAGCGCCCCGGCCGCATGCGCATTGTGGAGGCCGGAGGCAGGCTCAACACCCCTCTCAAAGGTCTTCCCACCATCGCCGTCGCCGGGCAAGGCGGCCTGCTGGATGTGGTGCTGGACAGCGACTTTGCCAGCAACCGCCAGCTCTATTTCTGCTTCTCGGAACCGGGGCAGGGAGCGGACCGGGGCAAGAACAGCACGGCCCTGGCCAAAGCCCGACTCTCGGCCGACGCCGGCTCTCTGGAAAACGTGCAGATTCTGTTCAGCCAGCGTCCCAAGATCGATTCGGCCCTGCACTTCGGCTGCCGCATCGTGGAACGCAAGGTGAACGGCAAACCCGACGGCTCGCTGTTTCTGACGCTTGGAGAGCGCTACAAGGCCATGCAGGAGGCCCAGAATCTGCAGACCCATCTGGGCAAGATCGTGCGTGTCAACAAGGATGGCAGCGTGCCTCGCGACAACCCCTTTGCGGGCAGGTCCGATGCACTGAACGAGATCTGGAGCTATGGCCATCGCAACAGCCAGGGTGCCGCACTGGGGCCAGGAGACGAGCTCTGGATGACAGAGCATGGCCCGCAGGGCGGCGATGAACTCAACCGCATCGAGCCGGGCAAGAATTACGGCTGGCCCGTCATTACCTATGGCGAAAACTATGGTGGCGGCAAGATTGGTGCCGGCATCACCGAAAAGGCCGGCATGGAGCAACCCCGGCATTACTGGGTACCGTCCATCGCCACCTCGGGGCTCGCCTATCTGAGCAGCGAACGCTATGGCGTGGCCTGGAAAGGCTCCTTCATCACGGGTGCACTCAAGGCCATGCAGCTGCAACGCCTGCAGATTGCCGATGGCAGGGTCACCGCCACCGAAGTGCTGCTGCCGCGCCTGGGCCAGCGCGTACGCGATGTGCGCCAGGGTCCGGACGGTCTGCTGTACCTGCTCACCGATTCATCCAATGGGCAATTGATGCGCGTGCTGGCAACACCTTGAGCTCGGATCAGCGCAGCACACCGCGGCTTTTGAGCCGGTAGAGATAGCCCACTATGCAGAGCCAGAAAACGGCCTCTCCCAGCCACAGGCCCGGAGACAGCATATTGACCTGCCTGCCAAGCCTGCCTACATACCAGAACATGCCAGCCTGGCTGACCACGCCGAGCACCACGTAAAGAGCGCCCAGAAGCAAAGCCGCACGATTTCGCGTCCACAGCAGCCACACCAGCGTGAAGCACATGGCCGAGTTCAGCGCCAGCATGGCCTGCAGCACCAGCGCCCACTGAATCCTGGCGGCAGTACGCCAGCCGTCGGAAAAATCGGCGTCCAGCAACATCCATCCGCTCATCAGGCCAAGATAACCGAACAGGCACATCAACAGGGCCAGCCCCTTGCCATAGGGCTGCGCCCAGAGAACTTGCTTTGCTGTCATCCGACCAATGCCCCTGTCTGATTCAAAACATCTGAGGGCCCGCCATGCTCACCCGGGCAACCAAGGAGCCACAGTGTGCCATCGCGCCCCTGGTTTCGCGCCACAATCGGCAGCAGTACAAAACAGGCGCTCATATGCTCAATGCCTTGTGGCTCGGCTTTTTTCTCGTGGCAGCAGTGGCTGCGCTCGCGCAATGGCTGCTGGGCGGTCAAGCCCAGGTGTTCTCATCCATGGTTCAGGCCCTGTTCGCCATGGCCAGGCTGTCGGTCGAAGTGATGGTGCTGCTGTTTGGCACGCTCACGCTGTGGCTGGGCTTTCTGCGCATTGCAGAAAAGGCAGGCGTGGTCGAATGGCTGGCAAAAATGCTGGGCCCGCTGTTTGCCAAGCTCATGCCCGAGGTGCCGCGTGGTCACCCAGCACTGGGCCTGATCACATTGAACTTTGCCGCCAACGGGCTGGGGCTGGACAACGCGGCCACGCCCATGGGTCTCAAGGCCATGCGTGCTTTGCAGGAGCTGAACCCGCAGCCCGACACCGCGACCAATGCGCAGATTCTGTTTCTCGTGCTCAATGCCTCGTCGCTGACGCTGCTGCCGGTCACCATCTTCATGTACCGCATGCAGCAGGGTGCGGCCGATCCGACGCTGGTCTTCCTGCCGATTCTGCTGGCCACTTCCGCCTCTACACTGGTGGGCCTGTTCAGCGTGGCTCTGGTGCAGCGACTGCCCATCTTCAGCCCTGTGGTGCTGGCCTATCTGTTGCCCGTGGCGCTGGCGCTGGGCGCTTTTATGGCGTTTCTCACCACGCTCAGCGCGGCGGCACTGGCCCAGCTGTCATCGCTGATGGGCAACCTCACGCTGTTTATGCTGATCGTGCTGTTCGTGGGTCTGGGCGCACTGCGCAAGGTCGCCGTGTACGACAGCTTTATCGAAGGTGCCAAAGAGGGCTTTGATGTCGCCAAAGGCCTGTTGCCCTATCTGGTCGCCATGCTTTGCGCCGTGGGCGTGTTTCGCGCTTCGGGTGCCCTTGAATATGCGCTGTCAGCCATCCGCTGGGCAGTAGATGCCCTTGGCGTGGATGCCCGCTTTGTCGACGCCCTGCCGACGGCACTGGTCAAGCCTTTTTCTGGCAGCGCGGCCCGCGCCATGCTGATCGAGACCATGCAGGCGCAGGGCGTGGACAGTTTTGCGGCTCTGGCTGCAGCCACGATTCAGGGCAGCACCGAAACCACGTTCTATGTGCTGGCCGTGTACTTTGGTGCCGTGGGGATTCAGCGCGCGCGCCACGCCGTGCCCTGCGCCCTGGTGGCAGAGTTGGCCGGCGTGGTCGCCGCCATCGTGGTTTGCTATCAGTTTTTTGGATAAAACCCAGAACTGACAAGCATCACAAGCCGTTTTGCATCAAATCCGCTAAAAAGGCCAGAGCCATGGACTCCACAGCAGCCCTGTTTCAATCATCTTGGCAGCGCACGTGGCAAGCCCTGGGGCTGACGCCGCCCACAGATCTGCTGCAACGCCTGCTCGCGGCCTGGGCCGAACCTCAGCGCCACTATCACACCCAGCAGCATCTGGCCGAATGCCTGAGCCAACTCGACTGCGTCTGGGCACAGGCCCAGCGGCCCGGCGAAGTGGCAGTGGCACTCTGGTTTCACGATGCCGTCTACGACATCAAGGCCGGCAACAACGAGTTGCGCAGCGCCGACTGGGCGGCACAGGCACTGCAGGCCTCGGGCGCGCCCGAGGCCTGCTGGCGGCAGGTGCATGAGCTGATCATGGCGACCTGCCACAAGACCACGCCAGCCGATGCCGATGCCCGGCTGCTGGTCGATATCGATCTGGCGATTCTGGGAGCCGACCCCGCTCGTTTTGCCGAATACGACCGCCAGGTCGCTGCCGAATACGCCTGGGTGCCGCGTCTGGTCTATGGCTTCAAGCGCAAGCAGGTGCTGCGCGGCTTTCTGGACCAGGCCTTCATTTATGCCACGCCGCACTTTCGGCAACTGCTGGAGGCCCAGGCCCGCAGCAATCTGCAGCAGATCACCTGAACCGATCTACATCTCGTCGATGACCGTGCTGGCCGTGGCGCTCAGCGCGAGCGCCCTGCCCTCATGGGCCTCGACGGCAAAGCGGTCGCGGCAGTTGACGTAGAAGCTGGCCCCGAAACGCCCCACGGGGAAGAACTCCTGCAGACGCACCCGCCATTTTTCGGTGTCCACCAGCCCTTCACGCACGGCCAGCCATTGAACGCGGCCGATAAAGACATAGCGGCTCTCGGTCTCCAGCGTCTCGTGCAACACGCATTCAAAGGCCACCGGCGCCTGGGCAATGCGCGGCGGCTGCACACTCTGCGACGGAGTCGCCGTCAGTCCTGTGTGCAGCAACTCGCTGTGCTCGGGCGGCAGACTGTCACCGCAACGGTGCATGGCGGCGGCCATGGCCTCGTCGGTGATGTGCACCACGAATTCGCCCGTGCGCAGGATGTTGGTGGCGGTGTCCTTCTGCACCATATCCTGGCGCTTGTTGACGCTGAGCATGACCACCGGCGGGTCCTCGCCCATCATGTTGAACATGCTGAAAGGCGCCGCGTTCACCGTGCCATCGCCACCCAGCGTAGTCACGAGTGCAATCGGGCGCGGCACGATCAGGCTGGCCATCAGCTTGTAGCGGGCATAGGTGTCCAGTTGCGCAAAATCAATTTCGGTCATTGCAGTCTCTCCCGGCCTTTGCGGCAGCTCTCGCCCTGGCGGCGGATCTGGTATGGATTCGATAGCGGGCTGCGCAATCAGCAGCAGCCCTGAAGCTGCACAGGATTGCAATATTCATGCCGGATGCCTGCCAGCCGACCCGCGCTCGATCTGCGCACGGCCACGCACCATCGCAGGCGCCCCATGCACCAGAGCCGGACACGCAGGTCCGGCACGCACCGTCGCAGTGCCCTCTTCAGCAGTTCACGCTTTGTATACACATTGGCATCGATCTTGCGCACAAGCAGCAGTCCCTTAGCCATCGATAAACCAAGGAGTCATATGCGCAAACGAACCTTTCTTCAGGCCGCCACGGCTGCTGCAGCCCTGAGCTGGAGCGCTGCCCAGGCGGCGGACACGCCGCTCAAGTTCCAGCTGGACTGGCGCTTCGAAGGACCAGCAGCCCTGTTTGTTCACCCCGAGCAAAAAGGCTATTTCAAACAGGCCGGTCTGGATGTGAATGTGGAGGCCGCCAGCGGCGCGGGTGCCATCCAGCGCGTGGCCTCCGGCACCCATGACCTGGGCTTTGCCGACCTCGCCGCGCTGATGGAATTCCACGCCAACAACCCCGATGCGCCCATCAAGCCCGTGGCGATCATGGTGATCTACAACACCACACCGGCCTCGGTGATGGCACTCAAGAAGTCGGGCATCACCAAGGCCGCCGACCTGACGGGCAAGAAAATGGGAGCCCCCATCTTTGACGCAGGCCGCCGCACCTTCCCCATCTTCGCCCAGGCCAATGGCGTGGGCGAGGTGCAATGGAGCACCATGGAGCCGCAACTGCGCGAAACCATGCTGGCGCGCGGCGATCTGGATGCCGTCACCGGCTATACCTTCACCAGCCTGCTCAATCTGGAGGCCCGCGGCATCAAGCGCGAGGATGTGGTGGTCCTGCCCTACGCCACGCATGGCGTTCAGCTCTACGGCAATGTGATCATCGCCAGCCCCAGGCTGATTGCCGAAAAACCGGAAGCCGTGCGCGCCTTCCTCAAGGCCTTTGCGCGGGGCGCCAGGGAAGGCATTGCCAATCCCGAAGCCGCCATTGCATCCATGAAAGCCAAGGACGGACTGGTCAACGTACCGCAGGAGGTCAAACGCCTGAAGCTGACGATTGAGACCGCCATCGACAGCAAGGGCGCACGCGAAGAAGGCTTCGGCCAGTTGCGCACCGAGCGTCTGGCCAGGATGGCCGAGCAGGTCGCCAAAGCCTATGCCACCAAGAACCCGGTGCCGGCCAACGCCGTATGGAACGGCAGCTTCCTGCCCAGCATGGCGGAACTGGACATACTGCCCAAGCGCTGATCCAACCGGAACCGGCTGGCACCGCCGCAGTGTGCCAGCGTCATCGCGCCCAGCCACACATAAAGCAGACCGGACGTCATAGCGGCTGCGACTGACCTATAGCTCCCCCCATTAATAAAAACCAGCTGATTCATTGCATCAGCTGATTTTTATTAATGGGGTCGGCGGCAAGACTGGCTGCCTGGTGCATCAAGAAGTTCAAGACCATGCGATTTTGCAGCGATGCGACCCCACATCTATCGACTGATTCTGGAAGTCGCTTCAGGCGGTCTGTCTGAGGCTCTGCATCTAAATGACCGCGCCTAGCTAGAAAGAGGCGCTCCTTGCGGCTTCTTGGCAAACACAGAAAAACTGCTATTCGGTGACAGCGCTATCCCACCGTTCGCCCTGCCCTTCATGCAGCATGCAGACCCCTTGAGCCGCCCAGACACCTTCGAGGCTCAAACAAACGCTTGAGAATTCCTGATCAACTCATTGATTCCTGACCTCTCAAACGCTTGTGCTAGATCCGCGATCAAATCCTGCGGGTCTTCCAAACCGATGTGCAGTCTCACGACCGAGCCACGCCGACTCCAGTCAGTGACGCTGCGAGCCTGCGTCATTTGTGCTGCAACTACCAGGCTTTCATAGCCTCCCCATGACGCACCCAGCCCAAACAGTTGCAGATTGTCGATGAAACTATCCACGACTTCAGCGGTGATGCATGGCTTCAGCTCAAAGGAAATTAGACCATTTGTACCTGCGCAATCCCTTCGCCATAGATCATGTCCCTCATGACCAGGAAGTGCAGGACAAAAGACTGTCTGCACAAGTGGGTGCTGCTCAAGCCAGCGCGTCACGGCCAGGGCATGCTCCCCATGCATGCGTAGCCGCGCGGATAAGGTGCGCAAGCCTCGCAGCACCAGCCACGCATCGTCGGGACTGACCGTCATGCCAAAAGCATCGCAGCGCTCAGCCAGTGGCTCCCAGACAGCTTGGGTAGTGGCGACCGTACCCATCATGACATCCGAATGCCCTGACAGATATTTGGTGGCAGCCATAATGGAGATATCGGCCCCCAGCGTCAGAGGCCGGTACTGCACGCCTGAGCCCCAGGTATTGTCGACTGCGACCAGAGCCCCCTGCGCGTGGGCCATGGCAGCCAGTGCCGGCAGATCGCACATTTCATAGACGAGCGAACCCGGACATTCGGCATACAGCATGCGGGTATTGGGGCGCATTTTGGCGGCGGCATCGCTGCCGTCTGCCGCAAAGAAGCTGTATTCAATACCGTAGGGTTGCAGAAACTGCTGCGTCAGATGCCGCACCGGCTGATAAGCACTGTCGGTGATGAGCACGTGGTCGCCCGGCTTCAGATAGCTGAGCAAAGCCATGCTTACGGCTGCCAGCCCGGTGGGCAAGAGCCGCGTGCGATAGGCGCCCTCCAGCTCGCTGACCGCATCTTCCAAAGCAAAGCTGGTCGGCGTGCCGCGCGCGCCGTAACTGAAAATGCGCTCCTGACCACGCCGAGCACGCATCTCTCGTTGCTGGGCAGTGCTTTCAAACACTACGGTGCTGGCTCGCACAATGGCTGGATTGACAGCCCTGCCACCCACATAAGCGGGAGACATGCCCATGTGAGTCAGGCGCGTTCCCAAACCAGGAGTCGACGCCTGCTGATCTTTGCTCGTCATGATGATGTCCTGAAATCCGGATCAGTCCAACTTTGCGCCGGACAGTTTGACCACATGGCTCCAGCGCTTGGTGTCGCTATTGAGCTGGGCAGCAAAGGCCTCGGGGGTGCTCGCCACCACTTCACTGCCGCCATCGGTGACCAGCTTGCTGACTTCGGGCTTGCGCAGCGTCTTGACAATGGCTTCGTTCAGATAGGCAACACGCTCGGGCGGAGTCCCGGCCGGGGCAAAAAAGCCGTACCAGTCTTCAAACGTGGAGTTTTTATAACCCAGCTCCTCCAGCGTGGGCACCTTGCCGAAAACACCAACCCGACGCGGACTGGTGACGGCCAGTGCGCGCACCTGACCGCCTTGAATCATGCCGGCAACCGATGAGGTCGAGGTGATCAACACATCCACCTGATGACCCAGCAAATCATTGATGGCCGGGCCGGCGCCCTTGTAAGGCACATGGGTCATGGTCACGCCGCTTTCCTTGGCCAGCACCACACCGACCAAATGCGACAAGGTACCGTTGCCGGGCGTGGCATAAGTGACCTTGCCGGGCTCAGCCTTGGACTGGACCGCCAGATCGGCAAAATTTTTGAGTTTCGATCCGGCTGCGACCACGATGGCAAGCGGTGCCGCATTGACCTGTGTGACAGGAATGAAGTTTTTGAGTGGATCAAAGCCTGGTGCGCTGTACAGAGAGGGGTTGACCGCCATCAGCGAGACCTGCCCCGTCAACAAGGTGTATCCGTCGGCCCTGGCCTCGGTCACCGCCTTGGCGCCAATGTTGCCGCCCGCCCCGCCCTTGTTTTCGACGACGGCCGGCTGCCCAGTGAACTCTGGCAAGCGTGTAGTAACCCAGCGCGTGGTTGCATCGTTGCCGCCCCCCGGAGGGAAAGGCGAGACAAAGCGAATGGGCTGGCTGGGAAAGCCATTGCGCTGCGGCAAGGTTTGCGCATGCCCCTGCGCAGCAAGCACGACGCCCATGAAAACGGTAGCCAGAGAACGAATAGCAAGCATGGTTTTCTCCCGGAAAGTGCGAAGCGAATTGCGCGGTCAGGCGGCGCAGGAATGGAGGGATTCAGAGCTAGGCAGCTGAAATGCTGCGAGCTCTTGTGCATCGAGTTGCTGCACCAGCCCGGTTTCCCAAGCCAGGTACTGACGAGCGGCCTCCTTGTTGCCGTCGTGGCGGTCATGCACGAAGAACAGGTAATCAATGCAATCGTGATTCGCTGGGGTATCGGCACTGGCCACCACCGGCAAGCCGGCTTGCTGCCACGCAGCCATGCCCTCTTGCAGCAGGCTTACCGACTCCGGCAACTCCAGCGATGCCCATTGCGCCAAAGCCGGCTCATCAGCCACCAGCACGATGCTGCGTTTCTCATCACGCAAGTTCTGGGCCAGTCGCGATCGAATCGACCAGACTGCCCCAGGAATATGGGCAGCCCGGTATTTCATGCTGGCCCGCAGGTCGACCAACAGCACCTCATCGCGTTCAATACGGGCTTGCAGCTCGGCAACCGTCATCAGGAGCAGTTGCGGCCTGACAGTTTCTGAAGAGCTGGCCAACTCCAGGCCGCTGTGCACGCCATCGATGAGCACGCAGGCGTCCTGTCCCATCTGGCGCAGCCAGCTGGCGATCACGGCAGCGCGCACGCCGTCGCTATCAAAAAGCACCAGCCGTGCACCGCGCACGCCGATGAATTGGTCGCCTGCCTGCACCAGTTGACCACCCGGTGTGTGCTGGGCGCCAGGCAGGCTGCCGGCGGCGAATTCCTCAGGTGTACGCACATCGCAAAGAAACAGGCTGCGTTCGTTGTCCGCAGCCCATTGGCTGACCGTCTGGGCAGTGACCCAAGGCACGTCAAAACGCTGTGCCAGCTGCTGCGCCTGAGATTGCAATGCGCCGCTGCCCGAGTCGTCGGCATAACGGCTTCTGCCGCCATGCTCCAGTGATAGGTCGTTCAGAAACCAGCCTTGCGTACCGTTCTCCAGAGCGTATACGGGGTTGGAGATTCCCAGGTTGATCAGCGTCTGCGCACCCAGGATGGAGCGCGTGCGCCCGGCACAGTTGATGACGACAGGTGTGCTGTCATCAGGAACCAGCGAGCGGATGCGATAGGCCAGCTCGCCATTGGGGCAGCATACGGCGCCAGGTATGTTCATCTTGTGGAACTCGGACACCGGCCGACCATCCAGTACCACCAGCGGTTCGCCCGAAGCCTGCTTGGCCGCCAGCTGCTGGGCCGTGATGCGTGGCGTGCCATAAGCATGCTCCACCAGCTCTCCAAAGGTTTTGGAAGGCAGGTTCACTCCCGCAAACAGCACATAGCCTGCAGCCTTCCATGCCTTGGTACCGCCTTCCAACACATGGACATCGGTATAGCCCAAAGCCTGCAGGCGCTGCGCCGCCCGCAAAGCCACGTTTTCCGTATCGGCCTCGCCGCTGTCATACACCACCACACGCACCGGCTTGCGCGGCACCAGTCGCGGCACATCGATTTCAAGGCGGCTATAGGGCAGCGGGGTGCCGTAGAACAAATGCGACTCGCCATACTGGCCATGTTCTCGCACATCCAGCACGGCGATTTCCTGGCCATCATGTAGCCAGTACTTGAGTTGGGAAGCGGTGACAAATTGAGTCATAACAGGTGATTTGGCAAATTTCAGGCAAAGCTGCGCCCGCGCACATCAAAGTGCACTACAAAGCAAAAAGGAATCAGGCTTGGCTGATCAGCAGCGCATCAGCGCCTTGTCTGCACGCCAATCGACATGGTTTGGCATGTCCCGGCCTGCAGGTCGTAGCCGGTTCGGCCATTCAGTGTCTCCAGTGCGCGGCCATACATGTGCAGATGACGGATCACCTGCTCACCTTGGATTTCCACAGAGTGGATGTCTTCCGCCATCAACGCAATCCCCGTTCCGGGCTGGACGATGACCAGGTCGACCTCCCTGAGCGTGCCCTTGCCTGGCACCGAGCCATCGTCGGTTCGCTCGTAAACCCGGTTGTGCTCCGTGCCTTGCACAGCCGCAATGCAGGCCCAGGTCGTGTGGTTGTGCGGCACGATGCGCTTGCCGGGGCGCATGACGTTCAGATACAGCGCATAGCTCTGATCCGCATCCTCGGCAATCATGTAGCGCGCCTGATGCTCATCGCCCTCAGGTGGCGGAAAGTCCTCGGCTCCCCACAGCTGGCTTTGCTCGGCCAGACCTATTAGCTGAGCCAGAACTTTTTCCAGACTCTGGCGCGTTTCAGGGTCACTACCAATTGCGCACTTCATTGCCGAAATTGCTGTCTGTACAGCGCTATTACGTTGTTCTGTCATCGTGGTCAAAGCATTCCCCTTGGTTGAATGACAACCAATGTAGCGAGCGACTTTAATGCGAACAATCCCAATAGTTCAACCATATACTTAAGAAAAACTTATATATGGACACACTGGATCTAGACCAACTACGAACGCTGGCGACCATTGCCCGCCAGCAGAGCTTTGCCGCTGCCGCCGTGCAACTGGGCTGCACGCAATCGGCCATCACCCAGCAGATGCAACGGCTGGAAGACAAAGTGGGCCACACGCTGTTTGAAAAACAAGGCCGGCAAAAGCGCTTGACCGAGCATGGCCAGCGCCTGCTCGGTTATGCCCAGCGCATGTTGGCGATTCACGATGAAGCGCTCAGCAGCCTTCGAAATCAGCATCTGGAAGGATTGGTGCGCATAGGCGCGCCGCATGATGTTGCCGACACTCTGCTGCCACCGGTGCTGAAAGAGATCGCACTGAAATTTCCCGGCATGCTGATCGACATCCATATGGAACGCAGCCCGTTTCTGATGGAGTCGCTCAAGCAGGGTGAGCTGGACATGGTCATCTCCAACCGCGATGACACCACATTCGAAAGCTTTGCACTGCGCTCCAGCCCCACGGTCTGGCTGTGTGGTGCGAACTATGTGCATGACCCAAGCAAGCCTCTGCCCCTGGTGCTGGCGAGCGGGCCCAGCATTTTTCGCCGCCTGGCCTGCGATGCGCTGGACGCCGCGGACATTAGCTGGACACCGCGCCATACTTGTACCAGCCTGGTGGGCATACGTGCAGCCCTGCGCGCCGACCTGGGGATCACTGCGCGCGGCGTTGAGCAGCTGGACCCCGGTCTGCGTGTATTGAGCAATGGCGACGGTTTGCCTCCCCTTCCCGATCTGGTCTACAGACTCTATATACGCAGTCATGTTGTCAACCCGATCACACGCCAGGTGTTCGAAAACCTCAGGGCTCGCATGTGGTTGCCTGGTACGTGAGCCCGATCTCTGGTGCATTGAGGCGTCACTTGGGCAGTTTGAATGATGCGCAAGCCAGCGTGGGCAACATGACTGGTAGATCCGAACAAGCGACCACAAGTGACCAGCTTCCTGATCGCAGTGGCTGCAACAATGGATTGGCCGCTCACTGGAGCTTCAGCCGGTTAAAAATCAATGCAGCGACGAGCACCCAAGCGAGACCTCCCTACCCCTAGCTGTAAGGGCCTGCGAGCGCATCGTCACCAAGCTAGAGCCAAAGCTAAAAGGCTGCTTACGGTATTCGGCGGAAGCAGCCTTTTGGGATGGCGATGAGCAGCAGAAATGGGTCGATCAGGCCTCGGGCACCATGGCGTCGGCATAGTTATAGAGCTCGCCCAGAATCTCCTCGGCGCGCTCGTCGGCGGTTTCGGACAGGCTGTCGATCATGGCAAACATCTGCTCGGCCGTACGTGCGCCGCCCTGGCCTTCGATCAGGCAGGCCGCGCGGTGCTGTTCCCAGCGCTGCTGCTCGGCGGCATTCAGCGTCATAGGGAAGTTGCGCGCACGGTAGCGCCAGACCAGCTCGGTCAGACGTGCGTCATCAAAGCCGGTCTTGTCCAGCGCCAGCTCCTGCGGCGAGAGGCGCTTGATGCGCTCCAGACGGCGGCGGTCTTCATTGCCCACAAAGCCGCCATACAGATCCTGGTCCGCGTCCAGCGGCTCACCCGCCTCGCGCGTGAAGACGGCCTTCCATTGCGCGCTCATGTCGGGCAGGTCGCGGGCAATCGCCGCATGCCGCATCGCCAGCTCCATGTCCACACCCCATTTTTCAGCCATCGCGGGGCTCAGCGTCTTGAGGCTTCCCACCACCATGGGCGACTTATTGACGTGGATGCTCTTGATGGGCAGACGGCTCACGCCCTCGGGCAGCTCGGCCTGGCGCGTGAACAAACGCAGACGCAGATCTTCGATGCTGATGCCCGAGAGCTCGGCCGGGTCGGACGCCAGATCCCAGCAGATGACTTCGTTCTTGTTGGTGGGATGTGTGGCCAGCGGCCACATCACGCCCAGACAGCCGCGTGCGGGGCTGATCATGCCGGTCACATGCAGAAAGGGGCGCGCGTGCTCCTGCGTGGCGGGCAGACCCATCTCGCGCAGAGCGCCGTCCTTTTTATGCAGACCAAAGGCAAAGTCAAAGAGGCGCGGCTGCTTTTCGCGGATCAGCCGCGCCAGGGCAATCGTGGCGCGCACATCACTCAGCGCATCGTGGGCTTGCTCGTGCAGCAGGCCATTGGCGCGGGCCAGATCCTCGAGCTTGAAGCTGGGCGTGCCGTCTTCCTTTGTCGGCCACTGAATGCCGTCGGGGCGCAACGCATAGACCATGCGCACCACGTCGAGCAAATCCCAGCGGCCGCAGCCGTTCTGCCACTCGCGCGCATAAGGGTCAATGAGATTGCGCCAGAACATGAAGCGCGTGATCTCGTCGTCAAAGCGGATCGTGTTGTAGCCCACGCCCACAGTGCCGGCCTGGGCCAGCTCGGCCTCGATCAGCGCTGCAAATTCATGCTCGGCAACGCCTTCCTGCAGTGCACGCTGGGGCGTGATGCCCGTGATCAGACAGGATTGCGGGTCGGGCAGATAGTCATTGGCCGGCTGGCAATACCACATCACGGGCTCGCCGATTTCGTTGAGCTGGTCATCCGTGCGTATGCCCGCAAACTGCGCGGGACGGTCATAGCGCGGCTGGGCGCCAAAGGTTTCGTAGTCGTGCCAGAAGAAGGTATGAGCCATGGGCCCGAAGTATGCCTGCGAACCGACACAGCTTGCGGCTCAGCCCCATCAACTTCAAGCCTTTTTGGCCTTAATCCCTTATGGATAAAGCGCAAGCAGCTATCAATATGTTTGTTTGAGCTGCTCCCAATTCAAACCAAATTTATGCAGAAATTTGCGCAGCCGGTCTGCATCGTTGACCACGGCTTTTTGCTGGCGCGACTGGTCAAACAGTTTGCGACCCGCATCGGACAGCGTGGTCGATGCGCGGCAGACGGCGATGACGGACTGCAGTTGCAAGCGGTCAAACAGATCGATCTGGGCAATGGCGTCTTCGGACAGATAGTCGCCCAGATCCACCTCAGCCTTGGGCAGGACATGGCTTTGCGAATGCTGCCACAGCCAGTCCAGGCGCTTGATCTCGGCCTCCACCTGCCTGGTCGTGATGCGACCGCTGTCGGCCAGCGTGGCCAGCCGTGTGATGCTGGCCGCAAGGTCGCGGAAGTTGCCGCTCCAGGGAGCCTGGGCAGACTTGGCGAACTGCAGATACAACGTCCTGGCCTCGGCGTTGAAGCGCACGGAGCTGCCGGTCTCGGCCACGGCGCGCAGCAGCAGGTGGTCGATATTGGGCTCCAGATCTTCGGGGCGCTGTGCCAGGCCCGGCAAGGTATAGGACCAGAGATTGATACGCGCAAACAAGTCTTCGCGAAAGCGCCCCTCGGCCACATCGACGCGCAGGTCACGGTGAGTGCCGGCTATGAGCTGAAAGTCGCTGCTGACCTCCTTGTCGCTGCCCATGGGGAAAAAGCGCTTTTCCTCCACGGCCTTGAGCAGCATGGCCTGCTCGTCCAGACCGAGCTCGCCGATCTCGTCGAGAAACAGCACGCCTTCATGCGCCGTGCGCAGCAGGCCAGCACGGTCTGCCGCCGCCCCGGTGAACGCTCCCTTTCTGTGGCCGAACAAGGTGGAGGCCGCGCCGTCACCACGCAAGGTGGCGCAGTTGACCTCGACAAAATCGCCGGCCACCTGGTGGCGCGATTTCTTGAGCTCGAAGATGCGCCGCGCCAGATGCGACTTGCCCGCACCCGTGGGCCCGGTGAAAAGAATCGGTGCACGCGAGCGAATCGCCACGCGCTCTATCTCTTCAATCAACTGGTTGAACTGCGGGTTGCGCGTGGCAATGCCGTTCTTGAGGAAGTCCAGCGCCTCGGTCTGGGCCAGATGGAAGCGCTGGGCCAGGGCTTCGTAGCGTGTGAGGTCCAGATCGATCAGGATCATGTTGCCCGGCGAGCCCATCTGCTGCTTGCGCGGTGGCGAGGTCTGCAGCAGCACACCCGGTATCTGGCGCGACTCCACCATCAGAAACATGCAAATCTGCGCCACATGGGTGCCCGTGGTGATGTGTACCCAGTAATTCTCGCGCTCGGTATCAAAGCGGTAATTGCGCGCCCAATCGTAAAGCGCGGCATACATCTCGCCAAAGTCCCAAGGGTCCTGGACATCGGAGTCCACTAGATTGACCCGGGTTTCGGGCGAGACATTGGCAATGTCCTGCACCAGGGTCTGCGCCAGCTTGTCGTAGCGGCTGGAGTACAGCAGCTCCAGCCGGTCTATCACCTGGTCTTCATGCTGCATCAGAGACACCGTAGGCCGCCACTTGCTCCAGCGCCCTGCCCCTTGCCCCGAATCGAGCTGCGTGCCCATGAAGCCAATCACCACGTTTTTTTTGGACATATCTTTCCAGATAAATATCTATCTTTAATTCTAATAATCTTTCAATTCCTCTTCCACCACTTCTGTTACCCCAAGCAATTGGAATGAAATTTATCCAATCAATTCAATTACTTATAAATTAATCACTCCCGCTTCGAGAAGTTGGCACACCGCTTGCAATAACCAAAGCATCTGCAAGTTGAATGCAAACAGGAGAAGAAGAATGGTCAACACGCAATTGTTTCAAACCAGCCGCGGCGCCCTGACTGCAGCCGCCAACACGCTCAATCAGGAAGGCGCCGCAGCCTATGCCTTCAGCCCCCGCCACCAGCTGGCCCAGATGGCCGTGACCGGCTGCCTGAGCCAGACTTTCTATGCCAGCGGTCAGGATCAGCTGGAGCAGCTGGGCAATCTGGTGCTGGAGGTGGACACGCGCTTTACCGCCCAGACGGCCGTCTATGCCCGCCAACGCGGCTATATGAAGGACATGCCAGCCACCCTGGCTGCCGCGCTGGCTGTATGGGATACCGCGCTGCTGAACCAGGTGTTTGGCCGCGTGATCGACAACGGCAAGATGCTGCGCAACTTTGTGCAGATCGTGCGCAGCGGCGCCATGGGTCGCAAGTCCCTGGGCTCGGCACCCAAGAAGCTGGTGCAGAACTGGCTGCTCAATGCGAGCGAGAAGCAACTGCTCAGCGCTTGCGTGGGCAAGCAGCCATCGCTCGCCGATGTGGTGAAGATGGTGCACCCCAAGCCTCAGGAGGCCTGGCGTTCCGCATGGTTTGCCTGGTTGATCGGCAAGCCTTTTGATGAGGCATCTCTGCCTCCCATCACCCAGGCCTTCGAGCGCTTCAAGCGCGATGCGGCCCAGGGTCTGGTGAGTGCCGAGCTGCCTGATGTGCCGTTTCAGATGCTGACCGCACTCGAGCTGAAAGCCCAGCAATGGGCGCAGATCGCCCGCAGCGGCTCATGGCAGATGGTGCGCCAGAACCTCAACACCTTTGCACGCCATGGCGTGTTCGAGATCAAGGGAATGGCGGCACTGGTCGCCCACAAGCTGGGAGATGCCGACGCCGTGGCCAAGGCCCGTGCCATGCCCTACCAACTGCTGTCGGCCTACCAGGCTGCCGGTGAGCAGGTACCGGCCCAGGTGCGCGATGCGCTGCAGAATGCCATGGAGCATGCCATTGCCAATGTGCCCTGCTTTGCAGGAGCGGTAGTGGTCTGCCCCGATGTGTCGGGCTCCATGCACAGCCCTGTGACGGGTTATCGCACCGGAGCCACCACGGCGGTGCGCTGCATCGATGTGGCCGGCCTGATGGCCGCCGCCGTGCTGCGCAAGAACAGGACGGCCCGTGTACTGCCCTTCGAGCAGAAGGTGGTGAAGCTGGAACTCAACGGCCGCGACTCGGTGATAACCAATGCGAGCAAGCTAGCAAAGATCGGCGGCGGCGGTACCAACTGCAGTGCACCACTGAAGCAGCTG
The DNA here is from genome assembly GCF_058807955.1 of Comamonas sp. GW821-FHT11H03. Classification (NCBI taxonomy): domain Bacteria; kingdom Pseudomonadati; phylum Pseudomonadota; class Betaproteobacteria; order Burkholderiales; family Comamonadaceae; genus Comamonas; species Comamonas sp. GW821-FHT11H03. Next base: position 348,258 of record NZ_JBXARF010000004.1, read on the forward strand.
GCCGATGAAAAGGCAAGGGTGGATATGGTGATCATGGTCTCGGACAACGAGTCCTGGGTCGATGGTGTGCGCCGCGGTGCCACCGAAACCATGTTGCAGTGGGAGCGCATCAAGCAGCGCAACCCCGACGCCCGGCTGGTCTGCATAGACATCCAGCCCTATGGCACGACGCAGGCCATGGAGCGTGACGACATTCTGAATGTCGGCGGCTTCAGCGATGCGGTGTTCGATGTGGTGGCAAGTTTTGCCGAAGGCAGGCTTGGCCCCGAGCACTGGGTGGGCGAGATCGAGAAGATCGCTCTCGAGTCCCAGTGAGAGCTGATAGCACGGCCCTGCAAACCGAAGGTTTGAGTTTGAGACGATGCGCTTAGCCGCAGGCAGTACAAAAGTACGACAAGGCTGAGCAACGACGTATCAAGGTTCGTGTTAGCAGCTCGGAGTGAAGTGATCATCTGTTGTTGGCGAATGCTGGTGGGACTACATATCCAAACTGTCCCGTCTCACCAACCCCTTGTCGCTCGCAGCAGATGTCCTGGATGAAGTTGAACGGTTTGAATGACTGGCTGCGAATGCCGGTGGAACTACATGGGTGCCCGGATTGCAGGTTCGATTCCTGCCCGCCTCGTCGGATCGAAAGATCAACGAGCGGTAGCCAAAGGTACAGCGCGGGTTATGTTTCACCCAACCCTTGTCGCAGCAAGGCATTCATCACCATGGTTTGAGTTTGGCGCGAATGCCAGCAGGACTACATCTGGTTGTCGGGGTTCGACTCCCCAGCCGGGAAACCGGTCATGGCTATGTCTTGCTTCTCTGGTCGCGCCGCCTTTTTTGAACAGGACCTGCGCAAGCGTGAGTCCCATTGAATTTTCGGTTTGGCTGTCCTGCAGCGAATGCCGGTGGAACTACAGACTTTTAATCTCGTGGTCGCAGGTTCGAATCCTGCCAGCAGTTGCAAAGCTGTTGTAGCTCAGCCTGGTAGAGCACGATGTTTCACCAACCCTTGTCGCTGCAAGACCGCCATCGATGACATGAACAACAAGGAAACGACTTACGCAAAACCGGTCCAAGCAAGACGACTACCTCAGCAGGCAGTCCGTTGTTGCGCTCCTGTTTGCGTAGGTCCTGAAGGAAATCAAGATGTCCGAACACAATTACCAACTACTGGAAGTCGCTGGCGGCGTGCCCGTCAAGATGTGGACCAAGGGTGTGCCCGTGGAAACCGAGGCCCAGCAACAGCTGACCAACGCCGCGCGCCTGCCCATTGTCTTCAAACATATCGCCGCCATGCCCGATGTGCACCTGGGCATTGGTGCCACCATCGGCTCAGTGATTCCCACCGTCAAGGCCATCATCCCCGCAGCCGTCGGCGTGGATATCGGCTGCGGCATGATGGCCGCCAAGACCACGCTGCGCGCCGAAGACCTGCCCGACAGCCTGACCACGCTGCGCTCGGCCATTGAAAAAGCCGTGCCCCATGGCTCGGCACCCCAAAGCCGTGGCCGTGATCCTGGAGCCTGGGAGAACCCTCCCGATCTGGTGGACCAGAAATGGGCCACGCTGGTGGACGAGTTCGACGCGCTGTGCGAGCTGCACCCCCGCCTGGAAAAGACCAATAACCGCAAGCACCTGGGAACTCTGGGTAGCGGCAATCACTTCGTGGAAGTGTGCCTGGACGAACTGGGCTTTGTCTGGTTCATGCTGCACTCGGGCTCGCGTGGCGTGGGCAATGCCATCGGCAACCATTTCATCGAGCTGGCCAAGAAGGATGCCGAGCTGCACCAGCGCAATCTGCCCGACCAGGACCTGGCCTACCTGGAAGAGGGTGCCCGCTATTTTGGCGACTATGTGCGCACCGTGTCCTGGGCGCAGAAGTTCGCCATGAGTAACCGCGAAGTGATGATGGCCAACCTGATCGCTACCGTGCGCCAGGTGATTACCAAGCCTTTCGAGTCCCACGTGGAGGCCGTGAACTGCCACCACAACTATGTGCAAAAGGAACATCACTTTGACGAGGATGTGTTCGTCACCCGCAAGGGCGCCGTGAGCGCCAAGCGCGGCGAGATGGGCATCATCCCCGGCAGCATGGGCGCGCGCAGCTATATCGTGCGCGGCCTGGGCAACCCCGAGAGCTTTGAAAGCTGCAGCCACGGCGCGGGCCGCGTAATGAGCCGCACCAAGGCCAAAAAGCTGTACTCAGTGGCTGACCAGATCAAGGCCACCGAAGGCGTGGAATGCCGCAAGGATGAGGGCGTGATCGACGAGATCCCCATGGCCTACAAGGACATCGACGCCGTCATGGCCGCCCAGAAGGACCTGGTGGAAGTGGTCCATACCCTCAAGCAGGTGATCTGCATCAAGGGTTGAATGAAGCGGGAGCATGGACTCACGCCTCATTGCCAGAAAGGAGATCCATTGTGCAAACCATTGAGCACAAAGCCATTCCGGGTGCATTCCTGCTACTGGAGGTCATGCGCGCCATGCACTGCAAACAAAAGCACGACATGACGGCGCTGCTTGCCGGTGAATCGGGCAAGCAAGGCTGGGGCTTCACCTCGCCCAATAGCAACCAAGACTTGCTCATTTAGCAGGTTGTGCGATAGCGCACAGGTGAAGCAGATTCCGAAAACGCGTGTGCAGAGGCGTTAAGCTCAGCGCCCGAGAAGTGCATATGCTCAAGCCTGGAGCAAGGTGCAAGCAGCGATTCGGTTTTGTTGGAGAGTTGAATGAATGGTTCCGCAGTAGCGGCCCTACTACCGGTGATTGCGTTGATCGGTACAGGGTTTGGCTTGGCGCGTGTCGGACTGGTGCGGCAGGCAGCAGTCAAGGACATGTCCAACCTTGTGTTCCTATTGCTGCTGCCTTCACTGCTGTTTCGCACCATGGCTCAGGTCCATATCGGCGAATTGGATTACCGACCGATTGGCGTGTATTTCCTGTCGGCCATCATCGTCTTCGTGACAACGATGCTGGTCTACGGCTTCAACACCCTGGCTGCAGCGCGCGGATTGGCCAGCATGTTCAGCAATGCAGCCATGATCGGCGTACCGCTCGTGGGCCTGGCCTTTGGCGAGCAGGGACTGGTGACGCTGTTCACCTTGATCTCGGTGCACGCCCTGGTATTGCTGACGGCCGCGACCATGGTGTTCGAGTTGGCATCCTCGCGTGAACAGCATGCGGACGACACCCACAACAAACGGTCCATGGGGCGTACTGTCTGGCAGGCAGTGCGCAATAGCGTCATCCACCCTGTGCCTTTGCCGATTCTGGCCGGCTTGCTGTGGTCATTGACAGGCTGGCCTCTGCCTGACGTGCTTGATACCTCGCTCAAGATGCTGGGCTCGGCCATGGGTCCCATGGCGTTGCTGCTCGTCGGCATCACGCTGGCATACACCAGGATCGGAGCTTACTGGCGAGCCGCGATGCGCATCACGCTGGTCAAGTCGCTGGTGCACCCACTTGTGTTTCTCGCCTGCGCCTGGACACTGCAACTGCGTGGCCCGGCCATGGGGGTGATGCTGATCTGCTCAGCCTTGCCTGTGGGCGCCAACGCACTGCTCTTCACCCAGCGCTACCAGGTTGCCGAGGATGAGGTGGTGGCCAGCATTGCCCTCTCCACATTGCTGGCGCTGGTGACCATGCCGCTGCTGCTGATGCTGCTGCACGTCCTGCATGGGACATAGTTCCTCAAGGTAGTCCTTCGCGTATATCCACCCTGATTCAATCGGAGCTCAGTCTTGCCCTGCCGACGCATGGCACTGCGGCATTGGCTGAAACATTGCAGTGAGCCAGTCAGGAGCCGGCCAGCGAAAGTTGGAGCAGATCTCGACCTGTCCTGAAGAAAAGCTTGGCTTTGGAGTCCAGGCAGCTACTCCAAAGTGCCGGACGGGATGGCGCAGATCAGTGGACAGGGAACAACGCTCATCCAGTTCGGCAAGGAGGAAGAAGGCAAGGACTCAGGCTCTGTCGTTCAGAAGCCGCAATCACTCATAAAAAAGGCGCCCCTGAAACCCTCGCAAAGTTACACTTTGAATACATGAACACAAATTGACACGAGCTCTCAAACCGAAAACATTGGCTGCTAAAGGAGACGCGCGAAATGGATCGTTTGAAAATTTCCACTCGGCTGACTTTCTCGTTCATGACATTGATGGTGCTGATACTAGTGCTGGGAGGGGTGGCACTTTGGGGGTCGTCCACTCAGCGCTCAGCCCTCACCGACATCACCCAGAAGCAAATCCCGATCATTCGCACGCTGAACACCATCACGGATGGCGCCAATGAACAGGCGATTCAGTTCCGCAACCTAGCGATCTTTTCCACGGAGACGCTCCAGGCATCGGCACGCGCCATGATTCAGAAGACCCGCACCGAGCTGGCTGCAGAAATGGATTCGCTGAGCAAGCACACTCACTCCGGCCTGGGACAATCGCTGCTGGAAGATCTGAAGCAGCGGCGCGTGGCCTTCCTCAAATCCGGTGACGAATTTCTTGGACTGCTCGATCAGGGCCAAAGAGATGAAGCGCTGAGATTGCTGGAAACCCAACTGCGCCCCAACCAACTCGAATATCAGCGGGTCATCCGCAGCATGCTGGATCACCAGACCCAAAGCTCCGACGTGGCCAGCCAGAGGGCAGAAGCTGCTGCCGACAATCTGTTCCAGGAAGTGTTGGCGACAGGTGCAATCGCCATTCTTCTAGCGGTAACCCTGGCCATCAAGATTACTCGCTCCATCACCGGCCCCCTGTCCCTGGCCATGGCAGCAGCCGACCGTGTGGCCAGAGGTGATCTTAGTGGCCAGATCACCGTGAAGTCTCAGGATGAAACCGGTCAACTGCTCAGTGCGCTGCAACGCATGCAACACAGCCTCGTGAGCACGGTGTCGGCGGTGCGTGGCAATGCTCAGGGAGTTGCGTCGGGCAGTGCTCAGATCGCCATGGGCAATAACGACCTATCCAGCCGCACGGAAGAGCAAGCAAGTGCTCTTGAACAAACTGCTGCATCCATGGAGCAGTTGAGTGCGACGGTCAAACAAAATGCCGACAACGCACGCGAGGCCAATCAGATGGCCGTGAATGCATCCTCTGTGGCCACACAGGGCGGTGAAGTGGTCGCAGAGGTCGTGGAGACCATGAAGAGCATCAATGACAGCAGCCGCAAGATTTCCGACATCATCGGTGTCATCGATGGCATCGCTTTCCAGACCAATATTCTGGCTTTGAACGCCGCCGTCGAAGCTGCCCGCGCCGGTGAGCAAGGACGAGGTTTTGCAGTGGTGGCAAGCGAAGTACGGGCTCTGGCTGGACGCTCGGCTGAGGCAGCCAAGGAGATCAAGCAGCTCATTACCACCAGTGTGCAGCGCGTGGAGCAAGGCTCCTTGCTCGTGGACAAAGCTGGCGAGACCATGACCAATGTGGTCACGGCCATTCGGCGCGTCACCGATATCATGGGTGAAATCAGCGCTGCCAGCCATGAGCAAAGCTCGGGGATGGCCCAGATTGGGGAAGCCGTTACCCAAATGGATCAAACCACGCAGCAAAATGCGGCATTGGTCGAGGAAATGGCCGCCGCAGCCAGCAGCTTGCACAACCAAGCACAGTCGCTGGTCGAAGCAGTGGCGGTCTTCAAGTTGTCAGAGCACCAACAAAATACCTCTGCCGCAATGCAGGCAGCCTCGGTCAACCCGACAAAACCAGCGACCGTCGCAAAGGTATCGGAGTCGTCACCCAAGCCATTCATGGCTACCAAGTCCCCTGTGCTGCGTCGACCAGTTGCTATCGCTGGAACTCAGCAGGCTACGGATAAGAATGGCGATGACTGGGAGACTTTTTGACGGAGCTTCCGAGCAGATCCAGTGAACAAAGGCAGTGAGGCGTCAAGCCTGCCGCTTTTTGAACTTATCGGTGTCGTTGCATAGCTCCGTGCTTTACAGCAGATATGCGTAGACGATGAGCAACTCCACACACCAGGACCTGCTGCCAGTAGCTCCTTAGGCAGCATTACAACGGCCAGTCTCAGGTGATACTCGCCAAACCTTTCACACGGTGCCCCGCACTTTGAAGGAGGCTGGCGGGCATCGCGCACCTCAGCGAGGAACTCTCTCACCCGCAAGTCATCAGCCTGCTGACAGCAACCCTGTTTTTATTCGAGATGATGAGAGATCGGGATCCCAGGGGGGCCGCCTCCCCGCGCTAGAGCAGGCATCCAAGTACTTGCATATCCCCGAATCAGCGCCGGCTGTGGCGGTAGTTCGCAGTTCACAGATCGCCATCATGGCCAGTTGGCTCAGTACCCGGCTGGTCGTTCCACGCACGGTGCAAGTTACGCATTTCACGGAGCGTGTCAGCCGTTTTACGGCTCCACCCGAGCTTCGCGCCGTACGGCCTGTGGCGGCATGCCGAAGCCACGCAGGAAGGCTTCGCGCATATGGCGCCGGTCACGAAAACCTGTCTCCTGAGCAATCACCTCCAGCGGATGCCGACTGCCCTCAATCATCAGCCGCGCGGCTTCAAGCCGAAGACCCTCCACGGCTTTGGCGGGGGACTGCCCCGTCTCGGCCGTGAACACCCGGCTGAACTGGCGTGGACTCAAGCTGGCAGCCTCGGCCAGCTCTTCCACGCTCAATGCTTGAGAAAGGTTGCGCCGAGCATGCTCCAACGCCTGCTGGATGCGGTCTGACTTGGGTGCCAGCTTGAGCATCTCCGAGTGCTGTGACTGCCCGCCCGAGCGGCGCTGGTGCATGACCAAGCGGTGTGCAACCGACCGTGCAACCTTGGCGCCCAGGTCTTTTTCCACCAGCGCTAACGCCAGGTCGATCTCCGCCGTCATACCGGCAGAGGTCCAGATCGGTCCGTCGGCAATGTAGATGCGGTCGGACTCAATCTGCGCCTGTGGGTGGCGCTGCTGCAAGGCCTCGGCCCAATACCAGTGCGTGGTGGCGCGGCGCCCATCAAGCAGGCCCGCGTCGCCCAGCAGGAAAGCGCCCGTGCACAGGCCGGCCACGCGCCAAGCGGATACCGTCACCTTGCTCAGCAGCCGGATCAGCTCCGGTGCCGGAGCGACGTCTCTTGGAGTGAGATTGCCCGCAACCAGCCAGGTGTCTGCCCTGCTGTTGGCCGTGAAAGGGTTTGCCTGCAATGCAAGCCCTGCCGAAGCTCGGACCGCGCCATTCATCGCATAGGTTTCCACCTCATAGAAGGGCTTCTCCGTCATCAGGTTGGCGAGTTCGAACACGGCCTGGGTGGCCAGCGCCATGACTTGGAAGCCTTCCGGCAGGATGTAACCGATGCGGTGCATAAAGAGCGTCCTTTCCGATGTCCTTTTTCATGACTATATACGTCATTTACGACAAACCACGCACATCGCACCATTCAGGCCATGGACAACATCCATCAACCTCAAGGAGTTTCACCATGGCACAAACCTATCTCGGTACCAACCTCGTTACCGAGGAATCCAGCGGCATCGGTGCGCCACATGCAAAAAAAGCTCGCTCAGCGTGGCTATGACCTGATCCTGGTCGCCCGCAACACCGAACAGCCGAACGCGCTGACGAGCAGCGCAAGGCTTTTGTACTGGCTTTCAGCCAGTCGCTGCAGCATGAGTTGACTGACCAAGGTGTTCGGGTGCAGGCAGTGTTGCCTGGTGCCACGGCCACGGACTTCTGGGCCATCGGTGGATTGCCGGTAGAGAGCCTGGATGCAAGCATCGTGACGAGCGTCGAAGACCTCGTCGATGCAGCACTGCTGGGGTTTGAGCGTGGAGAAGAGGTCTCTACTTCCTCACTGCATGCTGGCGAGAAGTGGGATGCCTATGAGGCCGCACGCCAAGCTATGGCTGGCCAGTTGTCCAGCAACATCACCGCCCAGCGCTACGCCGCTGCGCACTGACTATCGCAAGGAGCCCATGTCATGAAAGCCGTTATTGCCGCTTATGCGCGCTCGCCGTTTCACTTCGCCCGCAAGGGCCGCTTGGCCGAAGTGCGGCCGGACACGCTGGCAGCCCAGGTCGTACAGGGTTTGTTGAAGCGCTCCGACCTGGACCCTGCACTCCTGGAGGATGTGATCCTCGGCTGCGCCTACCCCGAGGCCTCGCAAGGCAACAATCTGGCGCGCATCGTCGGCCTGCTGGCCGGCCTGCCCGAGACCGTGGGCGGCATGACTGTGAACCGGTTTTGCGGCTCGTCGATGCAGGCCGTGCATATTGCCGCAGCGCAGATCGAGGCCGGCATGGGCGACGCCTTCCTCTGCGTGGGCGTGGAATCCATGACGATGGTTCCGCAGGGCGGCTTCAACTTCTCACCGAACCCCCAGTTGCAGGCAAATACCGACGCCTATATTTCAATGGGCGAAACGGCGGAAAACGTGGCGCAGAGATGGGGGGTGACCCGCGCCGACCAGGAGTTGCTGGCACTGCAATCCCATCAGAAAGCCGCCGCTGCTCGCGACCAGGGTCTGCTGGTCGATGAAATCGTGCCTATTCTCTTACCGGATGGAGAACTGCTGGATGCCGACGGCTGCATACGCCCCGCCACCACACTGGAGACCCTGGCCGGGCTCAAGCCCGCCTTCAGGCCTGATGGAGTGGTCACGGCGGGCACATCGTCGCCATTGACCGACGGCGCTGCGGCCGTGCTGGTCACTAGCGACGATTTTGCCGAACGCCATGGTCTGCAGGCACTGGCGCGCATCCGCAGCTTCGCGACCGTGGGAGTGGACCCAGCGATCATGGGCATCGGTCCGATACCCGCCGCACGCAAGGCGCTGGCCCGCGCAGGTCTCACTGTGGCCAATCTGGACGTGGTTGAGATCAACGAAGCTTTCTCTTCGCAGGCGCTGGCCTGCATCCGAGACCTCGGCCTGGACATGGAGACCGTGAATATTGACGGCGGTGGGCTCGCCATCGGTCATCCACTTGGCGCCACTGGTGCGCGCATCACCGGCAAGGCAGCTGCCTTGCTTGCACGACAGCAGGGACGATATGCCCTGGCCACCCAATGCATCGGCGGTGGGCAAGGTATTGCTACGGTGCTGGAGAGACCGTGAACGCATATCGACAGAGACCAAGACTTCAACTCCACTCGAGGAAACCATGATGCTCCGTAGCACCGAAACCCTGGACAGTCTGTTTGAACGCCAGCGCGGCACACTGCCCGATATCTTTGGCGCACGGCCGCTGACACTTGCCGAAGGCCGCATGACCATGGAGCTGACTATTGCACCGTGGATGATGGCACCCAATGGCTTTCTACATGCCGCCACACAGGTGATGCTGGCCGACACCTGCGCCGGCTATGCGACGCTGGCGCATCTACCGGAAGGCGCGAAAGGATTCACGACACTGGAGCTGAAATCCAACTTCCTTGGTACTGCGAAGCAAGGGATCTTGCGCGTGGAGGCTGTGGCTGAGCATCTGGGGAGGACAACGCAGGTGTGGTCGGCCACCTTGTTCGATGACAAGGGACGTAAGCTATCGCTCTTCCGTTGCTCGCAGATCGTGCTCTGGTGACTGAGCCCTTGCCATGCTTGAGTCAGCAGCCTCAAAACATCCGACAGAAACCGATGGCTCCCTGGGAGCAGACGGAGCGCAGCACGTAGGCCAGGCTTTCGCTGTGACCTGCGATCCACACGAACTGCCAACCTCGGTGCGGAGGTCAGCCGAGTCGACGCCCCAGACACTTCACCGAGTTCGCAGGAACCGCAATACCTGCGCCGCATATTCCGACGGCCCCGGCTCCGCCAGAAGTTTCACGCTGGAGCTTGGGCCGCATGACCGCACCCATGCAGGCCACAAGCCGCTCAAGGGCGGCACACAAGACCCCTTGGCATTCCCCGCCGCTTCATGAAGCGCAGCCATGCGCCGCTGCTGCGCCACGATTTCCACCCGATCGGTGGCAATGAGCTCGAGACCGTGATCCGCAACACCGGAGGCATGCTGTGCCATCCTTTACCTCAACGAGACCGGCGTGCGCTCCAGGAGTATGCAGACTGTTTGCGCCGCCCTGCCCTCATCGATTGCGCAAAGGCAGTGAGCTAGCTTGTCTCGACCAGGCCCATCAAGACCTGGCCCACATCGGCCTCGAGCTTGAAATCCAGCAATGCATCGGCTCGCGTCACCCCCTGGTTGATGGCCACGATGGACTTGCCCTGCTCATGCGCTGCCAGCGCAAAGCGGTAACCCGAATACACCATCAATGAAGAGCCGGCGATCAGCACGGCGTCAGCCCTGGCCACGGCAGCCATGCAGGTCTGCACGCGCTCACGCGGCACGGTCTCGCCAAAGAACACCACATCGGGCTTGATCAGGCCCGTTGCGCAATGTGGGCAGGCCGGCACGACAAAGCGACTGAAGTCCTGGTTTTCCAGATCGGCGTCGCCATCCGGCGCAGGTGTGGCATAGAGCTGGGCCCAGGCCGGGTTCAGTGCCAGCAACCGCTGCTGCAGATCGGCACGGGCAGAGCGCTTGTCGCAGTCCATGCAGCGTACGGTGTCGATGCGCCCGTGCAGGTCCACGATGTTCAGGCTGCCGGCCGCATCATGCAGGCCATCGACATTCTGGGTGATCAGCAACTCCAGCCGGCCTTGCTGCTCCAGTCGCGCCAGTGCCTGGTGAGCGGAACCGGGCCGCGCCTGACCCATCACGCGCCAGCCCAGCATGGAACGCGCCCAGTAGCGCTGACGCACCAGTACATCGCCCATGAAGGCCTGATAGGTCACGGGCTGGGGACGCTTCCACTGTCCGTTGCGGTCACGATAGTCGGGAATGCCGGCTTCGGTGCTGCAGCCTGCACCGCCAATGACCACCACGCGCGGGTGCGCATGCAGCCAGTCCTGCAGGCGCCACAGCGCCAGAGCATCCACACAATGATTCAGGGTTTCACTCATTACAGCAGCGGCGATGTCAATCGGGCCACGGAACCGACCAGCCGTCGTCGCAGGCCTTTTTCGCTGCGATATTGCACCATTCGAGCCTGACCCAGGTCGGCATCGAACTGGGCAGCGATGGCCTGATTCAGCTCTGGCCCGTAGCCGATCACACAGACCTCATAGTTGAGGAAAAAGCTGCGATAGTCAAAATTGGCTGTGCCGATCATGGCCATATTGTCATCGACCACCAAGGTCTTGGAGTGCAGCATGCTGGCCGCATATTCATAGATATGCACGCCACAACGAATCAGCTCGTCAAAATAGGAGCGCGCAGCGGCCGTCACCAATAGCGAATCAGACTTCTTCGGCACCAGAATGCGGACCTCCACCCCGCGCAGCGCGGCATTGGTGAGAGCCGTCAGCGCGCCTTCGGTCGGCACAAAGTAAGGCGTGGTCAGCAAGATGCGCTGCTGAGCCGCGTTGATGGCCGCCAGATAGGCGCGGTAGATGGCGTCCAGGTGGTCATCAGGCCCAGAGGTCACGACCTGCATGGGGATGGGGCCGTCTTCGCAATCAGGCAGCAGATCATCTAGATCGTCGGGCAGGCGGTGCGGATCGTCACTGCGGGTGTAGGCCCAATCCTCGAGAAACACGGTCTGCAGCCAATTGACAACGGAGCCTTCGACCCGGATATGCACGTCATGATATGCATCGTTACAAATGCGCTCGTTCTCTTCATCGGTGACGTTCACGCCGCCCGTAAAGCCCACTTTTCCATCGCAGACCAGAATCTTGCGGTGGGTACGGAAGTTGATGACGGGCCGCAGCCGCCGCCCTATCTTGGCGTCGTGAAAGCGCAGCACCTCGGCCCCGGCCTGCTGTAGCGGCTCCAGAAACTTTCGCCCCAGCTTCTTGGAGCCCAGAGCATCCACCAGCAAACGCACCTGCACGCCTGCACGTGCTTTCTCGATCAGCAAATCACGCAAGGCCGTGCCAGTCTCATCGGGCTCGTAGATGTAGTACTCCAGATGCACATGGTGGCGTGCTGCGCTCACGGCCTCGGCAATCGCATCAAAGGTCGCGCCCCCCCCCACAAGCAACTGCATGGAAGTGGCCGTGCTTACCGGGAAATCGCTGGTCATGCCAACCAGCCGCGCCACCTGACGCAGACGTTCCTGCTGGGCCGGAATGCGCTCCCTGAGCTTTTGCATGCTGTTGCGCAAACGCGAACGCTTGCGCGAGCGCAGCCGCTTGATACGCTGGCGTTTCATGCGCTGCGGACCGAAGTAGTAATAGACCAACAGACCCACCACAGGCAGCGCTGCCATGGACAACAGCCAGCTCAGCGTGGCAATCGGCTGGCTGCGCTGCAGCAGAATCCAGATGCCTACCACGACGACATACAGCGACCAGCCCACAGACAGCCAGAGCTTGACGCTCTCGTGGCTCAGCTGCATTGCTATCCAGTCCAATTGCGCACTCCTGTTGTTCGATGAACCATTGCCAACATGCCCTCGCAGTATGGCAGCGGCATGGCAGACTTCGGCGGTCCGCCTGACCGGGGAAACGCCCTCCAGCAGACGCCATGCTTTTGTGCCATGCGACAAAGAGTATATTGATATGCATGACTTCCGAACTCATCACGACTCTGGCCCAGGCTCGCAAGGCCGCCCGCATCACCCAGGCCGATCTGGCCGAACGTGCCGGTCTGTCGCGCATGGCCGTACAGCGCACTGAAACCGGCGATGTCGACCCGCGCTTTTCCACTCTGCGGGAAATGGCCCGTGTACTGAATATGGAGCTGATCGCCGTACCGGCCGAGCTCCACGCCCAGGTGCTGTCACTGATTCAGCCCCAGACCGACCAGAAGGGTGCAGCCGACAGCATCGCCAGTCCGGTGACCGGCCAGGATTCGCTATGAAGTCTTACGTCTTGTTAACTTGAGAACCCTGTTTGCTCGGCCACAATGGCCCGTTTTTTGCTGACATTCAGAGGTTTGAGAGATGGCGATTCACAACTGGGATTACGCACCGGAGGCGCTGGAGGTACAGGTCAGCGAATTGTTGCTGGCCACGGCAGATCAAAGCGACGAACTGGTCGATGAAAGCGTGCGCCTGGTCCTGCAGGAGCTGCGCCAGCACCTCAATATGGAGGTGATTTTTATCTCAGAGATCCGCAACAGCCAACGCATGTTCCAGCATGTCGATACTGCTCCCGGCAAGGAATTGATTGCTACTGGCGGCGGCGGCCCTCTGGAAGAGTCGTTTTGCCAGTGCGTGCTCGACGGCGTTCTGCCCGGTCTGGTCCAGGATGCGGCCACCCACCCGGCCTTTACCAAGCTGCCGGCAACTCCTTTTCGTGTAGGTGCTCATCTGAGCACCCCTATCGTGCTGGCCAGCGGCAAGGTCTACGGCACGCTGTGCTGCTTCAGTCAGGCCGCCGATGAAAGCCTGACGGCCAAGGACCTGCAAAAACTCGAATGCGTGGCCAGGATCATCGCCAGGCGACTCGATATCAAGCAGGCTCAACAACTGCAGCCGGCCGAAGAAAAGCGCACGCCTTGCGGCCCGACTTCTCCCGGAAAGCTCTGAAAACTAGCTCTCCGGGAAAAAGCTGCGTCAGTTCACCGCCACGCAGACCTGGCGCTGCTCGCCCAGTCCGTCAGCACCCAACCGCACCACGTCGCCGGGCTTGAGAAAGACGGGCTCTGGCTTTTGACCCAGGCCCACGCCCGCAGGCGTTCCGGTGAGAATCACATCGCCGGCCTCCAGCGTCATGAAGTGGCTGATATAGCTGATGATCTTGGGCACGCCAAAGATGAAATTGCTGGTATTGCTGCCTTGCATGCGCTGGCCGTTCACTTCAAGCCACAGCGCAATGCGGTGCGGATCGGCCACCTCGTCGGCCGTCAGCAGCCAGGGTCCCAGCGGTGCAAAGCTGTCATGGCTCTTGCCCTTGTCCCAGGTGCCTCCGCGCTCCATCTGCCAAGCCCGCTCGGACACATCGTTGCCCAGCACATAGCCGGCCACATGACCCAGCGCGGCCTGCTCGCCCACCCGCGTGGCACGGCTGCCGATGACCACCCCCAGCTCCACTTCCCAGTCCACCTTGGTCGCCGCCGGCGCTATCTGTATGGCATCATTGGGCCCGCTGATGGCCGTGACCGCCTTCATGAACAGCACCGGTTCGGCCGGTGGCGCAGCCCCCGCCTCTGCCGCATGGTCTGCATAGTTGAGCCCCACGCAGACGATCTTGCCCACCTGCGCCACCGGGCAGCCCAGTCGGGGGGCTCCTGACACGGCCGGCAGCGCCTCGGATTGTCGATCGCGCCATTGCGCCAGCTTTTCTGGATGCAGCTCGGCGCCGCGCCAGTCCGCCACCCAGGCCGAAGCATCGCGCAACACTCCTTGAGCATCCAGCAGACCGGGCTTTTCCTCACCGGCAGCTCCAAATCGAACCAGTTTCATAGTCTCTCCATTCCTCGGAAATCACTTTCGGGCGCTCGGCACAAACACAGGTATTCCACCACCAGGCACCGTCATCCTCGACTCGTCTTTCACCACAGCCTGCTGGCGGCCCCTGCTTGAGCCACCCGCTGTCACGCCACTTCAAACAAGCGCCCCCACCCCTTGATATCCGCCGGGCTACGCCCTGCCGCACGCAGCATTCCCCACACCGTGGTACTTACCGTATCGAGCAGCGGCACATTCCAGCGCCGCTCCACCTGATCGGCCAGCTGCGCTGCATGCAGATTGGTGCAGTAAGTCACCACCGCATCGGGAGCGCCCTCCTCGATCACCTCTGCAATCAGCCCCAGCAGTTGCTCCGGCTCCACGAGCGCGAAGCGGTGATTGACCGAAATGTTCAGATGCCGGTGAGCCGTGGTTTCCACACCGGCTGCGCGGTAATTGTTGACGATACATTGCTGCACATCCGCGGTATAGGGGCTCACGATGGCCAGCTTTTTGACGGAAAGCTTTTGCATCAGCTCATTGAGCGCCAGGATGGCCGTCGTTGCCTTGATGCCCGTACGCTGCTCGATGCGCTCGCACAACTGCCGATCGCAGTCAAAACCGCGCCAGCCGGCAGCGGTACCACTCCAGCCGATCACATCCACTTTGGCATCCGCCAGCAGCTCTGCGGCCGCAAGAATCTTGCTGTCATCAAACTGATTGAGCGCGGCCTGCGCCAACGAAATCTCCGTCACCGTGAAGCGCGAAAAATGCGCCGAGCATCGACCCGCGCTGGCGGCAAGCGCACTGGTCAGAGGCTCCAGCGCCGTATTCGAAGAAGGCGTCAGCACGCCCAGGCATGTCTTGGTTGCAGTCATCTCTTGTGTTTCTCCGTGAAGGGCTGACCGTCTCAGCGGCCGAATCATATTGTTCTCAGTCCAACGAAAAACGTCAACAATACTGTCAACAACAATAAAAGCATCAATTCTTAAAGTCGCCAGAAAATACATTCCACTTCGTCTGTAGCACTGCGGAAATGCAGATATTTCAACGCAAATTTAGTCACATAGGTGTTTTCTATATTGTTTACAACATTGTCGACATTTAAATTTTCATCACATCAACCAACCCTGGATGGAGTGACCCCGAAGATGCATATCCCGACCACAGCCGCAGCGGAGCACACGCAGGCTCCGACCAAAGTCCGATGGAAGATCTTCCTGATGATGTTGTTCCTCATCTCGATCAACTACATCGACCGAGCTTCGCTATCGGTAGCCATGCCGATGATTGCCAAGGAATTCGATCTGAGTCCTGCCATGCAGGGCTTGTTGCTGAGCTCGTTTTTCTGGACCTATGCCTTCATGCAGATCCCAGGAGGCATGCTTGCCGACAAATACGGCCCGCGCTCCGTCATCGCCGGCGCCACTCTGGGCTGGGGTCTGTTTCAAACCATCGCCGCCTTCACCACGGGCTGGTTCCCACTGCTGCTGACACGCCTGGGCCTGGGAGCCGCCGAAGCCCCCATCTACCCGGCCGGCGGCAAGCTCAACGGCATCTGGATGTCCCAGAACGAGCGCGGCCGCGGTGCCACGCTGCTTGACGGCGGCGCACCGTTGGGCGCCGCCCTGGGGGCCATCATCATTGCAGGCCTGATCGCCTTCTTCGGCTCCTGGCGCATCTCCTTCGTGGTCGCCGGCGTCGGCACCATGATCGCGGGCTACTTTGCCTGGTCCTATATCCGCAACCACCCTCGCGAACATTCCGGCGTGAACGAGGCCGAAGCCCGTCACATCGAAGCAGCACATGCCGAAGACGCCAGGGCCGACGCCGGCACCAGCAAGGGCAAGCTGCTGGACTTCTTCAAGTACCGCTCGGTGTGGGGCATGTTCTTTGGCTGGATGTGCTTCAACGCACTCTTTTACGGTCTGCTGACCTGGATGCCCACCTACCTGTCCAAGGTGCACGGCATGGACATCAAGGCCATGGGCGGCGCGCTTTTCGCCATGTTCTTCTCCGGCTTCGTGGGAGAAATGATCGGCGGCTGGATCGCCGACAAATGGCGTGAGAAAGGTGGCAACCAGGCCACCGTGCTGCGCACTCTGTTCGGCATTGCATCGATCATCGCCACCATCGCCATCTATGGTGTCTCGCAGATCACCGACCCCGTCACGGTCGTCATCCTGCTGTCCATCACCCTGTTTTTCCTGCGCTGGTGCGGCCTGTTCTGGTGCATCCCCTCCCTGATCGGAACCCGCAATCGCGTCGGCTTTCTGGGCGGCGTCATGAACCTCGGCGGCAATTGCGCCGGTATTGGCGTGCCCATCATCGTGGGGCTCATCGTGCAGGCAACAGGTTCCTACTTCATGGCGCTGATGATGTTCACCGGCGCAGGCGTGGGCTTGTTCATCTGCTCGGCCTTGCTGATCGACTACAGCAAGAAGGTACCCGTGTAAGCCTCAGGCATGAAGACAGCCAGAGCGGCCTGCCGACGCAGCGCCGCTCCTGCCTCCTCGGTACACCAAGGAAGCCCCTCCGAAGCAGCCACTGCCTCATCGAGCTTGAGCGCGCCACACACATCACCACAGTCATGCCAGCACCGGCAGCCACTCACTTTCAACGTAGAACCGACCCCGAACATGAACCCCTGCGAATTCGATATCGTGGTGCGCAATGCGCAAGTCGCAACCGCCAGTGACATCTTTGAAGCCGACATCGGCATCCGCAACGGCAAGATCGCCCAGCTGGGCAACAAGCTGCCTGCCGGCACTCACGAATACGACGCTCAAGGCCGAGTGGTCACACCGGGCGGTATCGATGCCCACTGCCATCTGGATCAGCCCATGGAACCGCCCGTGCGCATGGCAGACGACTTCGAAAGCGGCACCCGCGCTGCAGCCTGCGGCGGCACCACCACGGTCATCCCCTTCGCCGCCCAGGCCAAAGGCCAGTCCTTGCGCGCAGCCGTGGCCGACTACCATCGCCGCGCAGAAGGCAAAGCATGTGTGGACTATGGTTTCCACATGATCGTCAGCGACCCCACCCCGGAAGTACTGGAAAACGAACTGCCCGCGCTGATCCGGGAAGGCTACACCTCCTTCAAGATCTACATGACCTATGACGATCTGAAGCTCGATGACGGTCAGATTCTCGATGTTCTGGACGTGGCTCGCAAATACGATGCCACGGCCATGATCCATGCCGAGAATGCCGACTGCATCCAATGGCTGACCAAGCGCCTGGAAGCCAGCGGCCGCACCGCCCCCCGCTATCACGCAGTCTCGCGCCCCATGCTGGTGGAGCGCGAGGCCACGCACCGCGCCATTGCGCTCTCGGAGCTTGCCGATGTGCCGATACTCATCGTCCATGTCTCGGGCCGCGAGGCTGTCGAGCAGATCCGCTGGGCGCGCTCCCACGGCATGAACATCATGGCCGAGACCTGCCCTCAATACCTGTTCCTGAGCGCAGAAGACCTGGGCCTGGACGACAGCTACCAGGGCGCCAAGTGCGTATGCAGCCCGCCGCCACGCGACAAGGCCAACCAGGAGGTCATCTGGAACGGTCTCAATGACGGCCTCTTCACCGTATTCTCATCCGACCATGCGCCATTCAACTACGACGCCCCGGAAGGCAAAAAGCCGGGTGGCCAGGAGGTGTCCTTCAGCCATATCCCAAACGGCATCCCGGGCATCGAGACTCGCCTGTCCCTGCTCTATACCCACGGCGTGCTGGCTGGACGCATGACGCTGAACCGCTTTGTGGAACTGACCTCCACCAACCCGGCCAAGGTCTATGGGCTGCATCCGCGCAAGGGCAGCATCGCCATAGGAGCCGATGCCGACCTGGTCGTCTGGCAGGAGGGCGAGCGCACCATCAACAACCGCGACCTGCATCACAACGTGGACCATACTCCTTACGAAGGCCAGTTGATCAAGGCCTGGCCCTGCCTGACCCTGTCGGGCGGCCAGATCGTCTGGGATGGCGAGAAGTTCCAGGCCCGAGCCGGCCAGGGACGATTCCTGCAGCGTGGAGCCCCCACATTGCTGCCCAAGCGACCTGCACCCCGCTTCTGAACCGGAGCACACACCATGAAACTGCTCATCATCAATCCCAATATCTCCGAGAGCGTCACTTCCTTGATAGAGAAAGAGGCGAGGCTGGCCGCTGCTTCGGGTACGGAAATCACCATGCTGACTGCCCCTATGGGCGTGGCCTATATCGAGACGCGCTTCGAGGCCATGATTGCCGCCTACGCTGTAGCGGAGCTGGCCGCAACCCATGCCGCGCGGCATGACGCCGTCATAGTGGCTGCCTTTGGCGACCCCGGTCTCGAAGGCCTGCGCGAGGCCCTGGACATTCCCGTACTGGGCATGACCGAATCCGCGCTCATGAGCGCATGCATGCTCGGCAAACGCTTTTCGATCATCGCCATCTCCAGGCGCATTACCGCCTGGTACCGAGATATGGTCGAGCGCAACGGACTCATCGACCGACTGGCCAGCATTCGCTGCCTGGACGAGCCTCTGCGAGACATCGGAAGTGTGCAGGACGACCATGCAGCACGCCTGCAGGCCTTGTGCGAAGCAGCGGTCAGCGAAGATGGCGCCGACGTACTGATCATTGCCGGCGCCCCGCTGGCCGGCCTCGCACGCTCCATCAAGCAGAGTTTGCCGGTACCGGCCGTTGATGGTGTCTCCAGCGCAGTCAACCATGCACAGAGCCTGGTCTCGCTGGCTCCCGCTCCAGCACGCGCCGGCAGCTTTGCCAAACCTCCACGCAAGGACTTCAAGAACCTCCCCCCGGGGCTCACCCAGCTATTGAGCCAGCTGCCCTGAAAACACTGCGGGATAACCTCAATCGGGACGTTCGAAGCCGACATGCCGTGTGACACTAGAATTCACCTACATGTCGACAAAAGACACTACAAAAGTGAACAATCGAAGCAACACATCTCGATCTGAAATTACCGTGGATGAAATGGCAACCCGCATTGCGACAGCCATCCATGAGCACCGCCTGCTGCCGGGAACCAAGCTCGGCGAAGACAGGCTGGCCAATATCTTCAACACCAGCCGGGCTCGCGTGCGCGAGGTCCTTGCCCGCATGGCCCGCGACCAGATGGTGGAGTTGTTCCCGCAGCGCGGAGCCTTTGTCGCCAAACCCAGCATCGAGCAGGCGCTGGACGTCTTTGAAGCACGCCGACTGATAGAGCCAGGCATTGTGCGTCGCCTTGTTCTGAACATGGACAACAGCAAGATCCGTCGCCTGCAGACCCATCTGAAGCAGGAGCGCGAAGCACGTGCCAACTCCGACAAGCGAGCCACGGTGCGCCTGTCCGGCGAGTTTCATGTGCTGCTGGCGGAGCTGGCCGGCAACTCCGCGCTGCTGCGCAGCATGCGTGAACTGTCCACACTGACCTGCCTGACGATCTCGCTGTATGAATCGGCGGTCAACACCTGCTGCCTAGTGGATGAGCACGAAGCCGTGGTCGATGCCATCGTCGCGGGCAATGGCGAGCTGGCAGAGCAATTGATGCTCAGCCACCTGGACCACATACAGGGCAGCCTGCGCCTGGAGGCCGATGCCGACGACGCTGATCTGGAGCAGATCCTGGGCGACCTCTGACCTGCGCCAGGCGTCGCGCTCCGGCAACAGGAGTCATCAAAGTGATCGATACACCCTTCTCTACTGAAGATGGCTCGAGCCGATCCGAAGACAGGCGCCCGGATTAGCATCCACAGCTGACTCCGATCACTCTCTGCCTGAGGCCTTGAGACCCGCCCAATGAGCTCGCCCGCCCCACCGTCCTTGCCGCTAGCCGAGCGGCCACGCCCGCGCCATCTGCGCGAACTGTTCTGGTCGCTGACCTTTCTGGCCTTGCAGGGCTTTGGCGGCGTACTGGCCGTGGTGCAGCGCGAACTGGTCGAAAAACGCCAATGGCTGAGCAATGAGGAGTTCATGGAGGATTGGGCCGTGGCGCAGATCATGCCCGGGCCCAATGTGGTGAATCTTTCCATCATGCTGGGCGAACGCTACTTCGGCTGGCGCGGCGCCATCGTGGGGTTGTGCGGCATGCTGACGTTTCCCATGCTGGTGGTCATCAGCCTCACCTTGGTCTACACGCAGTTCGCGGCCAACCCGGCCGTTGCCGGAGCACTGCGCGGCATGGGCGCCGTGGCGGCAGGACTGGTGGCGGGCATGGGCCTGAAGCTGGCTGGCACGCTGCGCAAGCATCCGCTGGGCAAGTGGTATTGCGCAGGGCTGGCCATCGCCGCCTTTGTGCTGGTGGCCGTGCTGCGCCTGCCGCTGTTCTGGGCCTTGCTGCTAGTGGGCGCAACAGGCTGCGTGCTGACCTACCGGAGGCTGGCATGAGCCCGCTGGCGATCGCGCTGCAGACCGCGGACTGGCTGCATCTTTTTGCCTATTTCCTGACGCTGTCGCTGATGGCCGTGGGTGGAGCCATCACCGCCGCGCCCGATATGCACCGCTATCTGGTCGACGGCAACCACTGGCTCTCGGAAACCCAGTTCACCAGCTCCATCGCCATTGCCCAGGCCGCTCCCGGCCCCAATGTGCTGTTCATCGCCCTGCTGGGCTGGAACGTGGGACTGAATGCGGGCGGCGGCGCCGGCCCTGCCGCCTGGGGACTGGGAGCACTGGGTGTTGCCGTATGCATGGTGGGCATTTTGCTGCCCAGCTCGCTGCTGACCTGGCAGGCCTCGCGCTGGGGTCAGCGCAACCGGGACAAACGCGGCGTGCGCGCCTTCAAGCAAGGCATGGCTCCGCTGGTGATCGGTCTGCTGCTGGCCACTGGCTGGCTGCTGGGCAGCGCCAGCGGCAACCCTGGCAAGGACTGGAAGCTATGGCTGCTGAGCCTTGCGTGCACATTGCTGGTATGGCGCACCCGCATTCATCTGCTGTGGCTGCTGGCTGGCGGTGCGGCGCTGGGTGCGCTGGGCTGGGTGTAAAAGCAGTACCGCCAGGCTCCGGGTTCGGCAGATCAGGCGTCAACTGCCAAAGCAGTCTCTTTCCTGAGGCCGCTGCTGGCTCCAATGCCTGCCTAGTCGGAGCTTTGCAGCAGCAACGGCAGCACCTGCGCCGATGGCATGGCGATCATCTGGTCCGCCACCGAGTCCAGCTCGCTGGCATGCGGGTTGATGATGACCACGCGCGCACGGTTGCGCCGTGCGATCTTGGCCAGACCTGCTGCCGGGTAGACTGCGCCTGACGTGCCGATCACCAGCATCAGCTGACATTGCTCTGCCGCCTGCTCTGCCCTGGCCCAGGTCTGGCTGGGCAGAGACTCGCCAAACCACACGACGGCAGGCCGCAGCAAATTGCCGCAGGCGGCGCAATGAGGCGGCTCACCGGGGACAGCCTGCTCCAGGTCGCAGGACGCACAACGGCGATTCAGCCAGCGATTGCTGTTCAGCTCTCCATGCAGGCTCAACACCTCTTGACTGCCCGCCTGCTGGTGCAGGCCATCCACATTCTGCGTGATAAGTGTCATTCGACCGGGATGCTGCCTTGCCCAGCGCGCCAGCGCCAGGTGCCCCTCATTGGGGGCCACCTTGGCAACCAGCGCACGTCGGTGCTCGTACCAGCGCCAGACGTGAGCCGGATCGCGGCGGTACCCCAGCTCGCTGGCCATTTCCTCAGGCTTGAACTGGGACCAATACCCGTCTGCATCCTCCCTGAAAGTGGGCACTCCCGACTCGGCGCTGACACCGGCCCCGGTTAGCACGGCCAGTCGCTGCGCCTCGCCCAGCCAGCGACGCACGCAGGCGATCGCGCCCAAGGACGTCGAAGAATTGTCAATAAGTGCTTGAACCAAGGCTATAACCTCAAAAAACAAGTTGCAACGTGGAATACTTGAATTTATCTGCGGAGCTTCTTCTTTGCCTGATATTGCACCACACCAGCATATGAACGAATCGGGCCAACTGTTCGCACTTCAGCAAGCCATGACGCCTGCAGCATTGGCATGGGGTCTTGTTGATGTCCAAACGTTGGAGCTGCGCTTTGCCAATCCTGCATTGCAGCGCCTTCTGCAACCCAGCCACCAGCCCCCCGGCATACCCCAACGCGAGATTCTGGAAACAGCCAGGCTCGCTATCAGGCAGTGCATGGAAACAGGCCTGGAAGCGACTGCAAACCTGCCCGATCACCCCGGGCTCTGGCATTTTTCACCGATTCAAGGCGCTGGCACGACAGAAGCGGTGCAATGCTATGTATTGCCGACCGAAACCTCGTTTCGTGAACCCGATGACGAACTCGGGCTGGGACATGTCAACCGCTTTGAGGCCTTTCTGGACCACCTGCCCTACCAGGTCTGGATAGCAACACCCCATGGAGAAGTGACCTGGCTCAACCGGGCCCTGCATGAATACGCCTACCGGGAAGTACGTCCCCTGAGCCTGCGCGAAGGCATCTGGATTGATATCGTGCATCCCGACGATCTGGCGACCGTCAACACCGGGCTGTCACGCGCCCTGATCACCGAAAAATCGACAGGATACCGGCTGCGCATCAAGCGCCATGACGGCCAGTACCACTGGTTTTTTTCGTCGCTGTCTCCCGTCAAGAATGCGCAGGACAGGATTCTCTACTGGGTCGGCGCCAACCTGAGCATAGACAGCGTCCGGCAGTCCGAGAATCAACTGCGCGACCAGATCACCACGCTGAGCCACCAGTTGAGGCTCAAGCAGCAGGCGCTGGATCAGGCCGAGACCTACCTCGCGCAGGCCCAGAAGATGGGCATGGTGAACCAGCTGTCTGCCGGTGTCGCGCACGACATGAAGAACCTGCTTTTCATCACCGGCCTGCATGCCGGCATGCTGGAAAAGCAGCTGGGTGAGCCCGAGCAGCTCGAACATGTGGATGTGATACTCAACACCATTCAGAAAGCAGGCAGCCTGGCATCGCATCTGACGGGGTTCAGCAGTCGCAAATCCATGCAGCTGGCTGCCGCCGACCCCCGTGCACTGGTACAGGATCTGGAGCCGCTGCTGAGCAAGGCCGTCGGCCAGAACGCTGAATTGCAGCTGCATATGGCAAGCAGCATCTGGCCCATCAGCGTGGACAAGCTGTATTTCGAGAACTCGCTGATCAATCTCTGCATCAATGCGCGTGATGCCACCGAAGAGCACGGCCAGATCACGCTGACAGCGGAGAACGTGTTGCTCAAGCGTGCCAGCCATGCGGGCGACTACGTAATGATCAGCGTGGCCGACAACGGCACGGGCATGAGTGAAGAGATCAAGGCCCGCATCTTCGAGATGTTCTTCACCACCAAGCCCGAAGGCAAGGGCGCGGGCCTGGGCCTGCCCATGGTCAAGAACTTCATGGACCACGTCCAGGGCCTGATCGAAGTGGAAAGCACTCCAGGCCTGGGCACCATCGTGAGCCTGTACTTTCCGCGCGCACAACCGGTCATACCGCAGAGCCCGCAAGCCTCGGCCCCTGCGGGCCGGCAGGAAACGATTTTGCTCATCGAGCCCGATCTGGCCACGCGCAATGCCATGGCCCAGGTGCTCTACGGACTTGGTTATCAAGTCGTGACCGCATATTTACCCGAAGTCGCGCTGCGCTATATCAACAGCGGCATGAAGGTGGATCTCATCATTGCCGCCGATGAGTTTTCCGGTGCCTTGAGCATCGCGAAAATGCAGGAAAAGCTGGCGCGGGAGCATGTCCTCATTCCGCTCATTCTCATGACAAGCAGCGAGGAGGCCGAAGTGCCGCATGCTCAGGAATGCCGCTATGTGGTGCTCAGCAAGCCCATGGAGATTGGTGAGCTGGCACGCATCGTACAGCGCATGCTGCATCCGGACTGCAAGACGCCAGCCGATCTGCCGGCCGTCTGAGTACGGCTCGCTCGGCCGGAGCTTCAAAAAAGGCGCCGCTGCTCTCGCAGCCGCGCCTTGCTTCAGTACCCGGAAAGCCGACTCAGGCCTTGATCGCAACGGCTGCGGCCAGGCGCTGGCGCAACGCCTCATACAGGCATACCCCGCTGGCGACCGACACGTTCAGGCTTTCCACCGCGCCCTGCATGGGGATGCTGACCAGCGCATCGCAGGTCTTGCGGGTGAGCTGGCGCATTCCATCGCCCTCGGCCCCCAGCACCAGCGCTGTCGGGCCGGTCAGATCCATCTGATAGAGATGTTTGTCGGCATCGCCGCTGGTACCGATGATCCAGATGCCGCGCTCCTTGAGTTCCTTGAGCGTGCGCGCCAGATTGGTGACCATGAAGTAAGGCACGGTCTCGGCCGCACCACTGGCCACCTTGGCCACGGTGGCGTTGATGCCGGCCGCGTGATCCTTGGGAGCGATCACGGCATGCACGCCGGCGCCATCTGCCACACGCAGGCAGGCGCCCAGATTGTGCGGATCAGTCACGCCGTCGAGCACCAGCAGCAGCGGGGCCTTCACCCCCTCCTCCTGCAGGTCGTCGAGCAGCTCATCGAGCGTGCGCGTGTCCTTGACTTCTTCCACGCGTGCAGCCACGCCTTGATGGCCGTGAGAGCCAGCCAGCTTGGCAATGCGCAGGGCATCAGCCTCGATCAGACGCACACCGGCTTCCTTGGCCCGCTCCAGAAACTGGCGCATGCGCGCATCGCGACGCGAAGCCTCGAAATAGACTTCAATGATGGATTGGGGGGCGGTCTTCAGACGCACGCCTACGGCGTGAAAGCCGAAAAGAACTTTGGGGGACGACATGGGGCCACATTATCCCGGCGTTTACGGCAGACCTGAGACTCGCAGGGCCATGTCTGGGCTGACAGCTGAGGTTTTCCATTGCCGCTACACTGCGCCCCCAACGGGCAAGGCACCGGCTCATCAGGCAGCACCAGCATGGCTTTTGCCGAGTGCGAGTCTTTACATGAAGCTCCACTGCCACCCAGAACGACTGGCAACAGGCTTGAGCCTGTTGCCCCTGCATTCACGCAACAGCCTCTTCATGTCCTGCATGAGGCAGGCTTGCGTGCTTGTATCTCCCTCCAATCCCATAACAAATACCCAGCATGCTCAACGCCTTGCTCGATTGGTTCAACCGCACCAGCCTGGTGCTGCAGATTGTGATTGCCCTGATTCTGGGCGGCCTGACGGCCTGGCTATGGCCCGCTGCCGCCCAGCCGGTTTCCCTGTTGGGCAGCTTGTTCATCGCCGCGCTCAAGGCTGTCGCGCCGGTTCTGGTGCTGCTGCTGGTCATGGCGGCCGTCAGCAGCCACCGCCCCGGCCAGCAAACGCAAATCAAGCCCGTGCTCTGGCTGTACGTCCTCGGCACACTGGCGGCGGCCTGTGTGGCCGTGGCAGCCAGCGCGCTCTTTCCCTCAGTGATTCACTTTCGTGAAGCGCCCAAAGTCCAGAGCGTTCCCGGCGAGATCAGCCAGGTGCTGAGCACCGTCGTCCAAAGCCTGTTCGACAACCCCGCCAATGCACTGCTGAACGCCAACTACATCGGCATTTTGGCCTGGGCTATTGCGTTGGGCCTGGCACTACGCCACGCCACGCCCACCACCCGCACCATGGTGGATGACTTCGGCCATGCCATCACCCGCGTGATTCAAGGCGTGATTCGCCTGGCCCCCTTCGGCATCTTCGGCCTGGTGGTCGCCACCTTCTCCTCCGGCGGGCTGGAAGCACTCAAGGACTACGCCCATCTGCTGGCCGTGCTGGTCGGCTGCATGGTGTTTGTGGCATTGGTGATCAACCCAGTCATTGTCTGGACACAGACTCGCCGCAATCCCTACCCGCTGGTGCTGACCTGCCTGCGCGAAAGCGCAGTGACCGCCTTCTTCACGCGCAGCTCGGGAGCCAATATTCCCGTCAATCTGGCCTTGGCCCAGAAGCTCAGGCTCGACGAGAACACCTACAGCATCTCCATCCCGCTGGGCGCCACCATCAATATGGCCGGCGCTGCCGTCACCATCAGCGTGCTGACACTGGCCGCCGCCCATACGCTCAATATCTCGGTGGACATCCCCACGGCCATATTGCTGTGCGTGGTCTCTGCGGTCTGCGCCTGCGGTGCCTCGGGCGTACCCGGTGGCTCGCTGCTGCTGATTCCGCTGGCCTGCAGCCTGTTCAACATCCCCAACGATGTGGCAATGCAGGTGGTGGGTGTCGGCTATGTGATCGGCGTGATTCAGGACTCGACCGAGACAGCCCTCAATTCCTCGACCGACGTGCTGTTTACCGCAGCCGCCTGCCGCGCCGCAGAGCGCAGGGCCGGACTGGAAGTCGCGCGCATCTGAGGCTTGAGCTCAGAGACTGCTGATTGAATAGCTGCAAGCGCTTATTTGATAAGCGCAAAAATCCCCAAAGGCCTGTGATCACACAGGCCTTTTTGTTTTTCAGACAGAGCGCCCGGCTTCTATGGTGATGCTGCGATCACATTGCGCCGCAATCTCGCGGTCATGCGTAACCAGAATCAGGGTCGTGCCGCGCTCGCGGTTGAGTGCAAACATCAGCTCCATGATGGTCTGGCCCGTGGCGAAGTCCAGGCTCCCAGTGGGTTCGTCGGCCAGCAGCACGGCCGGCTCCACCACAAAAGCACGCGCCAGGGCCACGCGCTGCTGCTCTCCACCCGACATCAGCCTGGGATAGTGATTGAGACGCTGACCCAGGCCCACACGCTCCATCATCTGCGAAGCCCGTGCCCTCGCATCGCGCTGACCTGCCAGCTCCAGCGGCAGCATGACGTTTTCCAGAGCCGTGAGATTGCCCAGCAACTGAAAGCTCTGGAAGACAAAACCCATCTTCTGCGCCCGCACCGCCGCCCGGTCGTCCTCGCTGAGTGCAAACAGATCCTGGCCCAGCAGGCGGACCGTGCCGTGACTGGGGGTATCGAGGCCGGCCAGAATCGACAGCAAAGTGCTTTTACCCGAGCCGGAGGCCCCCACAATGGCAACGGTTTCACCGGCCGTGAAACTCAGATTGATATCCCGCAAAATATCCAGCACGCCTGTGGAATCGCTCACCGATTTGGACAGTTGCTCAACGGCAATCAAAGGAATGGCAAGAGTTGTGGACATGAATCAATTGGATAGCAAAAACGTCAAGAGTCGCAGCCAGCACTTTGCGCTGCAGCGCCGTCACTGTATCGCTGTTGCTCTGGCGCTCGCCATTTCAGGGGCTTGCGGCGCGGCAGTAGCCTCATCGCCTGCCAGAAACAAGGAGCCGGCCAAGGCCGCTGCCGGCGCTAAACCCGGCCCGGTGCTGGTGCTTGGTGACTCCCTGAGCGCAGAATACGGCCTGACACGCGGCAAGGGC
Organism: Comamonas sp. GW821-FHT11H03; assembly: GCF_058807955.1. Taxonomy (NCBI): domain Bacteria; kingdom Pseudomonadati; phylum Pseudomonadota; class Betaproteobacteria; order Burkholderiales; family Comamonadaceae; genus Comamonas; species Comamonas sp. GW821-FHT11H03. The sequence continues at coordinate 375,847 of NZ_JBXARF010000004.1, forward strand.
TGGGTGCAGTTGCTGCAGCAGCGCATGAGTGATGAAAAAAACCCGCGCAAGGTGGTCAATGCCAGTATCAGCGGCGAGACCACGGCCGGCGGCAGAGCGCGCCTGGCGTCGCTGCTCAGGCAGCATGAACCCGGCATCGTGATTCTGGAGCTGGGCGGCAACGACGCATTGCGCGGCCTGGCGCTGCAGAGCACACAGCAGAATCTGGAAGTCATGATCAAGGCAGCCAGGGAGGCCGGGGCCCAGGTACTGCTGGTGGGCATGCAGGTACCGCCCAACTATGGAGCGGCATATACCGAGCAATTTGCCGATATGTTCAGGAGCATTGCCGACACGCAAAAGCTGCCGCTGGTGCCGTTTCTGCTGTCGGGCATCGGCGATGCTGCGGACGCCGAGCAATGGTTTCAGAGCGACCGCATTCACCCCAATGCCCAGGCCCAGCCCCAGATGCTGGCCAATGTCTGGCCCAAGCTCAAGCACCTGCTGAAATAAGCAGCGGCCGCGCGGCCTCAGTCGCCGCCGCCTCCGCCATCACCGCCACAGTCCCCGCCGTCCGAGCTGCAGGCACTCTCGTGGCTGCCCGAGCCGCAAAAATAGCTGTCGTTGAAGACGTCGCTGCCGTCTTCGCGGCTGCTCGCCGAAGTCCAGGCCAGCTGCGAATCGGTGCTGTGGCCCGAAGCGCCTGGCTGGGGCGTAAAGACTTTTTTCAACCAGTTCCAGAACTCCATGACATTCCCCCTCATTGCGCCTCAAGCAGCTTCCTCCTTGCTCTCGGCGCGGACGCTGGCTTTATAGGCATGCCAGCTGGCGCAACCCAGCAGCGGCCCGATGACGATCAGACCTGTACTGTAGAAGAGCAGCGAGACCGCGATCAACACGGTAATGATCAGCCCCCACAGCAACATCACACCCGTGTTGGCCCCCACCACGCGCATGCTGGTGATGCAGGCCGTCAAGGCATCGGTATCCAGATCGAGAATGGCGGGCAGTGAAACCACCATGCTGGCAAACACCAAGACAGCAAATATCCCGCCAACTGCGGTGTAGCCCAGCAGGAACTCCCAGTTCTCGGGCCGCACCAGGGTCTGCAGCAGGGTGGCCGTGCTGGGCATGCCGGTATCGAACGAGATGGCGAACACCACCATGGCGGCGCGCCCCCAGAGCATCTCCAGCACCATCAACACCATGACCAGCATGCCCATGCTGGCCAGATGCTTGTCCCAGCAGGTCAAGGACTGCGACAGCAGCACGGGCCTGCCCTGCTCCAGCTGCTTGCTGACGTAGTACAGGCCCATGGCCATGAAGGGGCCGACCAGCAGACAGCCGCTGGCCATGGACATCACATATTCGGGGCTGGCGCGAAACACCCAGGCCAGCAGCCGCGCCATGCCCCAGAAACACAGGCCGTAGAACAGCGCAATCATGGGTGCGCGCCGCACATCGCCCAGACCGCGCACCAGCCATTGCCAGGGCTCGCTCCAGCGCAGCTGCAGAATCTGCAGATTGCCGGACTCGGCCTTGACCTCGGAAACAGGGGAAGCTTGCATGCGAGATCCTCCTTGGCGCCCGTGCCGCGCCTCGGTGGCGGCAGCTGACAGGAACAAGTTACCCGCTCAACCCTGAATCTGCATTGCGGAAAGCCCGCATGTCAGCCCTTCCGCATTTTCACTATCAAAACAAGAGCTTATAGCGCCTATCCACTATTGATTTCAGATAACAATAATACTGAAATCGTTTATTTACAAGCGCTTAAAGCTCCCATTAAATAGCATCAACCAAAGGCCTTGAGCAGCGCCTGGGCCAGATCGGCCTGCAGATCGCTCGTATCTTCGAGTCCGATGGCAAAGCGCACCACGGTCCCCGCCTTGATATGGGGTGTGGCACGGCTGCGCATCTCGGGCAGTTCGTAGGGCACGACCAGGCTCACTGGCCCGCCCCAGCTATAACCCAGCTTGAACAGGCGCAGGCTGTCGCAGAAGCGATCCAAGGCAGCCTGGTCGAAGCGCTCGTCGATGACCACGCTGAACAGACCGGCTGCCACGCCATCCTGGCCCTGCCCTTGTCCGCACAGCTGCTTCCAGTAGGCATGGCCCGGGGCGTCAGGCATGGCGGGGTGCAAGACCTGCACCACAGCACTCTGGGTGGCCAGCCACTGCGCCAGCTGGCGTGCCGAGCGATCCTGTGCGTGATAGCGCAGGCCGATACTGGGCAGGCTGCGCAACACGGCTTCGGCGTCGTTGCCGCTCACGCCCAGACCCAGGCGCATGTGCGCGAGCTTGATGCGCATATGCAGGGGCTGGTTGCGCGTGATGATGCTGCCCATCAGCACATCACCGCCGCCACTGGGGTATTTGGTCAGGGCATGGACCGTGACATCGACGCCCAGGCTGCCATCGCCCAGCAGGTCGAAGGGGCGAAAAGCCAGACCCGCGCCCCAGGTGTTGTCCAGCACCATGGTCACGCCCCTGGCCCGGCACAGGCGCACCTGCTCGACGAGATTCGGGAACTCCATGGTCACCGAGCCCGGAGCCTCCAGCCAGACCAGCTTGGTGGCCGGCGTGATCTTGGCCGCCAGGTCTCCGACGCTCATGGGGTCGTAGTACTGATGGCGAATGCCGAAATGGGCAAGTTCGCCCTCGGTCAGCGTCTTGTTGGGACCGTATACGTTATCGGGCACCAGCACCTCGTCGCCCGTCCTGAGCAGCGCCAACGACACCGTGGCAATCGCGGCCAGGCCGCTGGGCACCAGCAGGCACTGCAGACCACCCTCCAGCGAGGCCAGACGCTCTTCCAGGGCGTAGGTCGTGGGCGTGCCATGCAGACCGTAGGTGTAGCTGCTCTTGTCCAGCCAACGGCGCTCGCGCATGGCCTGCACATTCTCGAAGTACACGGTCGAGGCCTTGTGCACGGCCGGCTGCGGGCCTTCGAAGTCCGTGGGTGGCTTGTAGGGATGGTGGATCAGATGGGTGGAAAGCTTGTGGTCGGCTTGGGTCATGCCCTGATCTTAGTGCCATGCAGCCACAAAAAAGCCAGAGGGCTTGCGCGCTCTGGCTTCATGCGAGATGCAGTCTGAAAGGTCTCAGCCAGCCTTCACGGTCAGATTGTTGTTGACCGAGGTCACGCCCTTGGCGGCCTTGGCAATCTCGCCGGCCTGGGTCTTGACGGCTTCGCTGGGCACGGTGCCGGTCAAGGTCACTGCGCCGCCCTTGGTGTCCACATTGATCTGCAGAGCGCTGATTTCAGGGGCCTTGATCAAATCGGTCTTGACGGCAGCGGTGATGCCTGCGTCATCGAGGGCAGCACCCGCCTTGGCAGCGCCTTCCTCCATCTTGTTGCCAGCCTTTTCCATGGCGGCACCGGTAGCTTCACCAGCCTTGGCCAATGCATCAGCGGCTGCATCGCCGACCTTGGCCGTACCTTCTTCAATCTTGCTGCCAGCATTTTCCGCAGCCTTCTCGGTCTGGGAAATGGCGGAATCGAGCTTCTGGCCAGCGGTCTTGTTGTCTTCGGACTTGCCGCAGGCAGCCAAGCCAAAGGCCAAGGCGGTAATGGCCAGAACTTGGGCGGAACGCTTGAACATATTGGTCATATCGATTTCTCCCTTAATGCTTGCAAAAACATGACAGTTAACTGTAACCAGGCACCATTTTGGCCCGGATACGAACTTTTCCCGCATCCCTGTAGGACAAATTTGTCCGAATTTGTGACATTTAATTCATACAAGTCATCTTCTGTAATTGACAGAAACGAGCTGCAAGCCTGCACTCAGTTCACAGCCTCCCGCATGCGCGGATGGCGCGCAAATGCCAACCCCAGCAGGGTAGCCAACAGCATGACGAAACCGGCAAACAGGCTCACGGCCAGCGTGATGCTCCAGCGGTCGGCGATCCAGCCCACGGCCAACATGGGCAGCATGGAGCCGAGCAGACCTATGGTCTGGTAGGTGGACAACAGGCCGGCCCGGTTGTCGGGCCTGGCAAGACGGCCCACCATGGTCATGCCGGCCAGCATGCTCATGCCATGCCCCAGTGCCGTCAAGCCCACGCCCAAGATGAACAGCAGCGTCGAGCGCATCTGCAGGTTCCACATCAGCATGGCGTTGCTCAGCACCAGCAGCGCCATGCCGGCAAAACCGCAGCGGTGCAGCAGCAATTTCGCAGCCACCAGCTGAATGCCCGCAGAGACGAGCAAGATCACCGCAATGGCCGTACCGCTGACCACAGGGCCGCTCAAGGGAATCATCTGCTGTAGAAACAGCGGTGCCATGGAGGCATACAGCCCGAATACGCCGAACGCCACGAACGGATAGCCGCAGGTCAGTGCAAAAGCCTGGGAATCCTCGCGCACAGGCCAGGTCAGCCGCGGCAGGCAGTCCCGCCAGTGCAGACGTCCGGGGGCCTGCCCCGGCTGGCCCGCATCCCGCTGCACCGACTCCGGCAGCTTGAGCGTGACAACGCCCGCCACACCGATGCAGCCCAGCACCAGCGGCACCAGATAGGCCGTCATCAAGGGCTGAGGCAGCCACTGCCCCGCCATGCCGCCGATCAAGGGACCCAGACCAAAGCCCAGCACATTGAGAAAGCTGGCCACCATGGCCACGCGCTGAGGCTGCAGACGGGTGGCTCCGTCAGCCGCCAGCAGCGTCAGTCCCGTGGTGGCGCTGATGGTGATGAGGCTTGACGACACCCCCACCATGAAGCGCCCGACGATCAGACTGGGCAGATTCCAGGCCAGCATGGAGATCAGGGTGCCCGCCAGCGTCAGGCACAGGAAGCACAGCATCACGCGCTCAAAGCCGATGCGGTCAGGCAGGCGCCCCAGAAACAGCAGGGCGCACAGCCCGCCGCACATATAGAGCACATAGATCAGCGAGATATCGCTGGGCCGCAACTGCCAGGCTTGCTGATAGAGCGCATAAAGCGGACTGATCAGCGCCGCACCCAGCACTCCCACTACCAGGCCGAAGCCCACCCACCAGACCGAGGCCTGTGCCGTTGTGGCGCCGGCCTGCCATGTATTGCTTTGCGACATTTGCTGCCTCTTGATCGGGCCGGGCCTGCGGCAGGGACAGGGCGGACAGGCGTTCGTCCTGTCGCGCCGTCAGAGCGTGCCAGCCACTTGCTTGTGATGAGAACATTGTCTGCAGAGCCGCATCGGCACGCATAGGCCAAACAAGGGATACATGCCCCAAGCCATTTGCAGCCAAGCACAGAAAGCTATGCTTTTTGACGATCAAAACCAGTACGTCAACGCATCAAACACCCGTCGCTATACTTTGCGCCCTAATGACAGCAGGATTTCCCGGCATGCGCCTGAACGTTTTTTTGCGCCCCTTGGTCTGTTTGAGTCTGCTTGGCCTTGCCGCCTGCGGCAGCAATCCCCCCAGCCCCGCAGCGACACCCGAGCCGCCCACCGCAACCACATCAGCCCCCCCGATCAAGATCGGCCTGGCGCTGGGCGGCGGTGCGGCCAAGGGCTTTGCCCATATCGGCGTCATCAAGATGCTCGAGGCCAATGGCCTCACGCCCTCGTTCGTGGCCGGCACCAGCGCCGGCAGCGTGGTGGGTGCGCTCTATGCAAGCGGCATGAACGCCTTTGAGCTGCAGGAAAAAGCCGTGGCCCTGGACGAGGCCAAGATTCGCGACCTGCAGCTGTCCGCTGGCGGTCTGGTACTGGGGCAAAAGCTCGAAGACTATGTCAACGAACAGGTGCACCGCAAGCCGCTGGAGCAGATGGCCAAGCCCTTTGTCGCCATCTCCACCCGCCTGGAAGATGGTGAACGCACGGTGTTCGCACGTGGCAATGTGGGCCAGGCCGTGCGCGCATCCAGCAGCGTGCCGGGCGTGTTCCAGCCCGTCACCATCGGCAAGTACCACTATGTGGACGGCGGCATTGTCAGCCCCGTGCCGGTGGATGCCGTGCGCAATCTGGGGGCCGACATCGTGATCGCCGTGGACATCTCCAACAAGGCCAGCGGCAAGACTCCGGCCAATATGCTGGGAGCGCTCAATCAGTCGATTGCCATCATGGGCCAGAAGCTGGGCCAGGCCGAGCTGGCGCGAGCCGACATCATCATTCGTCCCAAGGTGCTGGACATCGGCCCGGCCGACTTCGCGCAGCGCAGCCATGCGATTGTGGAAGGAGAGAAGGCCGCCACTGCACTGATGCCGCAGATTCGCGAACGCATCGCCCAGCTGCGCGCCGAACGCGCCAAGGCCACTCAGGTCGCGCAGCAAAAGGCCTCCGAAGCCAGCTATCAGGACTGCCTGAAGCAGCGCTCCAGCCTTCAAAAGCTGTCCGGCATGATGGGTATGAGCGGCAACTGCGAAAAGCCCTGAGCTGAACCTGCCCCATGAAAAAGGCCCGCTGACGCGGGCCTTTTTGCAGCGCTGCGAGGCTCAGAACGCCTCTTCCTCCATCGCTGCGCAGGTCATGTCGCGCGCCTTCACCACCTGTAGCCAGGCGCCGATGCGCGGCAACTCGTAGTGGAAGAAGTAGCGCTGCGCCGCCATGCTGCCGCGATGAGCCGCAATTGCCAGATCCTTGTCCATGGCCAGTACGGCCAGTGCCACATCCAGCCAGATCCAGGCCAGCACCAGATGACCGAAGGCCTGCATATAGGGCACGGCATTGGCCAGTGCCTCCTGCGGATTGCCCGTGGCCCAAGCCGCCTTGGTGGTTAATCCAACATCGGCCAGCGCACGCGCCAGCTGGTTGGCATAGGTGCCCAGCCTCTCATGCTGCATGGCTCGCTGAATGGTCACGTTGATGCGGGCCGCCAGCAGCTGCAGGCCCTTGCCGCCCTCCATGACAACCTTGCGGCCCAGCAGGTCCATGGCCTGAATGCCATGTGTGCCCTCGTGAATCATGTTCAGGCGGTTGTCGCGCCAGTACTGCTCGACCGCGAAGTCGCGCGTATAGCCGTAGCCACCATGGATCTGGATGGCCAGCGAATTGGCCTCCAGGCAGAACTCGCTGGGCCAGCTCTTGGCCACCGGCGTCAGCACCTCCAGCAGCAGCCTGGCTTCTGCCGCCTCCTGGCTCTGGCCGGTGTACTGCTCGTCCACCAATCTGGCGCACAGCAGGTTCAGGGCCAGCGCACCTTCGCAATAGGCCTTCTGCGCCAGCAGCATGCGTTTGACGTCGGCATGCTCGATGATGCGCGACTGCGGCCGGCTCGCATCCTTGCCGCCCTCGCCTATGGGCCTGCCCTGTGGGCGGCTTTGCGCATATTCGAGGCTGGCGTGGTAGCCCGCCATGCCCAGCATGGAGGCCGCCATGCCGATGGAGATGCGCGCCTCGTTCATCATGTGGAACATGCATTTGAGGCCCTCCCCGGGCTTGCCGACCAGATAGCCTATGGCGCCCGCACCGCGGCCGTCCAGCCCCCCGCCACTCTGACCGCGCACCGGGTATTTGCCTTCGCCAAAATTGAGCAAGGTATTGGTCGTTCCACGCCAGCCCAGCTTGTGGTTGAGGCCCGCCAGGGCCACGTCGTTGCGCTCGCCGGTCAGCCGGCCCTCGGCATCGACCAGCTTCTTGGGCACGATGAACAGCGAAATGCCCTTCACGCCGGCAATCGTCTTGCCATCGGCGCCCGGAATCTTGGCCAGCACCAGATGCACGATGTTCTCGGTCATCTCGTGGTCGCCCGAGCTGATCCACATCTTGTTGCCCTTGAGGCGATAGCGCGGCCCCAGTGCGTCGCTCTCATGCTCGATGCCATCGGGCTCTGCGCGCGTGGCGATGTCCGACAGCGACGAGCCCGCCTGCGGCTCGGACAAGGCCATGGTGCCGGCCCAGCGGCCATTGAACTCGTTGGCGGCAAAGACTTTTTTCTGGCGCTCGGTGCCATGGGCCATGATGGCGTTGGCATTGCCCGAGGTCAGCATGTTCGAGCCAATGCTGATGGAGGCCGCTGCGAAAAAGCAGTTGGCCGCCGCCTCCACGGTATAGGGCAGCTGCATGCCGCCCATCTCGTAGTCCTGGGCCGCGCTGAGCATGCCCGATTCGGCATAGGCCTCGCGGGCTTCATAGGTGCATTGAGGCAGGATGACTTTTTCGCCGTCGAACTGCGGCTCCTGCAGATCCACCGTGCGGTTGAAGGGCGCGTATTTCTCGCGCGCAATGCGCTCGCAGGTGTCCATCACCGCATCGAAAGTGTCGCGCGAATGATCGGCAAAGCGGGGGCGGCTGGTCAGCCCTTCGGCCTGCAGCCAGTCGTAGAGCAGAAAGTCAATGGTGGAACGCAGGCGCATAAATTACCCATAAAAATAGGCTTAAACGCTTATAAATAAAGCGATTTAAGCTATCAAATTCATAAATCCAGAGGAGAGAAAAGCCGTCTCCAGCCCCAACCCAAGGTGGCCAGAAGACGGCTTGACCCAAGCCCTGCTTACAGGACTTCAAACACGCCTGCCGCGCCCATGCCGCCGCCGATGCACATGGTCACGCAGAAACGCTTGGCACCACGGCGCTTGCCTTCGATCAGCGCATGACCCGTCAGGCGCTGGCCCGAGACGCCATAGGGGTGGCCCACGGCAATCGCGCCGCCGTTGACGTTGAGCCTGTCGGCCGGAATGCCCAGCTTGTCGCGGCAATAGATGACCTGCACGGCAAAGGCTTCGTTGAGCTCCCACAGGTCGATATCGTTGATCGACAGACCCAGCTTCTTGAGCACCTTGGGAATGGCATAGATGGGGCCGATGCCCATCTCATCAGGCTCGCAGCCGGCCACGGCAAAGCCCAGGAAACGGCCCAGGGGCTTGAGGCCCTTGCGCGAGGCGTATTCCTCGCTGACCACGGCGCAGGCACCGGCACCGTCGGAGAACTGGCTCGCATTGCCGGCGGTAATCACCCCGCCGGGCAGCGCGCTGCGCAGACCGCTGATGCCTTCCTTGGTCGTGCCCTCGCGAATGCCCTCATCCTTGCTCACGATCACCTCCTTGGTGACCATGCCGCGCACCTTGTCCACCACGCCCATGACGGTCTTCATGGGGGCGATCTCGGCTTCGAACAGGCCGGCCGCCTGTGCCGCAGCCGCTTTCTGCTGGCTGGAGGCGCCGTACTCATCCTGGGCATCGCGGCTGATGTGGTAGCGCTTGGCCACCTGCTCGGCAGTCTGCAGCATGCTCCAGTAGATCTCGGGCTTCATGGCCGTCAGCTCGGGATCGAAGGCCATGTGCGAGTTCAGATGGGGCTGCACGCAGGAGATGCTCTCCAGACCACCGGCCACCAGCACCTCGTTCTCGCCCGCGATGATGCGCTGGGCAGCCAGCGCAATCGCCTGCAGACCCGAGGAGCAGAAGCGGTTGATGGTCAGACCCGATGTCGTGACCGGCAGACCTGCACGCATGGCAATCAGACGGGCGACGTTGCCGCCGGTCGTGCCTTCGGGCAGGGACATGCCCATGATCACGTCCTCGACCTCGGCACCCTCGATACCTGCGCGCTCCACTGCGGCCTTGACCGCATGGGCACCCATGGTGGGACCGTAAGTCATGTTGAAAGCGCCCTTCCAGCTCTTGGCCAGCGGAGTGCGCGCGGTAGAAACAATCACTGCGGATGTCATGTTCTGTCCTTTGATTCTGGGTGTTTCGTGGCAGATCGTCCGCGCCTAGCTGAACTGCTTGCCTTCGGCGGCCAGCTTGGCCAGCAGCGGTGCGGGCTGCCAGAACTTGGCATCGTCGTTGGGGTTCTGGGCAAAGCGACCCATGGCCTGAACCACGTTGAACAGGCCGACCTCGCCCGCATAGTGCATGGGGCCGCCGCGCCACAGCGGAAAGCCGTAGCCGGTCAGATACACCATGTCGATATCGCCGGACTTGCTGGCAATACCGTCTTCCAGAATCTGCGCGCCTTCGTTGACCAGCGCAAAGACCAGGCGCTGCACGATTTCCTCGTCGGAGATCTTGCGCGGCGTGATGCCCAGACTCTTGCGGTGCTCGTCGATCATCTTGGCCACCACCTCCGAAGGGATGGCATCCCGCTTGCCAGGCACATAGTCATACCAGCCTGCACCGGTCTTCTGGCCGAAGCGGCCCAGCTCGCACAGGCGGTCCGCACTGGCGCTGTACTTCATATCAGGCTTCTCGACATAACGGCGCTTGCGAATCGCCCAACCGATGTCGTTGCCCGCCAGATCGCCCATGCGGAACGGGCCCATGGCAAAGCCGAACTTCTCGATGGCTTTGTCCACCTGCTGTGGCGATGCGCCTTCGTCCAGCAGGAAGCCGGCCTGGCGCGAGTACTGCTCGATCATGCGATTGCCAATGAAGCCGTCGCAGACGCCGGAGACCACGGCCGTCTTCTTGATCTTCTTGGCCACCTTCATCACCGTGGCCAGCACATCCTTGGCCGTGGCCTTGCCGCGCACCACTTCCAGCAGCTTCATCACATTGGCGGGACTGAAGAAATGCATGCCCACCACGTCCTGGGGACGCTTGGTGAAGGCGGCGATCCTGTCCACATCGAGCGTGGAAGTGTTGGATGCCAGAATCGCACCGGGCTTGGCCACTTCATCGAGCTGCTTGAAGACCTGCTCCTTCACGCCCAGCTCCTCGAACACGGCCTCGATGATGAGGTCGGCATTCTTCAGATCGCCATAGTTGAGCGTGGTGGACAGCAGGCCCATGCGCTGCTCGTACTTCTGCTCGGAGAGCTTGCCCTTCTTGACCTGGGCTTCGTAGTTCTTGCGGATGGTCGCCACGCCACGGTCCAGGGCTTCCTGCTTGGTCTCCAGAATCGTGACGGGAATGCCCGCATTCAGGAAGTTCATGGAGATGCCGCCGCCCATGGTGCCGGCGCCGATCACGCCCACGGCCCGGACCTCGCGCACCGGTGTGTCGCCGGGCACGTCAGGGATCTTGGAGGCGGCACGCTCGGCCATGAACAGATGGCGCAGCGAACGCGACTCGGGCGTCATCATCAGCTGCATGAAGGCTTCGCGCTCGGCCACCATGCCGTCGTCGAATTTCTTGGTCGTGGCGTTCTTGACGGCTTCCAGGCAGCGCATGGGCGCAGGGAAGTTCTTGGACATGCCCTGCACCATGGTGGCGGCAAACTCGAAGTAGGCCTCGCCCTGGGGATGCTTGCAGGACAGGTCGCGCACACGCGGCAGCGGGCGGACGTCAGCGACCTCCAGCGCCAAGGCCTTGGCATCGGCCAGCAGCGTCTCGGCCGATGCAGACATCTTGTTGAACAGCTTCTGGCCGGGCAGCATGGCCAGCATTTCGCTCATCACGGTCTCGCCACTGACGATCATGTTCAGAGCGGCTTCCACACCCAGTACGCGCGGCAGGCGCTGGGTGCCACCGGCGCCCGGCAGCAGACCCAGCTTGACCTCGGGCAGTGCCACAGCCGTGCCGGGGGCGGCAATGCGGTAGTGGCAGCCCAGCGCCAGCTCCAGCCCGCCACCCATGCAGACGCTGTGAATCGCGGCAATCAAAGGTTTGGTCGACAGGTCCAGCTGCTGGATGACCGAGATCAGATGCGGCTCGCGGTAGGCATCTTCCTTGCCGAACTCGGTGATATCGGCTCCGCCGGAAAAGGCCTTGCCGGCCCCGGTAATGACGATGGCCTTGACGGCGTCATCCGCCAGGGCCTGGCGCAAACCTTCAACCACACCGCGTCTGGTAGCCAGACCCAGGCCGTTGACCGGCGGGTTGCTCAAGGTAATGACGGCGATGGCTCCGTCTACTTTGTATTCAGCAGTCATGCTGTTGTCCCCTGTTCAATAAATAGAAAAGAACGGTCGTGCGTTTTTTATTTTCCGAGTTTTGCTGCGTTGCGCAACTGATGCTTGTCCTGAGCGAGACAGCTCACAGAATGAGCACACCTCATGTCAGAGACATCAAGCAAGGGCCTGGGCGGCCCCACCGCCCCGCAGCAAGGATGTCGTCCCCCTCCCGCAAAGCGAGAGAGAGGGGGAAGCGGTAAAGCCGCTCAAGAGGTGTGTCAGCTCACACCTCCAGCCACTCCTTGCGAACCTTTTCGTTCGCTCTGAGGGTCTCGGGGGTGCCGTCAAACACGATATGTCCGTGGCCCATGACCAGCGCCCGATCCGAGATATTCATGGCAATGGTGAGCTTTTGCTCGATCAGCAGCACGGACACGCCGCGATCCTTGATCTTCTTGAGGTACTCGCCCACCAGCTCCACGATCTTGGGCGCCAGCCCTTCCGTGGGTTCGTCGATGATGATGAGATCCGGATCGCCCATCAGCGTGCGGCAGAGCGTGAGCATCTGCTGCTCGCCGCCCGACATCACGCCAGCCTCGGTGTGCTGGCGCTCCTTGAGGCGGGGAAACATGGCATACATGTCGTCAAAGCCCCAGCGGCTGCCTTTGCCCTTGCCTTTCTGGCCCAGCATCAGGTTCTGATGCACGGTCAGATTGGGGAATACGTCACGACTTTCGGGCACATAGCCGATACCCAGATGGGCCACCTCATAGGCTTTTTTGCCGTTCAGGTTCTTGCCTTTCCAGTCCAGCGCCCCCTCCCAGTGCACCAGCCCCATGATGGCCTTGGCCGTGGTGGAGCGGCCCGAGCCGTTGCGCCCCAGCAAGGCCACGATCTCGCCCGCATGGACCTCGAAGTCCACACCATGCAGCACATGGCTTTTGCCGTAATAGGCATGCAAATCATTGATCTTCAACATCTGCTGATGTCCTCTCGGATTGTCAATAGGCTTGGAGCCCCAGAACATGCTTGGCCCAGGTCAGCAACAGCAACAGCAAGCAGGGGTCGCTGCGCCGCGAAGCTGTCGTCTCCCTCCCGCGAAGCGAGAGAGAGGGAAGCGGCACAGCCGCTCAGGGGGTGCGGCATCAATGCGCTCCTGCCTGCTGATCGGCTACGGAGGAGCCCAGGTAGGCCTCCTGCACCCGCGCATTGGCCCGCACGGCTTCAGGCGTGTCATAGGCGATGACCTCGCCATAGACCACCACGGCAATCTTGTCCGCGAGCCCAAAGACCACGCCCATGTCGTGCTCCACGGTCAGCAGCGTCTTGCCTTCGGTGACTTTCTTGATCAGCTGTATGAAATGCGCGGTTTCGCTGTTGCTCATGCCGGCCGTGGGTTCGTCCAGCAGGATGACGCTGGCACCGCCGCCGATGGTGATGCCGATCTCCAGCGCGCGCTGCTCGGCATAGGTCAGGTTCACCGCCAGCGTGTCGCGCTTGCGGTGCAGCCCGATCATCTCCATCAGCTCATTGGCGCGTTCGTTGGCGTCATGCAGGTTGGAGAGAAAGCGCCAGAAGCTGTAGCGATAGCCCAGGCTCCAGAGCACGCTGCAGCGCAGATTTTCAAACACCGAAAGCTTGGGAAAGATGTTCGTGATCTGGAAGCTGCGCGACAGTCCCATGCGATTGATTTCGAAAGGCTTTTTGCCGTCAATGCGCTGGCCGTGCAGCAGCACCTCGCCGCTGCTGGGCTCGAAACGGCCGCTGATGAGATTGAACAACGTGCTCTTGCCCGCACCGTTGGGGCCGATGATGGCGATGCGTTCGCCGGCATTGACCGCCAGATTGGCGCCGCGGATGATTTCGGTCTTGCCGAAGCTCTTGCGCAGATCGCGCAGCTCCAGCGCATGAGAGGACTGCTGCACCGCTTGCGCAGCCGGTTGATGGATGGCGATGCTGGACATGGTTCAGCCCTCCCCTTTCTTGATGCTTTCTTCAATCGCTTCCTGTATGCGGCCCCAGCGACGGGCCGTCAGTCGGCGCACGCCCTCCAACAGCCCCAGGCCCACCACGAACACCACAATCGCCACTGTCCAGGTGGCAGCAGCACCGGTGTCCAGCTCGGCTCCCATGAATGGCACCTTGGGGCCCAGAGCCGCATTGAGCTGCATGTGATAGATCATCTCGATCAGCGACGCAGCGCCGATCACCGTCACAGTGCCCGCCGCCAGAATGCCCAGATAGGGCATCAGCAGGCGCTTGAAATGGCCGAACTTGGCGACACGCAGATTCATCATGATCAGGCTGGCCACACCGCCGGGGGCATACATGACCATGAGCAGGAACACCAGGCCCAGGTACAGCAGCCAGGCCTTGGTCAGCTCGGACAGCAGCACCGATGCCAGCACCAGCAGCACGGCACCGATGATGGGGCCGAAGAAGAAGGTGGCTCCGCCCAGGAAGGTGAACAGCAGATAGCCTCCCGAGCGAACCACGCTGACGCTGTCCATGGCCGTGATGATCTCGAAATTGATGGCCGTCAACCCACCGCCGATGCCGGCGAAAAAGCCGGCAATGATGAAGGCGAAGTAGCGCACGCGCTGGGTGTTGTAGCCCACGAACTCGACACGCTCGGGGTTGTCGCGCACGGCGTTCAGCATGCGCCCCAACGGCGTGCCGGTAAAAGCAAACATGGCAGCAGTGCAGACAAAGCAATACACGGCAATCAGGTAATACACCTGCAGGCCCGAGCCGAAATCCAGTCCGAAGAACTTGCTGTAGACCCGGTCCGTGGTGATGCCGCCCTCACCGCCGAAGAACTCGGGAAACATCAGCGCCATGGAGGCCACCAGCTCTCCCAGACCCATGGTGATCATGGCAAAGGTGGTGCCGGATTTCTTGGTCGTCACATAGCCGAAGAGCGCGGCGAAGAACATGCCCGCAAGGCCGCCCACAATGGGAATCAGCACCAGCGGAATGGCCATCTCGCCTGCAGCGGCCTTGTTCATGGCATGAATGGCCAGGAACGAACCCAGGCCGGTATAGACCGCATGCCCGAAGCTCAGCATGCCGCCCTGCCCCAGCAGGATGTTGTAGGACAGACAGATGATGATCAGATAGCCGATCTGGCTGAGCATGGTCAGGGCCAGCGAGCTGGTGAAGATCAGCGGTGCCACGATCAGCGCCAGCGCAAACAGGCCCCAGATCAGAATTCGCCCTATGTTCAAGGGCTTGAAGCGGTAATGTTCCTGGTTCCGAGCTTTGTCGGCAGCAGAAGAATTCATGGATGTTTTTGCAATCGAAGACATGGCTCAATCCCCTCTGGTACCCAGCAAGCCCTTGGGGCGGAAGATCAGAATCAGCACCAGGAACAGGTAAGGCAGAATCGGTGCGACCTGCGACAGCGTCAGCCGCAGCACGGGCCAGCCGAAGGTGGACTCATTGACCTGATGGCCCATGGAGGCGAACAGGCCAGCCAGAGACCAGTCCAGTGCCACGGCGAAGGTCTGCAACACGCCGATCAGCAGCGAGGCCACGAAAGCACCGGCCAGCGAACCCATGCCGCCGACCACCACCACCACGAAAATGATGGAGCCCACGGAGGCCGCCATGGCGGGCTCGGTCACATAGGTGTTGCCGCCAATCACTCCGGCCAGACCGGCCAGCGCGCAGCCGCCGCCGAACACCAGCATGAACACGCGCGGCACGTTGTGGCCCAGCGCCTCCACCATTTCGGGGTTCTTGAGCGCGGCCTGAATCACCAGGCCGATGCGTGTGCGCGTCAGCAGCAGCCAGACAGCCACCAGCATCAGCAGCGCCACCAGCATCACAAAGGAACGTGACTTGGGGAACTGTGTGCCATACAAGGTGAACAGCGGCCCCTGCAGCGCCGATGGCAGCGCATAAGGCACGGTGCCGCGCCCCCAGACCAGCTGCACCACCTCAAGAATCAGATAGGACAGACCAAAAGTCACCAGCAACTCGGGCACATGGCCATATTTGTGCACGCGGCGCAGGCTGTAGCGCTCGAACAGCGCCCCCAGCACGCCCACCAGCAGCGGGCTGACGACGAGCGCGGGCCAGAACCCGATGACGCCGCTGAGCGTGTATGCGAAGTACGCACCCAGCATGTAGAAACTGGTGTGAGCGAAATTAAGCACGCCCATCATGCTGAAGATCAGCGTCAGGCCCGAGCTGAGCATGAAAAGCAACAGCCCGTAGCTCACGCCGTTGAGCATGGATATGGTGAAAAATTCAGGCGTCATCGACTTGCCTTGTTCTCATGAGCAAAAAGACCGCTGCAGCACTGCACCTGTTATGCGTTCTTGTCGGTGCGGATGCTGCAGCACGAGGGAAAGCGAGATATGCGAGCCTGATTCAGGACGGACGCTTCATCTGGCAGCTGGTGGGCGTGCTGGCCACATAGGGCTCGTAGTACTTCACGGGGGCGAAGGTGTAGCCGGTGTTTTCGGCGTCATAGGGGAACTTGCCGCCCGCCTTCTGCCACTTCGAGATATACAGGCCCTGCTGCAACTGGTGGTCGCTCTTGCGCATCTCAACATCGCCGTTGAAGCTCTTGAGCTTCATGCCCTCAAGCGCTGCCGCAACCTTGACCGGGTCGGTGGAGCCCGTCTTGACAAAGGCCGCATCCAGCAAGGCGAAGACATGGTAGATCGAGCTTTGCGTCAGGTCGTCGTTGAATTTCTTCTTGAAGCTATCCATGCTGGCCTGAATCGGCGCGCCCATGTTGTAGTGCCCGTAGGTCACGGTATAGACCTTGCCGTCGGAGGCCGCGCCCATGGCCGTGGGAGCGCCGGCGCCAAATGCGTAATAGGTATAGAACTTGACGTTGTTCAGCCCCGCGTCGTTGGCCGCCTTGAGCAGCAGCGACAGATCCGCGCCCCAGTTGCCGGTGATCACGGTATCGGCTCCCGACTGCTTGATCTTGGCCACATAGGGCGCGAAGTCGCGCACCTGGGCCAGCGGAGAAAAGTCATCGCCCACGATCTGCACATCCGGACGCTTTCTCTTGAGCAGGTCCTTGGCGAACTTGGACACCTGCTGGCCATGCCCGTAGTTCTGGTTGATCAGATAGACCTTCTTGACCTCGGCATCGTCCTTCATGAAGGTGGTCAGCGCCTCCATCTTCATGGAGGTATCGGCATCGAGCCGGAAATGCCAGTAGCTGCACTTGCTGTTGGTCAGGTCGGGATCCACGGCCGCGTAGTTGAGATAGAGCAGCTCCTTGCCCTTGTTGCGGCTGTTGTGCTTTTCCAGCGCATCCATGATGGCCAGCGCCGGGCCCGAGCCATTGCCCTGGGTCACATAGCGCACGCCCTGATCCATGGCCGAGCGCAGCGCGGCCGTGGTCTCCTGCGGGCTGAGCTTGTTGTCCAGCGCCACGATCTCGAACTTCACCCCCGAGGCATTTTTCTTGTTGAACTCCTCCGCCAGCAGCTGAAAGGTCTTGAGCTGATTCGTTCCCACGGCAGCCATCAGACCCGACAAGGGATCAATCCAGGCGATCTTGACGGTTTCGCCCTTCTGAGCCCAGGCTCCACCTGCACTCACTGCCATGGCCGAGACGGCCACTGCGCGTATAACCCATTTCATACTTGTCTCCTTCACCATTTTTGCTAGCAACTGACGCCAATCTACCGGCCGGTAGACTTTTTCCCGCTGGGGAAAGCCTTAGGAACTATCACGCATGCGACTTGCCGGGCCGATTCGCGGCAGTTGGCGACACTTGCGCGACAGCTGCTCGCACTTACAGACGAATGAAATCCGGGAACAAAAAAGGACGCCACCAGGGCGCCCCGAATATCGATCCCGCCTCCCCGCTCAGGACGGGCGCTTCATCTGGCAACTGGTGGGGGTGCTGGCCACATAGGGCTCGAAGTACTTCACAGGTGCAAAGGTATAGCCCGTGTTCTCGGAGTCCATGGGGTATTTGCCGCCGGCCTTCTCCCAGCGCGCGATGTACAGGCCCTGCTGCAACTGGTGATCGCTCTTGCGCATCTCGACCTCGCCGTTGTAGTTCTGGAACTTCATGCCCTCCATGGTCGCCGCGACCTTGACCGGGTCGGTGGTCTTGGCCTTGGCAAAAGCCTGGTCGAGCATGTTCAGCCCCGTGTACACGGTACCGGTGTACATGTCCTCGTTGACCTTGGCCTTGAAGCCCTTGACGATCTTGTCCATGACTCCGGGCATGTTCAGGTGGCCATAGCCCACCATATAGACCTTGCCTGCCGCCGCTGCGCCCATGGCCGTGGGCGCGCCCGTGGCAATGCCGTAATAGGTGTAGAACTTGACGTTGTTCAGGCCCGCGTCGTTGGCGGCCTTGATCAGCAGCGCCAGGTCCGAGCCCCAGTTGCCGGTGATCACCGTATCGGCGCCCGACTGCTTTATCTTGGCCACATAGGGCGCAAAGTCACGTACCTGAGCCAGTGGCGAGAAGTCATCACCCACGATTTCCACATCGGGGCGTTTGCGCTTGAGCATCTCCTTGGCGAACTTGGACACCTGCTGACCATGCGAGTAGTTCTGGTTGATCAGATAGACCTTCTTGACCTCAGGCACGTCCTTCATATAAGTGGTCAAGGCCTCCATCTTCATGGAAGTGTCGGCATCGAGCCGGAAATGCCAGTAGCTGCACTTGCTGTTGGTCAGGTCCGGATCTACCGCCGCATAGTTGAGGAACACGACCTCCTTGCCCTTGTTGCGCGCATTGTGCTTTTCCAGCGCATCCATGATGGCCAGCGCCGGGCCCGAGCCATTGCCCTGGAACACATAGCGCACACCCTGATCCATGGCCGAGCGCAGCGCAGCCGTAGTCTCCTGCGGGCTGAGCTTGTTGTCGATGCCGATGATTTCGAACTTCACCCCCGAAGCACTGCTCTTGTTGATTTCCTCAGCCACGTACTGCAGGCTTTTGAGCTGATTGGATCCCAGCGCTGCCATCAGGCCCGAGAGCGGGTCAATCCAGGCGACCTTGACGGTCTCACCCTTCTGCGCCATCGCACTCCCCGCGCACGCCAGGATCACCGATGCTGTCAAAGCCTTGATTGCAAACTTCATAGAGCGTCTCCGTTGGTGGTTATGAGCGACGCCCAGCCTAAAGGGCAAGCCAGCGCCTGCGGCCTGGGGGTTGCCCTAGCGCATATCACATTGGTGACTGCAGGGTTTACCTCAGGCCACAACTTCAAAAACCATAGCCGGCTTCTCCTGCCCATAAAGGGATAGAGACACTTTAGACTTCAAAAGTCTAGAGCGGTAGCTGGCTTTCCGTCAGCGGCAGGCCGCTGGGGCTGCTCAGCACCTGAGGCTCGGGCAACTCCCTGCCATCCAGAAGCGGGCCTATCTCGCGCATCAGCTGATCGAAGCTCAGCCTGCCGTCCTTGACCCGGGCCAAAAGCTCCTTCACGCCGGGCAGCTGATCAAAGCGTGCGCCCGCCATCAGCGCCAGGCACAGATAGTTGAGCAGGTCACGTGTGCCCGATAGCCCCTGGCGGCGTGCGAACACCAGTTGCTGACGCACAAACCAGTGCATGGCCAGTGGCGGCAATTTGTCGCGCAGATGGGTCTGATTCAGATTGAGGTAGTAGATCAGCAGATCGGGCACATTGCCCTTTACCAGCGCATCGACCTGAGCGGTGCTGAGTTGCAGCGGCAGGGGCACCGCAGGCCCGGCAAAATCAGCCGCCGCATATTCATGCAACCGGCCCGATCGGCTCCAGCACCACCAGTGCACGACCGGCCCCAGCAAGGCCCGGCACTGTGCGGGCTGCAGCACGGGATCGATGACGCTTTGCGTGTCCGGATCACTTTGTCCCAGCAAGGCCGCGAGCACGGCGGGGTCCCATAGGGCCAGATAACTGCTGTTGCCCTCGGGCAGCACAGGGTCCATGCCCAGGCGCAGATGGGCCAGCAGCGCCGGCATCTCGCACTCGCTGGCAAGCAGGCTGGCGCAGGGGCTGGCCTGCACCACATCGAGCACGGCATCGAGAAAATCCTGCTGCGGCTTTTTCAAGGCCTGGGCACTGCTGCCCAGGTGCACCAGCCAGGGGCTGAGCTGGCCCTCCTTGCTGGAGCGCGCAAAAGCAAACAAGGCCTCGGCACCGCTTTGCGGGGCCAGCGCCAGCAGCTCGCGGTTCTGCGCCGCATCCAGCAGCAGATACAGCTGCATGGGCAGGCCCGTGGAGCGCCCGCCTGGATGCAGCTGCGACCAGCGCTGGGGCCAGATCCTGCGCGCAGGCCTTGCTTCCTGCCAGGCAGGCGGCGTGCTCATGGCAACTCCTTGTTCACAAAGGCCGAGCGCTGCTGCGCCCGGCGTGCCAGACACTCCAGACACACATTGCGCGGTGCAGCCGGGGCGACAGTCTCTGGCCCGCAGGCTGCTGCAGGAAGACTCCATGCACCCAGCCCGCCTAGCAAGGCGGCTGCGAGAAGCTGGCGTCGCGGCAGGTCTTGGGAGCGATCACCATCCGATAGCGAGGATGGCGAGCAATCGCAAAAACCAGGAGCTGAAGGCATGGATGTCAAACAATCAATCGCGCCAGAAGAGGCACAGGCAAAAAAGCCATCATCTCACGATGATGGCTTTGCTCCAGCCGGACGGGAGGCGATCAGGCAGCCGAAGGCAGCTTGTAGTCCTTGAGTTCCTCGCGCAGACGGGTCTTGAGCATCTTGCCCGTGGCACCGATCGGAATGGCCTCCACAAACACCACATCATCGGGAATTTGCCACTTGGCCGTCTTGCCCTCGTAGAACTTCAGCAGCTCCTCGCGCGTGATTTCGGCGCCTGGTTTCTTGACCACAGCCACGATGGGGCGCTCGTCCCACTTGGGATGCGGCATGCCTATGCAGGCTGCCATGGCCACGGCCGGGTTGGCCATGGCGATGTTTTCAATATCGATGGAGCTGATCCATTCGCCGCCGGACTTGATCACATCCTTGCTGCGATCGGTAATCTGCATATAGCCGTCGGGGTCTATCGTCGCCACATCCCCCGTCGGGAACCAACCGTAGCCATCAGCCCCGCGCACCAGGGGATTGCCGCTGCCTTTGTAGTAGCTGTCGACGATCCAGGGGCCGCGCACCAGCAGGTCGCCATAGCTCTTGCCATCCCAGGGCTGCTCGTCGCCAGCGTCGTTGACGATCTTCATCTCCACACCATAGATCGCGCGCCCCTGCTTTTGCAGGATCTTCATCTG
Organism: Comamonas sp. GW821-FHT11H03; assembly: GCF_058807955.1. Classification (NCBI taxonomy): domain Bacteria; kingdom Pseudomonadati; phylum Pseudomonadota; class Betaproteobacteria; order Burkholderiales; family Comamonadaceae; genus Comamonas; species Comamonas sp. GW821-FHT11H03. Next base: position 396,736 of record NZ_JBXARF010000004.1, read on the forward strand.
CTCGTCCTTGGGCAGATCCAGATGCTTGTTCTTGAGCGTGCACAGCGTGCCCAGCGGACTCATCTCCGTCATGCCCCAGGCGTGCAGCACCTCCACACCATAGTCGTCCTGGAAGGCCGTGATCATGGCCGGCGGGCAGGCGGAGCCGCCGATCACCGTGCGCTTGAGCTTGGAAAAACGCAGGCCGCCCGGCTTCATATAGCCAAGCAGCATCTGCCAGACGGTGGGCACGCCGGCAGCAAAGGTCACGCCTTCCGACTCGATGAGGTCATAGACTGACTTGCCATCGAGCGCCGGGCCCGGGAAGACCATCTTGCAGCCCGTGAGCGCCGCCGAATAGGGCAGGCCCCAGGCATTGACGTGGAACATGGGAACCACGGGCAGCACAGAATCACGGGCAGACAGGCACATCACGTCCGGCAGCGCGGCTGCATAGGCGTGCAAGGTGCTGGAGCGGTGGCTGTAGAGCACGGCCTTGGGATTGCCCGTGGTGCCGCTGGTATAGCACATGCTGGAAGCGGTGTTCTCGTCGAACTGCGGCCAGCGGTATTGATCGGACTGACCCGCAATCCAGCTCTCGTAGCTGACAAGGCCGGGAATGCCGCTATCAGCCGGCAGCCGGTCTGCATCGCAGAGCACCACCCATTGCTGCACCTCGGGACATTTGGCATGCACGGCCTGGATGATGGGCAAAAAAGTCAGGTCAAAGCACAGCACCTTGTCTTCGGCGTGGTTGACGATCCAGGCAATCTGCTCGGGGTGCAGGCGCGGGTTGACGGTGTGCAGCACCCGGCCCGAGCCGCTGACGCCGAAATACATCTCCATATGGCGATAGCCGTTCCAGGCCAGGCTGGCCACGCGATCGCCCTGGGCCAGTCCCAGGGAGTCGAGCTTGTTGGCCAGTTGGCGCGAGCGGGCCGCCAGATCCTTGTAGGTGTAGCGGTGGATATCGCCCTCCACACGGCGGGAGACGATCTCTCCATCGGCATGGTTGCGTGCGGCAAACTCGATCAGGGAAGAAATCAGCAGCGGCTGGCTTTGCATCAGACCCAACATTGGCACTCTCCTGGATATCGTTGTGATGATCGGGAAGCATCCTAGCGCGGGCTTCCCGGTCGTCATCTGAGGACTGTCACCAATGCGTAACCTTGGCGACCTTTGCCGGCATCCTCCCTCTGAACGATATGCGCGCACTCAGGGAAAAACCTAGGCTGCGCTCCCGCTTCAACCGGCTCAACAACCCTGCAAGCCCTGTCCCTGATGCCGCTCAAGCACAATGCCTGCATGAGCGAATCCCCTGCCCCGCAATGGCGCAAGCCCGGCCGCTTCGAATCCCTGGGCCCTGCTTTTTTCACCTATCTTCAACCCACGCCAGTGCCCGAGCCGCACTGGATTGCCACCAGCGTCAGCACGGCCCGCTGGATGGGTCTGAACCCCGAATGGCTGCGCAGTGCCCAAGCACTGCAGATACTCAGCGGCAATCCCGCCCCCGACCATGGCAACGGCGGCAGCAAGCCGCTGGCCACTGTCTATAGCGGTCACCAGTTCGGCGTCTGGGCCGGCCAACTCGGCGACGGCCGTGCCATCTTGCTGGGCGAGACGGAGCAGGGCTTTGAAGTCCAGCTCAAGGGCGCAGGCCGCACCCCCTATTCACGCATGGGTGACGGCCGGGCCGTGCTGCGCTCGTCAATTCGGGAGTTTCTCTGCAGCGAAGCCATGGCGGCTCTGGGCATTCCCACCACGCGCGCGCTGGCGCTGACAGGCTCGCCCCTGCCCGTGGCGCGCGAGACCATGGAAACCGCCGCCGTCGTGACCCGTGTGGCCGAGAGTTTCATCCGCTTCGGCCATTTCGAGCATTTCGCCGCACGCGACATGCAGGCCGAACTAAAAGCCCTGGCCGATCTGGTCATCGACCAGCACTACCCCCAGTGCCGCACGGCCGCTGCACTGAACGGCAATCCCTATGCCAACTTTCTGCAGGCCGTGAGCGAGCGCACGGCCCGATTGCTGGCCCAGTGGCAAGGCGTGGGCTTTTGCCATGGCGTGATGAATACCGACAATATGAGCGTCCTGGGCCTGACCATCGATTACGGCCCCTTCCAGTTTCTCGACGCCTTCGACCCCGGCCACATCTGCAACCACAGCGACAGCCAGGGCCGCTATGCCTTCAACCGCCAGCCCCAGGTGGCCTACTGGAATCTCTATTGCCTGGGCCAGGCCCTGCTGCCGCTGATCGGCGACGAAGAGCTGACGATTGCCGCGCTGGAGTCGTACAAGACCGTCTTTCCCGCCGCCTATGCGCGCCAGATGCTGGCCAAGCTGGGCCTGCCCGAGAACGAGGCCGGCACGCCCGCCACCGAAGGGCGCTTTGCGCTGCTGGTCAACCCGCTGCTGCAGATCCTGGCCGACAGCAAGGTGGACTACACCATCTTCTTCAGCCGCCTGACCGATGCTATTGCACAGAGGCAGGAAACGAAAATCGACTTTGAGCCACTGCGTGACATCATTTTGGATCGCGCCAGCTTTGATGCCTGGTCACTGGGCTATTCAGCTCAGCTGGCACAAGTGGATCAAGCGCAAGCCGTCGATTTGATGCAAAAATCCAATCCGCGCTTTGTGCTGCGCAACCATCTGGGCGAGACCGTGATTCGTGCCGCCCAGTCAGGCGACTTTGCGCCTGCGCAGCAAATGCTGGCCGTGCTGCAAGCGCCTTATGAATCGCACCCGGACCACGCTGACTGGGCCGGCTTCCCGCCCGACTGGGCTTCCTCGATTGAGATCAGCTGTTCATCATGAGCTTCCCTGTCCAGAAATCCGACCAAGAATGGCAAGCCCTGTTGCAGGACAAGGGCGCCGAAGCCGCGGCCTTCCAGGTCACGCGCCACGCGGCCACCGAGAGGCCGTTCACCGGCAAATACGAACAGTTCTGGGCCGATGGCAGCTACCACTGCATCTGCTGCGGCAACAAGCTGTTCGACTCCCATACCAAGTTTGACGCCGGCTGCGGCTGGCCCAGCTTTGACCAGGCCCTGCCCGGCGCCATCACCAATATCGTGGACCGCAGCCACGGCATGGTGCGCACCGAGACTGTGTGCAGCAACTGCGGAGCCCATCTGGGCCATGTCTTTCCTGACGGCCCCACCGACACCGGCCTGCGCTACTGCATGAACTCGGCCTCGCTGGATTTCCAGAACGAGCCCCAAAAATAAGAGCTGGCAACGCTTGGGCAGCAAGGGCTACGCTTCCAAGCGGGCTTGCTGCGCTGACGCTGCGCATCAGCTTTGATAGCTGATTCCGTCCGGCGCACAAGGCTTTGCTCACGGAATGACCTGGGCTTTGGTGCATGATGCGGCTTTACTCACAGCGCCGGGAACCTTGTCGGTGCTGCGCAGTCTGAATTCCAGAACGACTACCATTTCGCGCATGAAGCTGCTGATTGATTTCTTCCCCATCATCCTGTTTTTCGTGGCCTTCAAGGTCTGGGGCATCTACACCGCCACAGCCGTGGCCATTGCCGCCACTGTGGCGCAGATCGCCTATCTGCGCTTGAAGACCGGCAAGATCGAGCCCATGCAATGGATGAGCCTGGGCGTCATCGTACTGTTTGGCGGCGCCACTTTGCTGGCCCATGACGACAACTTCATCAAATGGAAGCCCACGGTGCTGTACTGGCTCATGGGCGGCGCGCTGCTGATCGGCCAGTTGGTGTTTCAAAAGAACCTGCTGCGCTCCGTCATGGGCGCGCAACTGCAACTGCCCGACGCCATATGGCTCAAGCTCAACTGGGCCTGGACCGCATTCTTCGCTGCCATGGGCGGACTCAACATCTGGGTAGCCTACAACTTCGACACCGATGCCTGGGTCAACTTCAAGCTGTTTGGCGGCATGGGACTGATGGTGGTGTTTGTGATTGCACAAGCCGTCTACATGAGCCGCTACCTGCCCCAGGACGGTGTGCCCAACACGGCCGAAACCAAGGACAAGCAGCCATGAGCGTGACCATCAGCGCCCAGGCCATGGACGCAGCCCTGCGCCAGCGTCTGGCCCCGAGCCGACTCGAAGTCATCGACGAGAGCTATCAGCATGCCGGTCATGCCGGTGCCAACGACAGCGGTGTGGGCACGCATTTTCGCGTGCGCATCGCTGGTCCGGCCTTTGATGGAAAAACCCGCGTGGCACGCCACCGCCTTGTGTATGATGCACTGCAAGACTTCATTGACCAGGGTGTTCATGCCATCGCCATTGAAGTACTTTGAGAACGCACCGTTCTGACCGCAGGCTCCTTGATGGGAGCCTGTTGCGTATGGACTGAACTTCACTTACTTTTCTCAATCACAACTCGAATGAGCATGAAACAAAAGCAACTGGCCCGCATCGTGGCCGCCGCTGTTCTGGGCGCAGCCGCCCTGTCCGCCTCGGCCCAGAATGTGGCTATCGTCAATGGCAAGGCCGTTCCCATGGCCCGCGTCAATGCCCTGAAGGCCCAGATCGAAGCCAGCGGCCAGCCCGTGGCCCCCGAGATGGACAAGATGATCAAGGACGAGGTCATCGCGCGTGAAGTCTTCATGCAGGAAGCCAACCGCCGCGGTCTGGCAGCTTCCGAGGCCTACAAGCAACAGATGGACATGGCCCGCCAGACCGTGCTGATCCGTGCGCTGTTCGAAGACTTCCAGAAGAAGAACCCCGTGACCGATGCCGAAGCCAAGGCCGAATACGACAAGTTCGTTGAGGCCAATGGTGGCAAGGAATACAAGGCCAGCCACATCCTCGTGGAATCCGAAGACCGCGCCAAGGCCATCATCGCCGAGGTGAAGGCAGGCAAGAAGTTCGAAGACATCGCCAAGAAGGAATCCAAGGACCCCGGATCGGGTGCCCGCGGCGGCGACCTGGACTGGGCCAACCCCAACAACTACGTGCCCGAGTTCACCGAAGCGCTGATCAAGCTCAAGAAGGGCGAAATGACCGACGCCCCCGTCAAGAGCCAGTTTGGCTGGCACATCATCCGCATGGATGACGAGCGCCAGGCTGAAATGCCCAAGTTCGAGGACGTCAAGCCCCAGATCACTCAGCAGCTGCAACAGCAAAAGCTGCAGCAATTCCAGGATCAGCTGCGCAAAAGCGCAAAAATCCAGTAACATGCTCTTACGCCAGGCCTGAAAAGGACTGGCCAGACCATCACCCAAGCCCGCGTCAAGCGGGCTTTTTTTGTCTCATCGCTGCGGTGTTGCTACATCTTGCGCAGCATCTTGACCAGACTCAGACTTGACTGGCGGCAATTGCTCTTGCTTTCGCGGACGGCAATGCGGGGGTTGGCGTGCCGTGCCCGAGCCACTATCCGCCCCCTTATCCGCCCCCTCTGTTGCGGCTTGCCGACGGGCCTCTTCTTCGGTCGGCAGGGGACACAGCGGCAATTGCGCGGACAAGCGAGAGTTTTGGGGTGTCATCGCATCGGCCGCCGGTGCAACAGGCTGCGCAGCATCCGTGCTCCGGGAAAGCGCCTTGGCAGCCGGTGCTCTGCTTGCTGCCGCTGCTGCGCTGGAGGCTGGCGCAGCCTCGGATTGCGGCGCGGGGGCCGACGCCTGCACATCCAGGGTATGCGGCGCCTGCTGCGCCTTTGCTGGAGCCCGGCTCTGCCTGGACTTCTCAGCCAGCGGAGCCGAAGGAGCTGCGCTGGCATCTGCAGCCGCCGGAGCAGAAGCCATTGCAGACGCCTGTACAGCTGCCTGTGCAGCCGGGTCGATATCCGCAGGCTGGGCAGGCTCGGCCACGACGTCGGAGCTGGAACCGGATCCGGCGTCCGGCCCGCTCCACCAGGCACCATGCTGCAGCATCAGCCAGCCCACCAGTCCGACAGCCGCCAGTCCGCCCAGCGCATGACGCAGCCAGAAGCGGTCATTGGCGGCAGGCTTGTCCATCGGCACCGAGGGCTCCTGCCGTACGCCTGCCGCGCGCTGGCGCGCGCGATCCAAAATAGCGGCACTGCTTTGTGCACTGGGGCCACGGTCTTGTGCCACCGCATCGTGGTAGATCTCTCGCAGCGCATCGGGCTTGTCGTCGCCGGACGGGGCGTCGGGGTGCATATTCATGCCAGTTCCTCCAGCGCGGCGCGCAGTTTGGCACGCGCATAGCGCAAGCGGCTCTTAGCCGTTTCCTCGGCAACGCCGGTGGTCTTGGCAATTTCGGCCAGTGTCAGATCAGCCTCGACCTGCAGCAAAAAGCACTCGCGCTGCTCGGCCGGGAGCCGGGCCAACGCTGCCAGAATGGCCTGGGCCATGAGTTGGCGATCGAGCTGCTGCTCGGGCTCGAAGCCCGAGGCCGCAAACAGGCTTTCGGCCAGCCGCATGGACTCTTGCGTGTCTGCCGACAGGCTGATGCCCGGCCGCTGCCTGCGCCAATGGTCGACCAGCCGGTGATGCGCCATGGTGAACAGCCAGGTCGTGAACCTGCTGCGCACCTCATAGCGGCAAGCACTGTCCACCACGGCAAACCAGAGGTCTTGCGCCAGATCGTCGGCCAGCGCCGCATCGCCCGTGTTGCGATAGAAATAGCGCCACATGCGCAGGCTGTGCCGGGCATAAAGCGTCTCAAAAGCCGTGGTCTGCCCTGCGGCATAGCTGCGCATCAGGGCTTCATCGGCGGTTGAGGGTTGGGCAAGCGGCGGTGCAAGCATGCCCGCGATTATGCAAATTCCGGCGACAGCGCCACCAACTCAGTTGCGGGGCGGATCCGGCACAAAGCCGTTGTCCCCGGGAAAAGGATTGGGCACGCGCGGCTGGGACAGCCGTGGACGAGGCTCGCGAATCACGCCTCTGGCGACCAGATTGGCATAGCTGTCGTAACGGATGCGCACCATCTGCCGGGGTTGGTCGGAGTCGGCTTCGAACTCCACCTGGGTGACTTGCGAGCGCTCCACCGCGCCATGGCCCGTGCCCAGCGAGGGGGCCGGCGAGGCCTGTGGCGCACGGCGCTCGGCGCTGCGGCTCTTGCTGGCGGCCTGCGGCACGGCGACATCCGCCGCCGCAGATTCAGCCGCCGAGGCACTGGCCTGCGCTTGCGGCTCATAGAGCGGCCCCTGGTAGGCGGCAGGCTCGGGGAGCTTTTCACGGTACAGCGCAACCCCGATCACGCCCACATCCTGCGGCCGGCCGGTTCTGGCGGCATAGGACATATCGCTTTCGGAGAAATAGAACGCAGCCACGTTGTCATTGCTTTTGCGCCAGCCCCTCACGTCATAGCTGTCGCCCGCATCCAGCACATAGCCGCCTTCGGCGCGGGAACTCGCCGTGCGGCCGTTGATGGCATTGACCCCGTCAACGCTGATGACGCCCATGATGATGCGGCCCTCGAGATTGCGGATGCGCACCGCATAGTTGGCACCAGGACGACCCACCACCCACAACTCCCCCTCGTGACTGTACTGGGGCAGTACCCGACCCGTGGCACGTTCGACGATGCTGATCTGGGCCAGCTTGTGGCTGCCACGCGTCCAGGCCGAAGCCGGCGCGGCGGCCACCATCGCGGCAGCGCAGAGCACAAAAGCGCGCAGCAGACGGCCGCGCGACAGCAAGAAACCGGAAACCGGGGGATCGATACGGACAGACAACATGGACAAGGCCTCCTCAAAGTACAGCCACAGCGGCGTGAAACAAACTTGTCGAAGGCTGAAACGCAGCAGCAGAGCCAACGGGGTCAAGACCGGCCCTCCGATTTGCAAGCATTTGCAACACCATTTCCAACACCCTTTGCAACACCGCTTCGCGCCGCAGTCCTGCTCCGGCCTGGCATGTCTGGCACAATCGCGCTCGCTGCTGCCCAAGGCTGGCAGCCATGCTGGGGGTGTCCTGACCATGACCGGTCAGGGCTGAGAGAGTCCCTTTGAACCTGATTGCGCAAGCGGTGTCTTGAGGTCCGCTTGCCCGAGATCATCCTCGCGCAGGGAAGCTGTCCAAGGTGTCAGACCGCGACTGGCCATGTCTTTGCTGGCCTGCCGCGCCAACCATGCGGCCCCTGCTTCGTTTTTCTGGCGGAGCATTCATGAATTCATCTTCTTCCACATCGGCCAATCGGGCCCTGGCCCCGGTGACGGCGCAGGAGCGCGTCTTTGCCTGGCGCGACCATGCCTCGCTGTGGTTCAGTCTGGGCGTGGGCCTGCTGGTCATGCAGATGGGCGCCTATCTGCTGCCCGCGCTCAGCCCGCTGCATGCGCTGATCGCGATCGGCATCGGCTCCCTGATCGGCGCCGGCCTGCTGGGCTGGGTGGGCAAGCTGGGCTGCGACAGCGGCCTGTCCAGCGCCGGGCTGATGCACAGCGTCTACGGCCGCCGCTTCGCACGACTGCCTATCGTGCTCAACATCATCCAGCTGCTGGGCTGGGGCAGTTTCGAGCTGGTGGTGATGCGCGACGCCACCGTGGCGCTGGGCAAGCAAAGCGGCATCATGGGCGCCGCCTACTGGCCCTGGCTGGCCACGCTGCTCTGGGGTGGCGTGATCCTGCTGCTGATGAGCGGCTCCATGACCACCCTGGTGCGCCGCATCATCTCGCGCGTGGCCTTGCCGCTGGTGATTGCCTCGCTGCTGTGGCTGAGCTGGCAATTCCTGAAAATGGCCAGCGCCACCGGCCTCGGGACCTTGCTGGCCCGCGAAGGTGCAGGCGGCATGAGCATGCTCGGCGCCGTCGATCTGGTGATAGCCATGCCCATCAGCTGGCTGCCGCTGGTGGCCGACTATGCGCGCCACGGCAAAAGCGGCAAGTCCGCGCTGACGGGTGCCTGGAGCGGCTTTGCCCTGGCCAATATCTGGTGCTACAGCCTGGGCGTGCTGGTGGCCCTGACCCTGCCCAGCGAAGACCTGGTCACGGCCCTGCTGCTGGCCCAGGGCGGGCTGATTGCCCTGTCGCTGATTCTGATCGACGAGGTGGACAACGCCTATGGCGATGCCTACTCGGGCGCCATGTCGGCCCACAGCCTGCAACCGGGCTGGAGCATTCGCCGCTGGGGACTGCTGATCGCGTCGCTGTGCACAGCGCTGGCCATGGTGCTGCCCATGCACAGCCTGGAGCCGTTTCTGCTGCTGCTCAGCTCCTGCTTTGTGCCGTTGTTCGGCGTGATGCTGGGTCGCCTGGCCTTTGGCACCGATGCCGTGCAGCTGATGCAAAAAGCGCCCGCCGTGCGCTGGGATGCCGTGGCCATCTGGGTGCTGGGCATTGCGTTCTATCACCTGCTGCCCTATGCCAGCACAGCCCTGGGCTCGGCCCTGCCCACGCTGGCGCTGACTTTTGTGGTGGCCGTCGCCACACGCCAGCTGCAGCCGCGCTCCGTTGCCGCCTGAAAAACAAAATCAATAGCAAAAAGCGCCCCCTAACAGAGCGCTTCAGCCATTTTCTCTACTTCTTACCTGGCGCCCGCTGCCTGCAGCAGTTGCACCACGGCCTGCTGCCCGCGCTGGCGTGCATGGGCCAGGGCCGTCACCCCATCCTTGTCGGGCAGGTTCAGATCCGCTTTCGCATCGATCAAGGCCTGGATGATGGCCTGATGGCGCGGCCCGCCATCGCTGAGCACCACGGCCTCCATCAGGCAGGTCCAGCCCAGCCGGTTGACATGGTTCACATCCACACCAGCCGTGATCAGCGCCTGGGTTGTTTCCAGATGGCCTCGCTCGCAGGCCGGAATCAGGGCCGTGCCGCCATAGCGGTTGGTGCTCTTGAGATCGGCGCCGTAGGAAATCGTCATGCGCACAATCTCCAGCCGGCCCTGCGCACCGGCCAGAAGATAGGCGCTGTCTTGCATCTGGTTCTGGATATTGGGGCTGGCACCGTGCATCAGCAGCGATCGCGCCACCTCGATATGGTTGGCTGCCGTGGCCAGCAGCAACGGGGTATTGCCCTGGGCGTCCTGCGCGTCGACAGGCGCGTTGCCGGCCAGCAGATTGCGCACCGCCACGGCATCGCCCTGCGCGGCAGCGGCCAGCAATTGCCGGCCCAGCATCTGTAGCTCCCCGGCTTTTGCATCCGCAGCGGCGGCAGGTGCTACAGCTGGAGCATTCGCCGACGCCCTACTCTGGCAGGCCGTGAGCAGCGTCGCTGCGGCCAGAGCCGTCATCGCAAGCGTCAATCGGGTGGTCAACGAGGCGCTCCCATGGGCGCTGGCTGGCTGGTTCATGGCATTCCTTGATGGCTGTCGGGCGTTCAGCCCCTGTCAGCTTTCTACAGGAACTATAGCTAGCCACGCAAGTCCGATAAGGGTTACAGCCTGTTTTCAATCGATAAAAGGAGAATCTGCCCCGTGCCTTGCAACCAACGCCGCACAGCCCGCTGGATCCGCACCGCCGCCACTTCAAGCCTGATCGCGCTGGGTGCGCTCACCGCCGGCCTGCTGCCGGCCCTTGCACAAGCCCAGGAATTTGTCAGCATCAAGGGCAAGACCGTGAATGTGCGCGAACAGCCCAACACCCGCTCCGCAACCCTCTGGGAGCTCAGCAAGGGCTACCCACTGCAAGTCACCCAGCGCAAGGGCCAGTGGCTGCGCGTGAAGGACTATGAGTCCACACTGGGCTGGGTCCACGCCCCGCTGACCAGCAAGAGCCCGCATATGGTGGTGACGGCGCGCACGGCCAATCTGCGCTCCGGCCCCGGCCAGAAACACAACCGGGTAGGCAAGCTGGAGCAGCATGAGGTGCTGCAGACGCTGAAAAAGCAAGGCAGCTGGGCCCAGGTCCAGCGCAGCAATGGCCAAAGCGGCTGGGTGGCCAAGAATCTGGTCTGGGGCTGGTAAGCCCAGCAACAAGCACACCCCAAAAGCAAAGGCCTGCAGCAGCAGGCCTTTTTTGTGAGTGCCGGCAATCAGCCTTCGACGATCAGCTGCGCGCGCGGCGCATAGCCATGATTGAGCGGACCATGGCCCTGGCCGGTATAGACCTCGGCGCCCGCTTCGATGGCGCCCAGAATATAGCGCCGCGCCTCGGTCACTGCCGCCTCCAGCGCCAGCCCCTGGGCCAGGAAAGATGCAATCGCCGACGACAGCGTGCAACCCGTGCCGTGACCGTTATGGGTGATGATGCGCTGCGACTGCAGGCGCAGATAGTCACCGGCCTGCTGGCCTTGCCGACCCAGCACATCCATGACCAGATCGCCGCTCAGATGCCCGCCCTTGAGCAACACCGCCGGCGCCCCCATGGCCAGCAGATCGGCGACGGCCGCATCCAGCGCTCCAATGCCGTCGATGCTGCGACCCAGCAGCAAAGCTGCTTCATCCAGATTGGGGGTAATCACCGTCGCCAGCGGAAACAGCTCGCTGACCAGCGCCTGTGCCGTCTCGGGAACGATCAGGCGATCGCCACTGGTGGCCACCATCACGGGGTCCAGCACCACGTTCCTGATCCGGTGGCGACGGATCGCATCCGCCACCACGCTCACCACATCGGGGGTTGCCAGCATGCCGATCTTGACGGCATCGACGCCTATGTCCTGCACAACGGCATCGATCTGGCCGCGCACGGTATCGAGCGGAATGCCGTGAATACCCGTCACGCCCAGCGTGTTCTGCACGGTGATGGCCGTGATCGCCGTCATGCCGTAGCAGCCCAGTGCCGCGCAGGTCTTGAGGTCGGCCTGGATGCCGGCGCCTCCACCGCTGTCGGAGCCGGCAATGGAGAGCACGCGCGCATAGCGCTTTTTTGCGGCGCCGGAGATGGAGGATGAAGCAATCACTGTCATGGCAAAAATTATCGCCCATGCGCATGGTCAATGCGTGCAGTTTGCGGTTGTGCTGTAATGTCCAACGGACGAAACAGGGGTGTCCCGCAGGCAAGCAGCCTGCGCGGACTGAGAAACACCCTGGGGCAGCGCCAGCCACCGGCTGCGCACCAGAGCACCATCCGTGCCCTGTGCCCCCTGCACCCGATCCAGGTCATGCTGGCGTGGGGAGTTTCACAAGCCGCAAGGCATGCCGCGTTTTGTCCTGCACATGGCCCTGTTCCTGTGTCCGGATGGAAAACGATTTGCACATGTCATTGCTACAAGCTTCTTCAAAGATCGCCATTCTCGGCGGCGGCCTCATGGGCCGTCTGCTGGCGCTGGCCCTGGCCCAGCGCGGTCATGCCATCGACCTCTATGACGCGCACGGCCCGCTAGGCGATGGCGCTGCGGCGCGCGTGGCGGCCGCCATGCTGGCGCCGCTGGCCGAATCGGCCATTACCGAGCCCGGCGTGGTGCGCATGGGCCAGCATGGGCTCAAGCGCTGGCCCGAGCTGATAGCCCAGCTTGAGCAGCATGTGTTTTTGCAGCAAAACGGCACGTTGATCCTCTGGCACCGTCAGGACCAGGGCGATGCGGCGCGCTTTTTCGGCCTGCTGGAGAAAAACCGGCGCATCAACCCCAGCCTGCCGGCCATGCAGGAGAAGACCGGCGCGGCGCTGCAGGACTGCGAGCCCGCGCTGCAGGGACGCTTCAACCAGGCCGTCTATCTGCCCGGCGAAGGCCAGCTCGACAACCGCCAGCTGCTGACGGCGCTGCTCGACAAGCTCAGCGCCCTGGGCGTGCGGCTGCACTGGGAGAGCCCGCGCGAAGTGAGCGACTTCCGCCCCGGCGAAACCCATGGCGACAGCGGCCAGCCAGACTTCGTGTTCGACTGCCGGGGTCTGGGTGCCCGTACCCAGTGGAAGCAGCTGCGCGGCATTCGCGGCGAGGTGGTGCGCATCCATGCGCCCGAAGTCACGCTGCAGCGCCCCACACGCCTGATCCATCCACGCTACCCCATCTATATAGCGCCCAAGGAAGATCATCTGTTCGTGATTGGCGCGACCGAGATCGAGTCCGACGATATGTCGCCAGCCAGCGTGCGCTCCACGCTGGAGCTGCTGAGCGCGGCCTATACCGTGCACTCCGGCTTTGCCGAAGGCCGCATTGTGGAGATCGCCACCCAGTGCCGCCCCACCCTGCCCGATAATCTGCCCGCCGTGCGTCTGCTGACCCCGCGCGTCATGGAAGTCAACGGCCTCTACCGTCACGGCTTCATGATCTCGCCCGCCATGCTGGACGTGGTGCTGGAGCTGGTGGACCACAACGACTCGCCGCTGGCGCGCGAATTCGATGTCGCCGTGCATCGTGGCTGAACTGCGAGCCCGAACTGCGAGCCCGAACTTTGGCGCACAGCACTTGCACCCCCGGCGCACGCAAGCACTGCCGTGCAGAGGTTTAACTTAGCACCCGCTTTATTTTCCGTTTCGATGCCATGAAGATCACTCTCAACCAGCAAGCCACCGAGCTGCCAGCCCATGCCACCGTGGCCGATGCGCTGGCGCAGATGCAGGCCAGGCCCCCGTTTGCCGTGGCGGTCAATACGGTATTTGTGCCCAAGACGCAGTACGCCGACCATGCGCTCAATGAGGGCGACAGGATGGAAGTCATCTCTCCGGTGACAGGCGGCTAGCAATGAATCCCCCTGAGTCGCTTCGCGCCTTCCCCCAGGGGACGACACCCTCGCGGCGAGGCGGCTCTTGCTCGGTGTCACTGACTTGGCACATGCTCGTTTGAAGTCCATTTGGCTTGACGAGCACTGCGATACAAAGACAAGAGATATAGATAAATCATGAATACCAAAACCACCGACGACGCACTGGTTCTCTACGGCCAGCGTTTTGAAAGCCGCTTGCTGCTGGGCACCTCGCGCTACCCCTCGCCGGCGATTCTCGAAGCCGCCGTGGAGCGCTCCAAGCCCGCCATGGTCACGGCCTCGCTGCGCCGCCAGGGCAGCAATGCCGCCGAGACCGGTGCCAGCTTCTGGGAGCTGCTGCGCAAGCTCAATGTGCCCGTGCTGCCCAACACGGCAGGCTGCATGACCATCCAGGAGGCCGTGACCACGGCCCAGATGGCGCGTGAAGTCTTCGACACCCCCTGGATCAAGCTGGAGCTGATCGGCGACGACTACACGCTGCAGCCCGATACGCTCAATCTGGTGGAAGCGGCCTCCATCCTCATCAAGGACGGCTTCCAGGTCCTGCCCTACACCACCTACGACCTGGTGCTGTGCCAAAAACTCGTCGACGTGGGCTGCCAGGCCGTCATGCCCTGGGCTGCGCCCATCGGCACCGGCCGTGGCCCCGTCAACCCCTATGCCATGCAGATGCTGCGCGAGCGCCTGAAGGTGCCGCTGATCGTCGATGCCGGCCTGGGCCGCCCATCGCATGCCTGCACCGTGATGGAATGGGGTTATGACGCCGTGCTGCTGAACACCGCCGTGGCCCTGTCCGAAGATCCCGTGGCCATGGCCGGCGCCTTCTCCGATGCCGTCAATGCCGGTCACGCCGCCTGGCGCGCAGGTGCCATGGCCGAGCAAAACGCCGCCCAGCCCAGCACGCCCGTGCTGGGCACCCCTTTCTGGCATCAGGAATAAAGGCCGTCCCATGGACTCCGCTGAAATCAAGGCCCTTGCGCAAGCCATCATCCACCAGCACAGCGCCAACTTTGGCGCCCAGCTGCACCACGATGCCAACTCGGTCGAGCTGACGCCCCAGCCCGTGCCGCCCGCGCTGCGTCATGACCCGGCCTATCTGGCTGCGCTTGAGGCCTGCAGCGAGCTGGGCTTTATTGCCGTGGATGCGCAGACCGTGGCCCAGGCCTGGCAGTGCCAGAGCGAGCGCAACAATCATTTCGATGCCACCCACTGGCCCGACGACCCACGCGACTTCGGTCTCGGCAAGGCCGACCCGGCCCTGGCCTTTGCCCATTGCCCGCGCGAGCTGGGCCTGTATGGCGTGCTGCCTACGGCCGAATGGGTGGGCCGCATGGCCCGCGCGGGTGTGCCCACGGTGCAGCTGCGTTTCAAGTCCGACGACAGGGCCGCCGTGGCACAAGAGGTCAAGGCCGCTGTTGAAGCCGTCAAGGGCACGCAGGCACGCCTGTTCATCAACGACCACTGGCAGGCCGCGCTGGACGCAGGTGCCTACGGCATCCATGTGGGCCAGGAAGATCTGGACGTGATCGGCCAGCGCGATCTGCAGACCATCCGCAGCTCGGGCACACGCTTGGGCGTCTCCACCCATGGCTACGCAGAGATGGTGCGCGCCCATGCTGTCCAGCCCAGCTATATCGCCCTGGGCGCAGTCTTTCCCACCACGCTCAAGAAGATGGCGACAGCTCCGCAAGGACTGGCACGTCTGGCGGCCTATGTGCGGCTGATGCAGCAATACCCGCTGGTGGCGATTGGCGGCATTTCCGAGGATCTGTTCCCCGCCGTGCGTGCCACGGGCGTGGGCTCGGTGGCCGTGGTGCGCGCCCTGGTCAATGCCCCCGATCCGGAGGCAGCCGCCCAGCATCTGCTGCAGCGCATGCAAGTGCCGGCCTAGGCCACCGCCAAGAAACAATAGCTGCAATGCCTCGGGGATAGGCGTTGCAGCTTTTTTTATGGTGTTTCTTATGGTGGTTTCAATGGCTGCAGACTGGCCGCCCGCGCCAGGCCTGCCCAGCACACCCGATGCCGGAAATGACAAGCTCGAATGCCCGCAGCCAGCGGGCATCTTTTATGGAGCGCCGCTGCGCAGCCCGCATGGACACTGGGTTTTCTTGATCGGCGCAAACCCTCTTCGCGGTAAAAGCGGACACACAGGTGACAACCCTGAGTCCCGCAGTTGCGGCACAGCCGGTCCCACACGCGACAATGGGGCGGTTACCAGTCACGCATAAGACAGAACATGGACGAGCCAATTCTTAGTATGGAAGAACGTGAGGCGATCAACTCTGGTCGCTGGTTTTCATCCCTTTCGCCCTCTTTGAGGCACGACATTCTTCGATGCGCTTACGTCAAACGATACAAAGATGGCATGCTCATCTGCGCTCGCGGCGAACCGCCCGAGGAGTGGATCGCCTGTGCACGTGGCGCGGTGCGAGTCAGCTCCACCTCCATCACGGGCAAGCAGATCACGCTGACCTACGTGGAGCCGGGCATCTGGTTCGGGGATGTCGCGATTCTGGATGGCGACAAGCGCACGCACGACGCCTATGCACATGGCGAGACCACGCTGCTGTGCGTATCCAAGGCGGACTTCAAGCGCATTCTGGCAGAGCATGTGGAGTTTTCCGAAGCGATCTTGCGCCTCAACGCACGCCGAGTACGTCAGCTCTACGGCCTGGTGGAAGACCTCAACACCTTGCCGCTGCGAGCGCGCCTGGCCAAGCAGCTGCTGCATCTGACGCGCAGCTATGGCGTGATGAGCCTGTCGGACAGCAACGAGATCCGCATCGGCCTGCATCTGGCGCAGGAAGAGCTGGCGCAACTGCTGGGCGCCTCGCGCCAGCGCGTGAACCAGGAGCTCAAGTCCATGGAGCGCGAGGAGGTCATTCGCATCGAGCCGGGTGGCCTCATCGTGCGCGACCGGGTGACGCTGCTGCGCATTGCAGACACGGATCACTGATTCACCCCCTGAGCCGCTTTGCGGCTTCCCCCTCTCTGGCTTCGCTGCGCTTGCGGGAGGGGGACGATGCCATCGCCGCGAGGCGGCTCTTGCTCGGCATCTCTGGCTGGAATCGCGCCAGTTTTCACCTTCGTTTCTCTCTTGCCGCGTTCTGCGGCAACTCTTCCCCATTTCACGCATTCGCTCGCTGCGCCCTTGGCGCGGCGTGGCGGGCTGCGCCTTGGCCATCACAAATCGAACAAAGGACTGAATCAGCATGAGCACTTTTGACCATTTCGTCGGCACCCGCGCGGTTTCCGATCAGCATGCGTTTGATATCGATGCCATGACCGACTGGATGAGCCGGCATGTCCAGGGCTTTGAAGGTCCGCTGCAGGTGGAGATGTTCAAGGGCGGCCAGTCCAACCCCACCTACAAGCTGATCACGCCCGGCAAAAGCTATGTGATGCGCGCCAAGCCCGGCCCCGTGGCCAAGCTGCTGCCTTCGGCCCATGCGATCGAGCGCGAATACCGCGTCATGAAGGGCCTGGCCGGCACCGATGTACCCGTGCCGCATATGTATGCGCTGTGCGAGGACGAGTCGGTAATGGGTCGCGCCTTCTACATCATGGAGTTCATGGAAGGCCGCGTGCTCTGGGACCAGTCCCTGCCCGGCATGACGCCCGCCGAGCGCGGCCAGATCTACGACGAGATGAACCGCGTGATCGCAGCCCTGCACAGCGTGAAGTTTGCCGAGCGCGGCCTGGCCGACTACGGCAAGAGCGGCAATTACTTCGAGCGCCAGATCGGCCGCTGGAGCAAGCAGTACGTGGCCTCGGTCACCCAGCCCATCCCCGAGATGGACCAACTGATGCAGTGGCTTCCAGCCCATATGCCGGCCAGCGCGCGCGACGAGGGCCGTGTCTCCATCGTGCATGGCGACTACCGCCTGGACAACCTGATGTTCCACCCCACCGAGCCGCGCGTGATCGCCGTGCTGGACTGGGAGCTGTCCACGCTGGGCCACCCGCTGGCCGATTTCAGCTACCACTGCATGAGCTGGCATATCCCGGCCGAGCTGGGCCGCGGCATCGCGGGTCTGGACATCGCGGGCCTGGGCATCCCCGCCGAGCACGATTACATGCAGCGCTACTGCCAGCGCACCGGCATTGCCGATGTGGCCACGCTGCAGCGCGACTGGAACTTCTACCTGGCCTACAACATGTTCCGCATCGCCGCCATCCTGCAAGGCATTGCCAAGCGTGTCGAGGCCGGCACGGCCTCCAGCGCCCAGGCCAAGGCCTCGGGTGACACCGCCCGCCCCATGGCGAAGCTGGCCTGGTCCTTTGCCCAGCGCGCCTGACTTTTTATCCACCACCACGCAACTTGACCCTCCCACAATAAAAGGAGCACTCATGGACTTCGACTACTCGCCCAAAACCAAGGACTTGCAGCAACGCCTGCTCAAGTTCATGGACGACTACATCTACCCGGCGGAAAAGGAATATGCCGACGAGATGCAGGCCAACACGGCCGCTGGCAAGCGCTGGACGCCGCTGCAAACCATTGAAAAGCTCAAGCCCAAAGCCCAGGCTGCAGACCTGTGGAATCTGTTTCTGCCCGTGGACAGCGCCGAAGCCTCGGGCTACCACGGCGCGGGCCTGACCAACCAGGAATATGCACCGCTGGCCGAGATCATGGGCCGCGTGCCATGGGCTTCCGAAGTCTTCAACTGCTCCGCTCCGGATACCGGCAATATGGAGACCATTGCCCGCTACGGCAGTGCCGAGCTCAAGGAGCGCTGGCTCAAGCCCCTGCTGGAAGGCAAGATCCGCTCGGCCTTCGCCATGACCGAGCCCGAAGTCGCCTCCTCCGACGCCACCAACATCTGCACCCGTATCGAGCGCCAGGGCGACGAATACGTGATCAACGGCCACAAGTGGTGGATCTCGGGTGCCGGCGATCCTCGCTGCCAGGTCTTCATCACCATGGGCAAGACCGACCCAGAAGCGGCCAAGCATTCGCAGCAGAGCATGATCATCATCCCGGCCGATGCCAAGGGCATCCGCATCGCGCGTCCTCTGAACGTGATGGGCTATGACGATGCGCCCCACGGCCATATGGAGATGTATTTCGAGAACGTGCGCGTTCCCGTCGGCAATATCTTGCTGGGCGAAGGGCGCGGCTTCGAGATCGCCCAGGGTCGCCTCGGCCCGGGCCGCATTCACCACTGCATGCGCCTGATCGGCCTGGCCGAGCGCGCGCTGGAGCTGATGTGCAAGCGCGCCAGCAGCCGCGTTGCCTTCGGCAAGAGCGTGGCCCAGCAGACCGTGACGCAGGAGCGCATTGCCGAAGCGCGCTGCAAGATCGACATGGCGCGCCTGCTCACGCTCAAGGCCGCATGGCTGATGGATGTGGCCGGCAACAAGGTGGCCAGGACCGAGATCGCCATGATCAAGGTCGTGGCCCCCAGCATGGCCTGCCAGGTCATCGACTGGGCCATGCAGGTGCATGGCGGCGGCGGCATGTGCGATGACTTCCCGCTGGCCTATGCCTATGCCGCAGCACGCACGCTGCGCTTTGCTGACGGCCCCGACGAGGTGCACCGCAACGCGATTGCCAAGTGGGAGCTGGGCAAATACGGCAGCTACGGCAAGAACGCCGAAGTGCCCATCACGCGCGGCGGCTGATGCGAGGCGGCAGGAGCGGCTTGCGCAGCTCCTGGCCCGGACACAAAAACACCCCGTCAGCCACGGCTGCGGGGTGTTTTTGCTTCGAAGGCAGACTTGTTAAACGCTATCAATAAAGAAGCTTATATCGCAATATATCAAACGATTTCAGATATAAAACATATTGAAATTCAATGAATACATGTGGTACATGCTTCTTAATTAATAGCGGCATATCTAGCGGTATAGCTAGCGACACCGAGCCCGGCACCGCACGCCCGCACCAGGCTTAGAAACTCTCCCACTCGCCATCGTCTGCCGTCGCGGACTTTTGCGGCAGGGGCGCTGCTGCGCTTTTCGCCGAGCTCAGGACCGGATGCTTGCCTGCCGCCGACATTGCGGGGCGCTTGAGCGCAGTCGACTGGGCCCTGACCGGAGTCGAGACCTTGATGGCGGCCCTGGCAGGCGCGGACTTGAACGTGGCTGGCGCCAGGGCCGGCGCGGCCTGCAGGCCGGACTGGGCGCCGAGCTTGAAGAAGCTCACCGTCTCGGCCAGCGCAGCGGCCTGGCCGCGCAGCGCGTCGGTCGCAGCGGCGGCTTCCTCCACCAAAGCCGCGTTCTGCTGGGTCATCTGATCCATCTGCGTCACGGCCTGCGTGACCTGCTCGATGCCCGAGGTCTGCTGGTGGCTGGCCACCGAGATCTCGCCCATGATGTCGGTGACACGGCGCACGCTCATCACGATCTCATCCATGGTCTTGCCGGCCTCGTCGACCTGGGTGCTGCCTTCCTGCACCTTGCTCACGGAGTCGTCGATCAGCTGCTTGATCTGCTTGGCCGCCTCGGCCGAGCGCTGGGCCAGGGTGCGCACTTCGGAGGCCACCACGGCAAAGCCGCGGCCCTGGTCGCCCGCACGGGCCGCTTCCACCGCTGCGTTCAGCGCCAGAATATTGGTCTGGAAGGCGATGGAGTCGATCACGCCGATGATGTCCACGATCTTGCGCGAGGACTCGTTGATGGCCGACATGGTCTGCACCACCTGGGCCACCGTGGCACCACCGCGCACGGCCACCTGAGACGCTGCAGAGGCCATCTGATTGGCCTGTTGGGCATTGCCGGCGTTCTGCTGCACGGTGGCGGTCAGCTCTTCCATGGAGGCTGCCGTCTGCTCCAGCGAGCTGGCCTGCTCTTCGGTGCGCGAGGACAGATCCTGGTTGCCGCTGGCAATCTGGCTGCTGGCCGAGGCAATCGAGTCCGTGCCCTGGCGCACCTGGCCCACGATGCGTTGCAGGCTTGTGTTCATCTCCTTGAGCGCCTGCAGCAGCTGGCCCACTTCATCGCGGCTTTGCACCGTGATGCTGGCGCTCAGATCGCCAGCGGCCACGGACTGCGCCAGCTGCACGGCCGACTCCAGCGGACGCGAAATGGAACGACCGATCAGCACCGCCAGCGCCACGCCGATGACGATGGAGCCCAGCAGCAGCGCCATCACCCACCAGCGGGCAGCGGCATACAGGTCGTCGCCCGCCTGATTGGTTTCCTCGGTCGCCTGATGGTTGATCTCGCTGAGCGCCTCCAGACGCGTGTTGATGCCACGACTGATCTTGAGAGCCTCGCCGCGCAAAATCTCGCTGGCGTCATCGTTGAGCAGCTGGTGTGACAGATCCACCACCTTGGCCGTCTGCACGGCATAGGCCTTGAGATCCTCGCCGATTTCGGCCAGCAGGGCCCGCTCCTTGTCGGTCCTCACATACTTGCCATAGGACTGCTGGTTCTGGACCAGCTCGTCCCAGAGCTTGGGCATGCTCTTGTCATAGACCGCCATTTCCTCGGACGACTGGGCCATCACATGCTGCATGGTCTGCGATCGATAGCGCTGCAGCTGGTAACGCATGTCCTGCAGGTTTCGGGCCGCCGGCAGCCACTGGCGCGCCAGATCGGTGGCCGTGGCATTGACACGCTCCATCTGGACCAGGCCGTACAGACCCGATACCGCACTGATCAGCAGGATCAGCACAAAAGACACCAGCAGCTTGTTAGCCAGCTTGAGGTTGCGAAAGAAGTTCATGGGGGAATTGGGTGCCTGGGCGACCTGCAAGGTCTGGCACCTGCGAGATGGGGAGTGGGGGAAACTGCTTGATAAGCGCGTACACACTGCGCGCGCCTGCGAATTCTATGCAGTATTTGTTACTTCGAGTAACGGCATCCATGAATAAAACCGATGGAGGCAGCAGGGGCATAGCTGGGCTCAAAAAGACACCCCGATGAAGCACTCAAAAACCCTGTCGAAGGCCATTGCATCCTTACAGCCGTCCGGCATGAGAAAATCAGCCCTTATTTATCAGCAAGAACAAACGGATTCACCATGGAAGCAGAACGCGTCAACTCTATCGGCAACACCCTCCAAGATCTGGCAGAGCGCACGGCCGATCTCCGGAGGTATCTTTGACTACGATGCCAAGTACGAACGTCTGCGCACGGTAAACGCCTCGCTGGAAGACCCTGCCGTCTGGAACGACCCCAAGAAGGCACAGGAGCTGGGCAAGGAAAAGAAGTCGCTCGACTCCGTCGTGCTGACCCTGGAGAAGCTCACCACCGAGCTGGCCGACAATTCCGAGCTGTTCGAGATGAGCAAGGAAGAAGGCGATGATGCCGGCCTTGAAACCATCGAAGCCGAAACCGCCAAGCTCAAGCCGCTGATCGAGGAGCTCGAATTCCGCCGCATGTTCGGCGGCGAAGCCGATCCGCTCAACTGCTTCATCGACATCCAGGCCGGCGCCGGCGGCACCGAAGCCTGCGACTGGGCCAGCATGCTGCTGCGCCAGTACCTGAAGTACGCCGAACGCAAGGGCTTCAAGGCCACGGTCGAAGAAGAGACTCCGGGCGACGTAGCCGGCATCAAGAGCGCGACCATCAAGGTCGAAGGCGAGTATGCCTATGGCCTGCTGCGCACCGAAACCGGCGTGCACCGCCTGGTGCGCAAGTCGCCCTTCGACAGCTCGGGCGGCCGTCACACCAGCTTTTCCTCGCTGTTCGTCTACCCCGAGATCGATGACTCCATCGAGATCAACATCAATCCGTCCGACGTGCGTACCGACACCTATCGCGCCTCCGGCGCGGGCGGTCAGCACATCAACAAGACCGACTCTGCCGTGCGCCTGACCCACATCCCCACGGGCATCGTGGTGCAGTGCCAGGACGGTCGCTCGCAGCATAGCAACCGTGACGTGGCATGGCAGCGCCTGCGCTCCAGGCTGTATGACTTCGAGATGCGCAAGCGCATGGAAGAGCAGCAAAAGCTCGAGGACACCAAGACCGATGTGGGCTGGGGCCACCAGATCCGCTCCTATGTGCTGGACAACAGCCGCATCAAGGACTTGCGCACCAACGTCGAAGTCTCGGCCACCCAGAAGGTGCTGGACGGCGATCTGGATGTGTTTATCGAAGCCTCGCTCAAGCAAGGCCTCTGATCCTAGAAAGGAATCGATATGCTGCAACTGCGTGACGGGCAAGCCCCGGCCGCCGCCATTTACCTTGCCGACTACGAGGCTCCGGCCTGGTGGATCGACACGGTGGATCTGACTTTTGATCTGGACCCGGCCAAGACGCGCGTGCTCAGCAAGATGCGCGTGCGCCGCAACCCCGAGGTGCCGGCACAGGCGCTGCGCCTGGACGGCGACGAGCTGAATCTGGCGCGGGTGATGGTCAACGGCGGAGGTACCTCCTTCAAGATGGACGGCGACCAGCTGGTTCTGGAGAACCTGCCCGAGGGCAACGAGCCCGTAGAGCTGGAGATCTTCACCACCTGCGCCCCCATCAAGAACACCAAGCTCATGGGCTTGTATGTGAGCGAGGACACATTCTTCACGCAGTGCGAGGCAGAAGGTTTTCGCCGCATCACCTACTTCCTGGACCGCCCCGACGTGATGGCCATGTACACCGTCACACTGCGCGCCAGCAAGGCCCAGTACCCGGTGCTACTGTCCAACGGCAATCTGGTGGAGTCCGGCGATCTGGAAGACGGCCGCCACTTTGCCAAGTGGGTCGATCCGCACAAAAAGCCCAGCTATCTGTTTGCGCTGGTGGCCGGCAATCTGGTGGCCCGCGAGCAGAAGATCAAGAGCCGTGCCGGCCGCGACCACCTGCTGCAGGTCTATGTGCGCCCCGGCGACCTGGAAAAGACCGAGCACGCCATGAACTCCCTCATGCACTCGGTTGCCTGGGACGAGGCCCGCTTCGGCCTGAGCCTGGATCTGGATCGCTTCATGATCGTCGCCACCAGCGACTTCAACATGGGCGCCATGGAGAACAAGGGCCTGAACATCTTCAACACCAAGTATGTTCTGGCCAGCCAGGCCACGGCCACCGACACCGATTACGCCAATATCGAGTCCGTCGTCGGACACGAATACTTCCATAACTGGACGGGTGACCGCGTCACATGCCGCGACTGGTTCCAGCTCAGCCTCAAGGAAGGCCTGACGGTATTCCGCGATCAGGAGTTCAGCATGGACATGGCGGGCACGGCTTCGGCCCGTGCCGTCAAGCGCATCGACGATGTGCGCGTGCTGCGCACCGTGCAGTTTCCCGAAGATGCCGGCCCCATGGCCCACCCCGTGCGCCCCGACAGCTATATCGAGATCAACAACTTCTACACGGTCACGATCTACGAAAAAGGCGCGGAAGTCGTACGCATGCAGCACAACCTGGTCGGCCGCGAAGGCTTTGCCAAGGGCATGAAGCTGTACTTCGAGCGTCATGACGGTCAGGCCGTGACCTGCGATGACTTCTCGCAGGCCATTGCCGACGCCAACCCGGGCTCTGCTCTGGCGCAGCATCTGCAGCAGTTCCGCCGCTGGTACAGCCAGGCCGGCACGCCTGTGCTCAAGGCCGTGGGCCAGTACGATGCCGACGCCCAGACCTATACGTTGACGCTGTCGCAAAGCTGCGCGCCCACCGTGGGTCAGGCCGAAAAACTGCCGTTCGTCATTCCCGTGCAAATGGGTCTGCTCACCGCCAGCGGCCAGCCCATCGCCCTGCAACTGCAAGGCGAAGAGACGGCCCAGACCGTCACCAGCCGCATGCTGGTATTGACCGAAGCCGAACAAAGCTTTGTCTTCAGCAATGTGAGCGAAGCCCCCGTGCCCTCGCTACTGCGCACCTTCAGCGCCCCCGTGGTACTGGAGCATGAATTCAGCGATGCCGATCTGCTGACCCTGCTGGCTCACGACAGCGACCCGTTCAACCAATGGGAAGCCAGCCAGCGCCTGGGCCTGCGTTACGCCCTGAAGGCAATCGCTGCCAGCGGCGAAGCCAGTGCCGAAATCCTGCCGTCAGACTTCATCGAAGCCATGCGCCGCGTACTGCGCGATGACAAGCTGGATGCTGCTTTCAAGGACCTGGTGCTCACGCTGCCGCCCGAGAGCTATATCGCCGAGCAACTGGCCGAAGTCGATCCGCAGCGCGTGCATGCCGTGCGCGAAGCCATGATCTTGCAGCTCGCGAGTGCCCTGCAGCCAGAGTGGGAGAGCATCTGGGAGGCCAACCGCGACACCGGTGCCTATCGCCCCGACCATGTCAGCGCCGGCCGCCGAGCGCTGGCTGGCCGCGCTCTATCCATGCTGTGCCTGCATGCCGCTCAAACTGGCGACACGGTCTGGCCCGGCAAGGCCTACCAGCGCTGCAAGGACGCTGGCAATATGACGGACCGCATGGCCGCACTCTCCGCCCTGGTCTACAGTGCCAGCCCACTGGCCGAGCAGGCGCTGCAGCGCTTTCACGCGCTGTTCAAGCAGGATGCGCTGGTGCTGGACAAATGGTTTGCCCTGCAAGGTTCTGCCAGCGACCGCGGCGGCGATGTGCTTCCTGCCGTCAAGGCGCTGATGAAGCATGCCGACTTCCAGATCAAGAATCCCAACCGCGCACGCAGCCTGATCTTCAGCTACTGCAACAATGCCGGCGCCTTCCACCGCGCCGATGCGGCGGGCTATGTGTTCTGGGCCGATCGCGTGATCGAGATCGACGGCATCAACCCTCAGGTGGCCTCCCGTCTGGCCCGGGTGATGGATCGCTGGAAAAAGCTGGCCGAGCCCTACCGCTCTGCGGCCCGCGAAGCCATCGCCCGCGTGGCAGCCAAGCCCGATCTGTCCAACGACGTGCGCGAGGTCATCACCCGCGCCCTGGCGGACTGATGGAGCTGCACATGCTTGCCCGACACGCGGCTCGGGGCGTGAAGGCCCTTGCCGTCGCTGCGGCGAGCATGTCGCTGAGCACTCAAGCTGCAAAGCCCGATGCGGGATTCGAAGCCCGTTTTGCGCCCCTCTATGCCACTGTCTTCAGCGAAGGCGGCAGCTTCAGCGGGCGAGCCATGAGTGCCGATCTGCAGGCGCTGGAGCCGATGTTGAAAAAGCCGGGGTTCGCTGCACGCGATATCTTCCGGCTCTACTACACACAGGCCAGCGTCTACGCCCGCCGCAGCATGCCCAAAGAGGCAGCCGAAGCAGCGCAGACGGCACTGGCGGCTTTGTCCGGCACTCAGGACCCGGAGCTGTCATACGCTCATTTTTTCCTGCGCTACTCAAGCATCCGCTGGCTGGCGGAGGCCGGGCAGCATGAAGCGGCACTCAAGCGGGTCAAAGCCTTTCAGGCTCGATATGCGCTGCCGCAGATTGCCTTGCTACCCGCCGAAATGCGCTGGGACGAGAGCGTGAAGCCTGCACGGGCTCTGGATTTTCCGAGCCAGATGCAGATTCTCGGCGTCTATGAGGACGAGGGCTATCTGCTGCATGAGCTGGGGCGATTTCGCGAGGCCAGGCAAGCCAACGAGCGGCTGCTTCCTGTCGCGCGTGAGCGCCTCAAAGCCATGGGCAAGCTGCAGCAAATACGCGGTGTGCTCACCAATATTGCGCAAAATTGCTATGAGCTGGGCGACCTGAAGCAGGCTGGCGCCTATCTTCAGGAGCGTCTGCAGATTGCTCAGACGGCGCAAGACCATGCCACTGTCTACGACAGCTATTTCCAGCTCGTGGTCCTTGCCCATGAGCAACGGCAGGAACCGCAGGCCCGCCAATGGCTGGCCCGCTATGAACAATACGCGCTGAACCAGAAAGACAGCCAGCAGCAAACCCGCGCCAGGGAGCTGCTGGCGGAACTGGAACAGCGCAATGCAGGGCGTCCCGGCAAGTGATCGTGCCTACCCCTGCTCTCTGTCCATTTCAGATTTGCATCGAATTTCAAGGAGTTGAAACATGAAGAAAAACATCAGCCTGACCCGCTATCTGGTCGAGCAGCAGCGTGTGGACGGGCTCATCCCCGGCCAGTTGCGCCTGCTGCTGGAAGTGGTGGCCCGCGCCTGCAAGCGCATCAGCTTTGCCGTGAACAAAGGTGAGCTCGGCGACGTCATGGGCACAGCCGGCAGCGAAAACGTGCAGGGTGAAGTGCAGAAAAAGCTGGACATCATCGCCAACGAAACCCTGATCGAAGCCAATGAATGGGGCGGCCACCTGGCGGCCATGGCATCGGAGGAAATGGAAGGCATCTATGTGGTGCCCAACCGCTATCCCCAGGGCGAGTACCTGCTGATGTTCGACCCCCTGGACGGCTCGTCCAACATCGACATCAACATGTCCATCGGCACCATCTTCAGCGTGCTCAAGAAGCCTGAAGGCCACCCTGGCGTTCACGACAGCGACTTCATGCAGCCTGGCACCCAGCAAGTGGCTGCCGGCTACTGCATCTACGGCCCCCAGACCACCCTGGTGCTGACCGTGGGCGACGGCGTCTCCATGTTCACGCTGGACCGCGAGCAAGGCTCGTTCGTGCTCATCGAGGAAAACGTCAAGATCCCCGAAGACACCAAGGAATTCGCCATCAACATGTCCAACATGCGCCACTGGGATGCCCCTGTGAAGCGCTACGTGGACGAATGTCTGGCTGGTGCAGACGGCCCGCGCGGCAAGAATTTCAACATGCGCTGGGTCGCGGCCATGGTGGCCGACGTCCACCGCATTCTGTGCCGCGGCGGCATCTTCATGTACCCCTGGGACAAGCGCGAGCCACAAAAGGCCGGCAAGCTGCGCCTGATGTACGAAGCCAATCCCATGAGCTGGCTTGTCGAGCAAGCCGGCGGCATGGCCACCAACGGCCGTCAGCGCATCCTGGACATCCAGCCAACGCAATTGCACGAGCGCGTGAGCGTTGTCCTCGGCTCCAAGAACGAAGTGGAACGCGTGACCAGCTACCACCTCGAGGCCGATGAAAAAGCGCTATAATCTATAGCTTATCGCCGGTGTAGCTCAGTCGGTAGAGCAGCTCATTCGTAATGAGAAGGTCGGGTGTTCGATTCATCTCTCCGGCACCAAGTCAGTAAAGAAAAGCCCGCTATCTAAACGATAGCGGGCTTTTTCTTTTTTTGAACTTGTAGGCAATCTGTAGGCACTTTTACCAAGAACTAGACCCTGCGTGCCCGGGTAATCTTGAAGCACCCTATCATTTTCCATTCGACCAGTACTGCCTAGCGCCCGCGAAGCATAGTTGCACAGGGCCGCATGTGGGCAGAGCAGACCCGCACGAGCATTGAATCACTGGACCTGTGGCCCAAGACCTTGGAGAAGTGGGGGAAGAATGTCTCTTGACCGGATGGTCGATTACCTTGTAAACGAACAGCCTGAGCCGAAGGCACGGCCATTTAACCCTTATCCCCCTGGCCACATCGTCAAAGGGTCAGGCACGGACGTAACGCTGCGGTTCCTGCAGCTTCAGCCGAGTCGGTGGTTCTTCCACGGCGAATTGACTTTGGCCCTAGGGCGCTCCAAAGGCAAGGTGGATTGGGCACTGCGGCACTTGGTGCGCTCTGGCCTGGTTGAGTCAGTAGTCCACAAAGAAAGTCAGCGCGCGCCAGTGTACAAATATCGCGTGAAAGCAACTTAATGCGGGCTCACCCCATCCCAAAGCAGCTTTATCCCTCACGACCACGGACTGCTCTTGGGCTCAGTTTTTATCGCATGATGTAGCCACCCAAAATAGGTAGCCCTTCCACATCTAGCAAAATTGTTGTGGAAGCATAGTGAAACTGCAATGCATTCTCATCGCTCGGCAACTCATGCAGTCGCCCACCGCATGAGTGAATGACGCCAGCAGTGAAATCGCGTTTTTGCCAATTCGTACCTCCGCACCTTAAACAACGAGGAGCTCCACGCCTCAGCTTCAAGAAATCGCGCGTCGCTTGCAAATCGCCATGCGACTCCGCTGGCTTCCTATGCGTATAGTGAAGCCAGCTAAGAAGTCGGGTGAACAGATTCGGCGCCGTACTGCGTTCTTCAAGCTCAATATCGCCCAAGCTAGGGAGCATCTCCGCTTCGGTAATGGCATCACAATCGAAGCAAATTACAAAGCGTCTACCACCATCGACTGTCCGTCCATCAGGTAACTGGTACTTCACCACTACCGGACGGGGCGTCATTACCCCAGAGAACGAGCAGCCGGTGCAGCGCACCTCCGTTATTGGACAGCTCATTTTTCACCAATGAAATCAGAAGACGAAAATGAACTTCGATTCAGTCCTCGTCGTATGAAGCGTTTGAAGGGAAGCTAAACCAGCTCACTGCTTATAGACTGAAGTCGCTTTTTGGAGCAATAGAAGTCCAGTCCAAAGCCACTTTAAACCCAGCTTTCCCCCAGTGCCTTCGCCTGCTCCAGCACCAGTTCCACCGCGTTATCAGCCAAATCTGGCGGGTACTTGTATTTCTTCAGAACACGCTTGACCATAAGGCGCAGACGGGCGCGCACGCTCTCACGCTCGGCCCAGTCCACGGTCACATTCTTGCGCAAGCTGTCCGTCAGCTCTTGGGCAATTTTTTTGAGGATTTCGTCGCTCAGTTCACGCGCCGCCGACTCATTCTCAATCAGAGCCTCATAGAACTTCACTTCGTCTTCACTCAACCCCAGCGATTCGCCACGCTTGGCGGCTTCACGGAACTTCTTGGCCATCTCGACCAGCTCTTCCATCACCTGCGCCGCTTCAATGCTGCGATTCTGGTAACGCGTGACCACATTGCCCAGCATCTCGGAGAACTTCTTCTGCTGCACCACATTGGTGGCAAAGCGCGATTTAATCTCCCCCTCTAAGAGACGTTCCAGCAACTCAACGGCCAAGTTGCGCTCCGGCAGGTTCTTCACCTGAGCCAGGAAGTCGTCGTCCAGAAGACCAATGTTGGGCTTGTCCAGACCGACAGCAGAGAAGATATCCACCACCTGCTCGCTCACCACCGCTTGATTGATGATTTGGCGAACCGCTGCATCCTTGGCTGCGTCATCTAGCTTCTTCTTGCTGACGTCCCGCTTGGTCAGCAGTACCTTGACGGCTTGCATAAAGGCAACTTCATCGCGCAGCGCCTTGGCTTCATCCAAGGTACAGCACAGACTGAAGGCTTGACCCAAGGCCAGCGCATTATCAGCAAAGCGCTTCTTGCCATCGCGCTCACCTCCAGGCTTTGAAGGTGGAAGTCCCAGTACATGGTCACCAGCGCCAGCCAGCGACTTGTGCCCACCCGTGCGGAAGTTGCTCCAGTCATAGCCATGCAGCAACGCCTTGAGCACGTCCAGCTTCTCCAGCATCACGGCCAATGCTTCATGGGCATCCACAGTGGGCTTGCCTCGCCCCTTGCTGGCCGTGTACTCCTTCATCGCGGCTTTCAGCTCATTGCCAATGCCTAGATAGTCCACCACCAAGCCGCCCTGCTTGCCCTTGAACACACGGTTCACGCGGGCGATGGCCTGCATCAGGTTGTGGCCCTTCATGGGCTTGTCCACGTACATGGTGTGAACACACGGAGCATCAAAGCCCGTCAGCCACATGTCGCGCACGATAACCAGCTTGAGAGGGTCTGCCGGGTCTTTGAAGCGTTTTTCCAATCGCTTCTTGATGGAGTTGCCGTAGATATGCGGGCGCAGCAGGGCTTTGTCGCTGGCGCTGCCCGTCATCACTATCTTGATAGCACCGTTCTCTGGGTCATCGCTGTGCCAGTCTGGACGCAGCTTGATGATTGCGTCGTACAGATGCACGCAGATATCGCGGCTCATGGCGACCACCATACCCTTACCGGGGCTTGCCGCATCGCGCGTCTCAAAGTGCTCGACCAAGTCCTGCGCCACGCTGTCAATGCGTGACTGCGTGCCTACCACCTGCTCCAAGGCCGTCCATTTGCTTTTGGCTTGGGCTTGCTGCTCTTCTTCCTCGTCCTCAGTCAGTTCGTCCACTTCGTCATCCAACAGCGGCAGCAGCTCCTCATTGAGTTTGAGCTTGGCCAAGCGGCTTTCATAGTAGATGGGCACTGTGGCCCCATCTTCCTTGGCCTGCTGCATGTCATAAATGTGGATATGCTCGCCAAACACCGCCTCGGTGTTCTTGTCGCTACCGCTTACAGGCGTACCAGTGAACGCCACAAACGTGGCCTGTGGCAGTGCATCGCGCAAGTGCTGGGCATAGCCTGCCTGATAGGTCAGCACTTCGTTGTCTGCAGGGGCAAACTGCGCCTGTTGCGCCACCGGCTTACCATCTGTCGTCAGCGGGGCACTGCTGCCAGCAGTTGGGTACTTCGCCTTGCGCACCTTGAGCTTGGCCGCGAATCCATACTGCGTACGGTGTGCCTCATCGGCCAGCACCACGATATTGCTGCGCTCAGACAGCACGGGGAAGGTGTCCTCATCCTCGCCCGGCATGAACTTCTGAATCGTGGCAAAGACAATTCCGCCCGATGGCCTGTTGCTCAGCGCCTGCCGCAACTCCTGCCGGGTATGGGCTTGCACCGGCTGCTCACGCAGCAGGTCTTGGGCCAGACTGAAAACGCCAAACAACTGCCCGTCCAGGTCATTGCGGTCGGTGATGACCACGATAGTTGGGTTCTGCAACTGCGGCTCCTGCAGCACGCGGGCCGCAAAGCAGGTCATGGTGATGCTCTTGCCAGACCCCTGCGTATGCCAGACCACCCCACCCTTGCCGCGCACCGCTGTAGATGCATCCTTGTTCGCCGCCTGTAACACACGGGCAATGGCTGCACGTATGGCGTGGTACTGGTGATAGCCCGCCACCTTCTTGATGAGCTTGCCGTCATCCTCAAACAGCACGCAATAGCGCAGGTAGTCCAGCAATATCTCTGGGGCCAGCACACCGCGCACCAAGGTCTCCAGCTCACTGAACTTGCCCAGTGGGTCAATCTCTACCCCATCAATCGTGCGCCACTGCATGAAGCGCTCAGCGTCGGCTGACAGTGACCCCATGCGCGCCTCCGTGCCATCGGCAATCACCAGCAACTCATTGGTGCGGAACAGCTCAGGGATTTGCTCTTTGTACGTCTCTAGCTGGTCGTAGGCCATCCAGATGTCTGCGTTGACGTCTGCGGGGTTCTTCAGCTCCATCACCACCAGAGGCATGCCATTCACAAATAACACCACATCCGGTCTGCGCGTGTGGCGCTGCCCTTTGATGCTGAACTGGTTCACCGCCCAGAACTGGTTGTTGGCAGCATTGCCCCAATCCACCAGCTTGGCAAAGTCGCCACGAGTCTCACCGTCCACCTGGTAGCTCACCGGCACACCATTGACCAACAGTTTGTGAAACGCCCGGTTTGACGGCAGCAGTGCAGGTACGCCCAAGTCCAGCACCTGCGCCAAGGCATCCTCACGCGCAGCCTGTGGCATCTGGGGGTTCAGCCGTTGCAGGGCCTCACGCAGGTTGTCTTGCAGCACCACCTGCTGGTAGTTGCTTCGCAGCGGCGTATCGCCATCGGGTGCAATGCTCAAGCCATGGCGAATGGTGTAGCCCACCTCTTGCAGCCAGCCCAGCGTTTCTTGTTCGAGTTGGTCTTCTGTCATTGCCTCGTCCCCCAATCATTAATTCTGTCTGGCGCTCGTATTTAACTGAAGAAAGTCTGCAGGCTGCGCCAGCAATAATTCATCTCTGTCCAAGTCAAACGGCACCACATGCAATCGCAGTGCTCCTGGCAACGTAAATTCTGGAAGAGCAACTTGGAAGTTCTTCCAACGCGGATACACCAGATACATCTCACCCTTGCCTTGCATGTAAGTACAACCATAGGCCAGCATCTGGTACATATCGCTTTGCTGAATACCGTATTTGCTCTTGCTATCGGATTGCGACTGGTCAATCCGCTTCCACTTGCAGTCCAGCACGGTGACCGGTCCAGTTGAGCTATGTACCAACAAATCTGGCTCCAGCTGGAACATGTCGGCGTTTTGATGCTTGGCCAATGAATGCTGACGCGGCTGAGCCGTGAGGGCGAACCCTCCTGCCATCTGCTTCTGCAAGGCACACGTGACATAACTCTCAAAGAGCTTTTCCATAGGGAACAACAAACTCACCCCCAGAGAATCGCCCCTCAGGGCCAACGGCATACTCTCGCCTAGCACCAGCTCACACCAAGGTTTGATGGCCTGATAGCGCGCCATTAAGCGCCCCGTCCCCCAGGCTCGCCAATCTTGCTGCGGCTGCGGACTCGGTGGAATCTCACTTAGTCTGTGGCTTAACTCATTGGCCAGACGCCAAGTTACCGGCTGAGCAGTAGCCTTACGCACTCGCTCCAAAGCCAGACGCAGCAAACGGTTAGCCGCTTGGTCAGGCGAAAACACGTCGTGCCGCACATGGAAAAGATGAGCCCTGCCTGGTGGCTGGCGCATTTGCCCAGTCGTGTTCAACTGCCCACGCAAAAACGGCAATTCCTCCTCCAACCGAACATAGTCAGAGCGCAAGCCCTGCTGCACCAACTGCTGCAAGTTCTGCATAAACTGCGCCATTACCCACTCGGTCAACGGCACATCAAAGCGCTCCAATACCGCTATAGACGCATCCTTGCCCGGCAAATCAAGTAAGGCCGCCACCATCTTGCGTAGCAACTTGCGACTGCTTTGCACATCGTCTGTATCGGAGAAGGTCTTAGGCAACACCTCCAATGTGGTACCACAAGGTGTTTGCACCACCCCGACCAAGCTATCCAATCTCAGCCAAGTCTGCCCCTGAACCTCAAGCAGACTCGCGCCGCCTTTGCTCAATCGACCTTGCAACTCGCACAGCCAGGTAAAAGCAGAAGGCGAAACGTTATGCGCATCCAAAGACGGTATGCATTCTCCCGTCGTCAGCCGGGCATATTCCCGGACGGTGACAAGGTTCGGCTTCAATTGGCATCACCCACCTGTGCAGCACCTTGCTCAGACACGGATATCACTCCAGCAAAACTTGCCAGAGACCCAAATGCATCTGGGTTGATGCGCCAGCGTTTACTGACAGCCTGCACGTCGTGGTTGCCGCCAAACAGGGTTTCCAAGCTCTTGCCGTGCTTTTGCACAAAACGCAGCACCTCTGGCTTGCGATGGTCGTTCAAGACCCAGGCAATACGCTCCCAATCATCAAAGAAATATTCCTGCAGCAGCGGCAGAATTTGATTTTTGAAAATCTGCGCCAGCTTTTCAAGCGTATTGCTCTCACGCAACGGCATGAAATAGGCGTGCCCCAGTTGATGCTCTCTGTCCAGCAATGCCTCAATGCGTTCATTCATCACCTGCAGCAACGCGGCAATGTCTACGCTCACCTCAGAATCTTCCACCTCAATGCCCTGTAAAGCCTCGGGGTCCGGCATCAACTCTTCGAATACAAAGCGCCGACGCAAGGCCACATCCAACCCAGCCAAAGAACGGTCGGTGGTGTTCATCGTGCCGATGATGTACACATTGTTTGGTACGGAAAACTTGGACTTGGAATAAGGCAAAGTCACCGACAGCGCCTCCGAAGCCCCTGCGCGCTTGGAAGGCTCTAGCAAAGTAATCAGCTCCCCGAAAATGCGTGACACATTACCTCGGTTGATTTCGTCAATCACCAAGACTCGCGCATCCGTGGATTGAGATGCTGCTGGCACTGGCGCTGGCTGCAATGCCCACTGAGCCATGGCCGCCAACACATTCTCATAGCCGTTCACCAAAAATTTTTCCAGGGGTGCATCAGGCACGATGTCAAACACTCGTTTTTGGCGAATGTCTTCCACCGTCAGCTTGCCTTGGCGAACATAAGCAATCAGCGCTTCAATCGGGCGTCGAGGCAACTCCAACACTTTTTCCGTATCACGAGGCTTACTCAGCACTACCAAGTCATCGCTGATGCGAAGCACCTTGTAGCCTGTCCCAATAGTCTGCCCAACGTAGAACGGGAAAGCATCAGCTACTGCAGGCTCAGTACCAAGCAGTCGCTGCAGCTTAGCGCGCACCAAATTAGGAGCTTTCAGTGCATACAGCGTCATTTGGCTAAATGATTTCTCTAACAGCTCACTGCAAGGCAAAGACGGGCTGTATTGGCGCAACCAACGCACCTGACGGCGCTGTGCATAGCCATCGTCATGTACCTCATGTAAGCCTGCATACTCGTAATCGCTGGTTATTTCACCAATGGCGCGGAATTTATAGTTGCCATCGCTCACGACCACCAAGTCCCCTACCTTCATCTTCAAGATAAAAGTGGCCACACTCGTGACCGAGTAGTCACCATCAGCAACGCTAGCATCCACTTGCTGATATTTAGTCAGTACATCCTGCTTATTCTTGATACCACTGAAGTCAATATCGCCACCGTAGCCAAGCAAGATATAGCCCCCCTGCACGCACTCCTCATAAATACCGGCATCGTCCCCTAGTGTGTTGCCCAAGGACATCTTCCACACTTGTCGCTGTCCCAGCTCAATAGGCGTTGCCACGGGCTGGATGGTGGTCACTGCAGCCACCTCGCAAAGTGACTTGAATACGCCATCCACCACCGGGTAGCTCAGCTGCTTGGTCTCATCATCACTCACTGCGCGAATGCCTTCCACAAAGTCCTCATAGCTGAAGCTCTGGTGAAAGGTAGTGAACTGAATACGACCAGCTCCATGCAAAGCATCAAATCGTTGTTTGAGTCGCGCCCGCTTTTCAGCCCAATCAAGCGCCGCGTCAGTGTTCACCTGCGCCAGCAACTGCGGGTCCAAAATTTCCAGGGCCTTAGTCACTGTGCTGTACGTTTTACCTGTGCCCGGTGGGCCAAACAAAATTTGATTGAGAGGCACGGAATTCATGGACTCTTTCTTTGGCTCTGACTGTGGCGAAGGAATAACGGAAGGCTGTACCGAAGGGGACGCGGGCCTGGTTTCGCTGAACGACAGCCGGTATGCGTTCTCACCTTCCTTGGTGATAAATGCCCTATCGCCCTCCTTCAATCCAGACTGTGCAAACAAAGCGCCAAAACGCGCCTGAATCCGGCCACGGTTAGCCAGAACCGCTGTAGATATGGTCTCTCCATTGGGCAAGGCCAGTGAGAACTGCTGCGCCGCTGGTGTTTTTTCATCCGGCGCAATGCAGGTAGCAGGAAACAATGCCTGCAGCTTGGGCACTTTGATATAGCCATTGCGCACCGCACCTCCCGTCAACAGCACGGTCAACGAAGTATCAGAGCCATCGTAGTCGTCGGGCCAGCAGGCCGAGCGCCCCACCAGCGCGGGAATCCTGTCACCCACCTGCGCTGCGTCAATCGCCTTTGCTGCTATATCGGCATCCAGCTTTTGCCAACCAGCATCGTCCAAGCGCACCCACAAGCCATCGCCACGCAACTCCAGCTCCAGCGCCACAACGGTCTGCCAGACCTTGGGGTCATCAGTGCGGCCCGCATGAATCAGCTGCGCCTGCGTCAACCACCAGTCCAAGCCTGCCTCATGCAAGGCCATGGCCAGTTGGCAGAAAGCATCCAGCTGCCCATGCTCCCGCAGACCTTCAGCCAAACCAGGCAACGCACCAAAGTGCCGCAGCACATCATCCACATCACGTAAGGGAGCCAAACCCAAGCCATCCGCATACAGCCCATGCACAAACCCCTGCGGCGTCAGCCCCTGGCAGGTCTGGGCTGCCTGCTCGTAATAGCGGCGCAGCAACAGCATGCGCGCAACGGGATGATTGGCAGCCGGAATATCAGCAGGCTGGCAACCAAGCACCTTCAAAAAATGCGCCACATGGTCTGATGAGCTAATAGGCAAAACCGCATCTGGATGAAAGGCCGCCAGCATGCGCAGCTTGCGCCCATCACCCATCGTTACGCGAGGCTGTACGCCTGCGCGCTGATAAATCTGTGCATCGTCATCAACCCAGCTCAAACCCTCTTCAGGGTTGGCCAGCGCCAGCGCCGCATGAACACGCAGCACGTATTGCAAAGCATCCGCATCGCTCAGCTCCTGCAAATGACGGTGCTTGTAGAGCGAGCCATCTTTTAGAAAATACAGAATATGTCCACGCGATGTACCCGGCATATAGCGGCCTAGCACACCCTCCAACCCACGCTCCAACCACCAGCAAAACGAATCTCGACTTTGCTTGCCCACGCAATACTGGTCCAGCGACAAAGCTGTGAGCAGCTCTGCAGGAAACTTTTCGATAAACCGCTGATAGTCAGCATTCGCTTGCGGCATCGCAGTCGCCTTAGCTCCCATCGACTGAAGCAACTGCTCTAATTTCGCGAAATTCTCATTTGTAGTGACCAACTCTGTCTCCCTCAGCTTCTTCTTTTTACCTATTAAGGTGTTGTCAAAATTCCAGTCAACGCATGGTTGATGTAGTAATTGCTGCGGCCAATCTTCTGCTTCTCCAAAAAGCCCGTCTCTGCCAGCAAATCCAGATACTTGGTGGCCGTCAGCCGCGACACCTGTAAGTCGTTCTGCATGAACTCAATCTTGGTGTACGGGTGCATGAACAAACTGTTAATGAGGTCTTGGCTGTAGAATTTGTGCTGCTCACGAATGCGATGCTTGTAATCCAGCAAGGCATCCCGAATGGCAATCACCGTCTTCACCGTCTGCTTGGCCGTCTGCTCTACCGCCTCCAGCATGTACAGCACCCAGTCCTCCCAAGCGCCATCGTCGCGCACGGCTTGCAGCAGGCGGTAGTAATCGGCCTTGGTCTTCACAATATGGCGACTCAGGTACAGCACAGGAATATCCAGCAGCCCTTCCTTGACCAGATACAGCACATTCAAAATGCGCCCTGTGCGGCCATTGCCGTCATAGAAGGGGTGGATGCTCTCAAACTGGTGGTGAATCAGCGCCATCTTGATAAGCGGGTCTACCGCCACCGCATCCGGGTCGTTGATGGCCTGCTCCAGGTCACGCATCAGCGCCACGATGGCATCAGGTTCTTGCGGCGGCGTGTAAACCGTGCGCCCTGCCCCATCCTTCAAGGCCGTACCCGGCAGCTTGCGAAAACCCGCATGGTTACGCTCCAACTCACGCTGCATCTCAATCAGGTGGTTGGCCGTCAGCAAGCCCGTGTCCTTGACCAGCCTGAAGCCCGTGTACAGCGCCTGCCGGTAGCTCAGCACCTCTTTGCTGGCGGCAGACATCTGGCTCTCGGGCGACAAATCGTCTTTGAACAGCTCATCGTGTGTGGTCACGATGTTCTCAATTTCCGAGCTGTCCTTGGCTTCCTGCAAGCCCAAGGTGTTGATGAGAATGCCTTGATTGGGAATGGACGCAGCAATGCCTTTCAGCTCCGCCAGTTGACGGCTAGCGCTGGCCAGCTTCTTGAGGATGGGGGCCGTATCAAAGCGCTCGGCACGCAA
The DNA here is from genome assembly GCF_058807955.1 of Comamonas sp. GW821-FHT11H03. Taxonomy (NCBI): domain Bacteria; kingdom Pseudomonadati; phylum Pseudomonadota; class Betaproteobacteria; order Burkholderiales; family Comamonadaceae; genus Comamonas; species Comamonas sp. GW821-FHT11H03. The sequence goes on from NZ_JBXARF010000004.1 coordinate 434,419, forward strand.
TGCGGAAAGGGATTCCATAAGCAGGGGAACGACACATGTATAGAAAACGCCAATTTTTATACACATCGCCGCCCACGTGTATAGAAAAGTGCATTTACTGCACAAATTGGCACTGCAGCGCCACAACGTGCATAGCTATGCGCCATTTGCTATACACCTGAGCCCGTGTGCTGCGCAGGCTGTATGCGTCAATCATGCACGACGAATTCATCAAATTTCATAGCTGCTTGCGCCCGTGGTTTCTTGGCTTCAGGTGGATATGTACCACAAAGCAAGGAAAGCCAAGCGCAAGCAGCTATCACTTTCATGCAGCCGTGGCTTCCTCAACCAAAGCTTGTGCTTCTGGCAGGCGCAGTTGACCGGAGATGAGGCGGGGGAGCAAGGTGTCGCGAAGGGTCGCTAGTCTATGGATTAATGTCTCATTGACAGAAACTCTTTCTTTCATCGGTGCAACCACCGCCTCGAATACAAACAACGATTTGTCATCAGGCTGCAAGATACTCAACTGGCCCAGCTTCTGGCGACTCAACTCGGTCTGACCAGTGGAGCCCTCGCCCATATCTTCGATGATTGGTTGCTTCCATTGCATAAAGCAACCTAGGTATTCGGTATTAATGTTTTGTGCAGCACGAACAACAGTAACGTGAGAGTCAACAATAGTTTGCTCATTTAGCAGCAGTACTTGTGCAACACGGCCCAATGTGCCAACGCCTGTTGAATTAACTAGTACATCACCTTTTTTCAATTCCCGGCCTTCTATTTTTCGCAACGCAGGGTCATGCCTTCTAGATTTTGAAAAATCAAGGGAAAAGTCACGAATACATTTTTGGTTAAGAACTGGAATACCACCTTCCTCAACGTATTTTGGTGATATTCCTCGGCTTAAATAGGAAGTGCATTCCGCAAGCGTTTTCCAAGCCCACCCCTTCGGTACCATCCCCAACTCCGATTTCTCAAAGCTATCCGGAAACAGCGCAGCCGTGGCGGCATCCATGCCTTCGGGCACGCGGCCTTGTTGTTTGGCGTGGACGGGGTCAAAGTCCACAAACCACGACTTGAACAAGGCTTGGGCCATGGCCTCCAGCGTGGCATTAGTTTCGCGCAGGAGGGTGATGCGGTCGTCAAGTGACTTCAAGACCTCAGAAATCTGGATCTGCGATTTTCGAGAAGGGAAGGAAATTTCCAACCTTCCAATCATTTCATTATTGAGACTGGCTCTTGTAGACATTGTCGACATAGCCAGCATTGCCTGTCTGAATTTAGGACTGCGCAGGTAGTAGCCTACATACTCCGGCAATAATTCGCTTTCAGGCTTGGGCCTGAGACGTTTACAAAATCCATTGAATGTGGCGTTTTCGTAGTCCCGCAGTGCGACACAACTCATCCCGAGTTCGTGCATTGTTTCGCTGGTTCTTGTTAGGAAGACATCGCCACGCAAGACGGAGCATCCCTCTCTTTCCTTTTGTGTGGACTGAACAAAATCGCCCAAGGACTCCGGGGTGAAGTAGTTGTAAAAGACATCCTTGAATGTCAAAAAAGGGTAGCCTGAACCGAAGTCCTTTGCCGGCTTGGATAGCCCCGACCGCACCTCATAATGGTCAAGCAGGCTGGACGTAGTCCACTCAGAACTCATACCCCAGCCCCCCCAGCTTCTGGCGAATCACCGCATCCAGCTCCGCGCCCTTTTTCATTTGCTCACCCAGTTGCTGGGTTAACTGCTGCATTTTCTCGGCAAAGGCTTCGTCGTCGTCTTTCACCTCTTCCGCGCCCACATAGCGGCCGGGGGTGAGCACATGGCCGTGCTGGGCAATTTCGGCCAGCGGCACGCTGCGGCAGTAACCAGCAATGTCTTCATAGGCAGCGCCGTCCTCCGCCTCACCACGCCATGCGGCCACGGTGCTGGCAACGCGCTCTATCACCTCGTCGGTCAACTCAGCCTGCACGCGGCTAATCATGCTGGCCAGCTTACGGGCGTCAATAAACAGCACCTCGCCCTTGCGTTGCGCGGGCTTTGCCTTGGTGAGGAACCACAGACAGGCGGGAATTTGGGTGTTAAAGAACAACTGGCCGGGCAGCGCCACCATGACCTCCACCACATCGGCCTGCACCATGGCAGCGCGAATCTCGCCTTCGCTGTTTTGACTGGATGACATGGAGCCATTGGCCAGCACAATGCCAGCGCGGCCTGTGGGGTGCAGGTGGTGCAGCATGTGTTGTAGCCAAGCGTAGTTGGCATTGCCTTGTGGCGGCGTGCCATAGAGCCAGCGCGGGTCGCCCTCTAAGCTGCCGTGCCACCAGTCACTGATATTGAAGGGCGGGTTGGCTAGGATGTAGTCGGCACGCAGGTCGGGGTGCTGGTTGCGAACAAAGGTGTCGCCCGGCTCTTTGCCCAGGTTGAAGTCAATGCCGCGAATCGCCAAGTTCATGGCAGCCAAGCGCCAGGTGGTAGGGTTGGATTCTTGTCCATAGATGGACACATCGCCTATGCGGCCGCCGTGGCTGGCAATGAACTTCTCGGACTGCACAAACATGCCACCTGAGCCGCAACAGGGGTCGTACACCTTGCCTTCGTGCGGGGCCAACACAGCCACCAGCGTTTTCACGATAGATGCAGGCGTGTAGAACTGGCCGCCCTTTTTGCCTTCTGCACTGGCGAACTGGCCAAGGAAGTATTCGTACACCTGCCCCAGCACGTCACGCGCTTGGTCTGGCGTGTCGCCAAAGCCAATGGTGGACACCAAATCGACCAACTCACCCAGCTTGCCATCAGGCAACTGGGCGCGGGCGTAGCGCTTATCCAAAATGCCTTTGAGCTTGGGGTTCTCGGTTTCAATCAGCGCCAAGGCATCGTCAATGCGTTTGCCAATGTCGGGCTGCTTGGCGGCAGCGCGCAGGTCTTCCCAGCGGGCACCTTCAGGCACCCAGAACACGTTGTCTGCCGTGTAGTAGTCGCGGTCTTCCAGCTCCGAGGCAATGTCTTCATCGGCGGCATCGCCATAAAACAGCTCATCTTGCGGGTCACGCAGACGCTGGGCCAGCAACGCGGTGTGGCCGGTGAAGCTGTCAGAGATGTATTTGATAAAGATAAGGCCCAGCACCAAGTGCTTGTATTCCGCCGCATCCATGTTGGCGCGCAGCTTGTCGGCTGCGGCCCAGAGTGTTTTTTTGATGTCGTCGAGCATGTGTGTGAATAGCAAACAGAAGCGTTTTCAACTTCTTCAGACCTTATCATTTATTAGCAGGCAACAAAGGCTCAATAGCCTTGAAATGCGCGCCCAGCTTAGGTTTCTGGCCTTTTAAGCCATCCTGTTAGCCCCTGTTCTGCTGATAAGGCCTGCAGCCTTCAAACGACTGCTGCAACTTTGCCTCATAGCCCCTACACACCTCGCATCAGTTGCCCGGTACGCGTGCTGATAAGTCAACAGCAGCTCCGAATGGCAAACTAGCGACGCGCTTGCACCGCTGCAACTACCGCAATTGTTCAGCCTGCTACCACAGTGAATTGGGCATCAATGCAATGCAACAATCCAGCAGATGGTTTCTCTAGAAGGTCTCCGGCAGGCGGTCTAGCACCTATACGAAATTCTGCTCCATAGCTCCGTTAGGCGGGCTAGAACAATGCCGCCCTCGTTCGTCTCACGGCCCTATGGTTGCCCACTGCTGTCCGCCTCCCGGACTAAGCATCGCATTTTTTGCGTAAGGAAGCCTTAGCAGTTGGAAAAAGCTCCAGGGCCTTCATCATTCGCATCACTTCCATATGAAGACATGGGCTACTCTGAAAATGACAGCTCTTCCTATAAGGCGAACGAACATTGTTCGATAGCTCCGCGAGACGGACTAGGACACCGCTGTCACAAGCCTCTGATCTTGCCCCCGTAGTTCCGGACACCGTCCAGTCGCTAAGTTAGCCCTGATGGGCGGGGTGATTCTGCCGTCGTC
>NZ_JBXARF010000005.1:0-120370 GCF_058807955.1 Comamonas sp. GW821-FHT11H03
GCCGCGCAAGACGCTCGGCTTCCATAGCCCTGCTGAGATGTTCAGCGCATGTGTTGCATCGACCGGTTGAATCCGCCGGCGGTAACGCCTGTTCATGAGCCGCAGTGCGGACTTCCAGCAAAGTCACTAGGATCCACTGATGCTCACTGTCGGCTGCTCACCTGAAACCTGCCGTTGAGCAGTCACCAGCCTTGGATCTCAGATGACCGCTATGTAGCTGTGACCGATCGGTCACGATGCAGCCATCAGCAGCAACAATCTCTGCAAAGCAGGAGTTGCTGCATGAATACATGCTTGGTTGGTTGCCAGCGGTCAAGACTTGCTTACCGTGTGGCCATCGCCTTTCAAACCGTTCCTTCTGCAGGTACGGGGGCAGGTAGCTGCTCAGCATCCAAGACCAGTCGTTCGGCCAGAATTGATCATATGCCGCCCAGGAGCGGCTACTTGCTCGGGGTAGGGGCTGGTCTCCCGATTCAAAGGGACGGCTTTTAAACGCAAAATCAGGCGCTCATCGTTTGTGCTGAGGCGCCAGCACCTTACCAGTGCGAGTCGGCTATAGCGACGGGTTAGACCTCGGAGCCACCAGCAGCCCGATCTCCTCCAGCGCGCCGTTAGACTTGCACTATCGCCCATGAATGCAGTTGGGCACTTCCCGACAGGCCAGACGCTAGAACAACCAGCGATGAAAACTGACGCGCACACCTATGAGCCCCGCAAAGGGCACGGACTACCGCATGATCCCTTCAACGCCATCGTCGGCCCGCGACCGATCGGATGGATTTCGAGCAGGAGCGCGAGTGGGCATGTCAATCTGGCACCCTACAGCTTCTTTAACGCCTTCAACTACGTCCCTCCCATCATCGGATTTTCCAGCATCGGCTGGAAAGACACGGTGCGTAATATCCAGGAGACTGGCGAGTTCGCGTGGAATCTGGCCACGCGTGAGCTAGCCGATGCCATGAACCAGACTTGTGCTGCCGTCCGTCCAGAGGTGGATGAGTTCGAGCTGGCAGGGCTGGAAGCCGTGGATTCGGAGTTGATACGGGTGCCCAGAGTCGCTCAGAGCCCGGTGACCTTCGAATGCCGATTGACCGACATCCATCAGTTGCGTGCCGCTAGCCACGAGTCAATTCCGTCTTGGCTCGTGCTTGGGGAGGTGGTGAAGGTCTACATCGATCATCGGCTTCTCAAGGACGGTGTGTTCGACACGGCCAATTCCGGGGTGATACTGCGCGCGGGGGGCCCGGCAGACTATTTCTCGATTGGCGATGAGCAGAAGTTCCGCATGTATCGTCCCTAGTAGCAGACGGTAATCCCCCGAATTTCGCAGTTCTGAGAAGTAGAGCTATGCGGCCATGGCCAGCCGCTGTTTTGGGGGTAATGCCGCCCCATGCCATTTTTGGACGTTCATGGTTGCAGCGCCGCATCCACTGCGTAGCGAACTCCCGCACCTCGTCGAAGTCGCACCAACCAGGTTTCGGGCGCCGTCAGTGGTTCAGGCTTATCACGCACCAATCGCTTACTTGGACTGGGTGATGCCGGCATTTCAAGCATTGATCATCGCAACTCGACAGGCAGCAATGGGGCAGTTGCTGCCGGTGGTCAGGTCACGCAGCCGGTCATCGCATTGCGCAATGCTGGTCAAGGAAGACCGGCTCCCCAAGAAGGCCTCTATGGGCCTCAGCGAGCGATGGACTGCAAACGAGCTTCCCGCGCTGCTGGAGATTCGCGCAGGAATTCGTTAATCACTTCTTCGCGTGTTTTACCGGGACCTGCAGGGGGTGCAAAGTTGGGAAAGTTGCTTTCTCCATACGACAGGTGGCCGTTTTTCATCGCCTCTGCAGTTTCGGCCCTGACTTGAGCACGTGTCTTCTGGCTCACGAAATGTTCCGGATGAATAGTCACACCTTGCTCGTTATTGGCTGGGTGTTCGTAGGCTGCCGAAGCTATCCCCGGCATGGCCAGTACAGCTACTGCTGCTGCGCTTGCCAATACGGACGCGATGGACAGAGGACGTTGAGACATGGTGGTAGCTCCTAAGAAAGTCGGTGAAACACAATCTCCCTGGCCTTGAGAAAGGTAAGGAGGAGATGTGTGGATCTTAGAAATCCGACCCCAACAGAAGCGGGACAGCGAGGTGACATTGTTGTCAGCTTCTTCTCGTGCCGACCTGGACTGTCCTTTAGGCAGGTAGGCATGTCCCATCTATCTTGGTGAACGAGCCCCGCATGGGGGACTGTCGCCTCTTTTGAAAAGCGGGTGCAGGTCACCAGGCTACCCGCACCCGCAGTATCGGCACCGGTTTTAGAACGTATGGCGCAAGCCTATGCCAAAGCCAGTCTGGTTGACGCCAGGCAGCGGTGTTCCACCAGCTTGAGCGCTACTTGCTCCAAAGGCAGCATTGCCGCTGTTTTTCATATAGCCCAGCGATGCATAGGCCGCAGTGCGCTTGGACAGGTTGTAGGTACCGCGCAGTACCAGCAGCTGACCCTTGTCCGCGTTGTCCTTGTACTTGAGCTGGTTGTACTGGGCGTCCACGGTCCATTGACCAAGGGGGTAGGTCAGGCCCACAAACCACAGGTCGTTGCGCGGCGATGCGATATAGCCGTCATTCTTGCGACGCATATAGCCACCACCAATCTTTGCGCCACCAAGCTTCACATAGCCGTTGAGCATGGTGCGCTTGTCGACCTTGTCGCTGCTGGTCAGTCCCGCGAAAGCACCGGGGCCGCCGCGCAGTTCGTCATGCGCCAGCGCCGCCCCCCATGTCGTGGTGTCGTACTTGAGCATGGCCGACCACTCGCGGCAGGTCTTGGCGTCGGTGCTGCTTTCACCTGCGCAGTTGGTACCGCCGGGGCTGGGGCCCGCATTGACGGCATCGCGGCCGAAGCTATAGGTCGCGCCAACGGTTAGGCCCGAAAACGTACCTTTGTAGGAGATCGCATTGTCGGCACGTGCATTGGGAAAGTAGTTGTCCAGACTGGCCATGCTGTGCAGGCTCGGACCGATCACGTCAGCGTCGAGTACGGACCAGAACAGCATGGTGTACTGACGGCCCAGCCCCAGCGATCCCCAGGGGCCATTGAGGCTTACGAAGGACTGGCGGCCGAAACCGCGACCGCCCTGGTTGAGAGCTCCGCTGTCGGGGCCGATACCCATCTCCAGCGTGAAGGATGCGCTCAATCCGCCTCCCAGATCCTCGCGGCCGCGAAAGCCCAGGCGGGAGGGAACGCTGCCCGTCAGATTGGGCATGCGTGTGAGGTTGGACTTGGTTGCGCCCACGTTGTTCATGGTTTCGACAGCCGTATCCATGATGCCGTAAATCTGTACGGACGATTGTGCATGTGCCAACCCTCCCACCCCCAGAAGCGCAATGGCGCTCGCTAGCTTCTTCAGCATGAATGTCTCCAATTTTTAATTTCGTTCAGTATTTTTTGCAGGCGTGGCTTGATGTGATTGAGCTGTTGAGTCGTGAGCCTCCTTCTTGGTCGGTGCAAAAACAGTGCTTACTTGTGCAGAGACTGGAGCCATTCCCGGCATTCAGACGCAGCTGTTGAAGGCCACTCGACACAGATCGTCTTGTCCATCTGACGCACTTCTACGCGTATGACCTGGCCGGCCCTGCGTGCATTGCGGGCACCTCCGAAGATACGGGCCCACCAGCCGGCTTCGCTGTATGTGTCCTGCGTGGAGGCTGTGATGGCTGCTTCCATCCGACCCTGCGGCACTGCGCTAGAACAGACTCTCGACGCAGGGGCAGGCTTGATCTCGGGGCTCGCGACAGCTGGCTTGGCCAATGAAGGCATGGTGGGCGCTGTCGAGGGGCCGGCGGATGAAGGTGGTGCGGCATCAACGATCAAGCCACCAGCTTCGATGCGAGCAGCCAGATTGCTGCCAAACTCTTCCCAGAGACGATCGGCCTTGGTCTTCATGACCGACAGGCCAAAGGCGCCCAGGCGGCCCAGCACATCCACCTGGACCTTGATGCGCAAATCCGTGCCTCCGTTGGCAGCGGGCGTCAGAAACACTTCGCTGGTCTGCTTGAGCGAACTGGCCACCGAGGCATCCTCGCCGGTGCCTTCCACGCGCATGTATTCCGGAGCGTTCTGCTCGACGATCTTGGTCTTGAGCTTGAACCTGGCGCTGATGAAGGAAATCTTCTGGTGCATCTCCGCCACGTATTCCGTGGGACTGATGACATCGATGGACTTCATCCCCGGCACGGCGCCGGCCATGATCTGGGGATTGAGGAGCAGATCCCAGACCTGCTGGGGAGGGGCCGAAACGGTCAGGGTTTTTTCAATTTCCATGATGCATCTCCTGTGCTGCATGCAGCACCGATTCCACGATTTGGGTGTAGCCGGTGCAGCGGCAGAGATTGCCGCTGAGGCCGTGGCGCACTTCTTCGCAACTGGGCTGCGGAGTGTTCTTGAGCAGGTCGCAAGAGGCCATGATGAAACCCGGCGTGCAGTAGCCGCACTGCAGTCCGCCGCATTGCATGAAGTTCTTTTGCAGTGGATGCAGCTTGTCCCCAGCGGCCAGCCCTTCGATGGTGGTGATGCTGCGTCCATGAACCTGTACTGCCAGCATCAGACAGGATTTGATGACTTCGCCGTCCAGCAGCACCGAGCATGCGCCGCAAGTACCGGTTTCGCAGCCTCGCTTGGTGCCTGTCAGATGCAGGTCGTCTCGCAAAAAGTCCGATAACAGCCGCCGCGCCACAACCTCAACGCTATGCGATTCGCCGTTGATCTGGCATTCGATGCGATGCGTGCTCATGCGGTAACTCCTTCATTGATATCAATTCCAAACAGCGTGGCTACCGTGCGGCGGGTTACCGTACGCACCATTTCTCGGCGGAACTCGCTGCTGCCCCGCAGGTCGGAGATCGGCTGGATGTCCTCAGCCACGATGCTTGCGACCTCTGCAGCGAGCTGCGCATTCACGGTCTTGCCTCGTAAGCAGTCCTCCGCGCGGTGCAGCCTTGCGGGAATGGGGGTGGATGCACCTACGGCCAGGCGTGCCTGATGGCATATTTGCCCGTCCATCTGGACGACCAGAGCCACGCTGGCCAGTGGGCGGTGTTCCGCGGCTGTGCGCAGGAAACGCGTATAGATCCCCTGGGTGCCAGGAGCCTGCAGCGGAACACGAATTTCAAGGAGTACCTCATCGGGCTCCATGGCCGTTGCGTAGTAGTCGACCAGGAACTCTTCCATCGACAGCACGCGTTCTCCGCGTGTGCTGCCCAGAACGACCGAGGCGTCGAGGGCCATCAGACAACCGGGCGGGTCCGTGGACGGGTCCGCATAGCAAAGATTGCCGCCTATCGTGCCCTGATTGCGCACCTGCGGATTGGCCACCTGGCCGGCCATCCGGGCAAGCACCGGTGCATGCTTGTTCACCAGTTCGGAGCGAGCCACGTCGATATGGCGGCTCATGGCCCCGATACGAAGACCTTTGCGCTGATCAAAGTCAATGCCATGCAGTCTGGGCAGCTTCGCCACTGAAATCAGGTGCGTGGGCGCGAGCATGCGTTGGCGCATGGCCAGCATCAGCGCCGATCCGCCCGCAATGATGCGTGCATCGTCGCCGTATTCAGCCAGCAGCTGGCTTGCTTCCTCGATGGAGTGAGGCTCTGCAAAATCAAATTCACGCATGGCTTGTTCCTTGTTGCTGCTTGTCGCGCAATGCAGCCAGCACTTTTTCCGGGGTGATTGGCAGATCTGTGATGCGCACGCCAATGGCGTCATAGACAGCGTTGGCAATGGCTGGTGCGCCGGGCAGGATGGCGGTTTCGCTGGCACCCTTGGCGCCATAGGGACCATTGGGGTCGTTGGATTCCACGAGGCCGCCACGCAACATTGGCACAGCATCGGCGGTGGGCATGTTGTAGTCCGCGAAATTGCCGTTCGCCAAGCGCCCGTTCTCGTAGTGCAACTGCTCATACAGCGTCCAGCCGATGGCCTGAGCGGTGGCACCATTGGTCTGACCGTGAATCGCAAGGGGGTTGAGTGCCTTGCCGCAGTCGTCGGCGACGTAACTGTCGATTACGCTGACCTGGCCGGTTTCAATGTCCACCTCCACTTCAACGGCCTGGGCGGCGTAGGAGTAAGCAGCGGCAATATTGCCGTAGAGCTTGTCGTCATGCATGACGGTCTTGGGGTCCCAGGTTCCGGTGACCTGAATGCCTCCTCCTCCGTGGCGCCAGATATGCTGGCGCGCCAGATCGGCCAGGGTGACGCGGCGTTCAGGCTCGGCACTTACACAAACAGCACCGCCTTCCAGCGTCAGTGCGTCTGAGGGGGCATTCAGGCGCTCGGCAGCCAGGCTCAGCAACTCTTGCCGCGCCTTGCGCGCGGCGATGATGGCCGCATTGCCACCCGACATGGTGACGCGTGAAGCCAGAGTACCTACGGCCACCGGCGCGACATCGGTGTCGGGCACAAGCACATGAATATCGGCCAGAGGCAAGTCCAGTTCATGGGCCACGATCTGGCTGAGCATGGTGCTTGCCCCCTGGCCCATATCGCATTCACCGCTGATGAGGAAGACGCGACCGTCCTCATTGATCTTGATGACCAATGTCGAGCCATCCCAGTTGCCGATGGTTCGGTTGCCGCTCACATGCATGGCCGCTGCCATGCCCACGCCGCGGCGCTTGACGCCGCTGGCCTTGGCGCATTGGCGTTTGTGGGTCCAGCCTATAGCCTCGGTTGCCATATCTATGCATTCCCGAAGCCCGGTGCTGCCGATATGCCAGCCGTGAATCGAGACATCACCGGCCTTGAGCGCGTTGATCTTGTGAACCTGCACCGGGTCCAGGCCCAGTTTCTCCGCCATGGTGTGGATATGGCTGTTGAGCGCAAACTGCATCTGGGTTCCGCCAAAGCCCCGGAAAGCACCGCGTGGCGGATTGTTGGTGTAGTACAGCGTCGCTTCCGAACGCACATTCGGATTGCAGTGCATGTTGTCGCTGCGCATGGCACTGACGTGCATCACATCACCGGCAAGGCCTGCATATGCACCGCATTCGGCAATGATGCGAACCTGCTTGGCGACAATGCTGCCGTCCTTGAGCATGCCTAGCTTGAGGGTGATGCGCTCGGGCACGCTGGCGCATGCGGCCTGGAAGTCCTCCAGCCGGTTGTTGACCAGTCGCACCGGACGCTGGGTATGCAAGGCCAGCAGGCTGGCAAGCAACTGGTTGTCGTCCTCTACGATCTTGCCGCCGAAGCCGCCACCGGTCGCCGCCTGCACCACGCGCACGCGGGAAATGGGCAGACCGAGGGTCATGGCCACCTGCATGCGCACCAGATTCACTGCCTGGGTTGAGGTGTAGAGCACAAGCCGGCCATCGGGGTCCAGCGAGGCCACCGTGGCCATGGGCTCCATATAGCCGGGGTATTGAGAGTGCGTGGTGTAAGTGGCTTCGTGGATCAGATCCGCGGCGGCAAAGCCTGCATCCACATCCCCGCGCTCGAACTGGATATGGTGGCCCACATTGTTGCGGCCTGGATGGATGCCGAAGGCTTCCTCATCCATGGCTTCCTCGGGCGTCAGAATGGCGGGTAGTTCTTCGTACTCCACCCGGATGAGATCCAGCGCGTCGCGTGCGATCTCATCGGAAACAGCGGCCACTGCGGCTACCTCTTCGCCGCAATAACGCACCACGCCTTTGGCCAGGACGGCACGTTCCTTGTGATGCGCCCCCCAAAGATTGGCGGGAGCATCCTCGCCGGTCAGAACCGCCTTGACGCCAGGCAGCGCGCGCGCCTCGGTGGTGTCTATGCGAGTGATGCGCGCATGCGGATAAGGGCTGCGCAGAACCTTGCCATGCAGCATGCCGGCGAGCTTGAGATCTCCTGCGTAGATGGCCCGGCCAAGTACCTTTGCCTTGGCCGTCACCTGTGGAGTGTCCATGCCCAGCGTGGATCGAGATGAAAGAGCAGATGTCATATCCGTACCTCGCGGAAGAAGACCCGGGTCACTGCGGACCACGGGCTTGTGCCACGTCAGTCATGTAGAGGTCAGTTCGAATCGCCCAGGCCTGTGCCTGCGCGATTCATCGGTTTCACTCGGCCACGATGCCGAGTTCCTTGATGGCCTTGCCCATCACCATGTACTCGCGCTGATTGAGATCGCTGAGCACCTTGGGAGAGCCGCCGGCTGGCAGGGCTCCGAAGACGGCGAGCTTTTCCACGACTTCGGGCTCTCGCAAAATGGCATTGAGGTGCTCGTTGAGCAGATTGATCACCGCTGCCGGAGTCTTTTTCGGCGCGAAGAAGCCGTTCCAGGCGCTGACCACCACATCCTTGTAGCCCAGCTCGGTCAATGTCGGCACGGTAGGTGCAAGCGATGAGCGCCTGGTATCGCCGATGGCCAGCGCCACCAGCTTGCCGGAGTCCAGATACTGGCGCACAGGGCCGAAAGTGACCCAGGCAGTATCGACATGGCCCGCCACGACATCGGTCACCGAGGGGCCGACACCGCGGTATGGAACATGGGACAACTTGACGCCAGCGGCCTTGTTCAGCCATTCGCCAGCGATGTGCATGGGCGAGCCGGCACCCGGACTGGCATAGGAGACGGTGGCCCCACTCTTGGCTCTGGCAATCAGCTCGGGCAGGTTTTTGACGCCCAGCTTGGGGCTCGTGACCAGCACCAGGGGCTGGGTGGCGGTGTTGATGATGGCTTCGTAGCCGTTGAGTACGTCGTAGGCTGCAGCGCCCGATAGCTTCATGACCAGGGGGGCGGTGGTGAAGGGGTTGGGAGTGAACAGCAATGTGTAGCCATCGGAGCGTGCACGCCCCACCATGCCGTTGCCTATCGCACCGCCAGCACCTGGACGGTTGTCAATCAGCACGGTCTGCTTGAGTCTGTGACTGAGCTTGTCGGCAAAGAGGCGGGCGATGGCATCGGTATCCCCGCCTGGCGGGTAGGACACGATCACCGTGATGGGCTTGCTGGGATAACTTTCTTCGGCAAGCACCGGCTGCGCAAGCAGCGTGCCGCAGGCAAGAGCAGTAAAGCAAAACTGGCGTCGATCAACTGACATGGTCGCCTCTCCTTGGGCCGTGGGTATAAATCTCATATGCAACCTCTGATGTTTCAATAGTGAATCAATGGATCGCAAAAGAAACAATTAATGGAGTTATACGCCTATAGTTGATTGATCAAATTGCTGTTTTCACTATTGACATTGGATTTTGTTAATTCAGATGAAACAATGGCGCATGAACAAGAAAACGAGTGAAACGCCCTGGTCGCACTTGAACGCGCAAGGTGATGGGCTGACGGTGGACGACTTCATCACCACATTGATGAGCCAGGTGGGCAATGCTCTGCGGCGCACCATTACCGTTCCCTACGCCGAGAAACACGATCTGACGGTCTCGGAGTGGCGCTTGCTGGCCTTGATTGCCCACGCCGGACGGCTGGCCTTCTCGGATCTGGTCATTCAGTCCACCTCGGACAAAGCCTTGGTGAGTCGCGCTCTCAAGCGGCTGCAGGCCAAAGGCCTGGTGGATCTGCAGGGTGAAGGCAATACGCCGCGCAAAAAGATTTTTTGTCAGGTCACCGAACAGGGCGAGGCCCTGCATGCGCAGGTCATGCCCTTGGCGCGTGCCAGCCAGGCTGCTGCCATTCGGGCATTGCCTGAAGATGAGCGCAATGCCATGTACAACGCGCTGATGCGCTTGCGTGCACATTGCGAGAGAGCAGGCGCTTTGTGCGGCGAGGATGAAGCAGGTCTGGAGTAGTTCCTGAGGCCCTGCGTTGGATAGCCGCCTGGATGCTGTTGCAACACATATAGACAGACGCACGAATTTCCGCGTGCTGCAGGCGGGGTCATCCGCACATTACATGTGCTTCGCCCGTTGATGCGCCATTTTGAGAATGAGGGCTGGAGCCGGCAACCTCCAAAGCCGTGGCCGGGTGTCACAGGCCCACACTTTCTCGCCTGGCTTCCGAGGTCGCTCGTCACCGTCCTCGGATAGGTCTCGAAAGTCTGTAGCGCTTGGCGAGATCCGGATCCGCCATGGCAGAGATGCACTCTCGCAGACTCCTGCCTTCTTGCTCATGGATGGAGGCAGGCCCCATGCAATGGGCCAAGCAGCGCATGGGCTCCTGCCAGCCATGCACCATGCTTTGCGCCAGATGCCGACAGCGCCACGATGCCCGCTCAAGGCAGAACCATCGGCCTCAGTGGCGCAGCGCAGGGCAACACTGCCGGGGTGTGCTGCCGCTCAGATGGAACAGGCAGCAGGTTAGGCCGTCAAAGCAACTTGCCACGCGTCATAGCCATAGACCCAGTCGGCATTGCCTCCGGCACGCAGCCAGTTATTGCCCCGCGAGCCGATCTGGATCTGACTGGTGCGCTGCTTGCGCATGGCCTCGTAGTTCTGCAAGGCTTGCGCAACGTCTTCGGCATCCTGCACTGCATCAAGATTGCGGGCCAGTACTACGGCGTCCTCGATCGCCATGCCGGCACCCTGGGCCATGAACGGCATCATGGGATGGCTGGCATCTCCGAGCAGCGACACTCGCCCCTGCGACCAGTGCGGCAGCGGGTCGCGCTCATATAAAGCCGTCTTGAGCACGCTGTCACACGCATCCAGCAAGGCTCGGGCATGTGGATGAAAGCCAGCATAAAAGCTGCGCAGTTCGGCCACGCTGCCCTCGGTGGTCCAGGATTCCTCATGCCAGGACTCCTGCGCCGTGGTGGCGAAGATAAAGGTGTCGCGGCCCTGATTGAGCGGAAAGGTCACGATCTGGCTGTCCGGAGTCGGTCCCCACCATTTGGTGAAGGCACCGATATCGGGAACATGGTGCACGCGCTCGGTGGGAACCACGGTGCGAAACGCCACCACACCGGTAAAGCGCGGGCTCTCTGCGCCAAACAGTGATGTGCGCACCACCGAATGAATTCCGTCCGAGCCTATCAGCGCATCCAGTCCATCGACTCGCGCACCGTCGGAAAATTCCACGGCAACATCGGCATCGGCTTGCACAATCCGGTTGACGCGTTTGGCGAACTTCACCTGCTCATGGGGAAAGGCGTCGGCCAGCGCAGCCAGCAGGTCTGCGCGATGGATAGTGAGTTGGGGCGCACCGTATTGACGCTCGGCCTCATCGCCCATGGTCAGGCGCGATGTTTCCTCGCCGTTGTCCCAGGTGCGGCTGATACGGTGCGTTGGGCGGGCAGCCGAAGCCCGCACGGCAGCCGCAATGCCGTCGCCCAGTCCGTCTAGCGCGCGTACTGCATTGGGCGTCAGATTGATGTCGGCCCCCACGCGCAGGTATTGCCGGCTCTGCTCGAACACCGTCACCTCGTGTCCGTTGCGGTGCAGCGCGTTGGCGGCGGCCAGGCCACCAATGCCGCCGCCCACAATGCCTATTTTCAATCGTGTCTTGGACATGTTTGCTCCTTGATATGGGTATGGTTTGCGCGTTCCGGGCTGCGCTGGCAGCCCGCTTACGGTGCCAGCCAGTGTCGACAAGGCCGCCTGTCACGTGAAGCGCAAAGCATCCATAAAATGACACAAATCGTCCGGAATCTTCCATGAAACAAAGCAGCGACCATTTAAGCGACGTGCTGGCCATCTGCCGAGCCGAGCGCGCGGTGACGGCCAGCTTTTCATTGGGTGAGCCTTGGGCGCTGGCGTCCGAGGGAGTGCCGGGGACCATGATCCGCGTTGCCCAGGGGCAGCCGTATTGGCTGCAAGTACAGGGCCAGTCACCGCTGCAGGTCTTGCCTGGCGATCTGGTGGTGCTGCCGCTGGGCAGTCCGCACGTAATTGCGTCGGACCTCGCGCTGGCTCCGGTTCCGTTCGCACGCATGATCGAGCGCTTTGCCCAGGGGCCGAAGGACGAGAATCCTCTGACGTTCGAGCATGGCGGAGGCGGGGCCCAGACCTGCATCGATTCGGTGCTGCTCTGGATATCGGCCTACTGCCGGCACACCATATTGACTCTGCTGCCGCCGCTGCTGCACATCCCTGCGGCGCAGGCCGCACCACCGGCCATGCTGGGCAGCATGCTGCAGACTCTGATTGAGGACTCGCTGGCGCGACGCGCCGGCTGGCGCTTGGCAGCCGCGCGCCTGGGTGAGTTGGTCCTGATCCATGTGCTCAGCAACCATTTCGCCGCACAGCAGCAGCACGCTCAAGGCTGGGTGCGCGGCCTGGCCGATGTGCAGATTGCCAGGGCCATGGCCGCCATCCACGGCCGCCCCAGCCATGGCTGGACCTTGCAGGCCCTGGCCAGGGAGGCGGCCATGTCGCGCTCACTCTTTGCCGAAAAATTCAAGATGCTGGTTGGAGAATCGCCCATGGCCTATCTGCAGCAGCAGCGCATGGCACATGCCGCCCAGCAACTGGAATCGGGTTTGCCGCTGGCCCAGATCGCCGAGGATTGCGGCTACGAGTCAGAGCGTGTTTTTGCCCGCGCCTTCAAGCGCTGGTGCGGTCTGCCGCCGCGCGCCTATCAGCGCAACACCAAGGCGCTCAGAAACGAATTTGCTGCGCTGAAATGAGATCCTCCAGCCGCTTGCGTGCGGCACCTCAATCAAGCGCAACCTGCCTCGCCAGCTGCCCTCGCAAACCAAAGAGCAGGTGCCTTTGACGCCTTCACCTCGGATTTCATAGTGGTGGCTGGACATGGTTCGCATTGCCTGTCCGCTCAATAACGATAGGTGGCCGTCAGCAGAAAGTTGCGGCGTTCGCCGTAGAAGCAGTCGCCGCGCGACAGGCATTGGGTGATCACCACCTTGTCACCGATATTGTTGGCGTGCAGAGCCAGGCGCCAGTCGCCAGCGTCATACGCCACCATCGCGTCTGCCAGCAGGGATGAGGGCGTGCTGATGGCAGAAGTACCGCTCCACTGTGGTCCGATATAGCGCAGACCGGCACCGAGACTCCAGCCTCCGCGGCCCTGAGCGGCAAATCGATGCATCAGCCAGCTGGAGGCCATATGGCGCGAGACCGAGGCCACGCGCTGCCCCTGGTCGCCAGCGTTGCTGCGGCTGATTTTTGCGTCGGTATAGGCATAGGCCAGCGTCCAGTCCCAGTTTCTGGCCAGGCTGGCGATCAGCTCGGCTTCAAAGCCCTGGGTTTTGACCTCGCCCAGCTGCAGGCTGTTGAGAGGGTTGGCCGGATCATTGGTCTTGCGATTCTGTTCACGCAGGCCGTATACCGCAGCATAGCCAGAGATGCCTTTGCCCTCAGGAATCCATTTCACGCCGGCTTCCAACTGCTTGCCGCGCTGGGGTTTGAACGGCGTGCCGTAGAAGTCCACGCCGCCCAGAGGCTGGAAGGATTCGGTGTAACTGACATACGGGCCCCAGCCGCCACCGGCCTGGTACGTCACGCCCAGGCGTTTGGTGGTGGCAGAGTCGTCGGCGGCCGCTGCCGGGCGACCTTCGGTCTCGGTTTTTGCCTTGTCGTGACGCAAGCCTACTGTCGCGGTCCAGGGGCCCCAACGCAACTGGTCCTGCAGATAGACACCGAGCTGGCGCTGTGCCACGTTGGGCGCACGTACCAGTTGGGAGGCAGAGGGCGGCGTGAACGTGCCATACACGGGGTTGTAGACATCCAGCGCTGTGCCTGGTCCGCGCCAGTTGGATTGGTTGCTGGTGTTGCGCTGCCAGTCCATGCCGGCCAGCAACTGGTGCTGAACCTCACCGGTTTGCAGCAGGCCTTCGAGCTGCGTGTCGATCAGCAGCATGCGTCCGCCATTGATCTGCCACACGGCATCGCGCTGTACGGTGCGGCCGTTGGCGTCAAACACCGGGCGCGCTGGACGGCCCGTGGCAGCGTTGGCTGCAAAACTGGTGTAGAGCGTACGGTAGTCGACTTCGCTGATGGTGCGGCGCAGGTTCTGACGCAGTGTCCATTGAGGGCTCAGACGATGGCTGAACAGATAGCCAAATGACTTGTTTTCGGAGTCGTACTTGTCCCAGCCCGGTTCGCTGATAAAGGTGCGGGTCGGAATCTGTCCGTAGGGGCTGGGCAGGCGCGTTCCCTGCCAGGGAAAGAACTGGGTGATGGAGCCGCTCTTGTCCTTTTGGTACAGGGCTTGCAGCGTCAGCGAAGTATCGGTGCTGGGACGATAGGTCAGGGAGGGCGCAATCACCACGCGGTCGTCCTTGACATGATCGACCTGGGTGTTGCTGTCGCGGCCCACGGCCACCAGGCGATACAGCCACTTGCCTTCCTCGTCCATGGCGCCGGTCATGTCGCTGGCAATCTGCTTGCGGCCGTGGCTGCCCAGCTGTATCTGCACCTCACGCATGTGCTCGGCCTGGGGCCGTTTGCTGGTCAGGCTGAGCACACCGCCCACGCTGCCCTGGCCATACAGCACGGAGGAGGGGCCGCGCAGGAATTCCACGCGCTCCAGCGTGTAGGGCTCGACCTTGATGTTGTTGTAGGTGCCGTAAGTGCGCAGCAGCCCGTCCTGGTACTGACTGACATCACCGCCGCGGGCCTTGAAAGAGTCCACGCGGTTGTCGAAATAGCTGGAGTTGATGCCCGCCGTGTAGCGCGTGGTTTCGCGCAGGGTGGTCACGCCCTGGGCTTCGAACTGGTCGCGCGTGACCACGCTGATCGATTGCGGCGTTTCGATCAGGGGCGTATCTGTCTTGGTGGCCGAAATCGCCCGCCGTGCGACAAAGCCGGTGACCGGGCCTGTGGCGGTTTCACCGGCCAGGCTGTCTTGCACGGTAACGGGGGCCAGCATGACTTCGGTACTGCCGTCTGCGCTGGATGCGGGAGGCGGGGTCTGTGCCTGAGTGCCCAGGCTCAGGCAGGCCAGAGCGCTGAGCAAGGCCAGCGAACGTCGGTCGGTCAGACCGGGATGAGAGGAGTTCATGATGCGTTTGTCAAATGGCTGGCCCTGCAAAAAGCGTCGGGGCCTTTGTGTTGGCGGGGTTCGAAGCGCGGCTGCGCATCAGGGCTTGGAGGCGGCGGGCAGGGCGGGCGATGGCATGCCGTCCTTGACGCTGAAGCTCAACGTGGTTACATAACTGGCTTCGCCATAGCGCTTGCCCTGCGCTTCGCCGCCTTGCTTGTCGCTGTGATGCACTTCGGCCACGTACAGGCCCTTCCAGGGCAGGGCAAAGTTGACCCGGCCTTGCTCGTCGCTTTGCGCCTCGCGCGACCAGCCCGAGGGGGCGACGATTTGCACTTTGGCCTTGGGCAGTGCCAGACCGTTGAAGCTCACCATGAATTGACCCGGCTGGCCCGTGGGCACCAAATCCAGGGCCTGGGCATTGACGGCCACGGCCTGTGTCGGCGTGGCTACCCAGCGGGCCGCAGGTACCCACAGCAAGGCTGGCTCATTGCGCGTGCTGCGGTCAATCAAGGGATAGGCGGCGCTGGCAAAAAGGGTTTGGGCCTGGCTTGCCGCGTTGTAGCTGAAGCCCGTGGCGTTTCGCTGGCCGCTTAGTTGTTGCGTGCCGCCGGCTGTTTGCTGGGCCAGCGTGGGCGTGGCCAGGAATTTGTCCAGCGCCCCAGGCGAGGTCTCGCGCAGGTTGTCATTGAACTCGCCAAAAAACAACTGGGCCTGGCCGCCATCGTTTTCCAGCCAGACTTGATGAGCGTGGGCTGTGCCCAGGCTGGCAAGCAGCAGAGTGGCGAGAGCTATGGGGTGATAAAAATGGCGCATGAAAATCTCCTTGGATGCTGGATAGGTGAATGCATTGCTCTGCACGAGTGAAGGTCGTCTGCCCGATATCCAGACTCAAGTGCCGGTCTGGATTCCACGAAAAGTGAGCCTGTTGATTTCTTGTATGGCCTGTGCTCTTTCCTCGCACCTCTTGTTCAATCGATGGTCCACGGCCAGCCATGCAAGGGCCGAGGCGGCTGCTGCACCGCGATGCGCATGCCATGTCCTTGCCCGGTCATGCTCGGGATTCCTGTTGCATCAATAGCTGCTTGGGTCCAGTCATTGATGCTCAGCGGCTCTCTGATTCGCGACCCCTGCGGGCTGTGAGTGCAGTCCGTCAAGGACCGAGGCAGTCGAAGGTAAAAACCAGTATTCCCAGTGTCAGTGCCATCAAGCCAAGCACGGGCAGGCGCTGCGCTTGCCAGGTCGCCATGCTGGTGGCAGCCAGAGCCGCCAGGCAAAGTGCGGCCGTCCACACCGTGGCCGACATGGCTGCGGTGGTTGCGCCCGCAAAGCCCAGAGCAATGCCCAGTGACAAGGCCAGTAGGATCCAGCCGGCTTGGAACAGGCGCTGGCGGCGCAGTACTGCGGCGGGCGCGTCACTCTCGACACCCGGCCAAGCGTCTTCATGATGCCGTTCCATGGCCAGGGCCAGGGCCGTCCAGGCAGCAAAGCACAGCAGAAAATCGAGCAGCATCTCCTAGGCCTCCTGTGCCGCGTTGTCGCCCGAGATCAACTGGGCGCTGGGCTTGTGTCCGGGAGCTGCCGCGCCCTTGGCGGGGCCTGCATGTCTGGCTGCAGGCTGGGGCCTGGCCCGCAGCAGGTGCCGGGTGAGAGCGGCAAGCATCAGCCCCATGGCTGCAAAACTCAGGTCCATGCCGGCCCAGCTCCAGTCCTTGGCGGGCAGGCTGATGCCCAGATGAGTGGAAGTGGTCAAGGCATTGACCCAAGGCAATAGCAGGTATGCGGTGGCGGCCATACCCAGCACCAGCGCCCAGCCTTGCCGCATGGGCCGTATCAGACCCAGCAGCAAGGCCAGCGCCCAGGTGCCGAAGAAGCAGGACAGTTCGGCATCGGGGCGGCCTGGCATCTCCAATGGCAGCAGCCGGTTGGCCAGCAGATAGGCCGCGATCGCCAGCGGCAGGCCGCCCATGAGGCCGATATTGAAACTTGCCACCAGCCGTTCGCCAAAGGGCAGGGGGGCAGCAGGTGTCTTGCGCAGGGCCTGGGCGCGGCGCTTGACCGACCACAGTATCAGGCCCGAGGCAATCATCAGCGAGCCCATGACGCCAAAGCCAAACAGCGCCCAGCGCATCCCGATATCGGCGAAGCGAGCCAGATGCAGGCCATAGAGCACGCCATAGGTCTTGATGGCCGGGCTTTGTGGATCGACCTGGGTTTGCAGCTGGCCGGTGCGGCCATCGAAGCGCAGCCGCGCTGGTCCGTACTGCAGCCTGTCGCCGTCGTGGCGGGTGATTTCCACCAAAGGGCCCTGGCTGTCGCTGCGCACGGTGATGCTGCCGACACGGCCGCCCCGCCACAGCTGACCGGCCTGGCTCAGCATGGGGGCCAGATCCAGCATAGGCAGGGGTTCTGCCTGTGCGTTGCTGCCACGCCTGGCGCTTCGCGCGCCGGGAGCGTCGCCCTGCAATTCGGAAAAATAGCTTTGAGTGTCCGTTCCTTTCGCGCCAGGGTAGACGGCAGCGATGCCGGCCGGCATGTACATGACGTGGAAAATCATCAGACCGCTGAACGTAATCATCAGATAGAACGGCAACACCAGTACCCCCGAGACGTTGTGTGCGTCCAGCCAGGCGCGCTGTCCTCCCTTGCGCGGGCGAAAGGTGAAGAAGTCCTTGAAGATGCGGCGATGTGTGACCACGCCAGTCAGCAAGGCAATGAACATCATCAGCGTCGCCACGCCCACCACCCAGCGGCCCTGAATCGTCCAGCGGCCCTTGTGAGCGGTGCGAAGCTCGAAATGAAAGCGGTAGAAAAATTCTCCGCCGGCGGTCTCGCGGGCTTGCAGTGTTGCGCCGGTTTGCGGGTGCAGCAGCAAAGCCTCGAAGCGGCTGTTGGGCTTGTCGCGCCACAGCACATTGACGGCCGGCGTACGTTCATCGGGCAGACGCATGATGAAGTTGCTGACGCCTGGGGCGTGCCTGTGCAGCGCAGCCTGGGCGCGTTGCGCCACATCACTGTCGGGTGGTGGCAGGCCATGAAGTTCGGGCCGCATCCACATATTGAATTCGTTCTTGAAGAAGCTCAGCGTGCCGGTGACGAAGATCGCAAACAGAAGCCAGCCCAGAATCAGCCCTGACCATGTATGCAGCCAGGACATGGCCTGGCGGAAACCCTCTTGTTCGGGCTGGCGCGTGGTTTTGGCGCTTGTCTTGGTTTGAGGTGGGGTCATGCTTCCACTCCCAACCACAATGGCCCATACAGCACTGCGCTTAGGGCTAGGGCCGGAAGGAGTACACCGGCCCAGGCAAGCCAAGCCGTGCGTGCATAGAAGGTCCAGGCAATAGCTATGGCGTAGATGACCCAGGACAGCAAGGTGGCTGTCATTGCTGCCTCCACGCGACTCATCCAGAAGTTCAGCAGCAGACTCAAGGCAGCAGTACTGACGGCGGCCAGCGCATAGCCTCCAAGCACGGCAGCCACACTGCGCGAGGCAACCGCAAGGCGGTAGTGAATCAGGGGCGATGTGGCTTTCATACCGCCTCCTGATGTGCTGGCGCCGGGCGGCAAAGATGGCCGCAGACAGGAGCTGCAACGACAAAGCGCGGGTGAATCACCCTTGGCGAGGAAAAGCAGGTAGACGGAAAGCTCAGCATGACAGACAAGCAAACGATGTGGCAGATTCGCTGGCTGGCTTGTGTCAAGAAATCATGCGGGCGTGCGAAGAAATGTAAAGTTGATTATAGATGCAATTAAGAATGATTTGTATTTATTTCCAAGATTCGACTTGCGTGGCCTAAAAAACGGCATCTGAAGTTCTTCCCATCATTGGCCATTGCCTGCCTGGCGGACGTCTCAAGGCCCTTCCTGGCGCGTTGGGCGAGTCATCGGCGGAGGGGAGGCCGTTCTTCCCCTGAGTCACAGCTGATGTGCAAGCTAGTTCTTCTTCTTCTGTTCTACACACGCTCTACTGCGATCACCACGGATGGCTGGTGAACTGGCTGAAGCGGCCCGTGCATTGTGTGAAGGATGCTTCGGATCAGGCACAGGACACCTATATGCGTCTTCTCAGCCAATGCGCCTCTGGGCTGAAAGTCCTGGGCCGATCCCGATCTGCGCGAACAGAGGGAGTGATCGGTGGCTATATCGTCACCCGGGCATACCGGCTCGGGCTTCTGGGCGCAACCCTTGGCACCTTGAACAGCTGCCGAAGCCCACTCGCCAAGCGGTGAGCGGCTGCCGCGAACTGCCAGCAGCCGCGATGTGATGCTGGCGGGCCTTGCCGATGCCATGAG
This sequence comes from Comamonas sp. GW821-FHT11H03, assembly GCF_058807955.1. Classification (NCBI taxonomy): domain Bacteria; kingdom Pseudomonadati; phylum Pseudomonadota; class Betaproteobacteria; order Burkholderiales; family Comamonadaceae; genus Comamonas; species Comamonas sp. GW821-FHT11H03. Next base: position 19,137 of record NZ_JBXARF010000005.1, read on the forward strand.
CCCGCCCTGACGCTCCTTGCCGCACCCATGCATGCTGCCGACTGCCTCGGGCAGGGCTGGGAGCAAGCACCGGCATGGGCCGGCTCACGGGAATGCGTCTGCGACGGTATCGATTCCGAACAATTGCCTCCACTTGCATGCAGACTCCGAAGTTGCAACGCACAATGCCAGCCTGTGTTTTTTATTCATCGTGATCATGTCCGATTCCTCTGCGGCTTTGCCAGTCAGCCTGACACCTTCCATGCGCGATGTGCTGCGCCGCATGGAGCGGGCCGCGCGTAAGCCCATGTACCAGCTGGGGGCTGAAGCTGCCAAGGCCGCCTATGAGGCCGGCGCCGGCGTGCTGGAAATACCCAGACAGGCCTTGCCCCGTGTGGAGGACCTGCAGATTCCCGCACGCGACGGAGCGAATCTGCCTGCCCGCCTTTATGCACCGGTGGCCCGGGATGAAGCTCCCGCAGCGGGCCTGCCTGTGCTGCTGTATCTGCATGGCGGCGGCTTTACCGTGGGCAGCGTGGCCACGCATGATCCGCTTTGCCGTCAGCTCGCGCATCTGGCGGGTTGCATGGTCGTGTCGCTGGACTATCGCCTGGCGCCGCAGTTCCAGTTTCCCGTTGCACATAACGATGCCTGGGATGCGCTGCAGTGGCTGGCGGCCCATGCGGCAAGCCTGGGAGCGGACGGCAGCTGCATGGCCATCGGCGGCGACAGCGCAGGCGGTACGCTGGCGGCAGCCTGTGCGATCCAGGCACGCGATGCCGGGCTTCAGCTGGCTTTGCAACTGCTGATCTATCCAGGCACCACGGCGCATCAGGATACCGACTCCCATCGCCGCTTTGCCCACGGACTGGTGCTGGAAGAACCTTCCATCACCTGGTTTTTCGCGCAATATATTGCCAACCCCCAAGACCGCGAGGATTGGCGCTTCGCGCCCTTGCTGGCGCCCGATGTCGACCATGTCGCACCCGCCTGGATCGGTCTGGCCGAGTGCGATCCCCTGGTGGACGAGGGTGTGGAATATGCTGACAAGCTGCGCATGGCGGGCGTGCCTGTGGATTTGGAAATCTACAAGGGCGTGACCCATGAGTTCGTCAAGATGGGCCGCGTGATTGCCGAGGCGCGTCAGGCGCACCGGGATATGGCGCAGGCCTTGCGCGGTGCGTTTGGATTGAATTGAATTGCAACCAGAGTAAGAACCATGAATCGACAGGACTTTCGCAGCTTTACCCGTATCGAGGTGCGCTGGGCCGAAGTGGACGCGCAGAAGATTGTCTTCAACGCCCACTATCTGATGTATGCCGATGTGGCCATCACCAACTACTGGCGCCAGCTGGCCATTCCTTATGAGGCAGGTTTTGCATCACTGGGCGGCGAGTTGTTTGTGAAAAAGGCCAGCACGATCTATCACGGCTCGGCCACCTTGGGCGATGTGCTGGATGTCGGCATCCGCTGTGTCAAACAGGGCAATACCTCGCTGCAGTTCGAGGCCGGCATCTTCCGAGGCATGGAGCTGCTCAACACCGTGGAGCTGGTCTATGTCTTTGCCGACGCCCAGACGCAGACCCCCAGGCCCGTACCCCAGGCCATGCGGGATCTGCTCACGGCCTATGAAACTGGGCAGGAGATCGTCACGCTGCGCTCGGGCAGCTGGAACGATCTGGGGCGCGACGCCGAGCGCCTGCGCCTGGCCGTGTTTGTGCGCGAGCAGGGTGTGCCGCGCGAGATAGAAATAGACGAGTTCGACCCTGTGGCGCGCCATGTGGTCCTGTTCAATGGCCTGAACCAGCCCGTGGCCACAGGCCGGCTGGTCAGCGATGCACCGGGCGTGGCACGTATCGGCCGCATGGCCGTGGATCGCAGCGTGCGTGGCGGCCGCTGGGGGCGCATGGTGCTCGAGAGCCTGATCGATGCTGCGCGCGAGCGCGGCGACCAGGAAATCGTGCTGCATGCTCAGCGGCATGCCGAAGCCTTTTATCTGCGTGCAGGTTTTACGCCGGTAGGCGAACCTTATGAGGAGGCCGGCATTCCCCACATCACCATGTGCCGGGTGCTTTGAAACTTCTGTTTTGATAGCTTGTCACGCTTTATATATAAGCGTTCAGGCCTGATTTGATGCTTTGTTCTAAGGAGCGTCCATGGCAAGAATCATGACCGTCCTCAGTCTGATCGGGGTGGCGGCGGCCGCCTATGTGGCTTATCGCTACGGGGTTTTCTGAGTCCCAGGGGCTGAAGGTGGGCGCCACCCGCTGGCGGGAGCGCTCTGCGGCGGCCTGCTTCGCGGCCCTTGTGGCACGCAGGCTCGAGCCCTGTGCTTTCTCACCTGCGTGCGGGAGGCATTACTGCAACTGATCCTTCAGCGCGGTGATGGCCTTCTGGGCGCAGGCTTCGTCCAGGTGGCCGCCCGGCGCACCGGCCACGCCAATGGCACCAATGGTTTCATTGCCGATCTTCAGCGGCACGCCGCCGCCCAGCACCAGGAAGCCGGGGATATTCGCCATGCCGGCTGCATCGGGATTGGACTGAATGGCCTTGGCGATGCCGCTGGTGGGGTTGCGCGACGATGCCGAGGTGAAGGCCTTGGCACGCGAGGCTTCGACGGTATGAGGGCCGGCGCCGTCGGCACGCACCATGGCCAGCAGCACGCCCGAGCGGTCCAGCACCGAGGCGCTGACGTTATAGCCCTCGGCGCTGCAGGCGGCCACGGTCTGCTGGGCCAGCTGCAAGGCAGTGGCGCTGGCGATGCTGCGGGTGGAGGTGGTCGCAGCAGAGGCGGTGCTGGTGCCGGCCATGGCGGCAGTCAGGGTCAGGGTGCACAGGGCGATGTTGCGCAGGCGTTGGTTCATGTCAAAGCTCCTTGAAGACGGGGTGAACAAGCGATGACAGAACTGTAAGAACGGCCGTCCTCGGCGCCCATTCGCAAGGCAACGGATGGCCATCGGTAATCCTACCGAGTCGGGCTGTTCAGCAGGCCGCAGTCAGCAGCAGCCGCGTCTGCTCGGCGACCGATCCCGTGCCCAGCTTTTCGGCCAGCTTGGCACGGTGCGTGTCCACGGTACGCACCGATATATCGAGCGCCGCTGCGATTTCCTTGCTGCCCAGTCCCTTGGTGATCAGCTCCAGCACCTCGCGCTCGCGCTCGGTCAGGCCGCGCAGGCTTTGCCGGGCCTCGTTGCGCTCGGCCTGCTGGTCCAGCCGGGCCTGCGCCGACTCGATGGCCTGCAGCAGGGTTTGCTCTTCGATGGGTTTGGTCAGGAAGTCGGTGACCCCCGCCTTGAAGGCGCGGCGGCAGGCATGCAGATCGCCGTGGCCGGTGATCACGATCGTGGGCCAGTCCACGCCCTGGGCCATGAGCTGCTCGTGCAACTGCAGGCCGGACATCATGGGCATGCGCAGGTCGGTGATCAGGATGCCGGGCCGGCCGCGATCCAGATGGGCCAGGCAATCGGCGGGAGATTCAAAGCAGGTCACGGGCAGCTCATAGGTCTGCAGCAGCAGATGCAGAGCGTTGCGCACCGACGGGTCATCATCGATCAGATAAATCATGTGCAGGCTAATCGGTTCCATCCAGCGGCAGATGCATGACAAAGCGGGCGCCATGCGGGCCGGGCACATATTCCAGACGCCCGCCCATGCGCTCCATCAAGGTGGCGCAAAGCGGCAGGCCCAGCCCCATGCCGTCGGACTTGGTGGTGAAAAACGGCTCGAAGATGCGCTGTGCCGTGGCCGCAGTCATGCCCGGGCCGTTGTCCTGCACTACGAGCAGGGCCTCGCCACCGCTTTGCTCCAGCGTGATGCTGATGGCTGCTTGCGCGTCCTGCGTCTGGCCAAGCGCATCGAGCGCATTGCGCACCAGGTTGTGCAGCACCTGCTCCAGCGCCACGGGGTCGGCCCAGGCGCTGCAAGGCTGCAGCGGTGCCTGCCAGTGCAGCGCCACCTTGGCCTGGCGTGCCGGGCCTTCCAGCAGAAGCAGGGCCTGATCGACGACCTGGGCCAGATCCAGTCTCTGCGGCTGGCTGGGGGCGTTGCTCACATAGCTGCGCATGCGATCCAGAATGGCGCCTGCGCGCCTGGCCTCGCGCACATTGGCCTGCAGGGCCGCCGCCAGCAACTCGGTCTTGCCCAGCTCGTGGGCGCGCAGCGCGGCCTGGCTCTGGCTGAGCAGGGCGGTGACGGGCTGGGCCAGCTCATGCGCGATGCCCGAGGCCATCTCGCCCATGCCGTTGACGCGCGAGGCATGGGCCAGCTGTGCTTCATTGGCCAGCAACTGGGCGCGCCGCTGGTGGCGCCTGGCCTGCTGGCGGCTTTGCCAGACCAGTTGAACCGCACCGACCAGCGCGGCGCTGATCAGGGCGCTGATCAGCACCATGCTCCAGCTCACCAGGCTGCGGGGACGGCTGAGCAACTGCACCTGCAGAGGCTGGTCATAGCCGGCGAGAGTGAATTCGCCAAATCTGTGGCTTTGCTGCAGCTGAGCTGCCGGCTCCAGCAAGGTGCGGCCATGAAGGCGGATGCGCAGCCCGCTGTCGTCGGGCAGGATTTTGTCGTCCAGCAAGTGGGAAGCATCAATGCGAACGCAGAGCCAGCCTTCGGGGTCTGCTATCTTTTTGAGGAAAAGATAATGGCCCGGATGCACTGAGTCAGGCAGGCTGGCGCTGGCTCGCGGCGCCAGAGGAGCGGCAGTCTGAGCCACGGCCGGGTCCCGGCAGCTGCCTGTGACGGGTGTGGCCGCGGTGACCAGCTGAATTTCCTGCACGCGCGGGTAAATGGTCTGCACCGATTGCGCAATATGCTGCAGAGCCGATGACTCCTTGGCTGCATCCAGCGGTGCCACGGCAGTCAGGGCGGTAAGGTGGGCCTTGTGCTGAGCGACTTTCTCCAGCATCTGGCGTTGCACGGTCTGGGTCAACTGCAACTGCTCCTGCTGCTGCCGGACATGAGCCTGCCACCACTGCAGGGCCAGGATCAGGGCGCACAACAGCCCCCAGGCCAGGGCCAGCAGCCAGCGGTGGCGGTAGTCCGGGGGCGAGTTGCTCATGCGCCGAAGTGTAGCGGTGGCCGGGCAGGCAATGCCGGGCCCGAGAGGTTCAGATATCCGCCAGCAGCTCGTAGGGCAGGGGCAGGACCTGCAGCGCAATGCCCTTGCCCGCATCGGCGCTCTGGCCTTCGGCCAGCGCCGCGTGGGCAAACAGATCGTCGCGCGAGGCGGAGGCAATCTGCATCGAGACGATGGCATCCCAGCCGCCTTGCACAGCTGCTGCAGCCTGCACCACGGAGCCGGTTGCCTGCTCGAGGTCTTCGGCGCTGAAGACTTCCTGGCCGACGCTCAGAGCCTGCTCGGCATGCACCAGATAGGCGCGGCGCTTGAGCGTGCCGCGAAACTGGCTGCGGGCCACCACTTCCTGACCGGGGTAGCAGCCCTTCTTGAAGTTGACGCCGCCCAGGGATTCGTAGTTCAGCATCTGGGGCACGAAGGCATCCACCACGGGTGCCGACAGCGTGGCCACGCCGCTTTGGACTTCTGACCATTGCCAGAGGTCTTCGCTCAGCAACTGTCCTTCGGGAGCCTGGCCCGCAGGGCCCATCCACAGCGCACGCTGTTTGCCTGCGCCGGGGTAGAGCGCCAGCACATGGGCATCGCCTTGCTGCTTGAGCGTCCAGGCCGCCGCATTCTTGCCGACAAGTTGCTCGGCCGCCTGGCCCGTCAGTCCGTAGAGGGCGAAGTCAGCCGTCGCATCGCTGAGCTTGCACTGGGCGCGCAGCACAAACATGGACAGGCGCTTGAGCGTGGGCGCCAGCAGGCTGCGGTCACAGACCAGCACAATCTCATCAGCGCTGCGCCTGAAGCCGATGAAGCTGGCCAGCATGCGGCCCTTGGCCGTGCAAAAAGCCGCGAGGCGGGCCTGATCGAACTTGAGCAGCGCGAAATCGTTGCTCAACTGGCCATGGAGAAAGCTGGCTGCGTCGGCGCCAACGGCGCGGATGACACCAAGGTGGGAAATGGGGGTAATGCCGTTCAGGGGCAGCGTCTTGGGCTGGGTCATGGCTGAATTATGATCGTCGCTCTGTGTACTGATGGATCTAGCTTGTGCGTGCCCTTATTCGAGCACTGATATTTTTGCTGCTGCTGGCTGCCCTGGCGGCAGGAGGCGCCTGGTGGTGGCTGAACCAGCCGCTGCAACTGTCCGACTCCAGTCTGGAGCTGGAGATAGAGCCCGGCACCACGCCGCGTGGCGTGGCGCAGAACGTGGTCAAGGCCGGGGTGCAAACCGACGCGCGCCTGCTCTATGCGTGGTTTCGCCTCTCGGGCAAGGACCGCGCCATCAAGGCCGGCAACTACGAACTGAGCACGGGGCTCACGCCCTATGTGCTGCTGCAAAAGCTGGCGCGGGGCGAGGAAAGCCTGCGTGCGCTGACTCTTGTCGAAGGCTGGAACTGGCGCCAGGTGCGCGCGGCGCTGGCGCGTGAGGAGTTCCTCAAGCAAGACAGCGCAGGGCTCAGCGACGAAGCCGTGATGACGGCCCTGGGCCGGGTGGGCGTGCCGCCCGAGGGGCGTTTCTTCCCAGATACCTATACCTATGCCAAGGGCAGCTCGGACATGGCCGTGCTGCGCCGTGCGCTGCATGCCATGGATCGGCGCCTGGCCGATGCCTGGGCCATGCGGGCGGCCAATACTCCGCTCAAATCCGCCGACGAAGCCCTGACCCTGGCCAGCATCGTGGAAAAGGAAACCGGCCGCGCTGCAGACCGCGCGCAGATTGCCGGTGTTTTCTCCAACCGCCTGCGCATAGGCATGCGCCTGCAGACCGATCCTTCGGTCATCTATGGCGTGGGGGCCAGCTTTGATGGCAATCTGCGCAAGCGCGATCTGCTGGAAGACACACCCTGGAACACCTATACCCGTGCAGGCTTGCCCGTCACGCCGATTGCCATGCCCGGCAAGGCGGCGCTGATGGCGGCCGTGCAGCCTGATCAGACCAAGGCGCTGTACTTTGTCGCCAGGGGTGACGGCACCAGCCATTTCAGCGCCTCGCTGGACGAGCACAATAGGGCCGTCAACCGCTACCAGCGCGGTCAGTAAGCAATCTTTGAGGGCGGCAGGCCCTGGCCTGTGCCCTGTGTCGAATCAAACAACTGGTGCCGCCATGCGCTGCACTAGAGGAAATATCAGTGAGTACAGCTTTATCCAAGGGTCTGTTCATCAGTTTTGAAGGCATCGACGGCGCGGGCAAGTCCTCGCATATCGAGGCCCTGGCTCAGGCTTTTCGCGACCAGGGCCGGGTGGTCACGCTCACGCGCGAGCCTGGTGGCACGCCGCTGGCCGAAAAGCTGCGGGCCCTGATGCTGCATGACGCCATGGATCCGCTGACCGAGGCGCTGATCGCCTTTGCGGCCCGACGCGACCATCTGGTGCAGGTCATAGAGCCGGCGCTGGCGCGTGGCGAGGTGGTCATCAGCGACCGCTTTACCGACGCCACTTTTGCCTACCAGGGCGCTGGCCGCGGCTTCAGCTGGGAGCAACTATCGGTTCTGGAGCGCATGGCGCAGACCGGTACTGCGCTGCAGGCAGGGCAGGCCCCGGATTTCATGCGCGAGCCCGACATGACGCTATGGTTTGACCTGCCCGCCGAAGTGGCAGCCGAGCGCCTGGCCACGGCCCGTGTTCCCGACCGTTTCGAAGCCCAGCCCGGCGAGTTCTTTGCCCGTGTGGCCCAAGGCTATGCCGAGCGCGCCCGGACGGCACCTCAGCGCTTTGTGCGCATCGATGCCCATGCCAGCCGCCACGCCGTGTGGCAGCAGATCACCCAGGCCGTGGTGCGCAAGGGCTGGCTGGCCATCATGGTGGGCAGCAAGCCATGAGTGCCTCCGATCTCGAAGCACCCTGGATCGCTGCGCAGCGTGGCCGCTTGCTGGCCCAGCGCGGTCATGCCTGGCTGCTGCAAGGGCCTTCGGGTCTGGGTCAGTACGCACTGGGCTTGTCGCTGGTGCGCGCCTGGCTTTGCGAGCAGCCGTCTGCGCAAGGCGCTTGCGGCCACTGCGCCAGCTGCCATGCCATCGAGGTGCGTGCCCATGCCGATCTGTGCGTGCTCATGCCCGAGGTGCAGATGATGGCGCTGGGCTGGCCGCTGCCGGAAAAAGCCCAGGCCGACATTGACGACAAAAAGCGCAAGCCCAGCAAGGAAATCCGCGTGGATGCCATGCGCGATGCCGTGGAGTTCTGCCAGCGCACCAGCGCGCGCGGACGTGGCAAGGCCGTGCTGGTCTACCCGGCCGAGCAAATGAATGCCATTACCGCCAATGCCTTGCTCAAGACGCTGGAGGAGCCGCCCGGAGACACCCGCTTCGTGCTGGCCAGCGAGGCCGCGCACCAGTTGCTGCCCACCATTCGCAGCCGCTGCCTGACGCACACCATGACCTGGCCTGCCGCGGCCGAGGCCGCGCAGTGGCTGCAGGCGCAAGGACTGAACGAGCCCGATGCCGCAGCGGCCTTGCAGGCTGCCGGCGGTCGACCCGGCGATGCGCTGCGCATGGCGGCGGACGCGGGCAAGGCCGCCGCCTGGGCGCAGTTGCCAAGGCAGCTGGCCAAAGGGGATGTGGCTGCTCTGGCGGCTTTTGCGCCGGTGGATGCCGTGCAGGCGCTGCAGAAAATCTGCCACGACCTGATGGCTCTGGCCGGCGGCGGCGAGCCCCGGTATTTCTCGCCTGCCGATCTGCCGGGCAAGCCGCTGCCCATGGCGCTGCTGGCCGAATGGTCGCGCGAGCTGGTGCAGGCGGCGCGCACGGCCGATCACCCCTTCAATGCCGGGCTGATGACGGAGGCCCTGGCTTCCAGGGCACGGGCGGTGCTGATCTCGGGCAAAGCCGCCAGAGCCGCTCGCTAGGTAATGCGGCACGGGCTTGGTCAAAATTTTCTCGGGTGTTAACCTTGCGATTTGCGCCGCCCGGCCGTCACAAGAATTCTGCTACCCACTATGAACGCAATTACCACCCCTCGTCCCAGCGTGATGCAGCTGGCGATCAAGGAGAAGGCGGCGCTGTATGCCGCCTATATTCCGTTGTTCACCGAAGGGGGGATTTTTGTGCCCACGCAGCGCGACTATCGCTTGGGCGATGATGTCTACGTGCTGCTGACCCTGCCCGACGATCCGCAGCGCTACCCGGTCGCGGGCCGTGTGGCCTGGGTGACACCCGAGCGTGCTTCCGGCAATCGAACCCAGGGCGTGGGTATCCAGTTTCCCAAGGATGCCAAGTCCGCCGAGCTCAGGGCCAAGATCGAGCAGATTCTGGGCACGGCCCTGAACTCCGAGAAGCCGACCCAGACAATCTGATTATTAATACTGGCGCGCTCCCACATCAGAGACGCCGAGCAATAGCTGTCTCGCCGCGATGGCGTCGTTCCCTGGGGGAAGCGGCGCGGCGCTCAGGGGCGGTCCAATTTCTATGTTTACCGATTCCCACTGTCACCTGAATTTTCCCGAACTGAGTGCCAATATCGCGCAGATCCGCGAAGCCATGGCTGCTGCCAAGGTCACGCGCGCGCTGTGCATCAGCACGACGATGGAAGAGTTTCCCGAAGTGCACCAGCTGGCGCTGGACTACGACAATTTCTGGGCCACCGTGGGCGTGCACCCCGACACCGAAGACATGACCGAGCCCAGCGTGCAGGACCTGGTGGAGCGCGCGGCACTGCCGCGTGTGGTGGCGATCGGCGAGACCGGGCTCGATTACTACGGCATGGAAGATCGCAAGGGCGGTCGCACGATTGCCGATCTGGAATGGCAGCGCGAGCGTTTTCGCACGCATATCAGGGCTGCGCAGATCACGCAAAAGCCGCTGGTCATCCACACCCGCAGCAGCTCCGACGACACCCTGGGCATTTTGCGCGAGTGCGGCGAGGCGGATTCCGGCACCCAGGCCGGAGGTGTCTTTCACTGTTTCACCGAAACCGCCGAAGTGGCCCGTGCCGGTCTGGACATGGGTTACTACATCTCTTTGTCAGGCATTGTGACCTTCAAGAATGCCCAGCACCTGCGTGACGTGGCGGCGTTCGTGCCACTGGACAGGCTGTTGATAGAAACCGACAGTCCCTATCTCGCTCCCGTGCCCTATCGCGGCAAGACCAATAATCCTTCCTACGTGCCCTTTGTGGCCAAGCAGATTGCCCAGGTGCGCGGCATCTCCATCGAGGAGGTGGCTGCCGCCACCAGTGCCAACTTTGACCGCCTGTTCAAGGGAGTGACCTTGTCAGCGAACTCTGGAGCGAGTGCATGAGCCTTTTTGCTGCCCCATCGATTGCATCGTCATTGAGCCGCCGCCAGAGTCTGCGCTGGGCCGGTGCTGCTGTCGTCGGGGTGGCGGGCCTGCCAGGGCCGGCCCTGGCCAATGACTACGAGGACTATTCGCGGGCGCTGGTCAGCGACAACGCCCGTGTCATGGTGAATCTGATCTTTCGCGGCTTCAATGCCAACACCCTGGATTCGCGCGGGCGCCCGGGGCTGGTGGCGGCCCTGCATCAGGACTCGCTCCAGGTCTTCGATGTGCTGCTCAAGGCGCCTCGCATCGACGTCAATCTGGCCTCGCGCCAGAACGAGACGCCGCTGATGATGGCCTGCATCAAGGGGCACCTCGATATCGTGCGCGAGCTGATCAAGCGCGGCGCCGACGTCAATCGCGAGGGCTGGGCCCCACTGCACTATGCGGCCTCGGCCGATACGCCGCAGACGCTGGACATCATCAAGCTGCTGCTCGAAGAAAGCGCCTATATCGATGCCGCTTCGCCCAACGGCAGCACGCCGCTGATGCTGGCCGCCCAGTACAGCAGTGAAGCCGTGGTCAGACTGCTGCTGCAGGAGGGCGCGGACATCACGCTGCGCAACCAGCGCAATATGACGGCAGCGGACTTCGCCAGGCTCGTGGACCGGCAGTACATGGTCGATCTGCTGGGCAAGGCGCTGCAGCACGAGCGCCGTACCCAGCCCCCGCGCGGGAGCTGGTAGCGAATGGGGTTCAGCAACGGCTAATTCTATTTTGATAGCTGCTAGCACCCAATGAAAAAGGACTTCAGGGTCATTTGACTCTGAAGTCCTTTGTTTACATGCGGTAGCAGCTATTAAATTTGAGGATCTCCGGGGGTCGAGCTGCGCACCTGGTTGTGCAGGCGGGCATAGAGGCCGCCCAGCTCCATCAGCTGCGCATGCGAGCCTTGCTCGGCGATCTGGCCGCGCTCCATGACGACCACGCGGTCCGCATGCTCGATGGTGGACAGGCGGTGGGCGATCACCAGCGTGGTGCGGCCCTGCATCAGCCGGTTCAGGGCCTGCTGGACCAGGCGCTCGGACTCGTTGTCCAGCGCCGAGGTGGCTTCGTCCAGAATGAGGATCGGCGCGTCCTTGTAGAGCGCACGGGCAATGGCCAGGCGCTGGCGCTGACCGCCCGAGAGCTGGCTGGCATTGTGGCCCACCAGGGTGTGCAGGCCCTGAGGCAGATTGCGCACAAAGTCGCCCAGATTGGCGGCTTCCAGCGCGGACCAGACGCGGGCCTCGTCAATATCCTTGCCCAGCGCCACATTGGCCGCGACGCTGTCGTTGAGCATGACCACGTCCTGGCTGACCATGGCGAACTGCTGGCGCAGCGTGTTCAGGTCCCAGTCGGCCACGGGCACGCCTTCCAGCATGATCTGGCCGCTGGTGGGCGAGAAAAAGCGGGGCAGCAGATTGACCAGCGTGGTCTTGCCGGCACCGGACGGGCCGACCAGGGCAACGACCTCGCCGGCCTTGACATTCAGGCTCAGGTGCGAGAGGGCTGGAGCCTTGTCTGGGCCGAACTGCACGCTCACATCGCTCAGCTGCAGTGCGCCGCTGACCTTGGCGGTGGGCTTGAAGCTGCCGCCTTGCTCGTCGGTGGAGCCTTCGAGCAGGGCCAGGCCACGCTCCAGTGCGGCCACGCCGCGCGTGATGGGGTTGGCCACATCGGCCATGCGGCGGATGGGCGCAATCAGCATCAGCATGGCCGAGATGAAGGCGGCAAAGCCGCCCACGGTCACATCCTGCACGCTGGCCGAGCCGATGGCGGCGCCGCCTTCGCGGCTTTGCCACAGGGCGATGCACAGAATCACTGACAGCGCAATTGCCGCCAGCACCTGGGTCAGCGGCGTCATGGCGGCCGAGGCGATGGTGGCCTTGGTGTTCAGGCCGCGCAGCTGACGGCTCAGCTCGCCAAAGCGCGACTGCTGCGAAGCCTGGGCGCCATGCAGGCGCACCATGCGGTGGGCCAGCACGTTCTCCTCCACCACATATGCGAGTTCGTCGGTGGCTGTCTGGCTGGACTTGGTGATGCGGTACAGACGGCGCGACAGCGTCTTCATGACCCAGGCCACACCCGGCACCATGAAGGCCACGATCAGCGTGAGCTGCCAGTTCAGATAGATCAGGTAGCCGAGCAGGGCGATCAGCGTGAAGCCGTCGCGAGAGATGCTCATCATGGCCTGCACCAGCTGCTGGGCGCCGGTCTGCACCTCGTAGACGATGGTGTTGGACAGCGCGGAGGCCGATTGCCTGGAAAACAGGCTCATATCTGCGGCCAGCAGGCGCTCGAAGAGCTTCTGGCGCAGACCCAGCATGCCGTCATTGGTGATGCGTGCCAGCGCGTACTGTCCCGTGAACTGGGCCAGGCCGCGAACGACGAACAGGCCGATCAGAAACACCGGCACCGTCCACAGCGGCAGCGAGCCAGCCGTAAAACCGCTGTCGAGCAAAGGCTTGAGCAGTGCCGGCATGGCGGGCTCGGTCGCTGCCCCCACCAGCGTGGCCAGGATGGCCAGACCCCAGGCCCAGCGCTGGCCCGAGAAATAAGGCGTCAGGCGCTTGAGGCGCTGCATCAGCGGCAGCTCGGATGGATGGACGGGGGCTGCTTGAGCGGGAGCTGGGGCCGTGACGGCCTTGGAGGTCTCGCTCGGCGATGGGGGCGGTGTGGCTTGCATAAGCGCGTGATTTTAGGGCTTGTGCTTTTGGAGTCGGCAGTGATCTCAATAGATGAAATTCGGGATGAAGTTGTAACCAACTATGCCTGTTTGAATATAAAGCGCCAGCCTGCGGCAGAATCGGCGAGGGGATTGCCTCTGCGCTCATGCAGACTCTGGCATGCTCCCGTTCTGAAAATTTTGGGACACTTGCGTTTGATCACCCTACTGAGCACGTTCTTACATCAGGAATCCGTCAGTGTGTGTAACATTCGCGCTTGTGTTTGTACCCGGCAATTCCGGAAATTTTGATGGCTGCCAATGACTATTGACCGACTTCCATCCCTGACAACCTGGGCGGCAGGGCCGCGCGCTTCCCGCAGAGCCATGCTGGCAACGTTAGCCGCCACGCCGGCCCTTCCGGCACTGGCCCAGTTCAGGGTTGAGGTAACAGGCGTGGGCCTGACACAGTTGCCGATCGCAATTGCCCAGTTCAAGGGGGAAGGCTCGGCCCCACAGAAGATTTCCGCCATCATCCAGGCCGACCTGGAGCGCAGCGGACAGTTCCGCGGCGTGGATGCCTCAGGCATGGCGCTTGACGAGACCTCCCGTCCCGATGTGGCCCTGTGGCGCCAAAAGGGTGCCGATTCGCTGGCGACCGGCAGCATCACGCGTCTGGCCGATGGCCGCTGGGATGTGCGCTTCCGCCTTTGGGATGTGGTCAAGGGCCAGGACCTGGGTGGTCAGGGCTTCGCAGTCACCACCGGCGATCTGCGCCTCGTGGCCCACCGCATTGCCGACTACATCTATGAAAAGCTCACGGGCGAGAAAGGCATTTTCTCCACCCGCATTGCCTATGTGACCAAGGCCGGTGCTCATTACCGCCTGTGGATTGCCGATGCGGACGGCGAGAATGCCCAATCTGCGCTGTCCAGCCCCGAGCCCATCATTTCCCCAGCCTGGGCGCCCAACGGCACGCAACTGGCCTATGTGTCCTTCGAGTCACGCAAGCCCGTGGTCTACGTGCACGATGTTGCCAGCGGCCATCGTCGTCTGCTGGCCAACTTCCGCGGCTCCAACAGCGCTCCCGCCTGGTCGCCCGACGGCAGCCGTCTGGCCGTGACGCTGAGCCGCGACGGTGGCTCGCAGCTGTATCTGCTCAGCGCCCAGGGCGGTGAGCCCCGCCGTCTCATGCAAAGCAGCGGCATCGATACCGAGCCCTGCTTCTCCAGTGACGGCCGCACCATTTACTTCGTCAGCGATCGCGGCGGAGCGCCTCAGGTCTACAAGGTCTCGTCCTCGGGCGGCAGTGCCGAGCGAGTGACCTTCACCGGCAACTACAACATCTCGCCGGCCATCAGCCCCGACGGCAAATGGCTGGCCTATGTCTCCCGCGTGGGCGGTGGCTTCAAGCTCCAGGTCATGGATCTGGCGACAGGCACAGTGAACTCCGTCACGGACACCACGGCAGACGAAAGCCCGAGTTTTGCGCCCAATAGCCGTCTGATTGTTTACGCCACCATTCAGGGAGGCCGTGAAGCGCTCATGACCACCACGCTGGACGGCAAGATCAAGGCGCGTCTGGCAGGTGCAAGTGGAGACATACGTGAGCCCGACTGGGGCCCGTTCCAAAAACAGTGATCTGAAGTTTGCTTTCCCTCTTTCTTTCTAGTGATGAAGTCCATTGTGGACTGTTCGGAGAAATCTCATGTTGACTATCAAACGTCTTTCCCTGGCTTTGGCTGTGACCGCGCTGGTCGCAGGTTGCAGCTCTGGCGTCAAGCTGGACGACAAGCCCGTTGACGGTTCGCTGTCCAGCCAGGGTGCAGGCACCAGCGGCCAGGGCCAAAGTGGCGTGTCGGGCGTGGACCTGACAGGTTCCGCAGCGTCCAAGGCCGGCCCTCAGGGCGTCAGCCGCATCGTCTACTTCGACTTTGACAGCTACTCTGTCAAGGCTGATGCACAGCCCCAGATCGAAGCCCATGCCAAGTTCATCAAGGCCAACCCCGCGGCCAAGGTGCAGCTGGAAGGCCATACCGACGAGCGCGGCGGCCGTGAATACAACCTGGCCCTGGGTCAAAAGCGCGCTGAAGCCGTGCGCCGCTCTCTGGGCCTGCTGGGCGTGAACGACGCGCAGGTTGAAGCGGTGAGCTACGGCAAGGAAAAGCCCGCTGCTGAAGGTCATAGCGAAGACGCTTACGCCCAAAACCGTCGCGTTGAAATCAACTACCGTTAATGATGAAGCAGGCCTTGTTGACTCTCCGTCACGCAACGCTGCCTCGCCTGGTAGCGGCCGGCCTGCTGGCCGGCTCTGCCATCAGCGCCCATGCAGCCCTGTTTGGTGATGACGAGGCGCGCCGCGCCATCATCGAACTGCGCCAGCGCGTTGACAGCCTGCAGCAATCGCAGGAGCAAACCCGCCGCAGCCTGCTGGACTTGCAGTCGCAGATCGAGTCGCTCAAGTCGGACCAGGCCAAGCTGCGAGGTCAGAACGAGCAACTGACACGCGACGTCGCAGAGTTGCAGCGTGGCCAGAAAGATCTGGCCAAGGGCTTTGACGAGCGTCTGCGCCAGTTCGAGCCCGTCAGCGTGACTGTGGACGGCGTGGAGTTCACTGCCGATCGCAATGAGCAGCAGGAATTCGAGCAGGCTCTGGGCATGTTCCGTTCGGGCAAGTTCCCCGAGGCCGGTCAGGCCTTCGCCGCTTTCCTGCGCCAATGGCCCAATAGCGGCTATACGCCGTCGGTACGCTTTTGGCTGGGCAACTCGCAGTACGCCACGCGCGACTACAAGAATGCCATCGCCAATTTCCGTTCGGTCATGACCAATGCGCCCATGCATGCTCGTGCACCCGAAGCGGCCCTGTCCATCGCCAACTGTCTGGTGGAACTCAAGGACACCAAGGCAGCTCGCAAGACCCTGGAAGAGCTGCTGCAGGCCTATCCGAACTCGGAAGCCGCAGGGATTGCCAAGTCCAAGCTGGCGACACTTAAATAATGGCCGAATATTCTCAGCCTCAAGCGGAAACAGCGCCCCAATCCGGCGCTGTTTTTTCTATGGAAGAAGCAGATGTGCAGCGCCGCTTTGGCGGTTTGGAGCGCCTGTACGGCGTGCAGGGGGCAGCGCAGATTCGCGCGGCCCATGTAGTGGTGGTCGGTGTGGGCGGAGTCGGTTCATGGACGGCCGAGGCGCTGGCGCGCAGCGGCGTGAGCCGCTTGACGCTGATCGATATGGACCATGTGGCCGAGTCCAATATCAATCGCCAGATCCACGCGCTGACCAGCACTGTCGGTCAGGCCAAGATCGATGCCATGCGTGATCGCATCGCCGAGATCAATCCGGCCTGCGCGGTCAATTGCATCGATGAATTTGTCGATCCGGACAACTGGCAGCAACTCTTGCCGGCCGATGCGGATGCGGTGATTGATGCTTGCGATCAGATCAAGGCCAAGGCCGAAATGGCGGCACATGCGCGCAAAACCAAGCAGTGCTTTATCTCTGTTGGTGCTGCAGGCGGCAAGCGCATGGCCCACTTGGTGGACATCGCAGACCTGAGTGCGACGACCCATGATCCGCTTCTATCGCAGCTGCGCTACCGATTGCGCAAGCAGCATGGCGCTCCCAAGGATGGCAAGCGCATGGGGGTGACTTGTGTGTTCAGCCGCGAGGCCGTGGCACCACCTGATGCGTCTTGCTCGATCGAAGGCGGTGATGGCAGTCTCAACTGCCACGGCTATGGCTCGGTCGTGGCTGTCACAGCGACCTTTGGTCAGTGCGCAGCAGGCTGGGTACTTGATCAATTGGCTCGCAAACCCAGCTAACCTAGCTAATCCAACTAATTCAAGAATTAGGCAAAGAGCCGGGGAAAATAGATTACAATAACGTCATTCCACTGATTAGGCAACTACTGCTTTTGATGTGTGGCAGGGTCTTTAGCTCAGTCGGTAGAGCAGCGGACTTTTAATCCGTTGGTCGCGAGTTCGAATCTCGCAGGACCCACCAGAATGCATAAGCCGCTACAGCTATTAAAGTTGTAGCGGCTTTTCTGCTTTATTCCCACGGTGGGAATATTCGTGACTCCAAGGAATTGCGGTTTGCGCTCCTTGAGCGTTCATGGACACGGCTGCTCTTGCTCTGTCGGCCTACAGTTCGGGCAGCGCTCAGTATCGATTCTTGTGTCGGGCCGTGGAGTATGCGTGCAGACCTGGAACCAGGGCCGGTGCGAGATCACGCCTTTCCTCATCGCGTCGGCCACGATCCGCTGCCAGCGCGAAGTGAAGCCCGATGGGGTCGGCAGCCTTGATGATTGGTGCATTTGTGCCGCGAGGTTTCTGGGGGCGTTAATGCAGGCCGGCGAACGACCGGGATATGTGTGGACTGTGCTCTCATTTCTGCAAGGTCAGCGAACTCTGCCATCAAGGTAAACAAGGGGCGCTGCCGAGTTGCCAGTCGCGACAGGCTCGCCTGGCGTTTGCTGGCATAGATGCCAAAGCGCGCTCATGGCCCCTTGGATCAAGGCTTGCGTACTCAACGCGAGAACTTCGGGGCCGCTTAACCAACGACTTTGCCCGTCAGAGTAGCGAAGCTGCTTTCCTCTGGACGGGCTGCAGCTCAGCAGATCGGTCAGTTGAAATGATGGTCAAGCCAAGCCTTGTCTTCCGGCAGGTCAGCGGTGCTGGCGCTGCTCGCCAGGTGTTTGCCGCAAAAGCAGAACCCCGCTCAGTGAACAGTGGCGGGGTTCGTCAGGAAGATTGGAGGCCGAGTTGCTGTTACGGGGTTTTGCTTCTTCCCCGGTAGTTCAGGTCAGTGGCCGAGTAGTTCTCACGCTTGCGCCAGTCCATTTGAATCGGGCCGGCATGGTTGGCAGGATAGGTGATGCGCTCTTTTTCGCGATTGAGTTCCCACTGCTTTGCATCCACGATGCGATGGACTGTGGACTCTTTGGATTTACTCATGGAGAAGGCGGCCTTCAATCAAGTTTCTGAACCTAAAGAAGACGGTACAGCTGCCGGGATGGCGAGTCCAGCAAATTCACCTGATGAATGACGGATCGCTTGGATTGCGTTGGAATCACGACTACTAGAGGATATTTTTAGGGTAGATGCGGATAGTTGCTGCTTGGGGGATGGGCCTGTGCTCCCGTCAAGGCGTCAGCCTTGAAGCGGCCCGAGCCTTCCTTGTGTGGCAGCTCAAACGCTGCAAACAGAGCGCCGGGGAATTCTCGTTCGGCTGGGTGTTGATCTGTGTCGTGTGCAGCTTGTCGCACAGTAGTTCAAGCACTGCAGCGATATTTTGCAAAGCGGCAGCAAAAGGCACAGGACTTGGCGAGCACAAAGCCGGCCCATGCTGCGCTCAGTCTGAAGGCCGTCAATTCATGTTTGGCGTCATGGCGTGGGACTGTGAGTACTGTCGTCCTGGATGCCCAGACCGTTGTCCCATTCGCCTTGATTGCTGCTCGGCAATGTGTCCAGGTGGGCGATGTCTTGGACTGTGACTGCTCGACACCAATAAATGCAGCCTGCGATCTGTCGTCCACACTCCACCTCGATGCGTATTCCGATTGAGCTGATTGCTCGCGCCGGAGGCGAGGTATGGTCGTTGCAACGACCGGTTGAGTCCGTTCCACGAAGCCGTCATACAGAAAAACTCACCGAGGGCCCATACCTGGAGCAACAGCTGGAATCCAGGTGGATGGTGAAACTACTGGATCGATTGACATTTTTGCCACGGCCGCTGCTGAGACACTTGTTGGATATCGATGAGCATCGCTTCACATTGCATGCTTTTCCAGATTAAATGTTGACAAAAGCCGTGTGAGTCGACTGTATGTAAGAGGGGGGCATGCAGATGAACGATCTGGAGGTTGATGGGAATCGCCATCTCAATCATTTGATGAGATCAGGTGTGTGTGCAGAAGGAGTGGATCGCATACTGCGTGCTGTTCGCAAGCACCTTGGAATGGATATCGCCTTTGTCTCACACTTCGGCGCTGCCGAACGCGTGCTCAAGCATTTGGACAGTGTTTCGGGTGGGCCGCTCTATCAAGGCCAGAGCATTCCCATGCAGGAGGGATACTGCCTGAAGGTCGTTCATGGCGAGCTGCCCGAATGTATTCCGGACACAAATCATGTGCCGGCTGCTCAGCACATTTCTGCAACACATGCCATTCCAATTGGGTCCCATTTGAGTGTTCCTGTCCGTCTCACAGATGGGCATGTGTATGGGACGCTTTGCTGCTTCAGCTACCTCCCGAATCCAACGCTAGGGGAGCGCGACATGCAATTGCTGCGCGCATTTGCAGAGATACTGGCAGACCGCATCGAAGAGCAGGCTGCCGAGGAGCGAGTCAAGGCACGGTTGGTCGCAGAGGTCCAGTCCGCTTTGGCGCACGGCGATCCGAGGATGGTTTTCCAGCCGATCTGCAGTCTGCGTGACAAGTCCATCTGTGGCTTTGAGAGCCTTTCGCGTTTTGATGTCGAGCCCAGACATGCGCCGGATTATTGGTTCGATGTGGCAGACAAGGCAGGTTTGGGCATTGAGCTGGAGTTGTGCGCTGTGTCCAAGGTGCTGCCAGCGCTGGAGCGGCTTCCCGCCAACAGCAGCGTAAGTGTCAACTGCTCGCCACAACTGCTGCTTAGCAGCAAATTTCATCAACTACTTGATGGCATTGATGATCTCTCCCGTCTGGTCCTGGAAATTACAGAACATGCTGCGGTCAAGGATTACAAGGCTCTTGTCATTGGGCTGGAGCCTTACCGTCGCCGGGGCGCAAAACTGGCGGTTGACGATGCTGGTGCGGGCTATTCCAGCATGCGGCATATCCTCAATCTCGAGCCCGAGATCATCAAGCTGGATATGAGTCTTACTCACTCAATCGATAAAGATGAGAAACGGCGTGCACTGGCCAGAGGCCTCATCAGCTTCGCACATGAAATAGGAAGCCTGGTGATTGCAGAGGGCGTTGAACGGCCGGAAGAGCTGGATATGCTGCAAAGGCTTGGAGTGGATTGCGCTCAAGGGTATTTGCTTTCCAGGCCACTTGAGATTGATGCCGCAGCGGTGTTCTCGCTTCACTAGTCGGCGTGCCGTGGGATGTGTCGCTGCATGGGCGGTCGCATCGTTTAAGTGTCTGGCAACTGATTTCGTCAGCAGACCGGTGGCTTAGCTGGCTTCGTTCGCCTGCATCGAGCAGGCTTTGGCTCTTCTCGTGACTCCTTTGCACAAGGCCAGAGCCCATAAGGAGCCTCGGGTGACAGGTGCAAACATCTATCCGGTACCGTCAATCAATGGGCGCGTACTGCTTGCAAATATGAATTGAGCGAGGTTGCCATGAAATGGCTGCTTGTCAGTTTGCGCTCATGGTATTGATGCTCTGCGTCAGCCTTGTCGATTTGGTCGCGGACGACCCGAGGCAAGGTAGCGATCAGGATTGACTGCCGGGGTTTTCACAACCCCTTATGAGGCATTTCCGCACCATCGACTGTAGTTGTCACGCCCATGACGCTGCGCTCGATTTCCATTGGGCGTCCGAATCTCTCAAACTTGACGATGGAGCTGCTGTGATTGAGCTGCCTGGTTTTGCAGGGGCAGTTTGATGTGCCTGGAGCGTTGTTGTGCGTCTTCCAATGCCTCGTGATGTGTGGCAAGCGCGCTTGTGAACGGTGTTGATCTGAAATTCATAGATCAGGGCTGGAGCTTCCAATAGCAATCAGCAATCTTGCGCCAATGGCTCTTGGAGAGTACTTGAGGCGGTGTCTTGCTGTCTCCAGCTGGAAGCTGCCTCAGGCAGCTACGCACTGCATCACAAGCGAACCGCTTGACCAGTCACCGCCAAGGGCTCATTGCACCAATTGGGGGCAAAAAAGAGTGCAACAGCATGGTGCTTCTGGCAGAAGAAATACCTGATTTCAGTGATTGCCTTTGCAGTCCTTGCCCGGTTAATATCTTTGGAACACTTTTTGACAATTAAGACTTTTGCATACTTTTTGAAAGTTTGTTTTTGTTGCTGGAGCCCTCCGGTGTCTTCTTGTCAAACCGCCTTTGCCACTATCCCCCTGCAGATATGAACGTCCTTACTTACCACCGGTCTGAGACAAATTTTCGTGACCGTGTCCGGCTCACTGCCCTGCTAGGCTCGGTCATTTGGCTCAGCGGTTGCGCCAATTTGACAAGCCAGGCACTTTCCACGGAAGAAATTCAGTCGCAGGTTCAGGCTGATCGCCAGAGTCTCGGTAAGGGCGTGGCTCCTCTGGCCGGGCCCGTGAGCCTTGAAGAGGCCATTGCGAGAGCCATCAAATACAACTCAGCCCAGCGCCTGCGTGGCATGGAAGAGGCGGTGGCGCAGGGCACGGCCAATGTTGCCAAGTTCGACATGCTGCCCAAGCTGGTGGCCTCGGCCGGCTATCGCTACCGCGACAAGGACCTGATCAGCCGCAGCACGGACTCCGTCACAGGCGCGCCGTCCCTGGCCCATCCCTATATCTCGTCGGATCGTGAATCGACACTGACATCGCTGAGCTTCTCGTGGAGCCTGCTGGACTTCGGTCAAAGCTATTACGCCGCTCGTCAGCATGCGGATCGCGCCCAAATTGCGGCTGAGCGTAGCCGCAAGGCCATACACACGCTGATCCAGGATGTGCGCATCGCTTACTGGCGTGTGGCTGCGGCCCAGGCGCTGGAGTCTTCTTTGCAGACCGCAGGCCAGGATGCAGACAAGGCCCTGGAGGACTCGCGCAAGGTCGAAGCGGAAAAACTGCGCTCTCCTATGGAGCCGCTGCGCTATCAGCGTCAGTTGCTCGAGAACATCCGCCTGCTGGAGGCCATTCAGCAGGAGCTGTCCTCCTCGCGCATCGAACTGGCTTCGCTGATGGGAGTGTCTCCTGCCGAGCTGAACCAGCCGCTGCGTGTGATCGAGCCTGTAGCCTCGAATGCCCAGCGCTGGCTGGAGCAGCCCGTGGACAAGCTGGAAGACCGAGCCCTGATGCTGAACCCGGATCTGCGCGAGAGCCTGTACAACGCCCGTATCGCCAATGAAGAGACCAAGCGCGTCATGCTGCGCATGTTCCCCGGCCTTTCCTTCAACTACGGGGTCAACAAAAGCAGCGACAGCTATCTGATCAACGATCGTTGGCAGGATGCGGGCCTGCAGATCTCCTTCAATCTGCTGGGGCTGCTGTCACTGCCTGCACAGCGTCAACTGGCTGACGCAGGTGTCCAGCTGGCCGATCAGCGTCGCCTGGCTACCCAGATGGCGGTATTGACTCAGCTGCATGTGGCCCGCCTGCAATTTGCGAACGCCGTGCGCCAGTATGAAAGAGCGCAGACCATCGCGTCCGTGGACCAGCGCCTGTCTGAGCATGTAAACAACCAGGTGCAGGCCGACAAGCTCAATGCGCTTGAGCGCGTCTCCCAGCAGACCGCCACCATTCTTTCCGTGCTGCGCCGCTACCAGGCTCAATCCAATATGCAGGCCGCCAGCTCCCGCCTGCAAGCCACCCTGGGCATGGAGCCCATGATCGAAGGCTCGGACAACATGCCCTTGCCCGAACTCACGCAGGCCGTGGGCAAATCGCTGCAAAGCTGGGATGCGGGTCAATTCCAATGAAGTCTTGCGTGTCTCCTTTGATGTTGGGTCTGGTGCTGGGATTGTCTATGGGCCTGCCTCTGGGCGCTCAGGCCCAGACAGGCCCGGCAGCCCACAGTCTTCCGAGGACTCAGGCCTCCTTGCCCAGCGTGCTGGATCAGCGCGAGATCCGCGCCCAGCTCGCACCGCGCCGCTACACCACCTTGGCGGCCGAAATCGGCGCCAAGGTGCAGCGCCTGCCGGTGGTGGAGGGCGGGGCCTTTCGCCAGGGTCAACTGCTGGTGCAGTTTGACTGCAGCCTGCCGCAAGCCCAGCTGAACAAGGCCCAGGCGGGCGTGGATGCCACAGAGAAGACCTGGAAGGCCAACCAGCGCCTGGCCGAGTTGAACTCCGTTGGCAAGGTGGAGCTGGATGTCTCGCAGGCCGAATGGAACAAGGCGAGAGCCGAGGTCGCCGCCAACCGCAGCCTGCTGAGCAAATGCCAGATCACCGCGCCCTATGCGGGGCGGGTGGCCGAGCAGAAAATCCGCGAGCAGCAATATGCACAGCCGGGCCAGGCGCTGCTGGACATTCTGGACGACTCCACGCTGGAGCTGGAGTTTCTGGTGCCCTCGCGCTGGCTCAGCTGGCTGCATGCAGGCTCGGAATTCCAGGTGCGCATCGACGAGACCGGCAAAACCTATCCCGCCAAGGTGCAGCGCCTGGCCGCGCGCGTGGACCCGGTGAGCCAGTCCGTGAAAGTCAATGCGGCCATCCACGGAAAATTCAACGAGCTGATCGCCGGCATGAGCGGGCAGGTGTTGATGTCCGCGAAGGCTGACGATAGGAAATAGTCTTCTCAGGGATTCAATTGATCTCAATTTTTAACCGTAACTACATTCGCTCGACTGCTTGATTGATTATTCCAGAACGAAAGCTTTCCATATTTTTCAAATAAATCAGGTGGCAAAATTGTTGCCCTGGAATTCAGAACAACTTTTTGCTGAACTTTATGCATGCCATGAATACCTAATGCTTGATCAAATTCTGGAGCATCGTAATATACATTGGAAAAATCATGTTCAAAATACGGCTCGTCAATGAATTCATATATCAATGGGATTACTTTTTCTGGCGCCTTCGCCAAGAATTCGTAATCAACAATTAACAATGAGTTGGCATGCTTTCCATAGTACGCTTCTTTCAAAGCAGACCAAGAATATCCAACCAGTCTATTTGGCATTGCCAATGCTTCTATGCGACTATATACGGTGTTTCGCTCAACTCCGTTATTGAATAATTTTGTAATTTCAAAAGGATTTGCAGCATATAGGCGCTCGATGCTATCCATGATCCAAGCAACGTTCCTGACGCAAGCAATTACCTTTGACTGTGGAAAAATATCTGCAATCAAAGGCATGTTTGCACTCCATATTCGGTTCGTGTCAAAAATGGTTTCTTTATCTTCTTGGTCTGAGTAATAACTATCAAAAACACCTTTGACCAAACGCCGCCGTTTGTCTTTTGAAATAACCGGGCCAAATTCACTGCCGGCGCCAAATTGTTCAAGCATATTATGAATCAGTGCTCCAACTGGACTTGACATCCCGGCATAGAACTTTGGGTTCTGCAGCAATATTGCAGACAATAATGTTGAGCCTGATCGAGGAAGTCCAGTGATGAAGTGGTATTTCAAAGAGCTATTCATGAGAGAAATTTATTTGTTGATGAGGTCGATTAAATTTCGAATGGAAATGGATAAGTCTTCACGGCTTGTGTCAATTGTCAGGCTTGGTTCACGCGGGGCTTCATAGGGGGAGTGGATTCCGGTCATGAGTGTGTTTGAGCCGCTCCGAGCCCTGGCATAAAGGCCTTTGGGATCGCGCTTTTCACAAATTTCTAATGGCGTGCTTACATAAACTTCTATGCACCGGTCTTTTCCAATAATTTCATAGGCCATCTCTCGATCTTCCGCATAAGGTGAGACCATGGCGACCAAAGCATAAATTTCATTGTTATTTAGTATTTTTGCGATGTGAGCGGCTCTGCGCATATTTTCTGCACGGTCGAGCTTGTCAAAACCCAAATCTTGGCATAAGCCGGAACGTAACTCATCGCCATCTATGATGCAAACATTCTTTCCATTCTTTCGCAGACTATCTGAAAAAGCTTTTGAAATAGTGGTTTTTCCTGATCCAGGTAATCCTGTGAACCAGAGTGTCTGAAATGAATTTTTGCTCATTTTGACGATAATGAATATTAAATGACGAAGATAAATTATGATTCAAAATGTAGTCAAATTCAATAGTGCCTGGCTATTGAATTTAAGAATTCATATTAAAAATTCAATTTTATGTTTTTAAATAAATATTTTAATATGTAAAATTTGTAATTCTGTTATAAATAATTAAATTGCAATAATGATATTGGCAATTATTGAGTATTAACTATCGGTTGTTGAAATCTGAGGAAGTATTATGAATTTTATAGACAAAAATTTATGGCGGCGTGTCTCAGGCATTCTGACCTCCACAAAGAAAAGTCAAATAAAATTTGATGTAACTTCAGATGTGTTGCGCCAAAGTTCAGCATTTCGACCAAGTAGTTCTGTAAGGCCATTGGCATTAGAGCAACGCTTTATGTTTGATGGCGCTGCAGTTGCCGTCGCTGCTGACCAGTTTCACTCGGCAACTCCTGATACGGCCCTAGACCATACAGCCAAAGTTACGGACAGCTCACAGCTTCACCCTATTGCACTGGACTCCTCACCTCCAGCAACCGCCCAGCAGACCGTTGTGTTTGTGGACGACCGGGTGAGAGACTATCAGCAGCTGGTTTCCATCCTTGCTGCGGATACACAGGTGGTCGTTTTAAACAGCAGCCAGGATGGCTTGCAGCAGATCGCCAACTATCTGGCTCTGCATTCGGGCACGACCACGGCTGAAATTCTCGCTCACGGCAATGCTGGTGAACTATGGCTGGGCAGTAGTTATCTGTCGACGGCTAATCTAAGCACGCATGCGGAGAGCTTGGCACGTATCGGAAACGGTTTGGTCGCTGGCGGCGATATCCTCATTTACGCTTGCAACACGGCGGAGGGAGAGGCGGGGCTGCAATTTGTTGATTCATGGGCTGCATTGACCGGCCGCGACATTGCAGCATCTAGCAACCGCACCGGCGTGGGCGGCGACTGGGACTTGGAGATCACTACCGGCAGCATCGAAAGCGCCAATGTGCTGTCGGCCAAGTCCATGAGTGAGTACCAGTGGGGCCTTGCGACCTGGACGGCCACCAACAATGCCAACACCGGGGTCGGATCGCTGCGCGCGGCGCTGGCATCGGCGCAGAACGGCGACATCGTCACGTTCAGTTCCGGCATGACGGTGCAATTGACCGCGGAGTTGCTGATCAACAAGAACATCACGGTTGACGGCGACCTGAACAACGACGGTGTTGCTGACGTCACGCTCGATGGTCAATACCGGACGCGGGTGGTGGAAATCACCTCCGGCAGTACGGTGACCCTGGATGGTCTGGTCATTACCCGGGGCCTGGTCTCGGGCAACGGCGGCAATGGTGGCTACGGCGCAACCGGCGCCATGGGGGGCGGGATTTTCAACGCCGGCACCCTCACGTTGAACAACGTCTCGGTCACGGGCAACGCGGCAGCGGGTGGCGGTGGCGGTGGTGGCGTCACGGGCGCCAACTACGGCGGCGGCGGTGGTGGTGGCGGTGGTCTTGGCGGTCAGGGCGGCGGCCATGGCGGTACTGCCGGGCCGGGCACCGGTACGCTGGGCGGCCAGGCTGGCAGCGGTGGTGTCGGCGGCTACGGCGGTGGCTACGACGCGACGCACATGGGCGGGCGCGGCGGCTCCACCACGGGCGGCGCCGGCGGTGCCGGCGTGTCCTATTACAGCAACGGCGGCAATGGCGGCACCGCCAACAACGGCACGATTTCCATTGGCGGCGGCGGTGGCGGCTCCGGCTGGGACAAGGTCGGCGGTGTCGGTGGCAACGCGGCCGGCGGCATTTACAACGCTTCCACCGGGACCCTGAAAATCGTCGGCACCTCGGTCATCAGTAACAACATCGGCGCTGGCGGTGGTGGTGGTGGCGGCAGTGGCCAGGGCAGCAACAACCTGAACGGCGGTGACGGCGGACGAGGTGTCGGCGCGATCTGGAACCAGGGCGGCACGGTGCTGATCACGGCCTCCAACTTCAGCTCCATCACTGGCAACGCGGCGGGCAGCGGCGCCGGTGGCGCAGAACTGGGCGGCGGCGTGACGGGCTCTGTACCGTTGGCCTTCGCGGCGATCTACAACAATGGCGGCACCCTCAACACCGCTTATGTGGAACCACCGGCCGCCACCATCGTGATGTCCGATACCGCACTGAAAATCGGCGAAACCTCGTTGGTGACCATCACCTTCAGCCGCGCCGTGACCGGTTTCACCAATGCCGACCTGACGATTGCCAACGGCACGCTGTCGGCCGTCTCCAGTGCTGACGGCGGTATCACCTGGACCGCGACCTTCACCCCGACCAACAACATCACCGACTCCACTAACCTGATCACCCTCGACAACACCGGGGTGACCGCGATCAGCGACGGCGTGGCGGGCGTCGGCACGACCAGCTCCGTCAACTACGCGATCGACACCGCGCGGCCAACCGTGACCATCGTGATGTCCGACACGGCGTTGAAGATCGGCGATACCTCGCTGGTGACCTTCACGTTCAGCGAGGCGGTGACCGGTTTCACCAACGCCGACCTGACCATCGCCAACGGCACGTTGAGCGCAGTGAGCAGCAGCGATGGCGGCATCACCTGGACCGGGACCTTCACCCCGACCGCCAGCATCACCGACACCACCAACCTTATCTCCCTGGACAACACCGGTATCGCCGACCTGGCGGGCAACGCCGGCAGCGGCACGACTGATTCGGCCAATTACGTGATCGATACCGTGCGGCCGACAGCGACCATTGTTGTGGCCGACACCAATCTGGCAGTGGGTGAAACCTCACTGGTGACCATCACCTTCAGCGAAGCGGTCAGCGGCTTCACCACCGCCGACATGACAGTGGCCAACGGTACCCTGACCGGCCTGAGCAGCAGCGACGGCGGCATCACCTGGACCGCCACGTTGACGCCGACCACCAACATTACCGACACCACCAACCTGGTCACCCTGGATAACACCGGGGTCGTCGATCTCGCCGGCAACGCCGGCAGCGGCACCACCAATTCCAACAATTACGCGATCGACACCGCGCGTCCGACCGCGACCATCGTGGTGGCGGACAACGCGCTGAAAATCGGCGAGACCTCGCTGGTGACCATCACCTTCAGCGAAGCGATCACCGGTTTCACCAACGCCGACCTGACGATTGCCAACGGCACCTTGACGGCGGTCAGCAGCAGCGACGGCGGTATCACCTGGACAGCGACGTTCACGCCGACCGCCAGCATCACCGACGCGACCAACCTGATCACGCTGAACAACACCGGCATCGCGGATATGAACGGCAACGCCGGCAGCGGCACCACCGACTCCAACAACTACGCCATCGATACCGTGCGCCCGACCGCGACCATCGTGGTGGCCGACAACAACCTGCGGATCGGTGAAACCTCACTGGTGACCATCACCTTCAGCGAAGCGGTCAGCGGTTTCACCAACGCCGACCTGACGGTCGCCAACGGCACGTTGAGCGCGGTCAGCAGCAGTGATGGCGGCATCACCTGGACCGCGACGTTCACCCCGAGCGCCAGCGTCACCGATACCACCAACCTGATTACCCTGGACAACACCGGCATCGTCGACCTGTCGGGCAACACCGGCAGCGGCACTACCGACTCCAACAATTATGCAATCGATACGGTGCGGCCAACCGCGACCATCGTGGTCGCCGACAGCAACCTTACTGCCGGCGAAACCTCTTTGGTGACCATCACCTTCAGCGAAGCGGTGAGCGGCTTCACCAACGCCGACCTGATCATTGCCAACGGTACGCTGACCGCCGTGAGCAGCAGTGACGGCGGCATCACCTGGACGGCAACGTTCACACCGAACCTGGGCGTCAACGACGCGACCAACCTGATCGTGCTGGCCAACACCGGCATCGCCGACCTTTCGGGCAACGCCGGCAGCGGCACGACCAACTCCAATAACTACACCATCGACACCGTGGTGCCGACCGCGACCATCATCGTGTCCGACCCCAGTCTGAAAATCGGCGAATCCTCATTGGTGACCATCACCTTCAGCGAGGCGGTCACCGGTTTCACCAACGCTGACCTGACGATTGCCAACGGCACGCTCAGCGCGGTCAGCAGCAGCGACGGCGGCATTACCTGGACGGCAACGTTCACGCCGACCAGCAACATTACCGACGCCACCAACCTGATCACGCTGGACAATACCGGTGTGCAGAACCTGTCGGGCAATGCCGGCATCGGCACCACTGATTCGAACAATTACTCAATCGACACGGTGCGTCCGACCGCCACCATCGTGGTGGCTGACACGGCACTGGGCGTCGGCCAGACCTCACTGGTGACCATCACCTTCAGCGAAGCGGTGACCGGTTTCACCAACGCCGACCTGATCATCGCCAACGGTACGTTGAGTGCGGTCAGCAGCAGCGACGGCGGCATCACCTGGACCGCGACGTTCACGCCGGCGGCGGGTATCACCGACACCACCAACCTGATCACGCTGGACAACACCGGCATCTCCGATCTGGCGGGCAACGCCGGCAGCGGTACCACCGATTCCAACAACTACGCGGTCGACAGTCAGCGTCCGACGGCGACCATCGTCATGACCGACAGTGACTTGCGTCCCGGCGAAACCACGCTGGTGACCATCACCTTCAGCGAGGCGGTCACCGGATTCAACAATTCCGATCTGAGTGTCGCCAACGGTACCTTGAGCAATGTTTCGTCGAGCGACGGCGGCATCACCTGGACGGCCACGTTCACGCCAAACATCGGCATCACCGACCTCACCAACCTGATTGTCCTGAACAACACCGGCATCACCGACCTGGCCGGCAACACCGGCACCGGCACCACCAGTTCGGCCAACTATCAGATCCATACCCAGGTGCCGACCGCCACCATCGTGGTTGCCGACACATCGCTCAGGGCCGGGGAAACCTCGCTGGTGACCATCACCTTCAACGAAGCGGTCAGCGGTTTCGACAACAGCGACCTGACCATCGCCAACGGCACGTTGAGCAACGTCAGCAGTAGCGATGGCGGCATCACCTGGACCGCGACCTTCACGCCGACCAACAACATCACCGACAGCAGCAACCTGATCACCCTGAACAACGCCGGGGTGGCCAACCTGTCGGGCAACAGTGGCGTCGGCACCACCGATTCCAACAACTTCGCGATCGACACTGCGCTGCCGACCGCCACCATCGTGGTCGCCGACAACCGCCTGGGCATCGGTGAAACCACCACGGTGACCATTACTTTCAGCGAAGCGGTGAGCGGGTTCGATCTGTCGGACATCAGCGTCGCCAACGGTGCGCTGTCGAACCTGACCAGCAGCGACGGCGGCGTGACCTGGACCGCGACCTTCACGCCGACAGCCAACGTCAACGACCCGACCAACCTGATCCTGATCGACACCGCCGGTGTCCAGGATCTGGCCGGCAACCTCGGGGCGAGCATCGCCATCTCCAACAACTACATCCTCGACGCGACCCGGCCGACCGTGAACATCGTGGTCGCCAACCCGCATCTGGGTATCGGCCAGAGCACCACGGTGACCTTCACCTTCAGCGAGGCGGTGAGCAATTTCGACCTCTCCGACCTGAGCGTGACCAACGGTGACCTGAGCAATCTGAGCAGCAGCGATGGCGGCAAGACCTGGACCGCGACCTTCACGCCGACTGCGAATGTCACCGACCCGAGCAACTTCATTGCGCTGGACACCAGCAACGTCACCGACCTTGCGGGCAACGCCGGCAGCACGGTGGCGGTGTCGAACAACTACGCCCTCGACAGCGAACGGCCGACCGCCACGGTGGTGATCGCCAATCCGAACCTGGGCGTCGGCCAGACCTCGCAGGTAACCATCACCTTCAACGAGGCGGTGAGCGGTTTCGACCTGTCGGACCTCAGCGTGGCAAACGGCACCTTGTCCAACCTGAGCAGCAGCGACGGTGGCAAGACCTGGACCGCGACCCTGACACCGACGGCTGATATCACCGACAGCACCAACCTGATCACCCTGAGTAACGCTGGCGTCACAGATGCTGCCGGAAACGCCGGCAGTGGCACCACCGATTCCAACAGCTACGCCATCGATACCGTGCGTCCGATCGTGACCATTGTGGTAGCCGATACTGCGCTGAAAACCGGTGAGACCTCGCTGGTGACTATTACCTTCAGTGAGGCGGTAATGGGGCTGGATATCGGCGACTTCAGCGTTGAGCATGGAGCCCTGAGTAACCTGATGTCCAGCGACGGCGGCAAGACCTGGACGGCGACCTTGACACCGACGGCAGGCATCACCGACACCACCAATGTGATCACGCTGAACAACACCGGTTATGTGGATGCGGCGGGCAACAGCGGAACGGGCACTACGGCATCCAATGTCTATGCCATCGATACCCTTGATCCGGTTGCGCCAGAAATCACTCTGGATCAAGCCACGCTGGTGAATGGGCGGCAAGTCTCGCCAACGGGCGTGGTCTTCATTTCTGCTCTGGAAGCAGGAGGCAGTTGGCAGTATTCCCTGGACAATGGCGTTTCCTGGATTGAAGGCCGCGGCAACTCCGTCCAGCTACCGGGTTTCGGGGCGTTCAGCATCTGGGTTCAGCAAAGGGACGTGGCAGGCAATGCCTCCCCGGTGACGTCACTCAACGCAGTTGTTGAGCCCCTGGTTCCTCCGGCGGTGCAGCCTCCAGGTCTCCCGGCCATGAATGATTTGCCAACGGGACTTGGTCTCGCACCATTTCAAGCTTCAGAGGTGTCAGAGCCGAATGCAGATTTTCTGCAGTCCACCTCGGCGGCGCTCAATACCTCGTCTCAACGCGGCGGGGCGCAGGGTTCTGAACATTGGTCCGGGCACGGAATTCCACAGTCAATTGCAGGCCTCAATGACTGGATAGGGATGTCTCTTTTTGCACCCACAGAAGCCATCCGCTACGGATTTGATCCGGCGCCGGCGCAGTTCTCCGTTTCGACGGGAGCCAGCATTCTGGATCTGAGGCCCGTACTCCTTGCGTCGGATAGCCCATGGGATATCGCGTCACTCCGGTTCAGCTTCGCCGACCGGCAGGAGTTGCCCGGATGGGTGCGCCTGGATCGTCAAAGCGGCCAGCTAACCATCAATGCCCCCAAGGATCTCAGCACAACGCTTGTCCTGCAGATCAAGGTCAGCGATGGAAAGGGCCACGAGTCGGTGCGTACGCTCAAAGTGGTCGTCGGCGATGCAAGGGTCACGTCCAGCGCACCCGCAGGGCGGGCTGGGCTGAGTGAGAAGATGGCCAATGCAGCGAATCAGCAGGCGGGGAAAAGGATGTCCCAGTATGTCCATGGTTGATGGAGTCATGAGTACAGCATATGAGGCGGTTGTGCGATGAATGCAGCCGTTTCTCCTCAGAACGCAAATCCGGCAATGGTGCTGCTCGAGCTTGGGCATCGAGCCAGGGCCGCACGCAGCAGCGCCGAACTGCGTTTTTTGCTGGTCAACGACAGCCGTTTGCTCGTGCCTTACCGTCAAGCATGTTTGTGGCTGGACAAGGAGGGTGTGACGGCGCTGTCCGGCGTGGTCGAGACAGACAGGAACACTCCTTATGCGCAGTGGCTGCACGGGGTTGGCCAGTTTCTCCAGGCGCAGCCATCCGTCCAGGTTCGGCGCATTGAACCGGCTCAGCTTCCTCTCGAGCTGGCCAGTTCCTGGAACGAATGGCTGGGTGCCTATGCGATATGGGTGCCTCTTGTGCAGGATGCGCAGACACCTGTTTGTTGCGGCGGGCTGTTGCTTTCAGGGGCGCAGCCTATTGAAGAGCAGCGTTTTCCGCTGCTCGCCGAATGGTGTCATATCTGGTTCCATGCGTACTCCGCATTGCAGGCAGGCCAGTCCAGGTTTTGGCGAAAGCCTGCGGTATCAATAGCTGCGGCCAGGAGCTGGTGGCAGAGAAAGCAGGTCTGGATCATTGGTGGGCTTATTGCGCTTGGTGCTGTCCCTGTACATATGAGCGTTCTTGCTCCGGGTGAACTGGTGGCAGCGCAGCCTGTGGTGTTGAGAGCGCCTTTGGATGGCGTCATTGATCAAATTCATGTCCAGCCCAATCAAATGGTCCGTAAAGGTGAGCGCTTGTTCGGACTGGATGAGGCGCAGATCAGCAGTCGGCTGGAGGTTGCCCGGCAAGCACTGCTGACCGCTGAAGCCGAGTACCGGCAATCTGCCCAGCTGGCCTTGGGCGACGCTCGCTCCAAGGCGCAACTGGCAGCGCTTGTCGGGCGCATAGGCGAGAAGCGCGCCGAGGTGCAATACCTGAGCGATCAGCGTGATCGCAGCCGGGTGCTGGCACCTGAAGATGGCATGGTTTTGTTTGACTCTCCCACCGAATGGCTAGGCAAACCTGTGCAGACCGGTGAACGGGTGATGCGTATTGCCCGGCCCGACGAGGTGGAAATCGAGGCCTGGGTTCCCATCGGTGATGCCATTCCATTGGCCCAGGGCTCCACAGTGAAGCTGTATCTGGCAGCGAATCCCATGGCAGGGCTGGAGGGCAAGCTACGGTATATGGCGTATGACGCCAATACCAGGCCAGATGGCAGCTACGCCTATCGAGTGCGTGCGTCCATGCCGCTCGCCAAGGAGGAGGCTCGTATCGGCCTCAAAGGCACCGCCAAGCTGCAAGGCGATTGGGTGCCTTTGGCCTACTGGGTTCTGCGCAAGCCCTGGGCCGTCCTGCGCCAGTTCTTTGCCTGGTAAGTCCCATGAGTAGTACCGCATGGCCTGCTTTGCGTGAAGAGCTGGATTTGCTTGCCGGTCCTGTGCTGCCCGATGGCCAGCCCAGCTGGACCTTGCATGATCCCGTACGCAACCTTTTCTTTCAGCTGGATTGGGCCAGCTTTGAGGTGTTCAGGCGCTGGCATCTGGGCGTCGCTGACGCGATTGTGCAAGATGTCTGTGCTCAAACGACATTGACGCTCCATGAGGAAGATGTGAAAGCGCTTTTGCAGTTTGCGCAGCGAAATGATCTGTTGGAGCCACCTCCCAATAGTGCCAATGCGCTGGCTGAGCGGTGGCAGGGCAGACGCTCAAGCTGGATGCAATGGCTTCTTCATAACTACCTCTTTTTCCGGGTCCCGCTGATCAGGCCTGATCGCTGGCTGACACGATGGGCGCCTTCGCTGGAATTTCTATTCAGCCGAACGTTTGGCTGGGTCAGCTTGCTGGCTCTGTTTGCTGGGGTCTGGGGCGTTTCACGCTCCTGGGGGGCTTTCACGGCCACCTTGGTTGATTCGCTGACGTGGCAAGGACTGCTGGCCTATGGTTTGACGCTAGGGTTTGTCAAGGTGCTTCATGAACTGGGGCATGGCTTGATGGCCAAGCGATTTGGATGCCGCGTTCCGACCATGGGTGTCGCCTTTCTGGTGCTTTGGCCGGTGGCATACACCGATACCAACGAGGTCTGGAAATTGACCCGGCACGATCAGCGCCTCAAGGTCGCGGGTGCAGGCATTGCAACGGAGCTGATGATTGCCGCATGGGCCTTGCTGGCGTGGGTCTGGTTGCCTGAAGGAGCCCCCAAGTCCATGGCTTTTTTGCTGGCTACTACGACATGGGTCAGCACGCTGGCTATCAATGCAAGTCCGTTCATGCGTTTTGATGGGTATTTTCTGTTGTCCGACTTTCTACAGATGCCCAATTTGCACTCACGTGCCTTTGCACTTGCACGCTGGGATATCAGAGAGAAATTATTCAAGCTCGGTGAACCTCCCCCGGAGTCTTTTACCGATGCCAAACGTCGCGGGCTCATCTTGTTTGCCTGGGCTACCTGGATTTATCGATTGGTTCTTTTTTTGGGTATTGCCGCCTTGGTCTATCACTTCTTCATCAAGGCGCTGGGCATCTTGCTGTTTCTGGTGGAGATTGTGTGGTTCATCGCCAAGCCTCTCTGGTCCGAGATTGCCGCATGGTATTTGCGCTGGCCTCAGATCGTCCGTAGTCGAAGAGCACGTTGGAGTGCCATCGGAGTCTTTGTACTTGTTGCACTTTGCTGGCTGCCCCTGCCTGCCCCAATTCGTACCGAGGGTATGTTGCAATCCAGCGAGATATGGCCTTTGCATGCGCTTGATGCATCGCAGCTGCAGCAGCAAATGTTTGGCGACGCACGCATGGTCGAGGTTGATGCCCCTGTCTTTATGCTGTACTCCCCGGCTCTCAAGGCTGCTCAGGCTCAAAACGATGCGCAGAGGACTCAGTATTCGCAGCAAATAGCGGCAGCAGGTTTCGACTCGGAGCTGCGCAGGGACTGGCAGGTTCTGCAAGAACGTCAACTACAGGCGGCCACCCAACAGCAGGCGGTGGAAACCGAAGCCAGTCGCTACCGTCTGAATGCCTTGGGCGCTGGAGTGCTGCGCGACGTGGATCCGGATCTTCGATCGGGAGACTGGCTGGCCCGAAATGAATTGCTGGGTAGAGTCGTGGGCAGCGATCGGCTGGAGGTTCTTGCCTATGTGCAGGAAGAAGATGTTCAACGCATCAGCATCGGCGACAGCGCAGTATTTATCGCTGACGCTGGCGTGGGGCCGGTATTGGATTTGACAGTGCGCAGCGTTGATCAGGATGCGAGTCGTACCCTCTCGGAGGCAGCGTTGTCTGCGGCAGCAGGAGGCATGATTCAGGTCCGAAGCATGCAAGGCACCCTATACCCGGAGCGTCCGGTCTACAGAGTGGTGCTGAATGTGGTGACACCGCTTGAAACAGACGCTGTTTTGCAACACCGTTGGCGTGGCAAAGTCAGCATTCGCGGCCAATGGGAAGCGGCTGCGGCGCAGTTTGTGAAGACTGCGACGAGTGTCTTTTGGAGGGAGGCAGGTTTTTAGCCTCAATGAATGACTGCAATGGACGGCGATTCAACCGGTCGATGCATCCGCCCCGCAGCAGGCTGTGGCCGTATTCCTTGGTCGCGCGGAGCTTCACGGAACGAAAGTAGGGTGGCTTGCCGATCCTTCCTGCCGCAGCAAAGAACGGTAGGTGAGAACTAAGGAAGGACGCTGTCAGCGCAAGCCTGCACGAGTGCCCAGCATGCGCACGCGCTCTATCCAGGCGGCGCGCTTGGCAGCACTGGATTTGACTACCGGGCCGAAACTGTGCACGTGCACGGGCCGGATCCCGCTGAATTCCAGGATGCCCTGCTTCATTTGCCGATGACCTGGTTGGCGCTGTACCCAGCGGTAGTACCAAGGAGGGAAATCCATTGTCACAAGCAGTTCAGCAGTGCGGCCGGTCAGCAGGCGGTCCCACAATGCAGAGTTGGCGCGGTATTTGAAAGCGAAACCTGGCAGGAAGATGCGATCCAGAAAGCCCTTGAGCAGCGCCGGTACTCCGCCCCACCATATCGGATAGACCCACACCAGGTGTTGCGCCCAGCTAATGTCGACCTGAGCGCCTTGCAGGTCGGTCTCCAGCGGCTGGCTATGCTCGTATCCGTGGTGCAGGACGGGGTCGAATTGCATTTCACCCAGCTCCAGCAGCCGGACCTCGGCTCCGGCGTGGCGTGCGGCATCGGCATAGGTGCTCGCCAAGGCGGCGCATAGACTGTTTGAGGAGGGTTGACCGAGGATGATGAGGATGCGACGGGACATTGTGATAGAGGGGGGCTGAGTTCGTAAGCCGTCAGCATCACCTTGTCCTTGGGGACAGAGTCAAGCCCTACAACGTCAAATGCAGAGAGGCCGTTCTAGTGAACGGCATGTCTTTGCACCGTCGCATGTGCTCAGTTCCATGGTCAATGCAGCCAGGGCGATGTCGGCAGCTTGCAGCCGCGCCAATTCGTCGGCAATGGCGCGTCGCCGGGTCTGGAGCAGCGCCTGGACGGCAGCAGCGCCGGAGGGGGTGTCGATGCTGCGTAGCGGCTGTAGCGCAGCCAGGCGAAAACCCAGCGACAGCGCCTGGCGGATCCACTGCACGCGCTGCACATCTTCCGGGTCGTAGTTGCGGTAGTTGCCCCGGCGTGCCACGGTGCCGAGCAAGCCGTGCGCCTCATACAGGCGTAGCGCTTTGGGCGTGCAGCCTGTGAGTGCGGCGAGTTCACCGATACGCATAGGTGACTCCCGTGCGCTTGGAAGCATGTCTCTTTCTTGCTGAAAGCGCTGTTGGCTCAGGGTGCATGGTTTCTTGGAGTCGTTTGAATGTGTTGTGGGAGTGGTTGACCCATGAATTCCGAGTGGTCGTGACAGGGGGCTCACGGTCATAGGCCTTGTCAGGAGCCATCGTGCGAATCTACGGCAATCCCATGGCGCGATTACAGCAAATTTCGGCGCGGCCCTGGCTTGTGTGCCTTGGCCTTCTGTCGGGAAAACTGATATGTCAGGTGTGCTTGCTCCGCGAGGTGATGATGTAAGCGCTGCCCAGGCGCAGTGGATTGGACGTTTGCGCCGGCCTGTCTTGATGTAACGCATACTCGACAATCGTCAGGGTTGTCGGCTTGTTCAGTGCTTTTCGGAAATCCTCCGCTAACGGCTTTGCTCTGGTGAGCAATGCCTTGCAGTCGCTCCTTTATCTGCTCATTTATCTGCTCATATTGACTGGGCACGCTGCAGCGAGCATTGAGGGGGCAACTATTGGATGCCTCTGGCTAACCAGAGGAGAGAGGTGGTTGCAAGCTTCCATCGGCATACCCTTAGCCCAGGGGAGACCTGGAGGGCGCGAGCAGCCTGGGGGCGCTGCTGGTAAAATCAACCGATTAACCTGTTTTGGGCCGTGTCAATGCTTGTTGATGACTCGGGCTTTTAATCCGTTGGTCGCGAGATTGAATCTCGTGGAACCAGCCAGAATACAGGCGCTACAGCTATAGAAGCGGTAGCGCCTTTTTCGTTTACCAGTTTTTCATCGTGCGTGTGGCTGGCTCGAACAACAGAGTCGAGTCTGCTGATCTGGCCGTTGAAATAAAATTTCTGCTTGGCGCGTAGACGCTGCGCTGCTGGAAAAATCAAATGAAATCAATCGACTCCGTTAGCCCCACGCAAACCGCAATCCCCAAAGTGGGCTTTGTTTCGTTGGGCTGCCCCAAGGCCTTGACTGATAGCGAGCTGATTCTCACGCAGCTCAGCGCCGAGGGTTACCAGACTTCCAAGACCTTTGAAGGTGCGGATTTGGTCATCGTCAACACCTGCGGCTTCATCGACGATGCCGTCAAGGAAAGCCTGGACACCATTGGCGAAGCTCTGGCAGCCAACGGCAAGGTGATCGTGACCGGTTGCCTCGGTGCCAAGGCTGGCAAAGAGGGTGGCTCCTCCATGGTGGCCGAGGTGCATCCCAGCGTGCTGGCAGTCACGGGACCCCATGCTACGCAGGAAGTGATGGATGCGGTGCATGCCCATCTGCCCAAGCCGCACGACCCGTTCGTGGACCTGGTGCCTGGCAGCTTTGGCGATGCTGGCATCAAGCTCACGCCCAAGCACTATGCCTATCTGAAGATTTCCGAAGGCTGCAACCATCGCTGCACCTTTTGCATCATCCCCAGCATGCGCGGCGATTTGGTTTCGCGTCCGATCGGTGATGTGCTCAAGGAGGCCAAGGCACTGTTCGAAGGGGGCGTGAAAGAGCTGTTGGTCATCAGCCAGGATACCTCGGCCTATGGCGTGGATGTGAAGTACCGTACCGGCTTCTGGGATGGCAAGCCCGTCAAGACCCGCATGCTGGAGCTGGCCGACGAGCTGGGCAAGCTGGCGCAGCAGCACGGTGCCTGGGTGCGTCTGCACTATGTCTACCCCTATCCCACCGTGGATGCGGTCCTGCCCTTGATGGCCGAGGGCAAGATCCTGCCTTACCTGGACGTGCCTTTGCAGCACAGCCACCCTGATGTGCTCAAGCGCATGAAGCGACCCGCATCGGGTGAAAAGAACCTGGACCGTATCCGCGAATGGCGCAAGATCTGCCCCGAGCTGGTGATTCGTTCCACCTTCATTGCCGGCTTTCCCGGTGAGACCGAGGAAGAGTTCGAGCATCTGCTTCACTTTATTCGCGAAGCCGAGATCGACCGTGCCGGCTGCTTTGCCTACAGCCCTGTCGAAGGTGCCACTGCCAACGAGCTGCCCGGCATGCTGCCCGAAGAGGTGCGCGAAGCGCGTCGTGCGCGTTTCATGGAAGTGGCTGAGGAAGTGTCCACCAAGCGTCTGCAGCGCCGCGTGGGCCAGGTCATGAAGGTGTTGGTGGACAAGGCGGTCAGCCTGGGCAAAAAGGGCGGTGTGG
This sequence comes from Comamonas sp. GW821-FHT11H03, assembly GCF_058807955.1. Taxonomy (NCBI): domain Bacteria; kingdom Pseudomonadati; phylum Pseudomonadota; class Betaproteobacteria; order Burkholderiales; family Comamonadaceae; genus Comamonas; species Comamonas sp. GW821-FHT11H03. The sequence continues at coordinate 58,117 of NZ_JBXARF010000005.1, forward strand.
GCCGCACCTATGCCGATGCCCCCGAGATCGACGGCGTGGTTCACATCCAGCCGCCTGAAAAGGCCAGCAAGACCTACAAGGTGGGTGAGCTGATCAGCGTGCGCATCGTGGGCACGCAGGGGCATGATCTGGTGGGCGTTCCGGTTTGAGTTTCCATGGCACCGCTGTGCGGTGCCCTGTCAATCCGGTAAGAGAACCAAAAGGCCGCAATTGCGGCCTTTTTGCATCTGATTTCTTGGTTGTGGCTCTTGTCTGTCAATTGCCTGCGGGAGATCTTGAGGCAATGACGGGTTCAGCTCTGATCGGGTCGCTGCCGCCCCTGGAATCAGGTTGAGAGCCCAGACATGGGGCGTCGATGCGGAACACTTTTCCTGGGCAAAGCGCTGCAGCATGGTGTTGTGCATGGTGAAAAATGGCCTTTCTCGGAAGACAGCCTCTTGTTGTAAGAGGTTTCCATCGAAAGGTGACGAGCCTGATCTCGGCACTGTATCTACAGTTAGGGCTGCTTGGTTCCCCACCTGACCCGGTTGGCTGCTTCCCCATGCGAGGAGGCCCGTCACGCTCGATTATAGATGCAAAACCGACACAGCTCCGCGAGCTGTGAAATGAGATTCCAGGAGCAGGCTTGTTGGCATGTCCCGGCCCCGTAGAATCAGAGGCTATGTCTTATTTAGTGCTTGCTCGCAAATACCGGCCCCGTACCTTCACCGAAATGGTGGGACAGGAGCACGTGGTTCAGGCTCTGACCAATGCGTTGACCCAGCAGCGCCTGCACCACGCCTATCTGTTCACGGGCACACGTGGCGTGGGCAAGACCACGGTGTCGCGCATTCTGGCCAAGTCTCTGAATTGCCAGGGCCTGGACGGTAACGGTGGAATCACCGCAACCCCATGCGGAGTTTGCGCAGCATGCACTGAAATCGATAGCGGGCGTTTCCCCGACTACACCGAGCTGGACGCTGCGTCCAACCGGGGTGTGGATGAGGTGCAGAGCCTGCTGGAGCAGGCGGTGTACAAGCCGGTGCAGGGGCGCTTCAAGGTCTTCATGATCGACGAGGTGCACATGCTGACAAACACCGCGTTCAACGCCATGCTCAAGACGCTGGAGGAGCCTCCGGAGTATTTGAAGTTCGTGCTTGCCACGACCGATCCGCAGAAAGTGCCGGTTACTGTGCTCTCGCGCTGCCTGCAGTTCAATCTGCGTCCGATGGCGCCCGAGACGGTTCTGGAGCACCTGACTCATGTGCTCGACAAGGAAAGCGTGCCGGCAGAGCCTCAGGCGCTACGCCTGCTGTCGCGTGCTGCGCGTGGCTCCATGCGTGATGCGCTGAGCCTGACCGACCAGGCGATTGCCTTTGGTAGCGGCCAGTTGCAGGAGGCGACGGTGCGCCAGATGCTGGGCAGCGTGGATCGTAGCCATGTGTTCCGCCTGATTGATGCCCTGGCCCAGGGTCAGGGGCGCACGGTGGTTGAAGTCTCCGAAGAGCTGCGTCACAACGGTCTGTCTGCGGCATCGACGCTGGAAGAAATGTGCGCCGTGCTGCAGCGCATGGCCGTGCTGCAGGCCGTGCCCGACATGCCGCTGGATGCCAGCGACCCCGAGGCCGCCGAAGTAGACCGGCTGGCCGGCCTGATGCCGCGCGACGAGACCCAGCTGCTCTACAGCATCTGCCTGCATGGGCGCGCCGAGCTGGGCCTGGCCCCCGATGAATATGCGGCGCTGACCATGGCGCTGCTGCGGTTGCTGGCCTTCAAGCCGGAAAATGCCGAAGCTGGCACGGCTGAAAAAAAAACTCCAGCGCTGAGGCCTAGCCGGCCTGTTGTCCAGGCTCCGAATCCGATTCAACCGCCTCCGGCTTCACCGCCCGCAGCGACGCAGGCGCCATCGCTGCGGGCTCAGTCCGTCCCGTCTGTGCCGCAGCCTGTTACGAAAGCCGCACCGGAGTCCGCACCAAAGCAGGAGCCTGCGTCTGAGGTCGGCATGGCCGAGCCAGAACATATGCAAGCGGTTGCCGAACGCTCGGGTTCAGCTGCATATTCACTAGCAGAGCCGGTGGTGCAGGCCGTCCCGGAGTCGACCCGGTCGCCAGCTCCTGCGGTGACGCCTGAGCCTGCTGCGGTTGAGCAAACCATGCCCTCGGCGAATCATGAAGCTGTCGCAGAGGCAGGCCAAATGTCCGCCGATGATGCGTCCGAGAGCGCCGAGGTCGTCGATATGGCTGATGCTCCCGAAGAGCAGGATGCCAGCGAGGCGGCCTGGGCAGGCATGCCCGATGAGGGCTGGTCTGATGATGGGCGCTGGGGTGATGATGCCGACCTGGATGTCGGCCAGCCCCTGCATGCCATGCCGCCCATGGAGTTTGACGAGCCTGCGGCCCAGAGCGCAAGCGGCGGCTATGTCAGCACGGCCCAGGATGCAGCCCCTGTGGAGTGCACCCCCGAGGGCGATCTGTGGTTTGGCGTGGTGCAGCAGTTGCTCCAGAGCGAAGCCGTGGTGGCTGTGGCGCGGCAACTGGCGCTGCAGTCGCAACTGTTGGGTCGTGAAGGTGATCTCTGGAGACTGCGCGTGGAGTCCAACTCGCTCAATCAGGCTGGCACACGTGATCGTCTGCGTGCTGCGCTGGAAGCAGCCGGTCATGCGCGACAATTGCAGGTTGAGCAAGGGCCGGTGACGGACAGTCCTGCCCGCCGGCTGGCCCTGGAAAGACAAGCCAGCCAGTTGCTGGCCGAGGACATTGTCAAAAGCAATCCGCAGGTACAAACCCTGATGCGAGACTTTGGCGCGAAAATCGTGCCCGGTAGTATCAAGCCCATATCTATTCAGCCTGAATAAGGCGTTTCAACAAAAGAAGGAATTCTCATGTTCAACAAAGGACAACTCGCCGGTTTGATGAAGCAAGCTCAGGCCATGCAGGACAACCTGAAGAAGGCTCAGGAAGAGCTGGGCAATATCGAAGTCGAAGGCGAATCCGGTGCTGGTCTGGTCAAGGTCGTGATGACCTGCAAGCATGACGTCAAGCGCATCACCATCGATCCCAGCCTGCTGGCCGAAGACAAGGACATGCTGGAAGACCTGGTGGCAGCTGCCTTCAACGCGGCTGTGCGCAAGGCCGAAGAGACCTCCAACGAGAAGATGGGCAAGATCACTGCCGGTATGCCTGGACTGCCAGGCGGGATGAAATTCCCGTTCTGACGGATTTCCCGTTGAGCGGCTATGCCGCTTCCCCCTGCTTAGGGCATGCAAGTGTTGTGGGCAGGGGAATGAATGGCGATCTGCGTAGTGGCAGATCGCCATTTTTCTGGTGACTGAAAGGACAAACCTGTGTCTGATGTGCAATCTCTGGATGCCTTGATCGAGGCCTTGCGCCGACTGCCGGGCGTGGGCATCAAGTCGGCGCAGCGTATGGCGTTTCATTTGCTGCAGCGTGATCAGGCCGGTGCGCTGCAACTGGCGCGGGCGCTGGATTCTGCGGTGAACTCGGTGCATCACTGCGAACGCTGCCATACGTTTACCGAAGGCGCTATCTGCAGCATCTGTGATGACGCCGGGCGCGACGGGGCTCGGCTGTGCGTGGTCGAGGCACCGGCCGATCTGGCTGCCATGGAGCGCACGGGCGCCTATCAGGGCTACTACTATGTGCTGATGGGGCGGTTGTCGCCGCTCGATGGCGTGGGTCCCAAGGAAATCGGCATGAAGCAGTTGCTCGAGCGTGCCTGTGACGGCGTGGTGCAGGAGGTGATTCTGGCCACCAGCTTCACGGCCGAGGGCGAGGCCACGGCCCATGCCGTCAGCGAGGCGCTCAAGTCGCGCGGCATTCTGGTCACGCGGCTGGCGCGTGGCGTGCCCATAGGCAGCGAACTTGAATATGTGGATCTGGGCACGATTGCCCACGCGCTGGTGGACAGGCGCTGAAAATATGGCTTGAATGGGCTGTCAGCGCCTTTTTATAAAGCGCGTGCTGCTATTGATTTCTTTGAATAAACAGAGAAAAAAGCCCGCTGGTTTTGCGAACAGCGGGCTTTTTTGCGGTCGGCGAGGCTTATTTGCGCTTCTTGGCAGGTGTGCCGCCGCGTGCCTTGGGTTCGCTCTTGCCGCCGCGGGCCGCGGGGGCGCTGCTGGTCTTGGCGCTCTTGCTGGTGGCGGCTGCCACCTTGCTGCCGCCACGAGTGTTGCGCGCTGAGCTGTCATTGCTTTCGGCGCGTACGCTGCGGGCTGCGCGGCTGGGCAGGTAGGCAATCAGCGACTGGCCGGGGCGCAAGGATGCCGTGGACTTGAGGTCGTTCCAGTCCGCGAGGTTGGAGACGCTGATGCCATAGCGGCTGGCCACGCTGACCAGGGTATCGCGCTTGCGCGCCTTGACCGTGGTGCGCACGGTCACGACTTCAGGTGCGAAGGAGATCTGACCGTTGTCGGCCACATGGCCGGGCACATCGGTCTTGACATTGGCATCGCGCGGCACCATCAGGGTCGAGCCGGCCTTGATCAGCATGCGCGGCGGGATGTTGTTGATGGCGCGCAGATCGGCTTCGCCCAGGCCTGCACGCTGGGCGGCTTCGGCCACGGTGATGGTGGTGGGCACGGTCCATACCGTCCAGCTGGCAAACTGGCCTTCGCTATAGGCCTGCAGATTGCGGCGGAAAACCTTGGCATTATCCCAGGGCAGCAGCACCTGTGGTGTGGCGCGCGCAAAGATCACCGGCTTGTGGAAGCTGGGGTTGAGTGCCTTGAAGTCCTTGACGCTGACATCGGCCAGCTTGGCCACCAGCTCCACGTCGATGTCGTGCGGCAGATCCACGGCCTGGAAATAAGGGTGGTTTTCGATGATGGGAAGCTCGGTGTTGAACTTCTCGGGTTCGGCCACGATGTTCTTGACGGCTTGCAGCTTGGGCACGTAGTTGCGGGTTTCGGCCGGCATCTGCAGATCAAGGTAGCCGGCGGGCTGGCCCAGCTTTTCATTGCGCTTGATGGCGCGGCCCACGCTGCCTTCGCCCCAGTTATAGGCGGCCAGTGCCAGATGCCAGTCGCCGAACATGTTGTAGAGCTTTTGCAGATAGTCGAGCGCGGCGCGGGTCGAGGCCAGCACATCGCGGCGATCATCGCGGAAGACATTCTGCTTGAGGTCGAAATAGGTGCCCGTGGCTGGCATGAACTGCCACATGCCGGCGGCCTTGGCGCTGGATACGGCCTGAGGGTTGAAGGCGCTCTCGATGAAGGGCAACAGTGCCAGCTCTGTCGGCATGTTGCGGCGCTCCAGTTCCTCGACGATGTGGAACAGGTATTTGCTCGATCGCTCCGTCATGCGCTGGATGTAGTCGGGGCGCGTGGCATACCACTGCTCTTGGTTCTGGACCAGGTCCTGCTCAAGATTGGGCATGGCAAAGCCCTTGCGGATGCGAACCCAGAGGTCGCCCGTGGCTTCCAGTTCAGCGACTTCGGAGCTGCCGACTTTGCCCTGGCCCAGGGGTTTGAGAGGGCCGTTCGGATACATGGGGTCGACGCTGCTGGTGGTTGCGCAGCCGGTTAATATCAGTGCGCTTGTCAGCAGCAGGGTGGATAGCAGCTTCATCAGAAAACGTTTTTCCATTGGCGCAGGGTAGCCAGCACGCTGGCGGGCTCCTCGGGCCTTGTTTGGGGATCATGGTGCACGGCGGCTGCGATCACATCGGACGCGCGGCTTCGCATGAACGGGTTGATGGCCAGCTCGGTCTGCAATGTGGAGGGCAGCGTGGGCAGCCCGTTCTTGCGCAGTTGCTGGCAATATTCCAGATACTGAGCCAGTTCCGGATTGTTTGGTTCCACGGCCTGCGCAAATCGCAGGTTGGAAATTGTGTACTCATGTGCGCAGCACACCAACGTGTTGGCGGGCAGGGCGGCCAGTGCGTCCAGCGAAGCCTGCATCTGCGCTGCCGTGCCTTCGAAGAGTCGGCCGCAGCCGCCCGAGAACAGCGTGTCGCCGCAGAACAGCAGGGGCTGGCTTTGCGCCCGGGTGCTGAAGAAGGCGATATGACCGCTGGTGTGCCCGGGTACATTGATGACCTGCCATGGGCCGCCGAGCGACTCGACGCAGTCGCCGCCCTGTACGCGCGTGACGGGCTCGGGCAGGGACTCGTAGGCAGGGCCCCAGACGGGAGCGCCGGTGGCCGCGCGAATGGCCTCGACGCCGCCCACATGGTCGGCATGATGGTGGGTGACTAAAATGCCCAGCAGTTTCAGGCCCCGCTGTGCCAATGTGCTCAGCACAGGCTCGGCCTGACCCGGATCGACGACCACGGCATGTTCTGCATCGTGGAGCATCCAGATGTAGTTGTCGGAAAAAGCGGGAATGGGCAACAGGTTCATGAGCTGCAAAATTATAGAGATGCATCACTGGACGGATTCAGCCCTCGGGCACTACCTCTTGGAATGGGAGCAGCAGCGCTTTGACGAGGCGGTGGCCGATATCTTTGGCTACCACGCCTTGCAACTGGGCTTGCCGCAGCTGCAAGGCCTGCGCGGCAATCGCATGCCCCATCGCTGGCTGGCGCTGGAGGGCCTCGATCCCGTTCCTGATGCAAAAGCAGGCACTGTAGCGCAAGCGGCGGTGGATCGAGTGTCGCAGGTGCAGCCTCCTGCCGATGATGCGCATAATTTTGCCCCTTTGATGCCGGCGCTCAGAACCGCCCCGGAAGCCCTGCCTTTTGCCGAGGCCAGCCTCGACCTGCTGCTGATGCCGCATACGCTGGAGGCCTCCAACGATCCGCATGCCGCACTGCGCGAGGCTGCGCGCGTGCTGGTGCCCGAAGGGCGGCTGGTGATCAGCGGGCTGAACCCCTCAAGTCTACTGGGCTTGCAGCGCCGGGTGGAGCGCAGTGCGGGTTATTTGCCAGACCTGAGCCTGGGGGTGGGCTACTGGCGTTTGCGCGATTGGCTGCGATTGCTGAGCTTCGAGATCGAAGCCGTGCAATTTGGCTGTTATCGTCCTGCCACTGAAAGTGAGAAGTGGCTGAGCCGCTGGCAGTTCATGGAGGGCCTTGGCCACCGCTGCTGGCCGGTGATGGGGGGCGTCTATTGCGTGGTGGCCGTCAAACGCGTGCAGGGCATGCGACTGATGAGCCCAAGCTGGCGCAAGAGCAGCGTGCCGACCGGCATGAAGGCGCCCGTGACCCAGAAGCAGCCGCCGGACATGTTCTGGCGTAACAAGGAAGAAAATTGAATCAAGTTGTGATCTACACCGATGGTGCCTGCAAGGGCAATCCCGGCCCGGGCGGCTGGGGAGCATTGCTGCAGGCTGGATCGGCACAGAAGGAACTCTTCGGTGGTGAACTGGGAACCACCAATAACCGCATGGAGCTCAAGGCCGTGATCGAGGCGCTGTCCGCGCTCAAGCGTCCCTGCGATGTGGTGCTGTATCTGGACAGTCAGTACGTGCGCAAAGGCATCACCGAGTGGATCCAGGGCTGGAAGGCCAAGGGCTGGGTCACTGCTTCCAAGGAGCCCGTCAAGAATGTCGAACTCTGGAAGCAGCTGGACGCGCTGGTGCAGGGCAGCGGCCACCGTATCGACTGGCGCTGGGTCAAGGGCCATGCCGGAGACCCCGGCAACGAGCGTGCCGATGCGCTGGCCAACAAGGGCGTGGAGCTGGCGCTGGGACGCTGACCGTCTCTCGGGACAGGCGGCTGGCGCCGTCCCATGGCTCTCCCGTCGCCGCGCACCTACCCCGAACACGGTAGATGAAAACCCCAGCAGCCGGAACGATGGGGCTCGTCTAATATTTCCATAAGTGGAAATTAACTCGCGCCTTGCCAGGCATCTTCCGTGGCGTGGTGTCAAAAATTGCCACTTGTGGATATTTTGACAACCTCACGATGAAAGAGACTTGCGATGAAATACAAAGCAATTGCCGCAGTGGCGATACAGGGCTGCGCGGGAGCGGCGCTGGCCCAGAGTTCGGTGACGCTGTACGGCAGCATGGACCTGACCATGCCCTGGATCAGCGATGTGCGCGGAAGCCGGCTGGCGCGCATGGATTCGGCCATCTCCCAGCCCGATCTCTGGGGCCTGCGCGGCTCCGAGGACCTGGGCGGGGGGCTGAAGGCCTCGTTTCAGCTGGAAAACGGTTTTCTCACCGACATCGGCTCTCCGATCTCGCCGACCAGCTATTTCAACCGCGCCTCCTGGGTGGGCCTGGACAGCGCCACCATGGGATCGCTGCGGCTGGGGCGGCAGGTCGATTTCACGGCGGGCACGCTGAGCCAGTGGGGCAACGGCTACCAGCTCTACAACTTCTATCTCTACCACCCCGGCAACCTGGACGGGCTGTCCAGCCAGTTTCCCGTGGACAACTCGGTGGTCTATATGACGCCGCGCATGGGGGGCATGCAGTTCGGCGCGCAATACGGCTTCGGCGAGGTCCCCGGCCATTCGCAGGCCAATCGCACCTACAGCCTCATGGGCAGCTATTCGAGTGCCAGGCTCAATCTGGCCGTGGCCTATACCGATGCACGCGGACGCGCCTTCGATATCGCGGGGCGCACGGGCCTCGCGAATGCGCTGGGCGAGGACCTGGTGGCGGGCCGGCCCCTGGTGCTCGATACCTTCCAGGTGCTGGGCATAGGCGGTGGCTACCAGCTCGATGGGCTGCCGGTCCGCCTCAACGCCTTGCTGACGCGCTCCACGCTCAAGTACGGCAGCGCCTCCAGCCACATGAGCGCCCTCGACCTGGGCATGGCCTGGCAGACCAGCCAGGCCGTGACCATCAACACGGGCTACTCCTTCAGCCGCTTCGAGCAAACGAAGTGGAATCAGGTGCACCTGGGCGCGCGCTACGCCTTCTCCAGGCGCACGCAGCTGCATGCTTCTGTGACTTACCAGCGTGCCTCGGATGGCGTGGCGGCGATGAACTCCGTCGGCGTTGCCAGTGGGCGCACGCAGACCGTGATTGCGGCAGGCATACACCACTCGTTTTGATGCATGCGGTCCCGGAGATCCCACGATGAAATTCACTCTCAATTCCCAAAGCGCGGCCTTTGACGGCGACGGGCAGACGCCGTTGCTGTGGGTGCTGCGCGATCACTTCAAGCTGCCGGGCACCAAGTTCGGCTGCGGCATCAGCATGTGCGGCGCCTGCACGGTGCATATTGATGGTCAGCCCGTGCGCTCCTGCGTGCTGCCCGTCTCCACGGTGGCGGGCAAGTCGGTCACGACGATCGAAGGCCTGTCCAAGGGCCGCTCCCACCCGATACAGCAGGCCTGGATGGACAAGGACGTGCCGCAGTGCGGCTACTGCCAGTCCGGCATGGTCATGGCCGCCGCCGCACTGCTCAATGCCCATCCGCAGCCCACCGATGCGCAGATCGACGAGGCCATGACCAATCTGTGCCGCTGCGCCACCTACCACCGCATCCGGGAGGCCATCCATGCCGCAGCATCCAAGCAATGAACGGGGCCATATGGCGGGGGCCGCTGTCTCCCTGCGCCGCAGGCAACTGCTCCAGGGCGCGGCCGCACTGCTGGTGGCACCGGCGGCCGGCAGCCTGCTGATCCCGCTGGCGCAGGCCGCACCGTCGGCAGTCGGTGCTGCGGCAGGCACGACGCAATCCATCGGCGACTGGGTGTGGATCGAGCCTTCGGGCCAGGTGGTGATCGGCGTCTCGCAGTGCGAAGTGGGGCAGGGCATCTACACGGGCCTGCCCCAGGTGCTGGCCGACGAGCTCGATGCCGACTGGGCCAGCGTGACCGTGCGCTTTGTCACGGGGCGCGATGCCTATCGCAACGACGCGGGCGAAATGCCGTTCCAGCAGTTCGTGGGTGCGTCCATGTCCATGAACTATTTCTACGAGCGCATGCGACTGGCCGGCGCCCAGGCGCGCGATGTGCTGCTGCGCGCCGGGGCGGGGCGGCTGGGCGTGCGTGCCTCCCAATGCACGGCGCGCGCCGGCCGCGTGCTGCACCCTGCGACCGGCCGCAGCGTGGGCTACGGCGAGATCGTGGCCGACGCTGCCAGGCTTCCCCTGGCCGCCAGGCCGCGCATGAAGTCGGCTTCCGAGCAGGGCCTGATAGGCGGCAACCTGCGCCGCGTGGACACGCCGTCCAAGATCGACGGCAGCGCAGTCTTCGGCATCGATGTCGAGGTGCCGGGCATGCTGATCGGTGCCGTGCGCATGGCGCCCAGCGTGACGGGGCGCATCGTGCGCATCAGCAACGAGGAGGCGGTGCGTGCGCGTCCCGGCGTGCACGCCATCGTGCGGACCACGCAATGGCCCGATGCCGAGCCCGGCACTGTGGTCGTGGTGGCCAACTCGTACTGGATCGCCAAGCAGGCCGCCGATGCACTGGACATCGAATTCGATGCCGGCGCGGCAGCCGGCGTGGACAGCGAGCGCATCCATGCGCAGTTCGTCGCTGGCCTGTCGGACGACAAGGCCGTCGTGGCCCGCAGCCTGGGCCGAGCGCGCGAACTGCTGGCGGCGGGCAAGCCGATCACGGCCGACTACCACTCGCCCTACATCACGCACGCCACTATGGAGCCGCTGGCCGCCACGGTCCATGTGCGCGACGGCGAGGTGGAGACATGGGGCCCCTACCAGGGCCAGGATTTCCTGCGCGGCGAACTCGGCAAGGCCTGCGGCGTGCCTGCGGACAAGGTGATCGTGCACACCACCTTCCTTGGCGGCAGCTTCGGGCGCAAGTACATGCCCGACTTCGCCCTGCACGCGGCTGCGGCTTCCAGGGTCGTGGGGCGGCCCGTCAAGGTCATCCGCTCGCGCGAGGACGACATACGGCATTCGTACTACCGGCCCGGTGCCTCGGGGCGCCTGAGCGCCGTGCTGGGTGCCGACGGCCTGCCGGCCGCGCTGCATGCGCGCATCTCGGGTCAGTCGCTCTATGGCGCCATCAATCCCAAGAAGATGGCCGATGCGGGGGGCTGGGACGAGACCATGGTGGAGGCCATCTACGACCTGATCTATAGCGTGCCCAACCTGCTCGTGGATGCCGTGGATGTGCAGCAGCCCATACCGCTGAGCTATCTGCGCAGCGTGGGCACCACCTCCAGCGTCTTCTTCCTGGAGAGCTTCATCAGCGAACTGGCCCACACGGCCGGGGTGGATGACTACCAGTACCGGCGCCGCCTGCTGGCAGGGCAGCCGCTGGCGTTGAGCGTGCTCGATGCGGCGGCCAGGGCGGCCCGCTGGGACCAGCCCGCGCAGCCCGGCATCTTCCGCGCCATGACCTTCAACGTCTATACGGGGCGTGGCGAGAGCTTCCAGACCTTCGTGGCGCTGGTGATGGAGTTGCGCATCGTCGAAGGCCGCGTGCGGCTGGAGCGTGCCATCTGCGCCATCGATGCGGGCCGCGTGGTCAATCCGGGCCTGGTCAAGGCGAATGTGGAAGGCGGCATCGGCTTCGCACTGACCAACACCTTCAAGAGCCGGCTGGGCTTCGACAGGGGCGCGGTGCAGCAAAGCAATTTCCACGATTACCCGCTGCTGCAGCTGTCCGAGATGCCGCGCGTGGAGGTGGTCCTGGTCGAGAGCGACCGGCCGCCCCAGGGCTGCGGCGAGGTCGCCCTGGGCCCGACCGCACCCGCCGTGGCCACGGCCATGTTCCATGCCACGGGCCGCCGGTTCCGCTCCATGCCGCTGCCGCAGGACATCACGGCCGCCTAGCCATCCGGCGAACCCGCCAGCACAACGCTTTTTTTGAGGAAAGGAACTTCATGCAAGTCGAACACATCACCCCGTCCATAGGATCGGAGATCCACGGAATCGATCTCTCGGACCCGGCGCAGGTGCAGGACCACGCGGACGCGCTGCGCAAGCTGCTGGCCGAACGCCAGGTCATCTTTTTCCGTGACCAGACGCTGGACCCTGCGCAGCAGGTGCGCGTGGCCCGGGTGTTCGGCAAGGTCGAGCCCGTGTCCTCGACCTTCCCCTCGCATCCCGACGATCCCCATGTCGAACTGCTGATCAGCCAGGGCACGCGCACGGGCACCGACATCTGGCATGCCGACCTGACCTGGCAGGCGAGGCCTCCCGCAGGCGCCTGTCTCTACGCCGTGGATGTGCCGCCCACGGGAGGCGACACCATGTGGGCCAGCATGACGGCGGCCTTCGCCTCGCTGGCCCCCGAGCTGCAGGCCTATCTGCGCAAGCTGCGCGCCACCCACAACTGGGAGGCACCGGCCCTGCGGCAAAGCCTGGCACGTCGCGATCCCTCGGGCGAGGCCTACCGCGCCACCCGGCTCAAGTACCCGCCGCTGGAGCAGCCCGTGGTCTTCGAGCACCCGGTGACGGGCCTGCCTGTGGCCTTCGTGAATGCGCTCTACACCACGCACATCGAGGGCGTCACCAGCGACGAGAGCGCGGCCCTGATCTCCATGCTCAGCGGTCTGGCCAAGGTGCCCGAGTGGCAGGTGCGCTTTCGCTGGCGCAAGGGATCGGTGGCCATCTGGGACAACCTGGCCACCCAGCACTACGCGGTCAATGACTACCACCCTGCGGCGCGGCGCATGCACCGCGTGGCAATACGCCAGGACTGAACCCCGCTCCTGTACCTGCTGAAAATGAGAAACCCCACGATGAAAGTCCACACCATGAAAGCGAGACGCGCAACGCTGGCCCTTGGCCTGGCCATGGCCACGGCACTGCTGGCCGGACCTGCCTGGGCCCAGGCCTATCCCCACAAGCCGGTCACCATCGTCGTCGCCTATCCGGCGGGCGGCGATACCGATGCGCTGGCGCGGCTGCTGGGCGAGAAGCTGTCCGCGCGCATCGGGCAGTCCGTGCTCGTGGACAACCGCGCCGGTGCCAGCGGCACCATCGGCAGCAGCTTCGTGTCCCGCGCACGGGCCGATGGCTATACGCTGCTGCTGGCGCCCAACACCTTCTCCATGGCCCAGCTCGTGCTCAAGCTGGGTCCGGGCCATGGCTATGACGTGCTCAACGGCTTCACGCCCGTGATCGAGGTGGGGTCCACCTCGCTGTTCCTGGTCGCCGGGCCGGGCGCCGGCGTGCGCACACTCAAGGATGCCGTCAAGGCCAGCCAGAGCCAGGCCCTGGGCTACGCCACGCCGGGCAATGGTTCGCCCATGCACTTCCTGGGCGAAATGGTCCGGCGCGCCACTGGTGCCCGCTTCGAATCCATACCCTACAAGGGCGTGGCGCCGGCCGTCACCGATGTCGTGGGCGGCCATGTGCCCCTGACCTATAGCACGCTGGGCTCCATCAGTCCCTATCTGCCCGGCGGCAAGCTGGTGGCCCTGGCAGTGGCCGACCACCAGCGCTCACCGCTGGCGCCCGAGGTTCCGACGCTGGCCGAGCTGGGCTACAAGGATGTGGAGCTGACGGCCTGGTATGGCCTGTTCGGCCCCAGGAACATGCCGGCCGATGTGGTCAAGCTGCTGAACACGCAGCTCAACGAGATCCTCAGGATGCCCGACGTGGTGGCTCGCATGGCCACGCTGGGAACCCTGCCCGTGGGTGGCCCGCCGCAGCGCCTGGGCAAGACCAATGCCAGCGACTTCGAGCGCTTCGGTCGGCTGGTCAAGGAGCTCGGGATACAGCCCGAATAGCCGCGGCGACTGGATGAAAGGAGAAGCAGCGTGCGACGGCGCAAGTCATTCCGGGTGGTGGCCCGGGTGTGGCGGGTGGTCTTGCGCCGGCGTGTCCTGCCGGATGCGTTCTGCCAGCAAATGGGACATGAAGCGCAGGTAGTGCTCGATCTGGCGGTCTGTCTCGGGCCCTTCGCCGAACAGTTCGGCCAGCAGCGGCCGCGCCGTGGGAAGAAAGGCCGAGATGCTGAGAATGGCCAGGTGGATGAAGCGCGGGTCCACCCGGCCGTCCTGGCCGGCAGGGGCGGCCTGCGCTCCGTCCATCAGCATGGTCGAGGTCAGCTCCAGCCCGCGCCGCGTGATGCGCTGCAGCGGCGTGCCCGACGGCGGCGGCTCGCCCAGGCTTTCGTAGTGGTAGATCTCCGACAGCGCCAGCCGCTCGAACTGCGGGTGCTCGCGCATGAAGTCCAGGCGCAACTGCAGGCGCTGGTAGACGCGCTCCTCCACCGTGCCCTGCATCTTGAGCGCCACCTCCATGCGGTTTTGCAGCTCGCGCATCAGCGATTCCGTGACCTCCCGCAGCAGGCCCTTCAGGTCGGCGAAGTAGTAGCGCACCAGGGCCCGCGTGACACCGGCTGCGGCGGCGATCTCCAGGATGCTCAGCTGCTCCGGCGTACGGGCCTTGAGCAGCTTCACCGTGGTCTGCAGGATGATGTCCCGCCCCACGGCATCGTCGGCCAGCGGGCGGCCGCTGGCGCGGCGTGGTTTCTTGGGTGCGGTTTCGGTGGAAGTCTTCTTAGACGGCATGCGGACCATTGTCGGCGAATGCCGTCGGCATGCGATGGATCAGGGTTGTGCGGCGATGCGGGCCAGTGCGTCCTCGATCTCGCGGGCCTGCTGGGGCCGCACCAGCCTCTCCACTTCCTGCCCGTCACGCAGAAAAATCAGCGTGGGCCAGAGCTTGATGCGATAGCTGCGTCCCAGCGGCCGGCCGGGACCGTCTTCCACCTTGATGTGCGCCACTTCTGGCTGGGCAGCCAGCGCAGCCTGCAACAGCGGCTGGGCGCGCTGGCAGTGGCCGCACCAGGGGGTGCCGAATTCCAGCAAATTCGCGCCCTTGAGCGCGTCGATGGCCTGCCTTGTGGGTTCTGTGGCCCAGTGGGTGGCTTGGTATGGCATGAAATTTTTCCCAGAATGGATCGAGGGTCTAAGCACAGACGGCAAGTCTGTCTTCAGATCAGGCCCTGCAGCAGCAGGACGTTGACGGATTCTCCGGGCAGGACATCGCCGCGCGCATCGTCGAGCACGATGATGCAGTCGGCTGCGACCATGGAGCTGAGCACGCCCGAGCCTTGCGGGCCTGTGGTGCGTACGGCGGCCTGGCCCTTTTCGTCGAGTTCGAGTACGCCGCGCAGATATTCGGTACGACCCGGGCGTTTGCGCAGGCGCTCGCTGCTGATCGCCTGCAGCAATGGCACGGGGGCGCCGCGCTCGCCTGCCAGCATGGCCAGGGCCGGGCGCACAAACATCAGAAAGCTCACCATGGCGGCCACCGGGTTGCCGGGCAGCCCCAGCAGCACCGCCGGGCGTTGGGTGGGTGGTGTATTGCCCTGACTTTGGGAGCCGCTTGCGCTTGTCTTGATCGGGATACCTGCCGGTCTGGTCAAGGAGATTGCGCCGGCGGGAGCGAGCAGACCCACCGCCAGTGGCCGGCCGGGACGCATGGCCACTCGCCAGAACTGCACGGTGCCCAGGCGCTGCAGGATCGCGCGGGTGTGATCGGCCTCGCCGGCGCTGATGCCGCCACTGGTCAGCACCACATCGGCCAGGGTGGCTGCTTCGCGCAGACGCTCTTCCAGCGCGGCCGGCTCATCGGGCACGGCCCCCAGGTCCAGCACATGGGCGCCCAGGCGGCGCAGTAGCGCCTGCAGGCTGAAACGGTTGCTGTCGTAGATGGCTCCCTCGCGCGGCTCGGCGCCGGGGCTCAGCAGCTCGTCGCCGGTGGAGAAATAAGCCACGCTGAGCCGGCGCCGCACGCTGACCTGGCCCAGTCCCAGACTGGCCAGCAGACCCAGGGCGGCTGGTGTGAGGCGTTGGCCGGCCCGCAGCGCCACAGAGCCTTGCTCCAGGTCTTCGCCGCGCAGGCGACGATTGGCGCCTGCGCGCAGGGCATGGCCGTCAAACTGAATGCACTCCTGCTCAGCGCTGGCTTGCTCATGGGCGACTACCGTGTCCGCACCCGCCGGCATGACCGCCCCCGTCATGATCTTCACGCATTGGCCAGAGCCAAGCCGGCCTTGCCAGGGCCCTCCTGCCAGCGCCGTCCCCACCACACGCAGCATCAGTGGCCGGTCAGGCTGCGCCTGCTCCAGTTCGCTGCCGGCAAAGGCATAGCCGTCCATGGCGCTATTGTCATGGGGGGGGACGTTGACGGGGCAGATCACATCGGCTGCCAGCACACGATCAAGAGCATCGGGCAGGGCGACGGTTTCCACCTCGGCGACCGCACCCAGCGGCTGCAGCAGGGCCTGCAGCTGTTGCAGCACCTGGTCAGTGGTCAGCGTCTGGGCGCTGGTGGAAGCGGCAGGTTGAAAAGTCGCAGTCATAACAGCAAAAATAAAAAACCTCATGACGGGATGCGGCCATGGGGCTGCGTGGCACTTTACGCTTTTGGCTTGAGGTGCCGGTGAATCAGGATTGGCGTTCGGGGGCGATTTGCTCCAGATCAAGCAACTGGGCCAGCGTGTTGGCGTTGCTGAAGGCCTGCTTGTCCCCAGGGCGGTCAAATAGGGCCTGGGCGCTGCGATGCTGGCTGGTCCAGGCGTCTATCTTGCGGCCGCCGCCGGTGATGAAGCGCTCCAGGCTGGAGGCGAGCCCTGCCCGCAGCAGGCAGAACACGGGCTGGGCGCGCAGTTGCGGCGGCTGCCCCGGCTTGGCATGCTCGGTATCCCAGCCGTGAGCGATGACGATATCGGCATCGCCGCGCGAGGCCAGCATGTGCGCAGCCAGATCGAGGGGCAGCAGCGGCGTATCGCAGGGCACGCAAAGCAGCCATGGCGTGCGGCAATGCGCGAGGCCGGCCATGAATCCCGCCAGCGGGCCGGGGTAGTCGGGAAGGCTGTCGGCGCAGACCTCGGCAGCCAGTGGCTGGCCCAGCTCGGCATAGGCCGCTGCATTGCGATTGGCATTGATGAGCAGGGGGCCGACTTGCGGGGCCAGGCGCTGCAATGCATGCAGTGCCAGTGGCAGGCCTTGAAAGCGCTGCAGGCCTTTGTCCACGCCGCCCATGCGTGCCCCGCGCCCCCCGGCCAGCACGCAGCCGGTGATCTGCTCAGGGGGGATGCGTGAGTCAGCCACCGATATAGCTCATCTCGATGCGCCGGCCTTGCCGCTGCGGCGCCACATCGGGCGGCATTTCGCTGCGCAGCTGCGAGTAGCGATCGTCGCGCTGCTGCCAGATGGGGGCGATGGCTGCAGCAATCTCGGCATCGCTGGCACCGGTGCGCAGCAAGCTGCGCAAGTCCCAGCCCTGGCTGGCGAACAGGCACAGATAGAGCTGGCCCTCGGTGGACAGGCGTGCGCGGTTGCAGTCGCCGCAGAAAGCATGGGTCACACTGCTGATGACGCCCACCTCTCCCAGCTGCGGATCATGTCGGCCGCTGGCATCGGCATAGCCCCAGCGCACGGCGGTCTCGCCAGGGGCGCTGGGCGCCAGCGGGATCAGCGGCAGCTCGGCGCGCAGACGCGCTATCACTTCGTCCGAGGGCAGCACCTCGTCCATACGCCAGCCGTTGGTTGCGCCCACGTCCATGTATTCGATGAAGCGCAGCGTGATTCCCGTGCCGCGGAAGTAGCGGGCCATGGGCAGGATCTGGTCGTCATTGGTGCCGCGCTTGACCACCATGTTGACCTTGATGTGTGACAGGCCTGCGGCCTGCGCAGCCTCGATGCCGGCCAGCACATCGGTCACGGGGAAGTCCACATCGTTCATGCGCCGGAACACGGCGTCGTCCAGCCCATCGAGGCTGACGGTCACGCGATTGAGGCCGGCATCCTTCAGAGCGCGGACCTTGCGTGCCAGCAGCGAAGCGTTGGTGGTCAGTGTCAGGTCCAGCGGCTGGCCATCGGGCGTACGCAGCTCGGCCAACTGGGCGATCAGGGCTTCGATGTTCTTGCGCAGCAGCGGTTCGCCGCCGGTCAGGCGCAGCTTGCGTACGCCATGGGCGACAAAAAGTCTGGCCAGGCGTGTAATTTCCTCGAAGCTCAACAGCGAGCTGTGGGGCAGATATTGGTAGTTCTTGTCAAAAACTTCCTTGGGCATGCAGTAGTTGCAGCGGAAGTTGCAGCGGTCGGTGACGCTGATGCGCAGGTCGCGCAAAGGCCGCCCCCATTGATCCTGCAGCAGCCCGGTAGGGGCCTGCAGGGGGCTGGGGACGATTGCGTTGCGGGTCGCCGCACGCTCATCGACCAAGGGGATCACACGTTCTGCCATGGGCTCGATTGTGCCGCAAGCGCGAAGTCCGGGCCGGCTGCGGGCTTGTTGTGGCTTATCAAATTTGATAGCTGTTAGCGCTTGATGGGATTGTGGATCAGTCTTTTGTAGTGGTTTGCGCGGGGTGCTGAGCGAGCGGCTTCCAGCCCTTGAACTCGGGGTAGAACTCGGCCACGCCGGGGCCGTTGAAGTCCCAGCCCAGGCATTGGCCCAGGTGGCGTGGCGGCAGGCCTGAGCTATTGGTACCGAACTGGTTGAGAACGGTGTGAAAGGCGGGCGTCGCCATATTGAACAGCAGCTCGCGCAGATGCGTGCAGCCCACCACACCGCCCAGATTGTCGGCAATGGCGCGGCGCCAGCCGCGGGCTATGCAGCAGCCCATCATCTTCTGCATGGACTTTGTGGCCTGGGAGCAGTGGCCCAGGGGGTGGTCGTCCATGGCAGCCTCGATGCCGTGCACCACCATGTCGGCATCGATGGTCAGGCGAATCCACATATGGTGAATCGGCTTGCCTGCCGGCACTTTGCGGCGGCCGTGCAGTTCGATGTCATAGGTTTTCTGGTCGATCAGCTCGGCTTCCACGTCCCACATGCCGTCATCACGGGCATAGCCCCGGTATTTGACGTCGCGCATGTGGATCGGGGCTGGCGTGCGGCTGGCACTGGGAGGCAAGGGCATGGGGTATCCGTTGTTATGGCGGGCGACGACGACGGCATGTCGGAGTCTGGCTGGATCGCCCGCGATGATCTTGATTCGGGTCTGGTGTCCCAGACCCGATTTCATTATCAAAGAGATAGCAGGCTTGTCCAGCACCAAGCGGACAGTGGAGCGGCAGGCCGGGGCGACCCCGAGCCCGGAGGCAAGCGCCTAGCTGCTCGTGGGTATTTGCCCGGTGAGTGCTGCGGCCTTGAGTGCGGCCAGGTCGAGAACTTCCAGTTTGCCGCGCCGCAGTTGCAACCAGCCGGCCTGCTGCAGCTCCTGCAGTATCTGGTTGGTGGTCTGGCGTGACAGGCCCAGCATGCGTGCCATCTGCTCCTGCGAGACGGCCAACTCGCGGTGAGTGCGCATGCGGTCGGCCCATTGCTCGTGGCCCATGGCCATCTGCACCAGGCGGCACATCACGCGCTGCGGGGCAGGCAGCACGGTCTGTTCCTCCAGCGCAATCAGGCTGGAGCGCAGCTTGTGGGTCAGCAGCAGGGCCATGTGGCGCCAGCAATGAGGGTTGGTATCCAGCCATTCGCGCAGCGGCGGTATAGGGATATGCAGCAGAGCGCAGGCAGTATTGGCGCAGGCGTCGTGGGTGCGGGGCTCGCCATCGAACAGGGCGATCTCGCCCAGCCAGCTCGGCGGCTCGATCAAGGTCAGCAAGGCTGTGCGGGTGTTTTCCTGAAGTGCAGCCGTGCCGGAGATGCTGAGCGAGCCCCTGGCCACCGCATACAGGCCGCAGGGCGCATCGCCGCGGCGAAACAGCCATTCGCCAGCGGTCAGCAGCCTTGGCTGGGCCAGTTGCTGCATCTGGGCGGTCAACTCCAGCGGCAGGGAGCGGAACCAGCGTCCGGCCTGCACAATGGCCCAGAGGTCATTGGCGTTGACATGCTCGAAGCTGCCGCGCTGGCGTGCAGTGGGCACTGAGGCCGGTGCAGGCCTGGGGGAAGGGTTTAGCGCTTGTGTCGGTGGCATGACAGACGGCAAGGTTGATGCTGCGCCACCATGCTCTGACAAGCGACCAGGAGATACAGCGATGAAAACCCTAATCGACCAACTGTCCAACTACGCCGACTACCACCGTGATCCGCGCAATATCGTGACGCACTACATCGGCGTACCCATGATCATGCAGGCGGTGGTCATTCTCCTGGCCAGGCTGCAATGGGGAGCGCCTGGCGGTAGCCCGATCTCGCTGGCTCTGCTGGCAGCGGTTGCCGCCGCGGTGTATTACTGGCGACTGGACGGGCGCTACGGCTTGTTCATGAGCGTGCTGCTGGCCGCCATGCTGGCGCTGGCCGCTCCCATCGCCGCGCTGCCCATGGGCAGCTGGCTGGCCTGGGGGCTGGGTTTGTTTGCGCTGGGCTGGGTGATCCAGTTCATCGGTCACTACTGGGAAGGACGCAAGCCCGCTTTTTTTGACGATGTGATGGGCCTGCTGATAGGCCCGCTGTTTGTGGCGGCCGAGCTGGGCTTTGCGCTCGGGCTGCGCAAGGAGGTACAGGCGGCGGTGGAGCAGCGCAGCGGCCCCGTGCGTCGCCGGCACCCGGCGAACGCTTGATGTGCTCTTATTTTGAGAGCTAATTCATCTATAGCTATATGGGTTTGGGTGGGTTTTCATGGGTGTCGCGGCCGGCGGCGCCTGGCGGTAATACACAACTGCGCGTGCATCTTTCAAACATGTAATGCCTGCGTTAGGGTCATGCGCCTAAAATCGCGGGCTGACCCTCAGGGGCTGATGCCTTGTTGGCTCTTGCGGGGCTTTTTGTATTACTTCACCCAACCATCATGTCTCTGAACAATGTGACCCCCGGCTCCAAGACTCCTGAAGTCTTCAACGTCGTCATCGAAATCTCGGCCAACTCGGCTCCCGTGAAGTACGAAGTGGACAAGGAAACCGGCTGCCTGTTCGTAGACCGTTTCATGGGCACGGCCATGCACTACCCCGTGAACTACGGCTATGTGCCCAAGACCCTGGCTGGCGACGGCGACCCCGTGGACGTGCTGGTGATGACACCATTTCCCCTGCCCAGCGGCGTGGTCGTGCCCTGCCGTGCCATCGGCATTCTGGAGATGGAAGACGAGTCCGGCATCGACGGCAAGGTTCTGGCCGTGCCCACACAGAAGCTGCTGCCTTCCTACGACAAGATCAACCACCTCAGCGACATCCATGAGCTGACCCTGCAGCAGATCGCTCACTTCTTCGAGCACTACAAGGATCTGGAAAAGGGCAAGTGGGTCAAGGTTCTGGGCTGGAAGGGCGTGGACGTGGCGCACAAGGAAATCGTGGACGGCATCGCGAACTACAAGGGCTGATCCAAACTAGTAAAGGGTCTCTAACCTTTACTTGCAGAGAAGCCCCGCAATCTGCATATATACAATTTGAAACGCGCCTGGCGGACCTCGCTTGGTGCGTTTTTTTTATGGCCTGCATCGATAGATACGAGGGAGAGCGCATGAGTTGGAAGATTTCGGACTGGCGCGTGGGGACCAAGTTGGGCGTCAGCTTTACGGCGCTGGTGTTTTTCTCCGCATTGCTCGGCCTGGTGGCCTGGTTGCAGCTATCGAGCATTCATGCTGCGGGCCGTGAGGTCTCCGAAGTGGCGCTGCCCAGTGTCTACAACGCAGCCTCCATGCGCTCCGAATACAACCGGCTGCGACGCCATGAGGCGGGCATCGCCACCGCGCGCACCCTGGTCGAGATCGAAGGCTATGAGCAGCAGATCCAGCAGCGCCTGAAAACCATTGCCGAGCAGGAGAAGGTGGTCAACGAGCTGATTGCCAGCCAGCCGCTGCGCCAGGCCTATGAAGGCTATCAGGTCAGCAAGGCGAACTTCCTGAAGCTGCACGAGCAGTTGCTGGCACGGGCACGCGATGGCGACTACAACACCGTAGACAGCCAGGCAGGCATGGCCGACGAGCTGGGGCTGTTTTTTGCCGGGCTGTCCGAACAGGCCTTCAGCCAGGTGGCGGAAAGCACGGGCAAGCTGATGACGCTGCAGCTCGAGAACGCGGCGCAGGCCCAGCAGGCCGAAAAGTCCAGTTTCGAGCTGGCCCGCTACTGGCTGCTCGGTACGCTGGCGCTGGTGGTGCTGTTTGCCGCTGTGGTCGGTATTGCGATGACGCGCGCCATCACGGTGCCCGTGGCCACGGCCGTGGAGCTGGCGCAGGCCGTGGCTGCCGGCAGACTGGGCATGGTGGTGAAGAACCAGCGCCGCGATGAAATGGGCTTGCTGCTCAATGCGCTGGAAGACATGCGTCGGCAGCTGTCCGCCGTGGTCCAGGATGTGCGCGGCAATGCCCATGGCGTGGCCCAGGCGTCCAACGAAATCGCTCAGGGCAATGCGGATCTTTCGGCGCGTACCGAAAACCAGGCCAGCGCCCTGGAGGAAACGGCTGCATCCATGGAGCAACTGGGCTCGACCGTGCGTCAGAACGCGGACAACGCCCAGACCGCCAATCAAATGGCAAAGAATGCCTCCGATGTGGCGGGTCGCGGCGGGGATGTGGTTGCCCAGGTGGTGGACACCATGAAGGGCATCAACGACAGCAGCCGCCAGATCGCCGACATCATCGGCGTGATCGACTCGATTGCCTTCCAGACCAATATCCTGGCGCTGAATGCGGCCGTGGAAGCCGCGCGTGCCGGCGAGCAAGGTCGTGGCTTTGCCGTGGTGGCGGGCGAGGTGCGCACGCTGGCGCAGCGCAGCGCCGAGGCGGCCAAGGAAATCAAGCAGCTTATCCATGCCAGCGTGGAGCGCGTGGAGCAAGGCTCGCAGCTGGTGGACAAGGCCGGCGCCACCATGGCCGAAATCGTGGCGGCCATCGGCCGCGTGACTGACATCATGGGTGAGATCAGCGCGGCCAGTCGCGAGCAGAGCCAGGGCGTTGCCCAGGTGGGCGAAGCCGTCACCCAGATGGATCAGACCACGCAGCAGAATGCGGCCCTGGTGGAGCAGAGCGCGGCAGCCGCCGACTCTTTGCAGCGCCAGGCCAAGGCACTGGTCGATTCGGTGGCGATTTTTCAGTTGGGCAATCAGGCACAGAGCTTTGCCACTGCGGCGCTGAAAAATCGGGTCGAGCCGGTTGCAAAGGCCGGCATGAGCGCTGGCCCCAGGGCTGCAGCGTTAGTCGATCAAGGCCCGAGCAAGGACATGCCGGCGTCGGTCAAAACGGCTCGGCCCGCTTTGACCAATGATCAGGATTGGGAGCAGTTCTGAGGGATTGCCGGTTTCAACGACTTCTGTCTCAAAACCCCGAGAGCGAACGCTGTCGGGGTTTTTTTACAAGCTTTCTTCAAACTGTCTTGATATTGATCAAGAAGAGGGGTGGCTTGACGCTTTTTCAAGGCTATGTGGGTTGCCATGGCATCGAGAATCGCTGTTGTCACTTGTTGGTAACTTTAAGTAACTTGAGTGCGGTGTAAGTATCTGCCTACATGGCTGTAAGCCTCTGAAGATAGGCAAGGAATATGAAACTTGAAACAATTGAACACATATAAGCCGGTAGCAAGGACCATTCCATCTCTGGCATGCCATCCAGAGAGATATTTCCCGATCGAGCAGAAAAATTGAATCCTTGCGCTTCGTGGGCATGGATTCAAAAGAAGTATTAATAAAAACTAATTGGTAATAGAGGGAGGTGCAATCAATGAAAAGCATCAAAATCTCCACGCGGATTCTCGGCACGTTCGGGGTTCTGGTCTTGCTGCTGGTCGTGGTGGTTGCCATGGCATTGATGCAGTTGCGCTCCATGCGCTCCAGCGCTGAAACCATCACCGGCAATGCGTTGCCCAGCGTGGAAGTGATCAATACCCTCAATACCGACCTGGCGCGCACCCGCTTGCTTGAGTTGCGGCATGTCAACAATGACGAGCCCGGTTATATGGCTCAGGTGGAGGCTCAATTCGAGCAATTGCAGAAACACCTGGCGGATGCAAAAAAGCTCTATGAACCCTTGATTGTCACTGCCGAGGAGCGCGAGCTCTACGCGCAGTTCCTGCGCGAACGGGAGCGTTATGTCGAGTTGAACAAGCAACTGTTCGAAATTTCGCGTCGAGGTGATAAAGAGCAGGCCAAGCAAGTGCTGGGAGGCGAGTCTCTCAAGCTCTATGACCAGTCTTCGGCGACTCTGCAAAAGCTGATCAAGTTCAACAGCGATGTGGCAAGGGACGAGACGCTGGCTTCGGAGAAGGTCTATGACGGGGCTGTGCGCATGCTTGCCTTGGCTGCCCTGGTTGCGGTGCTGGTGGCGGCAGGGGCAGGCATCTGGCTGGTGCGCTCCATCCGTGCGCCGCTGGAGCAGGCGGTGCAGGCCGCGGACCGCGTGGCCAATGGGGATCTGAGTGGCGTCATTCGCGTGGAGCGAGAGGACGAAACAGGCCGCTTGCTCAGCGCCTTGGAGCGCATGCAAAGCAGTCTGGTGCAGACCGTGCGCACGGTACGCCAGAACGCGGAAGGCGTGGCCTCGGCCAGTTCGCAGATTGCCTCGGGCAACGCCGATCTCTCCGGTCGCACCGAGGAGCAGGCCAGTGCGCTGGAGGAAACCGCGGCCTCGATGGAGCAATTGGGCTCTACCGTGCGCCAGAACGCCGACAACGCCCGTGCTGCCAATCAAATGGCGGTGAATGCTTCCCAGGTGGCAGCGCAGGGCGGTGCCGTGGTGGCTGAAGTGGTGGAAACCATGAAGGGCATCAACAACAGCAGCCAGCAGATTGCCGACATCATCACGGTCATCGACTCCATCGCCTTTCAGACCAATATCCTGGCGCTGAATGCGGCCGTGGAAGCGGCGCGTGCCGGTGAACAGGGCCGTGGTTTTGCCGTGGTGGCGGGCGAGGTGCGCACCCTGGCCCAGCGCAGTGCCGAGGCCGCCAAGGAAATCAAGGCCTTGATCAGCACCAGCGTGCAGCGGGTGGAGCAGGGCACGCAGCTGGTGGACAAGGCCGGTGCCACCATGGCCGACATCGTGTCGGCGATCAGCCGGGTGACGGATCTGATGGCCGAGATCAGTGCCGCCAGCCAGGAGCAGAGCCAGGGTGTGGCCCAGGTGGGCGAGGCGGTGACGCAGATGGATCAGACCACGCAGCAAAATGCGGCGCTGGTGGAGGAAAGTGCGGCTGCCGCCGGCGCGCTGCGCAAGCAGGCGCAGGATCTGGTTCAGGCCGTGGCGGTCTTCCAGCTGCCTGGCAGTGCGCTTCATGACCAGGCTCCCAAGGCTGCAGCCCGTGCAGCGGCGCCGGCCGTAGTCGCCTCTGCCGCCCCGGCGCGTCAGGCACCTGTGCGTCGTGTGGCGGCACGCTCTGCCCCCATGCCGGCAGCCCCGCGCTCTTTGATGGGGGGCGCTGTTGCCGGTGAATCTGCTGCTGCCCGCAATGCGCCCAAGTCCTCGCTGAACGAGGATGACTGGGAAACCTTCTGAATGTCTCCAGGGGTTAGGGATTGAAGGCCGCTGCAAAGCGGCCTTTTTCTGTCTTCGCCTTCAGGCCTTGCGCAGCGGGCTATGGGATTGCAGCTCTTTCACATACTGCGTCATGCCTTCGCTCTCGCGCTGCAAAAAGCGCTCGATGGCATCGGCAAAAGCCGGGTGGGCCACCCAGTGGGCGCTGGGTGTTTCCACGGGCAGCAGCGCGCGGGCCATTTTGTGCTCGCCCTGGGCCCCACCTTCGAAGCGGGAAAATCCATTGGCGATGCACCATTCGATGGGCTGGTAGTAGCAGGCTTCGAAATGCAAGCTGTCGATCCGCTCCAGAGCGCCCCAGTAGCGGCCATAGGCGACCTTACTATTGATAGCTGCTTGCGCTTGTCTGTCTTCAAAAAAAAATGGTTTTGATGCTGAATTCGTTGACTGTAAAGCGGTAATAGCTATCAAACTTGATGCAACGGGCTGTCCGTTGCGCTCGGCAATGAACATCAACCAGTTCTCGGGCATGGCCGAGGCCATGGCGGCAAAGAACTCCGGTGTCAGATACGGCGGGTTGCCGTGCTCCAGGTAGGTGCGCTCGTAGCAACGGTAGAAGAAGGACCAGTCCTGCGCACCGATGTCGCGACCCTGCAGGGCCTTGAAGCTCACGCCGGCCTCGACAATCTTGCGTCGCTCCTGGCGGATCTTCTTGCGTTTGTCCTGGTTCAGCGAGCCCAGAAAATCGTCGAAGTCCTTCCAGCAGGGCAGTGTCATTTCGGTCTCAGCGCAGGCCTGCATGCTGGCGGGTTCTGCCCCGGCGGGCACGGGGGCGCGCGCAGCAGGGGGCGTGGGCGGCGTGTTCGTCCAGTGGAACTGCACCGTGCTGCGCTGCATCCAGCCGGCCGCAGCGCAGGCGGCAAGATCATCGGCATCGCCAAACAGCAGGTGCAGCGATGACAGCTGCTGCTCGGCTGCCCAGGCCTGGACGGCATGCACCAGCGCCACGCGCAGCGCCTGGCTGCGTGCCAGCAGACGCGAGCCGGGCACAGGCGTGAAGGGGACGGCCAGCAAGCCCTTGGGGTAGTAAGGCAGGCCATGCTGCTGATAGGCGCGCGCCCAGGCCCAGTCAAACACGTATTCGCCGTAAGAGTGGGTCTTGATATAGAGGGGGCAGGCCGCCAGCAAGTCATCGCCGTCCCAGACGGTGATGACCCGGACGATCCAGCCGGTATCGGGCGTGGCGCTGCCGCTTTGCTCCATGGCCGCCAGGTATTCGTGGCGCATGAAGGGAGTAGGCGTGGATTGAGAGGTCAGCAGCACATTCCAGGTTTGTGCGTCCAGCTGCTGCACGCTGGCAAGCACGCGAGTGATAATCTTGTTTTCGGCCATGCCCTGATTGTCGCTGGGGCTGGTGGCCTCACCGCCTAGCTTGCTTTTCATGACGCTTTCCATTTGCTGTGCCCAACGCAATTTTGTTGTGGGAGACCTCTCTGGCAATGTCCAGAAAATCATCGCCGCTGCTGCTGAAGCTTATGCCAACGGTGCCCGCCTGCTGCTCACGCCCGAGCTTGCCCTGTGCGGCTACGCGGCTGAGGACCTGTATCTGCGTCCGGCATTCTTGCAGGCCTGCGACGCGGCCCTGCAGCAATTGCAGCAAGCCAGTGCCCAATGGCCGGGGCTGGCGCTGGTCATCGGTCACCCGCAGCTCGATGAGCAAGGTGAGAAACTGTTCAACGCTGCCAGCGTGCTGCGCGATGGGCAGCAGATTGCGCGCTATTTCAAACAGCTGCTGCCCAATTTTGGCGTGTTCGACGAACAGCGCTACTTTGCGGCCGGTGAGCAGAGCTGTGTCTTCGAGCTGGAGGGCATCCAGATCGGGCTGCTGATTTGCGAAGACGCCTGGCATGCCGGCCCTGCGCGGGCGGCCGTGGCCGCAGGCGCCCAGTTGCTGGCTGTCGTCAATGCCTCGCCGTTTCATAGCGGGAAATCCTCCGAGCGCGAGGCGGTGATTGCGCAGCGTGCCATGGAAAATGCGGTTCCCCTGGTGTATGCCCATCTGGTGGGCGGTCAGGACGAAGTCGTGTTCGACGGCTGCTCGTTTGCGGTGGGCGCCAGCGGTCAGGTGGCGGCTCGCGCGGCCGCTTTCGAGGAAGAGCTGCCCATGGTGGCGGCGCATCTGGTGGATGGAGGCGTGACGCTGATGGGGCAAGTCAAGCCTCAGCTGAGCCACCACCATGCGCTGTGGTCTGCGCTGGTGCTGTCCGTGCGCGACTATGTCGGCAAGAACCGTTTTCCGGGCGCGCTCATCGGCCTGTCGGGCGGCATGGACTCGGCCCTGGTGCTGGCGATCGCAGTGGATGCGCTGGGTGCGGACAAGGTGCGCACGGTGATGATGCCTTCGCCCTATACGGCCGATATCAGCTGGCTTGATGCGCGCGAGATGTCCGAGCGCGTGGGCGTGCAGCACGAAGAGATCGATATCGCGCCGCAGTTCGAAGCCTTCAAGGCTGCGCTGGCAGGCACTTTTGCCGGACGCGCCGAAGACACGACCGAGGAAAACCTGCAAGCCCGTATTCGGGGGACCTTGCTGATGGCGATGAGCAACAAGTTTGGCTCCATCGTGCTGACCACAGGCAACAAGAGCGAGATGTCCACCGGCTATTGCACGCTGTACGGCGACATGGCTGGAGGCTTTGCCGTCATCAAGGATGTGTTCAAGACCGAGGTGTTTGCGCTGGCACGCTGGCGCAATGCCAACGACCCCTTCGGCACGGGGCTCGATCCCATTCCCGAGCGCATCATCACGCGTCCGCCCAGTGCCGAGCTGCGTCCCGATCAGAAGGATCAGGACAGTCTGCCGGACTACGAGGTGCTGGATGCCATCGTGTCCCGTTACATGGAAAGCAACGAGAGCATAAGCTCTATCGTCGCCGAGGGTTTTGCGCCGGCGGATGTGGAACGGGTCACGCGTCTGATACAAATCAACGAGTACAAGCGTCGCCAGGCGCCGGTCGGTCCACGCCTGACGATGCGCAGCTTTGGCAAGGACTGGCGCTACCCCATCACCAACAAATTTCGCGCCTGAGGCTCTGCCTCCGGTGTTTGCCGATTTCAATCAATTGAGGAACCAGCCCCATGAAAATGATTACCGCCGTCATCAAGCCCTTCAAACTCGAGGAAGTGCGCGAGGCCCTGGCAGAGTGTGGGGTGAATGGTCTGACCGTGACCGAAGTCAAGGGTTTTGGCCGCCAGAAAGGCCATACCGAGCTCTATCGTGGCGCCGAGTATGTGGTGGATTTTCTGCCCAAGGTGAAGATCGAAGTCGTGGTGCGAGATGAAGATGTGGACCGCTGCGTGGATGCAGTCGTCAACGTCGCGCGCACCGGCAAGATTGGTGACGGCAAGATCTTCATCACCCCCGTGGAGCGAGTGGTGCGCATCCGCACGGGCGAGCTGGACGACACTGCTGTCTAAGTCGCCATGCCGCGCCCCAGTCATGCGCCCCAGTCAAAAAGCCAGACCTTGAGTCTGGCTTTTTTCATGGCCCGGAGCCGGGCGTGCGCTTTGCCCGCAGGCCGGCGCATTCCGCCCTGCAGGGTTTCGGGCCTCAGATCACCGAGCGCAGAGGCGGTGTATCCAGCTGGCTGCCTGCATTCTGGACGAGATTTTGCAGCAGGGCCGAGGTGTCGCTGCTGCTTTCGACCAGGCCCATCTGCCACTCGCCCATGAAGCCGTTGCCCACGCAGGACTGAAGAAACTGCAGCATGGCGTCGTAATAGCCATCCACATTGAGAATGCCGACGGGCTTGTCGTGGTAGCCCAGCTGGCGCCAGGTCCAGACTTCGAACAGCTCTTCAAACGTGCCAATGCCGCCGGGCAAGGCCACGAAGGCATCGCTGCGCTCGGCCATCATGGCCTTGCGCTCGTGCATGTTCTTGACGATGTGCAGCTCGTCGCAGGCCTGATTGGCCAGCTCCTTGTCGACCAGTGCCTGAGGGATGATGCCGACGACGCGGCCGCCAGCTTGTTGCGTGGCTTCGGCCACCACGCCCATCAGGCCGCTGCGTCCGCCGCCATAGACCAATTGGCCGCCGCGCGAGCCTATCCATTGGCCCACGGCCTTGGCGACTTCGGTGAATTGAGGATTGGTTCCGGGGCGTGAGCCGCAGTACACGCAAATGGAAAAAGCGGGTTGAGTCATACGATGAAACGGTGATAAAGAGCGGCAGCCCAGATGGCGCCGCACAGGCACAGGGCCAGAAATACAGCGGCGCTGCCCATGTCCTTGGCTTTCTTTGACAGCTCGTGCCATTCGGGGCCGATACGGTCTATGGCTGCCTCTATGCCGGTATTGAGCAATTCCACAATGAGAACCAGGATGACGCTGCCAGCCAGCAATGCTGCCTGCTCCCAGCTCTGACCCAGCCAGAGCGCCAGAGGAATCATGACAACCGCGCAGATGGCTTCTTGCTGAAATGCTTTTTCATGCCAGCCAGCCTTGAGGCCAGCCAGCGAGTAGCCGCCTGCATGCAGCACCCGGGACAGGCCGGTGCGACTCTTTTGGGGGTTGACGGGGTCGGGTGAGGAGGAGGTGCTCATGGAGAGGTCGGGTCAGCGAATGCGTTTGGGGGCGGGGGCCTGATGCACCAGTTGGGTGCCGGCCCAGGCGTCGTGCCAGAACTGCTTTCGAGGGTGAAAGCGGCTCAGCAGCGCCCAGATCAGAATCCAGCCCATGAGCAGCACCAGCACCTCCAGTGGCGGCAGGCCCAGCGGGTAGAGCAGGGCCAGCGGCGGCAGCCACCACATCCAGCTGGCTGCGTAGCGCAGCAGGGCGCGGGTCTGCGTCAGGGGGCGACCTTGGGTATCGACCACGCGGATATGCCAGGTCTTCATGGCCAGCGTCTGGCCCTTGCTCCAGAACCAGACAAAGTAAATCCCCAGCACCACCAGCATGAAAGCCTGCAGCAGATGCCGATTGTCGAGTGCATTGCGCGTCTGAGACAGCGTTCCGAACAAATAGCCGGCAATGAACACCACGCCAAACAAAAGCATTCCTTCATAAAGCCAGCAAGCCATGCGGCGGCGAAGGCTTGGTGCTATGAAGTCAGGAGTGGTTGAGGGTGCTGCACTGCCTTTGCGGATCGGGGTGTCTTGCTGCATGAGGCAATTGTAGGGCTCAGCTCAGCAGGCTTGAAACTCGGTTTGCCGCATCGGCGCTGTCATTGGTGCGAGTCTTGACCTGGCGCATCCAGTGGAGGCAGGGTGATCGGGGTGGCGCGAGGAATGTCCACGGGAGCCGTCTCCACAATCACCGAGGGCGTACGGATTGGGTGCGTCTCCACCATGGCCGGTGTTGCGGGCACGGGCGGTGGTGGGTGATGAATGGTTGCGGGTGGAATCTTGGGTAGATTGGGTACCGTATTGGGGGAGGCCGTGGCAGCAGGAATGCGCGCCAGCTTCTTGGAAGGCACAGGCTTGATGGCCGGTGCGGCACTTACCACCTTGGGGGTGGCGCGGGCCGCCAACAGTCGCTTTTCTTCATCGCTCAAAGCCTGGTAAGCCTCCCACTGGGCCTGCTTGTCTGTTGCGAGCTTGTTGGTAATGGCGAAGTTCAGCCGGGCCTGGTTGCGCTGGGCGGCACTCAGGCCGGACCAGGCTTCCATGCGGTCATGAAGCTTTTGCTGTTCGCGTTCGCTGAGTTTGTCAAAGCCATCCGCCAGGGCAATCCAGCGGCGCTTTTGTACCGAGCCGATCATGGCCCAGCGCTCTTCCAGCGGCAGCAGAATCTCGCGCTGGTGGCTGCTGAGCTCGCCCCAGCGTGGACCCGAAGCCTGTGCCGAGGCTCTTTGGCGCGTGGACGGGTCTGCATGCATGGCTCTGGATGCAGCTACCGTGGCGGGAGGCACGGAGCTGGGTGCCAGCCTGACTTGCTGTACGACATTCCATCCTGTCCAGCTCAAGGCCACCAACAACAGCGCCGCCATGATGGCGGCGGTATTGTCTGGTTTCAGGAGGGAGCGCTTCTCAGTAGGCATCAAGGCAGACGTGGCAGGCTGTTTAGTGTTCTGATGGAGTGGCTGCCGAGGTCTTGAGGTACTGGATGAAACCAGGGTCAGAGTAGGCAGCAGGGGGCAGATCATCGGTCAGCAAGGCGGTATCGACCTCGGTGACTTCGCTCAGCATACTTTGTTCGGTGTCGGAGTTGTAGATTACCAGGCCCGCAATGAGTGCAAAAACGGGGATGGCCGAGACCAAGGTGCGCCACCAGCCCTTGCCTTCGTCGGGATTGCCCAGTGTCAGGGTACCGCCCTGGGCAGATGTTGCAGCACTGGTCTGAATGCGCAGTACGGACGCTTCGCGGCGGCGTATGGATACGGCTTGCTCACGGGAGGCGCGCAGACGTTCGGTGACTTCATACGGGAGCAAGGCTTCACCCTCACTCAGTCGTGCAGTGATTTGACGGGCGATACGGTCGACGGCCTGTTCTTGCCGGAGGGTGGGCACGGATTTCATAACTCGATTCCTTTGGCCTTGAGTGCCTTGCTCAATGTTTGGATGGCGCGAAAGCAATGGGTTTTGACACTGCCTTCTGAGCAACCCATGGCAGCAGCGGTCTCCGCGACATCCATCTCTTCCCAATAACGCATGAGAAAGGCCTCGCGTTGACGCGCAGGCAGCTCCTGTATCTCTTTTTCTATGCTTTGCAGTGTCTGCTTGCGTTCCGTCAGGCTCTCGGCGTTGTTGGCGGCGGATGCGTCGCTCTGGGTGGCATAGGTTTCCAGCCAGTCGAAGTCGCTGTCCCCGTCCACGGAAGACTCCAGGTCGCTGAAGTGCGTGAAAACGGCTTTCTGGGTCTTTTGGCGGCGAAACCAGTCCAGGGTGCTGTTCGACAGAATGCGCTGGAACAGCATGGGCAGCTCGTTGGCGGGCTTGTCCCCATAGTGCTGGGCCAGCTTGAGCATGCTGTCCTGCACGATATCCAGGGCGGCCTCCTCGTCGCGGACATGGAAAACGCTGCGTTTGAAGGCGCGCTTTTCAACGTCTTTGAGGAATGCAGACAGTTCTTGTTCTGTGGCCAAGAGAGAGTAACCCTGGAGAAAACGGGAGTTAGTAGTGGCGAAAGCCGCAGATTATCGCATCCGATGATGTTTTTTTGTGTACTGCATTTGAAGGTCTTGTTGCAGTGCGATAATGATCTTCAACTTAAAGAAGCAAACGGGTCACGGTCCGGCGTATACACAAACGTCCATGGCATGTGGTCTTAAGTCCTAAACCGGCCTCACAAGGGCTTCAGGCTAAGGGCACCGAAGGTTTTTCGTTAGAGAAATTCACAAAGGTTGATCATGGAAATCTCCAAAGCCGAGCTGGCCTCTGCAGCCGCCGCATCCTCCCCCAAGGGCGCCCAGGAATT
The DNA here is from genome assembly GCF_058807955.1 of Comamonas sp. GW821-FHT11H03. Lineage (NCBI taxonomy): Bacteria > Pseudomonadati > Pseudomonadota > Betaproteobacteria > Burkholderiales > Comamonadaceae > Comamonas > Comamonas sp. GW821-FHT11H03. Next base: position 90,657 of record NZ_JBXARF010000005.1, read on the forward strand.
GATGGGCTCCGAAATCCTCATCAAGTCTCTTCAGGCTGAAGGTGTCAAGCACCTGTGGGGTTACCCTGGCGGGGCAGTTCTCTATATTTACGACGCGCTCTACAAGCAGGACAGCATTCAGCATGTGCTGGTGCGCCACGAGCAGGCGGCCGTGCATGCTGCCGACGGTTTTGCGCGTGCCACCGGTGAAGTGGGCGTGGCGCTGGTGACTTCCGGCCCCGGTCTGACCAATGCGGTGACGGGCATTGCTACCGCCTATACCGACTCCATCCCCATGGTGGTGATTGCGGGTCAGACTTCGACCAATTACATCGGTACCGACGCATTTCAAGAGTGCGATACCGTGGGCATCACTCGTCCCATCGTCAAGCACAACTTCCTGGTCAAGGATGTGCGTGAGCTGGCCGAGACCATGAAAAAGGCTTTCCACATCGCCCGCACCGGCCGCCCCGGCCCTGTGGTGGTGGATATTCCCAAGGACGTGTCCTTCAAGAAGGCGCTGTACACGGGCTATCCTGAAAAAGTGGAAATGCGCTCGTACAACCCCGTCAAAAAGGGGCATGCGGGCCAGATTCGCAAGGCTCTGCAGCTGCTGTTGACGGCCAAGCGCCCCTATATCTATACCGGCGGTGGCGTGTTGCTGGGCAATGCCTGCAACGAGCTGCGCCAGCTGGTGGACATGCTGGGCTACCCCGTCACTCACACCCTGATGGGTCTGGGTGCCTATCCCGCCAGCGACAAGAAGTTCCTGGGCATGCTGGGCATGCACGGCACCATCGAAGCCAACAATGCCATGCAGAACTGCGATGTGCTGCTGGCTGTGGGCGCCCGCTTTGACGACCGCGTGATCGGCAATCCCAAGCACTTCATGTCGGTGGAGCGCAAGATCATCCATATCGACATCGATCCCTCCTCCATCTCCAAGCGCGTGAAGGTGGATGTGCCCATCGTGGGCGATGTCAAGGATGTGCTGAGCGAGCTGATCGCCATGCTGCGCGAGTCGGCCCAGCGTCCCGATGAGGCAGCTTTGGGTCAATGGTGGAGCAGTATCGAAGGCTGGCGCAGCCGCGACTGCCTGAGCTACGACAAGTCCAACACCGAAGTCATCAAGCCCCAGTACGTGGTCGACACGCTGTGGAACATGACCAAGGATGCGAACGCCTACATCACCTCCGATGTGGGTCAGCACCAGATGTGGGCGGCGCAATATTACCGCTTTGATGAACCCCGTCGCTGGATCAACTCCGGCGGTCTGGGCACCATGGGCGTGGGTCTGCCTTACGCCATGGGCATCAAGCTGGCCAAGCCTGACTCCGAAGTCTTCTGCATCACGGGCGAAGGCTCGATCCAGATGAACATCCAGGAGCTTGCCACCTGCAAGCAGTACAACACCCCGGTGGTCATCTGCGCGCTGAACAACCGTTTCCTGGGCATGGTGCGCCAATGGCAGGAAATCGAATACTCGGGTCGCTACTCGAGCAGCTATATGGATTCGCTGCCCGACTTCGTGAAGCTGGCGGAGGCCTTCGGCCACCGCGGCCTGCTGATCGAAAAGCCTGCCGATGTCGAGGCTGCGCTGCGCGAGGCACGCCGTATCGTGCGCGAAGAAAGCAAGACGGTCTTCCTGGACTTCCGCACCGACCCGACCGAGAACGTGTTCCCCATGGTGCAAGCCGGCCGTGGCATCACGGAAATGCTGCTGGGTGCCGACGACCTGTGATGCCTGGGAAGCCGATTTCCAGTGAATTCGGCTCCAAGCACTTACATGTCAAGCGCAAGCAGCTATATTTTAAATAGCACTTTTTGACGAATCTATTGCCCGCCGAGCCTGGCACTTACCGGTGTCAGGGGAGGGCGGCGAAAAGAGGAATCTCCCAATGAAACACATTATTGCCGTGCTGCTCGAGAACGAGCCTGGAGCACTGTCGCGCGTCGTGGGCCTGTTTTCTGCCCGTGGCTACAACATTGAATCCCTGACAGTTGCACCGACCGAGGATCCCTCGCTGTCGCGCATGACCATCCTCACCACGGGTTCGGACGATGTGATTGAGCAAATCACAAAGCACCTGAACCGACTGATTGAAGTGGTTAAAGTGGTGGACCTGACCGAAGGTGCATACACCGAGCGCGAGCTGATGATGGTCAAGGTGCGTGCCGTGGGCAAGGAGCGCGAGGAAATGAAGCGCATGGCGGACATCTTCCGCGGCCGCATCATCGACGTGACCGAAAAGAGCTACACCGTGGAGCTCACCGGCGACCAGTCCAAGAACGATGCCTTCCTGCAAGCCATTGATCGCACTGCCATCCTCGAAACCGTTCGTACGGGTGCCTCGGGTATTGGCCGTGGCGAGCGCATTCTGCGTGTCTAATGGCTGTGTTGCACCACTTTTGAATCTGAACAAACCTTTTTAACCCCCTCAAGATAAGAGACCTGGAGCCATCATGAAAGTTTTCTACGACAAGGACTGTGACCTGAGCCTGATCAAGGGCAAGACTGTTGCCATCATCGGCTACGGCAGCCAAGGCCACGCGCATGCTCAAAACCTGAACGACAGCGGCGTGAAGGTGGTGGTCGGTCTGCGCAAGGGCGGCTCTTCCTGGGACAAGGTCGGCAAGGCCGGCCTGACCGTGATGGAAGTCAACGACGCGGTCAAGGCTGCCGACGTGGTCATGATCCTGCTGCCTGACGAGAACATCCCCGAGGTGTACAAGAACAACGTCGAGCCCAACATCAAGTCCGGCGCTACCCTGGCTTTCGCTCACGGCTTCAACGTGCACTACAACCAGGTTGTGCCCCGCGCCGATTTGGACGTGATCATGGTCGCGCCCAAGGGCCCCGGTCACACCGTGCGCTCCGAATACCTCAAGGGCGGCGGCGTGCCTTCCCTGATCGCCATCTATCAGGACCAGTCCGGCAAGGCCCGTGACGTGGCCCTGTCCTACGCTTCCGCCAATGGCGGCGGCAAGGGCGGCATCATCGAAACCAACTTCAAGGAAGAAACCGAAACCGACCTGTTCGGCGAGCAGGCCGTGCTGTGTGGCGGTGCAGTGGAGCTGGTGAAGATGGGCTTCGAGACTCTGACTGAAGCTGGCTACGCTCCCGAAATGGCTTATTTCGAGTGCCTGCACGAGCTCAAGCTGATCGTTGACCTGATGTACGAAGGCGGCATTGCCAACATGAACTACTCCATCTCCAACAACGCGGAGTATGGCGAGTACGTGACCGGCCCCGAAGTCATCAACGAAGAATCCCGCAAGGCCATGCGCAACGCCTTGAAGCGCATCCAGAGCGGTGAGTACGCCAAGATGTTCATCAGCGAAGGCCGTCTGAACTATCCTTCCATGACTGCCCGTCGTCGCCAGAACGCCGATCACGCCATCGAGCAAGTGGGCGGCCAACTGCGCTCCATGATGCCCTGGATCTCCAAGAACAAGCTGGTCGACCAGACCCGCAACTGATGCAGAGGCAAGTCATTCGGCGCGAGCCGGATGATTGCGCTTGGGCAAGAGGCCACCTTTGAGGTGGCCTTTTTTCATTCCGGAGGCGATCTGTGTGGCGGGTACACTGGTGGCAGGGACATGGTCATGATGGCCGTGCTTGAAATACTATCGTTTTAATAGCTGCATGCATCTGACATGCAAGCACTGGAGGTCTGTTTGATGCAAAACAGCAATGATTCTGCCGATCTGAGTGGAATGCCGCGCAAGCCGCGCAAAGGCATTTATGTGCTGCCCAATCTGTTCACGCTGGCAGCGCTGTTTGGCGGTTTCTACGCCATCGTCATGGCGATGAACAACAAGTTCGAACTGGCGGCCGTGGGCGTTTTCTGCGCCATGGTGCTCGACAGTCTCGACGGCCGAGTGGCGCGAATGACGCATACGCAAAGCGCGTTTGGCGAGCAGATGGATTCGCTCTCCGACATGGTGTCCTTTGGTGCCGCGCCTGCGCTGATTGCCTATGAATGGGCCTTGCGTCCCCTGGGGCGCTGGGGCTGGATTGCCGCCTTTGTGTATTGCGCCTGTGCGGCACTGCGCCTGGCTCGCTTCAACGTGAATACGGCCGTGGTGGACAAGCGCTATTTCCAGGGCATGCCTTCTCCTGCGGCAGCGGCCCTGGTGGCGGGCTTTATCTGGCTGACCAGTGCCCTGATGGTTTCCCACCGCGATGTGCCCATCTTCGGCGATGTGATTTCCTTTTTCGGCGGCTACCCCACGGATCGGGCCGATCTGTCCTGGATCATGTTCGCCATCACGCTGTTTGCAGGCCTGACCATGGTCACCAATATTCCCTACTACAGCTTCAAGGACATCGGCGGCGCCAAGAGCATGCCGTTCGTCTCGCTGGTGGTGGTGGCCCTGCTGATGGCCGTGGTGAGCATCGAGCCAGCAACCATGCTGTTCCTGGTGTTTGTCGGTTACTCGATCTCGGGATATGTGATCTACGCCTGGCGCCGTGCCAAGGGCGAGCAGGTCAGCATTGTGGCGACCTCCAAGGACGAGCCCGATGAGCGTGGTCTGCACGACGATTGACGAGCGGCCCCAAAAAATCCTGGCCCTGTCAACTTTTCTTGTGTTAAAGTGATCCGCATGCAAAACCTGTCGCTAGCTCTACTACTAATGTCCAACGGGCAGAGAAAGTAGCGCGCGCGTACAAACACACCCTACTTGGCGGCCCGTAGCATCAGCGACGGGCCGTTTTTGCTTTTGGGCGTCGCTGGAGCTGGGTTCAATTTCCTCTAATTTCGACTAAAGAGACTCACCATGTTGCAAAACCCTTCCACCAAATACCGCGCTTTCGCCCCCGTGCGTCTGACCGATCGCACCTGGCCCGACGCGGTCATCACCAAGCCCCCGGTCTGGTGCAGCGTGGATCTGCGTGACGGCAACCAGGCCTTGATCGAGCCCATGGACATCGAGCGCAAGGTGCGCATGTTCGAGCAACTGGTGAAGATCGGCTTCAAGGAAATCGAAGTGGGCTTCCCTTCGGCCTCGCAGATCGAGTTCGACTTCATGCGCAAGCTCATCGAGGAAAACCGCATTCCCGACGATGTGACCGTGCAGGTGCTGACCCAGGCGCGTGAGCACCTGATTCGTCGCACTTTCGAGGCGCTGGAAGGCGTGCCCCGCGCCATCGTCCATCTCTACAACGCCACGGCTCCCGTGATGCGCCGTGTGGTGCTGAACATGAGCGAGGACGAGATCGTGGAGCTGGCGGTGACCAATGCGCAGATGTTCAAGGACATCGCGGCCCAGCACCCCGGCACCAAGTGGACCTTCCAGTATTCGCCCGAAATGTACTCGGACACCGAGCTGGAGTTCTCCAGGCGCGTGATCGATGCCGTCACCGATGTCTGGCAACCCACGCCCGAGAACAAGTGCATCATCAATTTGCCCACCACCGTGGAGCACTCCACGCCCAATATCTTTGCCGACATGGTGGAATGGACGCATCGCAATATCAAGCGCCGTGACAGTGTGGTGATCTCGGTCCATCCTCACAACGACCGCGGCACGGGCACTGCGGCGGCCGAGCTGTCGCTGATGGCCGGTGCGGACCGTCTGGAAGGCTGCCTGTTCGGTAATGGCGAGCGCACCGGCAATCTGGACGTGGTGAATGTGGCGCTCAATATGTATATCCAAGGTGTGAACCCCGGCCTGGATTTCTCCGACATCGACGATATCCGTGCAACGGTTGAGCATTGCAACCAGTTGCCCGTGCATCCTCGTCACCCTTACGTGGGTGACTTGGTCTACACCTCCTTCTCCGGCTCCCACCAGGACGCCATCAAGAAGGCTTTCGCCGCCCACAAGGAAGGCGATATCTGGGATATGCCTTATTTGCCCATCGATCCCAAGGACCTGGGTCGCAGCTATGAGGCAGTGATTCGCGTGAACAGCCAGTCGGGCAAGGGCGGAATTGCCTATCTGCTCGAGAGCGAATACGGACTTCAGCTGCCCCGGCGCCTGCAGATCGAATTCAGCCAGGTCGTGCAGCGCGAGATGGATGCCAGCGGCAAGGAGTTGTCGGCTGCTGATCTGTGGGAGCTGTTCCAGCGCGAATATGGAGTCAACACCGTCAAGGCGCCTCAATATCGCCTGAGCGAGGCCGATGGCGTGGTCAATATGACTTCCCACATCGAGATCGCCGGGGAAAAGTATTTTTTGGAAGGCGAAGGTACGGGCCCCATTGATGCATTCGTGCAGGCGTTGTCGGCTAACGTCGGTCGCAATGTGCGCGTGCTCAACTATGCCGAACATGCGATTGGCGAGGGCGCGAATGCCAAGGCGATTGCCTATGTGGAATTGCGCGTGGATGACGCTCAGGTCTGCTACGGCGTAGGGGTGGATGCCAATATCGTTTCCGCCTCCTTGCGCGCCATCATCTCGGGAGTGCAGCGCGTTGCCGCTGTCGCTGAAGAGGCGGTAGCTGCATAAAAAAGGTTCAAAGCCGGTGTCGCCAAAAGCACACCGGCTTTTTTGTCGGCAATCCTCCAGTCAAAACAGGCGTCTACCGGCGCCCTCACATAGAGAGTCCCCACCATGTCCGATCAGCTCATTATTTTCGACACCACCTTGCGTGACGGCGAGCAATCGCCCGGCGCTTCCATGACACGCGATGAAAAGCTGCGCATTGCCCGTCAGCTGGAGCGTCTGAAGGTCGATGTGATCGAGGCGGGGTTTGCTGCGGCATCCAATGGCGACTTCGAGTCCATCCAGTCCATTGCACGAGCCATCAAGGACTCCACCGTCTGCTCGCTCTCCCGAGCCAACGACCGCGACATTGCGCGTGCGGCCGAGTCGTTGAAAGATGCCAACCGCGCTCGCATTCATACCTTTATCGCCACCAGTGCGTTGCATATGGAGAAAAAGCTGCGCATGACACCCGAGCAGGTGCTGGAGCAGGCCAGGCAGGCGGTGCGCTTCGGGCGCAATCTCATCGAAGATATCGAGTTCAGCGCGGAGGACGGCTATCGCAGCGAGCCCGATTTTCTGGCGCGTGTGATCGAGGCGGTCATCAAGGAAGGCGCAACCACCATCAACGTGCCCGACACCGTGGGTTACGCGATTCCCGAGCTCTACGGGGAATTCATTCGCAACTTGCGCGAGCGCGTGCCCAACAGCGACAAGGCGGTCTGGTCCGTGCATTGCCACAACGACCTGGGCATGGCGGTGGCCAATTCTCTGGCGGGAGTGAAGATCGGCGGCGCGCGCCAGATCGAATGCACCATCAATGGTCTTGGTGAGCGCGCGGGTAACTGCTCACTTGAAGAAGTGGTCATGGCCATCAAGACGCGCAAGGACTACTTCGATCTGGATGTGAATATCGATACCCAGCATATCGTGGCCGCCAGCCGCTTGGTCAGCCAGACCACGGGCTTTGTGGTGCAGCCCAACAAAGCTGTGGTGGGGGCCAACGCCTTTGCCCATGCCTCCGGCATTCATCAGGACGGCGTGCTCAAGGCTCGTGACACCTACGAAATCATGCGTGCCGAGGACGTGGGCTGGGCGGCCAACAAGATCGTGCTGGGCAAGCTCAGTGGTCGCAACGCCTTCAAGCAGCGCCTGCAGGAGCTGGGGGTGGAGCTGGACAGCGAAGCTGCCATCAACCAGGCCTTCACGCGCTTCAAGGAGCTCGCGGACCGCAAGAGCGAGATTTTTGACGAGGACATTCTGGCGCTGTTGAATGCCGAAGGAGCGGAGCACCAGAACAATCAGTTCCAGTTCATTTCGCTGGCCCAGCAGAGTGAAACAGGTGAGCGCCCACATGCCAGCGTGGTCTTCAGCAATGCAGGCAGGGAAATCAAGGCCAGCTCCGAAGGCAATGGCCCGGTCGATGCCTCGTTCAAGGCCATCGAGTCCGAAGTCAAGAGCGGTGCTGAAATGGTGCTGTATTCCGTCAATGCCATCAGCGGCTCGACCGAGAGTCAGGGCGAGGTGACGGTGCGCCTGCAACGCAGTGGTCGCGTCGTCAACGGAGTGGGTGCTGACCCCGATATTGTGGTCGCATCGGCCAAGGCTTATCTGAGTGCTTTGAACAAATTGCATAGCAATCAGGAAGTTGTTGCAGCACAAGGTTGACTGCTGGATTTATAATTTCACTCAGATTATCGAGAAGGTTGTGCAAGTGCTTGTCACTGCACAACTTTTTTGATTGAATTAAATCCTTACACCTTGTTGTCTGGAGTATCGCATGCAGATGCTGCGTCCATTTCGCCTTGCAAAACTCACTCAGGTCGTGTCTTTGGCTCTGTTGAGCTGCGCTCTGGCTGCTCCGGCAGTGCATGCGGCGGCGCCCAAAAAAGACTCCAAAAAGCCCGTGGCTGCTGCGGCTTCGGCTAAGAAAGCGGCCAAGGAGCCGGCTGGCAAGGTTCGTGCTGCAGCGCAGCCAAAAAGCACAAAGGTCTCCAAAGGCAAGCCGGAAAAGGCGGACGCCAAGCTTGCAAGCAAGAAGGGCGGCAAGACTGTTCTAGCAGCCAAGGCCGAAAGAGACGAGAAGAGCGGCGGCAAGAAGCGTCTGGCCAGGGCAGGAGCCGCTGGCGCTGCGGTTGCGGCAGCAGCTGCTGCCACGGCGGTCGAGCCCGCACGCCTGTCCTATGGGCAGATGGCTGGTCTTCACTCCGTCTCGGATCCCCTGGATCTGCAAAGCAGCGTGGCTTATGTGATTGACCAGGACACACATGAGGTGCTGCTGAGCAAGAACGATCAGGCAGTGCTGCCCATCGCCTCGCTGACCAAGCTGATGACGGGTCTGCTGATCTCTCAGGCTCGGCTGCCCATGGACGAGATGATCACCATCACGCAGGACGATGTGGATACCGAAAAGCACAGCAGCTCTCGCCTGCGTGTCGGTACCACCTTGACGCGTGCCGAGATGATGCATCTGGCGCTGATGTCCAGCGAGAACCGTGCTGCCCATGCCCTGGGACGCACTTATCCCGGCGGTCTGGCGCAGTTTGTGCAGCTGATGAACTCCAAGGCGCAGCAGCTGGGCATGAAGGACACGCGCTATGTCGAGCCCACCGGCCTGTCCAGCAGCAACCAGTCCAGCGCGCGTGACCTGGCGCGTCTGGTGGCGGTGGCCCACGCGGATCCGCTGATGCGCGAGTACTCCACATCGCCCGGTTATGAAGTGGCCGTGGGTCGTCGCACGCTGCAGTTCAACAACACCAACCGCCTGGTCAAGAGCGACAACTGGGATATCGGCCTGCAAAAGACCGGCTATATCTCCGAAGCCGGACGCTGCCTCGTGATGCAAGCCCATGTGGCCGGCCGCAAGCTGATCATGGTGTTCCTGGATTCTGCCGGCAAGTTCAGCCGTCTGGCAGATGCCGAGCGTGTGCGCCACTGGATGGAAAGCAAGGGACCCACTGCCAGCAATACGATGGCAAGCCGTATCAGGGGCTAAGCAGGTAAAGGTCCAGTCAAAAAGCGCTACCCAGGTAGCGCTTTTTTATGGGGTCTACACCTGAAATGGCATTGAGGCCCCTTTGCAGATTGCGAAAGGCACCCCAGTATTTAACTGTGCTGGCTGCGGCTATAGGGATTGGGGGCGGCCTGAGCCGGAGCCGGGCGTGTGCCGCTGAAGCCCAGGGCCACGGAAATCTCCTGCACCGTGGCCTGCAGTCTGGGGGCCCAGCTCTCGTCAAGCCGGTCTGCCGGGGCAGAGATGGACAGGCCTGCAATCAGCTTGCTCTGGTCGTCGTAAATGCCGGCGGCCATGCAGCGCACGCCCAATTCCAGCTCTTCGTTGTCGCGGGCAATGCCGTATTGGCGCACTTTGGCCAGCTCATGTTCCAAATCACCCAGCTGGGTGATGCTGAAATGGGTCTTGCCAGGCAGGCCGGTGCGCATGGCGTAGGCGCGCACCTGCTGGGAGTCATCGGCCGCCAGAAACAGCTTGCCGTTGGAGGTCAGATGCAAAGGAGCATGGCCGCCAATGGCGCGTACCACCTGCATGCCGGAGCGCTCGCTGTAGGCGCGCTCCACATAGACAATCTCGTCGCCCTGGCGCACGGACAGGCTGATGGGCTGCTGAATCTGCTTGTAGAGCTGGCGCATGGGCGTCAGGGCCACTTCACGCACATTCAGCCGTGCCTTGACCAGGTTGCCCAGTTCCAGAAAGCGCATGCCCAGGCGGTAGCTGCCCGATTCGGGGCGATCCACAAAGCGGCCCGTTGCAAGATCATTGAGGATGCGGTGCGTGGTCGAGGGATGCAGGCCCGTGCGTTCGCTGATCTCCTTCAAAGAAACCGCTTCCTCACGCGATGCCAGCACGTCGATCAACGTGAACATGCGTTCCAGAACCTGGACGCTGGGCTTTGCGGAGGCCGATAGGTCGTCTTTTTTCATGCGTTGGAGATACTTTGCGGGATGGGGGCATTCTAGCGGTGCTGCAGCCGTGCAGCCATGTCATCCGCTCATATATCCATGTGCTGCTTTTTGTGGCGTCACTCTTCAATGTGCGAGCGCACAATGCTTTGCCTGTCTGCGCGCTGCCATAGCTCGCCCTGGCGAATCTCATGTGGCAAGAAGCTGGCCTTGTAGCGCATCTTCTGGCTCTCGGAGATCCAGTAGCCAAGATAGACATAAGGCAGGTTCATGGCTTTCGCTTGCTGGATTTGCCACAGCACATTGAAGGTGCCGTAGCTGGCGTGGTCTTCCGGATCGTAGAAGGTGTAGACCGCCGACAGCCCGTCCTCCAGTACGTCCAGAATGGAGAGCATTTTGAGTGTGCCGGGCTGACCGTCTGCGCCCGGCTCGCGGAACTCGACCAATCGGGAGTTGACTCTGCTTTGCAGCAGAAACTGCGTGTACTGGTCCACGCTGTCGTTGTCCATGCCGCCGCCGCTATGGCGGTGCTGCTGGTAGCGCAGGTAGAGCTGGTAGTGCTCGTCGGAGTAGTGCAGGCGCTGAATGGAGGCGACAAGTTGCCCATGCTGTTTGGCAGCGCGCCGCTGGCTGCGGCTGGGGCGGAACTCCTGGGCCAGAATGCGCAGGGGAACGCAGGCCTTGCAGCCATCGCAATAGGGGCGATAGGTGAACATGCCGCTGCGCCTGAAGCCCAGCGTCACCAGTTCCGAGTAGGTGGTGTTCTGAATCAGGTGACTGGGTGTGGCGACCTGAGAACGTGCCAGTCGGCCCGGCAGGTAGCTGCAGGGATAGGCTGCCGTGGCATAGAACTGCAGGGCATGTAGCGGGAGGTCGTTCGGGTGCGTCATGATCGGACTCGGCTGCAGATGCGGTGCGTCAAGCTTCACTGTGGCTTAGCAAGTGCTCCCAGTATATGGGGCTGAATTGCCACTGCATATCGGGCAGTTGGGCCTGGGCTTGAACGGTCCGGACGAACTGCGCTCTTGTGACTTCTCGAGCGCCCATGAAAGACAGATGTGCGGTGGCCTGCTGGCAGTCGATCTGCGCAACCTGATGAGCCCGGCACAGAGCAACCAGTGCCGAGAGTGCGATCTTGGATGCATCGGTTTGCAGGGCGAACATGGACTCGCCAAACACTGCTCTGCCAAGCGCCACGCAATAGAGGCCGCCGACCAGCTGGCCGTCGATCCAGGTTTCCACGCTATGTGCAGCGCCTTGCTCATGCAGCTCGGTATAGGCATCGACGATGCTCTGCACAATCCAGGTGCCGTTCTGTCCGTCGCGAGGGGTCTGGGCGCAATGCTGCATCACCGTGGCAAAAGCGCTGTCGATGCGAATTTCACAGCGCGGATCGTTGCGAAATTTCTGCAGTCTTTTGCGCAGGCTGCGGTGCAGGCGAAACTCGTCGGGATGCAGGGCCATGCGCGGGTTGGGAGACCACCAGAGCACCGGCTGTCCCTCGCTGAACCACGGGAAAATGCCTTGACTGTAAGCGGTGCGAAGACGTGCTGCATCAAGCGTATTGCCGGCGGCCAGCAGCCCGGGGATGGGATCCCGTTCCCCCCAGGTCTGATCGATGGGGGGGAATTCTTGTTCGGGCTGCAGCCAGGGCAGGGAGTGCGTCATTGGCAGTGGGAGTGAATGGACTGCCCTTAGTCTTGCACAGACTGAAGCGGTTTTGCGCGTCGCGGCGGATGAGCGGTGCTGGCGTAATCCCGCTGTCGGAGGCAAAAATGAAAAAAGGCTTCTCGAAAGAAGCCTTTTTTGGGGGAGCAGCCGCGGCAGCTGCCGCCACATTACACGCGCTTGCGGTATTCGCCGGTGCGGGTGTCGATTTCGATCTTGTCTTCCTGGGACACGAACAGGGGCACAGCCACTTCGAAGCCGGTAGCGATCTTGGCGGGCTTCAGAACCTTGCCGGAGGTGTCGCCCTTGACGGCGGGCTCGGTCCAGGTGATTTCGCGCACGATGGTGGTGGGCAGTTCGACGGAGATGGCCTTGCCGTCGTAGAACACCACTTCGGCAGTCATGCCGTCTTCCAGGTAGTTCAGTGCGTCAGCCATGTTTTCGGCTTCGACTTCGTACTGGTTGAACTCTTCATCCATCCACACGTACATGGGGTCGGCGAAGTAGGAGTAGGTGCAATCCTTCTTGTCCAGGATCACGTTGTCGATCTTGTCGTCGGCCTTGAACACGTTTTCCGTGCCGAAGTTGCCGATCAGGCTCTTGAGCTTCATGCGCACGGTAGCAGCGCCACGGCCGCCACGAGCGTATTCGGTCTTCAGAACGATCATGGGGTCCTTGCCGAACATGATCACATTGCCTGCGCGGATTTCTTGAGCGATTTTCATGGCTTGCTTGCGTTTGAAAGGTTGGAGCCGCTCTACACGGCAGGCAAGCTGTTCGCAATGGTCGCTGGAGAAAGCAACGCATCAAAGGTGCGGCGGCGGGGCCTGCCGCATGTACCGCGGCGGGGCGCGACCCCGAAAGCAAGATCGCTCGGCATACCGGCTGCGACTGCCCTCAGAGAGGCAAAACGTGGATTTTAGCTTTTTTCGGCGACAAAAGCTTGAAGCTGCTCAATCAGTTCGGTTTGCTCCAGCAATCTGGCGCGTGCAGCCCTGATGCAGCAGGCCCATTCGTCCAACATTTTCCGGTTGAGCAAAGGCAATGTTTGCGGTGCGGTCATGCCATTCCAGGTGTGGTGAAAGCGCCTGAGGCTGTCCGGGGCCTGGAGCCAGTCCAGAAAAGCGTTCAGCTTGTCGTGGTGGGCGTTGTCATGCTGAGGGTAGATCTGCCAGACCATGGGCTGGCCGGCCCAGAGCGCACGTACCAGGGAATCCTCGCCACGCACCAGATTCAGGTCGCAGGCCCAGAGCATTTCGTCGAACCGGGCCTGAGGGCGGGCTTGCAGATAGACCGGCTGCATCTGCTGCGCTTCGGGCAGAGCCTGCACGGCAGTCGTGGCCCTTCCCGGGGTCACCAGCAGTCTCGCGTTGAGCGCCTGCTTGTCCGAGAGCTGTGCGAGCAACTGGGGCAGGGCGGCAGGCTCGTAGCAAAACAGCGAGACGGCACATTCGTCATGCTGAATGCCTTGCGCGCGGCGCCATGAGTCGCGTTGGGCCACGAAGGCCTGCTGACGCTGCGCCAGGTTCTGCTCGCGTACCAGCGAGCCGGTTGACGCCGTAAAGCCAGGGTAGAAGAACCAGCGTGTCAGCCCGGAGGCGGGGCCGCTCATGATGCGTGAGGGCAGGCGATGGCAGCGCTCCACATAGTCTTCTGCCGAGAGGTATTCGAGATTGATCCAGAGCGGGGGCTTGCTCTTGGACGCCTTGTCAGCAATGGCGCTCACAAATGCTGCGGGAATCTCGCAGCCGAAGGCCTCGATGACCACGTCGCCAACCGATGCCGGCAGGTCGGCCGCTTGCGCGGGCCAGGCATGCACGCTCAAGCCCGGCGGCCAGGGCTGAGGGGCCATCCATTGCAGGGCGCTGGCATCGTCCATCCACAGGCGTACCCGCTGGCCGCGTGCGGCCAGTTCTGCGGCCGTGCGCCAGCACACCCCCACGTCGCCAAAGTTGTCTATGACCTGGCAGAAGATGTCCCAGCTCAGTGAAGGGTGCTGTGGCGCTTGGCCGGGGGCTGGCAACGGTGCGAATTCGGGCATGGGTTCAGTCTTTGTCGGTTGAGGCGCTCTGGCACAGGTGCTCAACCAGCAGTTGTGCGACGGGCGAGAGTGCGTCCTGGGAGCGTACGCAGAGCATGAGTTGGCGCTCGGCCCAGGCTTCGTCCAGGCGGATGCAGCGCAAGGGCAGGGCGCCCATGTAGATATGGGCGCTGCCCTCGGGAAGAATGCCCACGCCCAGGCCGGCGGCCACCATCAGGCACAGGGCGTCATAGCCCGTCACCTTCATGCGCAGGCGCGGCTGCAGGCCCAGATCGGCGGCAGAGCGGGTGATGAGATGGTTGAGCGCGCTGTCGGCATGCATGCCGATCAGATCATGCTCGATGACCTGCTCCAGGCGCAGCCTGTGCTCGCCGGCCAGCGGATGGGATTGGGGCATGACCACGGCCAGCCGGTCCCGGCGATAGGGGCGCAGGCTGATCTTGCTGCCGTAGCTGCCGTTGTTGAGCAGGCCGATGTCGGCTTCGTTGTCGGCCACGGCGCGCGCGATATCGGTGCTCACGCGCTCCTGCAGCCGCACGTCCACCAGCGGGTGTCGGCTCAGAAAGCTTTGCAGCTGGGCGGGCAGAAACTGGGTGATGCTGGAAATATTGGCCATCACGCGCACATGACCGCGCAGGCCTTGCTCGCCGCCCTGGGCATAGTCCTTCATCTGCGTGGCGATGCCGTCCAGCTCGTTGAGCACGCCGCGCGCCATGTTCAGCAGGGCGTAGGCGGCGGCCGTGGGCTGGCTGCCCCGGTTGCTGCGTGTGAACAGCTCAAGCTGCAGCCGATCCTCCAGCTCGGCCAGGCGGCGGCTGGCGGCCGAGGGGGCGATGTGCTCGCGTGCAGCGGCACGCGCGATGGCGTTTTCTTCCATCACGGCCACAAACAGGCGCAGGGTGATCGGGTCCAGTTTCATGAGGCATGCATTATCCCGCCTGGCTATGCCCAAATGCGATGGCAGCTTCGCATTTCAGCGTTTTGCAGGACTGCTCTTCAAGGGCAATATGCTTGAAAAGCCGCCTTGCCTGGTGCTGGTCAACGCAAAGCGGCACAGCAAGACAGGTAGCAAGAGACCAACAAGAGACAAACGCATGACGACGATGAATATCCAAGACCCTGCCACACAGACTGCCACGCCGCGCGCGCTGGAGGGTGTGAAAGTAGTGGAAATGGGCCAGCTGATTGCCGGCCCCTTCTGCGGCAAGACCCTGGGCGAGTTTGGTGCCGATGTCATCAAGATCGAGGCGCCCGGTGCGGGCGATCCGCTGCGCAACTGGCGCTTGATCAAGGAAGGCACCTCCGTCTGGTGGCAAGTGCAGTCGCGCAACAAGCGCTCGGTCGCGCTCGATCTGCGCCAGCAGGAGGCGCAGGCCGTGGCGCGTCAGCTGATTGCCGAAGCCGATGTGCTGGTCGAGAACTTCCGTCCCGGCACGCTGGAAGGCTGGGGCATGTCGCCCGAGCAGCTGCATGCCATCAACCCCGGTCTGGTGATCCTGCGCATTTCGGGCTATGGCCAGACCGGCCCCTATCGCGATTTGCCGGGCTTTGGCGTGATCGGCGAGGCCATGGGCGGGCTGCGCCACCTGACGGCCGAGCCGGGCCGGGTGCCGGTGCGCGTGGGCGTGTCGATCGGCGATACGCTGGCTGCCCTGCACGGCGTGATCGGCGTGATGATGGCTCTGTACCACCGCAAGGTGAACGGCGGCCCCGGCCAGGTGATCGATGTGGCCCTGCATGAGGCCGTGTTCAACATCATGGAAAGTCTGATTCCCGAGTACAGCGCCTTTGGCGCCGTGCGCGAGGCCGCCGGCAGTGCGCTGCCGGGCATTGCGCCCTCGAATGCCTACCCTTGCCAGGATGGCTGGGTGCTGGTGGCGGGCAATGGCGACTCCATCTTCAAGCGGCTCATGGCGGCCATCGACCGCCAGGATCTGGCCGATGCGCCCGATCTGGCCGACAACGCGGGCCGCGTCCAGCGCGTGGCAGAGATCGATGCCGCGATTGGCGCCTGGACGCAGGCGCGCAGCGTGCAGACGGTGATGGACGAGCTGGGCGCAGCACGCGTGCCGGCCGGCAAGGTCTACACGGCCAAGGATATTGCCGAGGATCCGCATTACCGGGCACGCGAGATGATTCTGACCCAGCGCACCCGCGATGGTTTCGAGCTGCAGGTGCCCGGCGTGGTGCCCAAGCTTTCGCTGACGCCGGGCACGGTGCGCAGCAGCGCCCCCCATGTGGGCGACGACACCGATGCCGTGCTGGCCGAGATAGGTCTGAGCGCCGAGCAGGTCGCCCAGCTGCGCGAGAAAGGCATCATCCAATGAGCACGCCAAATGTCTGGAATGGTGCGGGTCGCCGCATTTTCATGAACGAAGTGGGCACGCGCGACGGTCTGCAGATGGAGCAGGCCTTTGTGCCCACCGAGGACAAGATCGCGCTGGTCAACGCGCTGTCCGAGGCGGGCCTGTCCAAGATCGAGGTCACGGCTTTTGTCTCACCCAAGGCCATCCCGGCCCTGCGCGACGGCGAGATCGTGATGCGCGAGATCGCACGCTGGCCGGGCACGGTCTACACGGCTTTGGTGCCCAATGTGCGCGGCGCGGAGCGTGCGATCGAGGCGCAGACCGACGAGCTCAATCTGGTGATGTCGGTCAGCGAGACGCACAACCTCTGCAATCTGCGCATGCAGCGCGGCCAGTCCTTCGAGGCACTCAGGCAGGTGATCGCCACGGCGCAGCAGGCGGCAACGCCCGTCAACGTGTCGCTCTCCTGCTGCTTCGGCTGCCCCATGGAGGGCGATGTGGCCGAGGCCGAAGTGCTGGCCTGGGTGCAGCGCTTTGCCGATCTGGGCGTGCAGGGCATCACGCTGTGCGACACCACGGGCATGGCCTATCCCAGCCAGGTGCATTCCATGGTCCTGGCCTTCAAGTCGCGCTGGCCGCAGCTGGGCCTGACCCTGCATTTCCACAATACGCGCGGCATGGCGCTGGCCAATGTGCTGGCCTCCATTGATGCGGGTGCGGATCGCTTTGACGCCTCGATTGGCGGTCTGGGCGGCTGCCCCTATGCGCCAGGTGCCTCGGGCAATGCCTGCACCGAAGAGATCGTGCATGCGCTGCAGCTCATGGGCTATGACACCGGCACAGACCTGGCCCGCATCGTGGCGGCTGCTCGCAGCCTGCCGGCACTGATCGGCCACGAGACGCCCAGCCAGATCGTCAAGGCCGGCGCGCGCTGGGATCTGCACCATCCGCCCGCGGATTTTGCCGAGATCAGGGAACGCGCCCAGGCCAGGGCCTGAGACGGTTTTCGCCCCGCTGCATCGGCTTTTTCGGGGGAAGGAGCCGGCGCGGCTTACAGCCCCACGGCTTGCGCAAATTCGGGCCAGACATGGTGTCTGGCCAATACAGATGCCCGCTGTACACCCTTATTTGCGCAAGTCCCCATTCCAATCAGGAGACAAACATGACTGTTCAACGTCAACGCCTTCATTTCATGCTTGCGACGGCCGCTGCCGCGGTCGGCCTTGCCAGCGCCCCGGCCATGGCCCAGGGCAGCTATCCCAGCAAAACCGTGCTGATGATCGTGCCCGCAGCCGCAGGCGGCACCACCGATCTGGCCGGCCGCATGGCCGCACAGGCGCTGGCGCCGGTGATCGGGCAATCGGTGGTGGTGGACAACAAGGGCGGCGGCAACGGCGCCATCGCCGCCAATCTGGTCAAGCGTGCCGATGCCGACGGCTACACGCTGCTGATGCAGTACTCGGGCTACCACGTCATCTCCCCGCATCTGACCAAGGCCAGAAGCTGGGAGCAAGGCGACTTTGCCCCCGTGGCCAATGTGCTGTCGGCGCCGCAGATCATCGTGGTGCGTTCCGAGCTGCCGGTGAAGACGCTGGCCGAGCTGGTGAGCTACACCAAGGCCAACCCCGGCAAGCTCAACTACGCCTCGTCGGGCAACGGCTCGCTGCAGCATGTGACGGGTGCCATGCTGGAGCAGCAGGCCGGCGTGAAGATGGTGCACGTGCCCTACAAGGGCACGGGGCCGGCGCTGCAGGACCTGCTGGGCGGCCAGGTGGACCTGACCTTCGGCACCGCGCCTCCCTTCATGCCCCATGTGCAAAGCGGCAAGCTGCGCGTGCTGGCCGTGACGGGCAAGCAGCGCCTGCCCAGCCTGCCCAATGTGCCCACCACGGCGGAAGCCGGCTACCCGGGCGTGAATGCCACCTCCTGGTTTGCCGTGTTTGCGCCCAAGGCCACGCCGCAGCCCGTGATCGACAAGCTGACGGCCGACATCAAGAAAGTGGTGCAGGACCCCGCCTTCAAGAAAAAGGCCGAAGAGCAGGGTGCCACGGCAGACTATATGAGCCCGCAGCAACTGGCGGCCATGGTCAAGACCGAATATGCCAACTGGGCACAGGTGGTGAAGTCGTCCAGGATCGAGGCCGAGTAAGCGGCAGGGCGCAGGGATTGCCTCGAATCCATTGACTCTAAAAAAGGAGCTGCTAGCGCTTGCTATATAAGGGTTTAAGATATAAAACTATCTGAAATTCAATATCAACAAGCGCTAGTAGCTCTCTTTATTGAAGCTTCGTGGCCGCAGGCCGGTTTGCACCGCTTGCTGCCGGATTGGTCCACATGCGCAGACAATAGCGCCCATGTCTTCCACGCATTCCGCCGAACTGCTGGCCCAGGTGGCCGCGCTGCCGCCATTGCCCGGCGTCTATCGCTATTTCGATGCTGCCGGTGTCCTGCTCTACGTGGGCAAGGCCATCAACCTCAAGCGTCGCGTTTCCAGCTACTTTCAAAAAGACCATGGCGGCACGCGCATAGGCCATATGGTCAGCAAGATCGTGCGGCTGGAGACCACGGTGGTGCGCTCCGAAGCCGAGGCGCTGCTGCTGGAAAACAACCTCATCAAGACGCTGTACCCCAAGTACAACATCCTGTTCAGGGACGACAAAAGCTATCCCTATCTCAAGATCACCGGCGTGGTCCACCGTGACGGCAAGGAGGGCGAACCTGCGTTCCAGGAGTTTCCGCGCATTGCCTACTACCGCGGCGCGGTGGACAAGAAGCACCGCTACTTCGGCCCCTATCCCAGTGCCTGGGCGGTCAAGGAAAGCATTCAGCTGCTGCAGAAAGTCTTCCGGCTGCGCACCTGCGAGGACACGGTGTTTGCCAACCGCAGCCGCCCCTGTCTGCTCTATCAGATCAAGCGCTGCACCGGCCCCTGCGTGGATCTGATATCGCCCGAGGCCTATGCGCTGGATGTGCGCAACGCCGAGGCCATGCTGCGCGGCGAAACCAGCGAGCTGCTGCAGCAGCTCGAAGCGCGCATGATGGCGCATTCCGACAGGCTGGAGTTCGAGCAGGCGGCCGAGGTGCGCAACCAGCTCACGGCGCTGTCGCGCGTGCTGCACCAGCAGGCGATCGAAACCACGGACGACAAGGATGTGGACATCCTGGCCGTGCGTGTGCAGGGCGGCCGTGCCTGCGTGAACCTGGCCATGGTGCGCGGCGGCCGCCACCTGGGCGACAGGCCTTACTTCCCGGCGAATCTGGGCGATGCCGCGTCGGTCTACTCCAGCGAGGAAGAGGTGGACGCTGCAGCCGAGGCGCGACCCGTGGAGCAACTGGTGCTGGAGGCCTTTATCGCCCAGCACTATGTCGGCGTGGCGGTGCCGCCCACGCTCATCGTCAGCCACCCCGTGGAGAAACGGCTGGTGGAGCTGCTGACCGAGCAGACCGGCGTGCGCATCACCGTGGTCCAGCAGCCGCGCGAGCAGCGCCGCATCTGGTTGGAGATGGCACAGAAAAATGCCGACATCCAGCTGGCCCGGCTGCTGGCCGAAGAAGGCTCGCAACAGGCGCGCACGCGTGCGCTGGCCGAGGCGCTGGACCTGCCGGTCGAGAATCTCGACGAGCTGACCATCGAATGCTTCGATATCTCGCACACCAGCGGCGAAAGCACCAAGGCCTCCTGCGTGGTGTTTCATCACCACAAGATGCAGAGCAGCGATTACCGCCGCTTCAATATCGAAGGCATCACCGGCGGCGACGACTATGCGGCCATGCGCCAGGTGCTCACGCGCCGCTACAAGCCCGTGGCCGAGGCGCAGCGCGAGGCGGGCGGCGCCGAGCTGAGCGGCAAGCAGCCGCATCTGCCCGATCTGGTGCTGGTCGACGGCGGCAAGGGCCAGGTCAGCATGGCGCGCGAGGTGTTCACGGAACTGGGCCTCGATCTGTCGCGCATCGTGGGCGTGGAAAAAGGCGAGGGCCGCAAGGTCGGCCTCGAAGAGCTGGTGTTTGCCGATGGGCGCGACAAGGTCTACCTGGGCCATGACTCGGCGGCGCTGATGCTGGTGGCACAGATCCGCGACGAGGCGCACCGTTTCGCCATCACCGGCATGCGCGCGGCCCGCGCCAAGGTGCGCACGGGCAGCAGCAGCCTGGAGGACATTGCCGGCGTGGGACCCAAGAAGCGGGCGCGATTGCTGCAGCGCTTTGGCGGTGTGCGCGGCGTGGCCGATGCCAGCGTGGACGATCTGATGACCGTGGAGGGCATTTCCGCAACGCTGGCCGAAGAAATCTACAAGGCACTGCATTGATGCAGGCTGCGCGAGCGCGAATCTGCGCTGGCGCTGCGTGCTCGTGACACAATGACACCCATGTTCTTCACCATCCCTACTGTGCTGACCCTTACGCGGATCGTGGCGATTCCGCTCATCGTGGGGGTGTTTTACGCGCCGCTGGATCAGGCGACCCGCAATCTCATCGCCACCGTGATGTTCATTGTGTTCGCCGCAACCGACTGGTTTGACGGCTATCTGGCGCGCAAGCTCAATCAGACGTCGGCATTCGGTGCTTTTCTGGATCCTGTTGCCGACAAATTCCTGGTCTGTGCATCGCTGCTGGTGCTGGTTCATCTGCAACGCGCCGATGTGTTCGTGGCGCTGATCATCATCGGCCGCGAGATCGCAATCTCGGCACTGCGTGAATGGATGGCTCAGATCGGTGCCAGCAAGAGCGTGGCCGTACACATGATCGGCAAGGCCAAGACCATGGCCCAGATGGTGGCCATCCCCTTTTTGCTCTATGACGGAGTGGCGTTTGGAGTGATCGATACCGGCGTCTGGGGGCAGTGGCTGATCTGGATTGCAGCGGTCCTGACCGTCTGGTCCATGGTCTACTACCTGCAAAAGGCATTGCCCGAAATTCGTGCCAGGCTCTGAAATCCGCCACGACTCTCTTTGAAAGCGCTTGTTCATCAAGCGCTTTTTGCTATCTGGTGAGCCGCTTTCGAAACCGCAAAAAGATTCTGCGGCGGCGCCTCGCATGACTTGATCTGACTGCAGATTTTGTCAATTGTTGTCAATCGGTGAAGCCGACACGGAAGAAGCTTGAAAAAAGCCGCTTGGGAGGGCCGAACCCGCTCAAAAACCGCATAGAATCTGGTTCTGTCGCTGGAATGCGCAGCGCGAGTTGGCGTCAAAAATGTCAGCGGCTTCAGGTAAAAATGGGCTTGCCCATACGAAAAAACTGATAGGCTGGCTTCCGTCTTCATCGCGACTGGTTTCTTGCTGCGCAAGACTTGCGTTTGCAGAGACATTCCATTCACTTATTTCTCGAGAGGCATCTTGTGAATAAAACCGAACTGATTGAGCACATCGCTAACAACGCCGATATTTCCAAGGCCGCAGCTGCGCGTGCACTGGACTCCACGATCGACGCAGTGAAGAAAACACTGAAAAAAGGTGGTACAGTATCGCTTGTTGGTTTTGGCACATTTGCTGTTGGCAAGCGTGCAGCTCGCACCGGTCGTAATCCCCGTACCGGCGATTCCATCAAGATCAAAGCGGCCAAGGTGCCTAAATTCCGTCCGGGCAAAGCATTGAAAGATGCTCTGAACTGACAACCAGTTTTAGTGGGTCCTTAGCTCAGTTGGTAGAGCGGCTCCTTTACACGGAGTAGGTCGGCGGTTCGAGACCGTCAGGACCCACCACTAAAAAACTAAAGAAATCAAGGGCTTAGAGCGATCTAAGCCCTTTTTCTTTGCCCTCTCTACCAACCCAAATAGCCGCCACAAGCCGCCTCTACCAACCGAAAATCGTGGCTGACCAACCTGTCTGAGCCTGGCGTGGCGCTCGGCAGGGGAGTTCATGGCTGCTTGAGAAAAGCCCACGACGCCTGGCCGGGGCTACATCTATTGAGAGGAAGGCACGGGCTCCAGAAAACAAGCCCGCTTGGTGGTGGGCTGTTCAGCTGGCGTTGTTGCATATAACTCCTGCGCTCAACTGCGATAGCCTCGCTCGATGAGTGAATCGGTTTGAGCGTCAAGTCGTCGAGCTCAATGTTCGCGCATCCATCCCCAATCGATTGACCGGGCTGGGCGCGCCGCAGACGGTGGCCGTTGCATAACCAGGTCTGGGGCCGGGGCTGGGGAAAGCTCCACCTCAAATGGAGCTATGCCACACCAGCCACGGCAAACTGAAAAGCGCTCATCTGCCTCAGTCTTCCTGAGTGAAGGAATGCAGCAAAGGAGTCGCTTTGGTCTTGCAGACTCTCAGTAACCTTCGATCAAAGGCATTTCCGTCCCATCGACCGCAATCATCACTCCTGTGGTGCTGGTGTCGATTTCAATGGGGACTCCCCACAACTCATTGGGCTTGCCGAAAGAGTTGACGTGATTGAACTGCCGCAGCTCTTCTGGCGGCAGTTTGATGAGCTTGGGGTAGGCATTGTTGTGGGCCTTCCAGTGACGCAGGAAGGTCTGGCAAACGCGTTTGTGGACGGTGTTGATCGGTGATTCATCGGTCATGGCGCAATTGTCTCAGAGCCAGCCGGCGTGCCTGGCGTCCAACGGGATACGGCCAAAAGCGCAATGGTGACCGGTCGACACCCACCTCGGCTTCAGGCCGATCTTGGTTGCTCGCAGCCGCAGGCTTGAGAGGCTTTGGTCATGACCGCTCCTTCAGGCCGGGATACCTTGGGCAAGCTTGGGCGGCAATGCGCCGAACGCGCAGGTCGCCGCCGGCAAGCCGGTGGGGCTGGCCGGCGCAGTGCAGCCTTGTCGTCAAGACGCGGCAGAGGATGGATGACTGCCCCTAGCCCAGCGCCCGTCGAATGCCGATGCCTGCCATGTCGAGCAGTTGGCGCGCTGCCGGGGCCAGCCCCAGCATGTGGATGCACCCATGGATCATGCCCGGCAGGCGCACGGCCGTCGCGAGCACACCATCCTCCTGCAGGCGAGCGGCATAGGCCTCGGCTTCATCGCGCAGCGGGTCATACTCGCAGCTGATCACCGTGGCTGGAGGCAATCCGGCCAGGCTTTCCGCGCGCGATGGGGATACTTGCTCCAGTCGCCCTTGCGCAGGATCCGCAAGATAGGCCTCGTAGCAATACGCCATGGTCGCCCGGGTGAGGGCGTAGCCATCGCCGAACAGATCGAAGGACGGGGAGTCCATGGCGGCGTCCAGTGCCGGGTACAGCAATAGTTGGTGGGCAATGCTTGGCGCGCCGCCCGCACCCCAACCATCTCCATGCCTGGCGGCCAGACAGGCTGCTGCAGCGAGGTTGCCGCCCGCGCTGTCTCCGGCCACAGCGATGCGGCTGCGGTCCAGTCCAAGCCTGTCGGCCTGTTCGAAGGTCCAGCTCAAGGCGTCGCAGAAGTCTTGCAGCGGCACCGGAAAGCGGTTCTCGGGGGCCAGCCGGTAGTCCACCGAGATCACCACCGCCTCCGTCGCAACAGCGAGCGCACGGCAGGGGTTGTCGTACAGCTCCATGGAGCCGAGGCACCAGCCCCCGCCATGCGCGAAGACCAGGGCAGGCTGGGGCGCGTCGGATGCCGACGGCCAGTACACACGCAGACGCAGCGGGGCACCGTCGCGCGCACGCAGCGTGAAATCTCCCGTGCGCGCAACGGGTTCGGCCGGCCCATGCAGTGCACGCAGTCCGATGTCAGTGGCCTGCCTCAACTGCGCCAGCGTGGGCGCAGTCGGGAGCTGGGGCATCCGGGCCTGCTCCAGCAGGTAGTGGGCAATATCAGGGTTCAGAGGCATGATTACCGCGTCCTTTGCAAGAACGGCAGCAGTTCGGCGATGAAGGCCTGGGCCGCCTCCTCCATGATGAAGTGGCCACAATCGGGCACGATCACGCCGGACAGATCATGGGCATGCCCGCGCAAGGTGGTCAGCGGCGCATCGCCTGTGGCGTGCTCGGCGCCTATGGCCAGCACGGGCATGCCAAGAGGGCGCTTTGCGCGCTCACGATTCTGTCGAATGGTCTCGGGAATCGCCCGGTAATAGGCGAAGCCGCCGCGCAGCCCGCCCGGTGCCGCATAGGCGTCGACATAGGCATCAACGGCCACACGATCGCGCCTCAGCGACCATCGATTGAACATGAATTCCAGATAGGCGCGTTCGCGGCCCGCGATCAGGGTCTCGGGCAGGTCGGCCAGCTGGTTGAACATGAAGTGCCACAGGAAGATGTTCTGCTCGGGCGGCGCAAAGATGCTGGGCTCGGGCGCCAGGCCGGGGATCACGGCCTCGGTCAGCGCCAGGGACTGCACGGCCTGCGGCTGGTCGCTGGCCAGCGCATAGGCCACCCACATGCCCACATCGTGGCCCGCGACCTGGTAGCGCTCATGGCCCAGCGCCAGCATGGTGCGGTGCAGGGTCAGCGCAATGGAGCCCGTGTCGTAGCCCGTCTCAGGCCGGTCCGAAAAACCGGTGCCCGGCGGATCGACGGCAATGGCCTGAAAACCCTGCGCAGCCAGCGCCTGCATGACATGGCGCCAGGCATACCAGGTCTGGGGCCAGCCCGGGATCAGCAGCACCGGCGAGCCCTGGCCGGCCATGATGCAGTGGACGCGGCGGCCGTCGATGCGCACATAGTCGTGCGAGAACTCGCAGGCCTGGTCTTCCTGTTTGCGCAGGGCGTTCGATGTGAAAGCGTTCATTTTTTGTTTCTTTTTGAAGTTCTTTGGCTGCGGGCGTGCTCAGGCGATGCCGAGCATGGTGTTGATCTGGCGCTGGTCCACGGGGGCACCGGCGAAGTCGTCGAAGATCTTGTCGGTCACGCGGATGATGTGGCGGTTGATGAAGTCCACGCCTTCGCGTGCACCGTCCTCCTGGTCCTTGAGACAGCACTCCCATTCCAGCGAGGCCCAGCCCTGGTAGTCGTACTGGGCGAACTTGGAGAAGATGGTCTTGAAGTCCACCTGTCCGTCACCCAAAGAGCGGAAGCGCCCCGCCCGCTCCAACCAAGAGGAATAGCCGCCGTAGATGCCCTGGCGCCCGCTGGGCAGGAATTCCGCGTCCTTCACATGGAACATGCGGATGTGCTCGCGGTAGATGTCGATGTAGTCGAGATAGTCCAGCTGCTGCAGCACGAAGTGGCTGGGATCGAACAGTATCTTGCAGCGCTCATGCTGGCCGACCAGTTCATGGAAGCGCTCGAAGCTCGTGCCGTCGTGCAGGTCCTCGCTGGGGTGGATCTCGTAGCACAGGTTCACGCCCTGCTCGTCGCAGACGTCCAGGATGGGGCGCCAGCGGCGCGCCAACTCCTCAAAGGCGGTCTCGATGAGGCCCTCTGGGCGCTGCGGGAACGGGAACAGATAGGGCCAGGCGAAGGAGCCCGAGAACGTGCCCATCTCCGTCAGGCCCATGCGGCGCGAGGCACGGGCCGAGCACTTGAGCTGCTCCAGCGCCCAGGCCGTGCGCGCCTGGGGATTGCCGCGCACGGCCTCGGGGGCGAAGCTGTCGCACATGGCGTCGTAGGCAGGATGCACGGCGACGAGCTGGCCGAAGATGTGCGTGGTCAGCTCGCTGGCCACCAGGCCGTGCGAGGCAAGCATGCCGTTGACGTCGTCGCAGTAGGCCTGGCTTTGCGCGGCGGTGGCCACGTTGAACAGGCGCTGGTCCCAGGCCGGGATCTGCAAGGCCTTGAAGCCCACGCCCGCGGCCCAGCGCGCAATGTCCTCCAGCGAATTGAACGGTGCCTTGTCATCGGCGAACTGCGCAAGATGAAGGCTTGGCCCCTTGATTGTCTGCATGTGTTTTTCCTTGCTTTGAGGTATTGTTTGTCGATCGACAAAGAATAGTATCACGCAAACGTGGTCGTTTTCGACAGATCGGCGTGCTGCGCCGTGGATGACACGCCGCTAAGATGCCGCACCGACTTTTGAGAGGAACAAGGAAGATGGCTGGAAGACCCAGGGAATTTGATCGGGACCAGGCGCTGGAGTGCGCCATGCTGGCGTTTTGGCAGCGCGGTTACGAGGGCACATCCATGGCCGACCTGGTGCAGGCCATGGGCATCGCCTCGGCCCGCATCTATGCTGCCTTTGGCAGCAAGCAGGCGCTGTTCCGCGAAGCCATACAACGCTATGAGTCCGGGGCCGGCTGCTTTGCCGATCGGGCCCTGGCCGAAGAGTCATTGGTGCGTGACGCCCTATCACGCATGCTGCGCGATGCAGCGACCACCTACACGGAACCAAGCCGGCCACAAGGCTGCATGGTTGTCATGGCAGCGACCAATTTTGCGCAAGAGAATGAGGAAGTGGCAGCCTGGCTGGCGATGCACCGTCGCCAGCGAACGCAGTCCATCATCGACCGACTGCAACGTGCAATGGACGAGGGTGAGTTGCGAAAAGATGCGGATGTGCAGTCCTTGGGCGACTTCTATGCCACGCACTTGCACGGTATCTCAGTGCAGGCTCGTGACGGCGTGTCGCGCCCGCGCCTGCTGGCTGCTTCCGCGACCGCTATGGGGGTGCTGGACCAAGCGTTGTGCCCGGCCCTGAAGCCTTGAGCTGCAGTGCGGCTAGAGTGAGTTTGTGAGCAATTGAGCCAAGCGCTTGTTCAAGCGGGGCAAAGGCTGATTCCTGAGCGCATCTTGCCCTGCAGATGGCCCGGGCACAGAGTCCATGGAAGGGATCTGCCAGCGGCTTGCACAATGGTTCGGTGAGGGTGCGTGGGCACCCGTGGCGGCACACTTCGAGCCAAGCCACTGCAGCACGCTCCATTGGTGCTTGAGCGTCACACACCGGAAAGCCGTCGTTGACCCACACCTGCATCGGCCTTCGGATGGCCGCTATTGAGCGGTGACGGCGAGGTCATGCCATCCATCAGGGCGCTCAGGGTGTCGTCTTTGAGATGCCTGCGACCAGGCCAGGGAGGACGCCGGACCGTGTTGGATTAGGGCGTTCTGCGAGCAGTTTCCATTGTCTGGACCAGGCGTCAAACAGTGCATGCCTTGGCAGTCGAGTGCGTGTGTGTCATTTTCGAGTGTGGGTGGTCAGGAGAGTTGGAGACTGCCGCAAGTTGCTGATATCTATGGAGATATGAAGCTTTGCACAGGGTAGGTCGGCGGTTCGGGGCATCCAGTACCCACCACCAAGGCGCAAAGAAGGCTTGGGCAGTAGTAAGCCTTCTTTGCGTTTTGGCGTTTGTTGCGACTGAAGGTGAAGGTTGTTCGGGGTATTTCTATGCAAGATGCACTGGCTAGACAGCGGCAATGGAAAAGCTGGCAGTTAGAATGGCCGGGATTAGCCTAACCCTGTTGGTGGAGGTTGGATGGCAGTTCTGTAGAGCATCAGTGCCCTGTAGAGGCCCGGTCGGTGGCGCAAGCGGGTCGCACGGCTTTCACCATTGTTAATGAGGCGAACGTAAGTTCGCCTTTATTTTTGCTGCCGCAGAAAGATTGACCATGTTCGAATCCATCCGCAAGCATTCCAAGTTCGTGATGATCTTGTTGTTCTTGCTGATCATTCCCTCTTTCATTTTTGTCGGAGTCAACCAGAACTACTTCACCGAGTCCAGCCAGACTGTGGCCCGCGTGGATGGGCATGACATCACCCAGCAGGACTGGGATAACGCTCACAGGACTGAAAGCGACCGCCTGCGTGCGCAGAATCCGACCATGGATGCCAAGCTGCTGGACTCGCCAGAGGCGCGTTATGCCACGCTGGAGAAGCTGGTGCGTGATCGCGTGCTGGCAGCTGCTGCAGCCAAGATGCACCTGACAACGCCCGATGCGCAACTAGTGCGTACCTTGCGTGAGATTCCTGCGATTGCCTCCTTGCAAAAGCCCGATGGCTCGCTGGATGCTGAAGCCTACAAGGCTCTGGTGGGCTCGCAGGGCATGACTCCCGAAGGATTTGAAGCCAATCTGCGTCGTGAACTGGCTCTCAATCAGGTACTGGGTTCCGTGTCCTCGACCAGCTTCACGACTGCTGCACAGCTGCAGCAGGCCATGGATGCTCTGTATCAGCGCCGTGAAATTCAGGTTGCCCGGTTTGATGCCGGCGCCTTTGTCGGCAAGGTACAGCCCACGGAAGCCGAACTCAAGGCCTTCTATGAATCGCACACCAGCCAGTTCAAGCAGCCCGAAGCTGCCACAGTGGAATATGTGCAACTGGATGTGGCGACGGTAGAGAAGAGCATTGTTCTGAGCGAAGATGATCTGCGCACCTATTACAAGGAAAACGCGGCCCGTCTTGCCGGCCCAGAAGAGCGTCGTGCCAGCCACATCCTGATCAATGCGGCCAAGGATCTTCCCGCTGCAGAGCGTGAAAAGGCCAAAGCCAAGGCAGAGCAGCTGCTGGCCCAGGTGCGCAAGGATCCCAAGAGCTTTGCCCAGGTGGCCAAGGCCAATTCGCAGGACCCCGGCTCTGCTCCCAATGGCGGTGATCTGGGCTACTTCGGTCGCGATGCCATGGTCAAGCCATTTGAAGAAGCCGTTTTCAAGATGAAGCAGGGCGACATCAGCGATGTGGTCGAGTCTGACTTTGGCTTTCACATCATCGAGCTGACCGGCATCAAGCAGCCCAAGGTCCCCTCGTTCGAGGAAATGCGCCCCAAGCTGGAAGCAGATCTCAAGCAGCAACAGGCTCAGCGCAAGTTTGCAGAGGCGGCCGAAGCCTTCTCCAACGCCGTTTACGAGCAGTCCGAAAGCCTCAAGCCTGTGGCCGAAAAGTTCAAGCTGAGCATCCACAAGGTCGAGAACGTGACGCGTGAGCCAGCCCCTGGCGCTCAAGGTCCTCTGGCCAACAAGCGTTTCCTCGAGGCACTGTTCTCCGCAGATTCTCTGGAGAACAAGCGCAATACCGACGCAGTGGAGCTCGCTCCCAGCAACCTGGTGGCTGGCCGTGTGCTGAGCTATGCTCCTGCACATACTCAGTCCATGGATGAAGTGGGTGAGAAGCTCAAGCAGCTATATGTGGCGCATCAGTCCGCAGAACTGGCCAAGCAGGAAGGCAAGGCCAAGATGGCCGAATGGAAGGCCAAGCCTGAAGCAGCTCAGTTGCCTGCGGCCGTCGAGGTGGGGCGCGATCAAGCCAGGGATCTGCCGCGTGAAGTGCTGGATGCGGCATTGCGCGCCCCCACGAATGCCCTGCCTGCATGGGAGGGTGTCGATCTTGGCAATGCAGGTTACGCGGTGATCAAGGTCAACCGCATTGCCCAGCGTCCTGCGCAAGATGCTCAGGTGCTGGAGCAGCAAAAGGCGCAGTTCACGCAGTGGTCTTCCATGGCTGAAGTCATGGCCTACTATGAACAGTTGAAGAAGACCTTCAAGGTCCAGATCAAGGTGCCGCGTCCTCAGTAAGGCATTTAAATCAGGCGCGAGTTTATTTGCTGTCTGATTTATGCATTACAATAGATGCTTCTCCG
>NZ_JBXARF010000005.1:120469-222149 GCF_058807955.1 Comamonas sp. GW821-FHT11H03
GGTGGCTGTAGCTCAGTTGGTAGAGTCCAGGATTGTGATTCCTGTTGTCGTGGGTTCGAGTCCCATCAGCCACCCCAGAATTTTGAAAACGCTCTGCAGCGCAGAGCGTTTTTACTTGATGAGAGGTTTTTACCTTGAATCGTTGCTAGTTCAGTGTTTGTTGCTCTCAATTTTGATTGGCTGCTTCAAATTCTGAAGTACAATAGAGACTTCTACGGTGGCTGTAGCTCAGTTGGTAGAGTCCAGGATTGTGATTCCTGTTGTCGTGGGTTCGAGTCCCATCAGCCACCCCAGTTTATAAAATGCCTCACAGGTTTTCTTGTGAGGCATTTTTGTTTTTGCAACCCTGCTGAGCAGGGTACAAAGGCCGCTTTGAAGTTCTACTTTCTCGCTAGGCCGTCCGGCACTGAAAGCAGCGTGACAGCGGTTGGGCTGGAAGTCGTACAGCGCAGCATTGAAGGCCCGAGGTGATTTGAGCATGTGAAGGGGTTGGAGGTTCAGGTGCACTCCCGTCCAAGCCGCAACGGCCTGCATTTGCTCGCTGACTCCACGGGCATCAAGTGCTTGGGGGAAGGTGAATGGAAAGCCAAGAAGCATGGCGCCGTCGCCAGTGGCGCAAGGTGCATCTGGGCATAGACGCACAGACACTGCATATTGGAGCCATCGTCGTGACCACTAACGAGGTGGGTGATTCGCCAGTAGCGGCTGAGCTGCTTGGCCAAACACCCAACACCTGAAGAGGTGGCCAGCTTCACGGGCGACGGCGCATATGACGCACAGGATGTGCATGAAGCATGTCACGGCCGCAGCGCCATCCCCGTCATCTCGCCACGTAAAGGAGCAAGACTGCGTAAAGGGTTGGCCTTTACGCATCGCAACGAGGTCGTTAAGGCGTGCAAGCGAGTGGGGCGCAGTATCTGCAAGCGCTGCAGCGGCTACCATCGCTAAAGCTTGGTGCCAACCAAGATGAGTTGCTTCAAACGCCTGGGAGAGAAGGCGATGGCCAGGACGCTTGAGCGTCAAGTCGTCGAGCTCAATATTCGTGCATCCATCCTCAATCGATTGACCGAGCTGTGCATGCTGCAGACGGCGGCCGTTGCATATCTTGTCTGGTTGCTATGCACATCACGGACATCGCTATGGGCATCGTCACCATGATGGGGTCTACGGGCATCCGCACGGCCACAAGCATCGTGGCCATTGATCAGATGGTCATGGCGGAGGATATAAGCACCACGGCGGATGTAGACACGGTCGACGCTAGGCCTGAAACGCAAAAAAGCCACCTTTGAGGTGGCTTAGTTTATTTGGAGACTGTTTAGAAAGCGTCGACGCTGTACTCGCCTTCGGGAGGGTTCTGGGACAGCATCCGCAGAACTTCTTCGGGAGAGCGCGGGTCAGGCATTGGCATCATGATCTCTTGAGTCGTCGCTTTGAGTTCAGGATAGGCGGCGTACAGGTAGGTCATGGCTACTCCTTGAAGGGTGGATGGAAGCTGATGTGTCCCTTTTTAATGCTTGACTGTGTCAGTTCGTTGACAGAAATGTAAGCCGTGATGTGTGCTTACAGATTCTCAAGCAGGCATTGCACGGTCCTGTTGTCCGGTCACTAGGCTGTCTGCCCGGGCAGGAAAAGGCAGCGCGTGCAGCGACTCGGATCGCACCGCCTGGGGGCTGAGATCGGTATCCGCCCAAGCCGGCCAGCGGCTCAGGGTATCGCTAGCGGCGATAGCCGGGTTGTTGCCGGATGCTTTGCCGTCAATCTGGTACAGGGCTCTGCCAGCCATGTGCGGTGCGTGATGGCGCAGTCGAGAAACTCTGGCCTGTGCTTGAGATGAGAGTCCGGCTTGTGATTGCGCAACGGTGTTTGGCCGTGCTGCTGTGGTTGCCGACTTGATTGACTCGATCGTGGAAAAAAGGCTTGGCTAATAGGAGAGGGCCGCTGGCTAGCTAAAACGCTGCAAGCCCTCGCTTGTCAGCGCCCCACGATGAAGAGGCAGTACAGCGATTCGCTGCACCATGAGGTGGATTATAAATGCAATTGAGAATCGTTTGCAAATAACCGTGCGATTTTCAGGACTATAGAAAGAAAGGGCTAATGTCTGGAGGCGTGAATCTGAATTGCTCCAAGAGTTGCTGGATAGATACGGGCGTTTGGTTCAGAAGCGTTGGAAGAGGTTGCGATGCGTCAGTGCCAAGGAGCGGTGTCAGTCTCTGCCGCAGGAAGATGAATCATCAATCCCTTTTATTCCGGACTGGCGCTAGACAGGCTCAGCTTGCGCTGCAAGCCGCGTCCATGAAGTTCCATCATGCGCTGTTTGCAGCCTGTGTCCTGAAGAGGGAGGTTGTGAGTACGTTGATAACGTGTAAAGGCTTGTGCTGCATGGATGCGCTGTCTGGTCCCACGGCCGTAGGCCTCGCTAGAGCTTAACTTTGAACCAAGCCGCATTTCGCGGCTTTGTTCATAAGGAGGGCGGCATGAATGCTGATCAAGTCAAGGGCGCGCTGAAGGATGCTGCAGGTAGGATTCAGGAGAGGTTTGGTGAACTTTAAAGACGGCCCTGAACAAGAAGCCAGGGGAATCGCAAAGCAGGTTGAAGGCTCCGCTTGGAAGAAGGCCGGTGATCTGAAAGAGCGATTCAGGATGCGGTCAAAAAATACGCTGCACGAGCGCTAAAGAGCAGGCCACCTCCAGGTTGGCCAGTTGGCTTTTGTGTTGCTTTCTGGCGGGGTTCATTACTGAATATCTATTCATGCTGTAGATTTATACATGTGTGCTACAATACAACGGTCGGGGAAATCATGCTGGCGCCTAGGAATGGTGGTTGGCCCCCGACGCGGAATATCGCGAGGTGGAGCAGTCTGGTAGCTCGTCGGGCTCATAACCCGAAGGTCGTTGGTTCAAATCCGGCCCTCGCAACCAATAAAGCCCTGGTCGGAAACGGTCAGGGCTTTTTTGCCATCTTTCTGTCATATTTCGAGAGCAAGATACGCATCGCTAGGTTCAGGTTGTAGCACTGAAAGATGGCTTAACCCCTGGCGCCAATTCCCAAGCCCTGGCTGTAGCAGCCGGGGCTTTTTCTTTTGCCTTCTACCAGCCGGGAGCTGGTTGCTGCGGCCAGGGCTTTGTCTCGTCGGCTTTTCTTGTTCGCTTGAGCCAGCCAGGCCTACGCCCGGGTGGCATGCCGTAGGGGTGATGAAAGGGCTGCTTTATCACTCACGGAGAGCTCTTGCATGTGTCACCTTTGGCCGAAGGTGTGGAAGCTGGAGTTGCGGAGGCAGCCGGTTTTCCTGCCATGAGGGCGCACAGCATCAGTGTTCGGTGCTGGCCTTGGAGGGTTAAGGCGGTTCTTGGTCCGCCAAGCCACAAATAAATCTGATGGCGCGTACAAGCCGGCAAAGTTGCAAATCGCAGACAGACAAAAGGGGTTAGATCTTTCGATCTAACCCCTTGTCATTTGGTCGGAGCGGCGGGATTCGAACTCGCGACCCTCTGCTCCCAAAGCAGATGCGCTACCAGGCTGCGCTACGCTCCGAAGCCTCTATTCTAACTACAAAAAATTGCTCATTTTTTGAAATATCGAATTTTTAATGGTGAGGCGCAATTTATTTTGAACGAGGTGTCGTGGGGGCCGGGCCACGGTTGGCCAGGTGGCGGAAGGTGATGCGGCCCTTGGTCAGGTCGTAGGGCGACATTTCCAAAGACACTTTGTCGCCGGCCAGAATGCGGATGTGGTGCTTGCGCATCTTGCCGCCGGTATAGGCAATCAGTTGGTGACCGTTTTCCAGCGTGACGCGAAAACGCGAGTCAGGCAGGACTTCCGTCACGGAGCCTTGCATTTCAATCAGTTCTTCCTTGGCCATTTGTTCAATCTCTCAGAAAAGGTCAGTTGCGGCGCTTGCTCGTCATCACCACGTAAAAGGCCTGAGCAGTACAAGTGCTCAGGCCTCAGTGTGGCAAGGGCGCTGCGCTGATTGCGCAGACCGAACAAAAGGCCGATATCCAATCAAGCCATGCTGTCAAACAGCATTCAGCTAAACATTGGAATTGTAGCGTCTCGCCTTCGCTTATGCCCTCATAAATGGGTAAAGCGTCGCAGCGATGAGACGGAGGCATGGGGCCTTGTCATGACGCCTGCATCATTGAGATGTCGTGCCCGGGAGGTGGTCTGGATGGGGGAAAACGCCTGTAGCCCTCAAAGACAGCCGCCGCTGCCGTGGTCTTGGCTAGAATCCTGTTCGACAGCTCTATAACTTTGATAGCAAAATTCCATTGTGTCTGACCGACTTGCCGTACTTTCCCAATATTTCTTGCCCAAGCAGGCGCTGACCGCGCTGATGGGAAAACTGGCGCAAGCCGAGGCCGGCGGATTGACGACGGCGGTCATTCGCCGCTTTATCCAGCGCTACCAGGTGAACATGGCCGAAGCGGCCAATCCCGATCCTGCTGCCTACAAGACCTTCAATGCCTTTTTCACACGTGCGCTCAAGGACGGTGTTCGCCCTCTGGCGCAGGCGGACTGGATTTGCCCGGTAGATGGTGCGATCAGCCAATTCGGCAGGATCGACGGCGAGCAGATATTTCAAGCCAAGGGGCATCAATACAGTGCGACTGCCCTGGTGGGAGGCGATGCGGCTCTGGCTCGTCAGTTCGATAACGGCAGTTTTGCCACGATCTACCTGAGCCCGCGCGACTATCACCGCATTCATATGCCTTGTGCCGGCAAGCTGCGCAGCATGACCTATGTGCCAGGGGATCTGTTCTCGGTGAACCCGGTTACCGCACGTGGCGTACCCGGCTTGTTCGCGCGCAACGAGCGCGTGGTCTGCGTGTTCGATACCGACCATGGCCCCTTCGTGCTGGTGCTGGTGGGCGCGACGATCGTTGGCAGCATGGCCACGGTGTGGCACGGCCTGGTCAACCCGCCGCGCCCAGGCCATATCAAGACCTGGAATTACGAAGGCGCCGAGGCGGTGACGCTGGCTAGCGGTGAGGAGATGGGGCGCTTTCAGCTTGGCTCCACGGTGGTCATGCTGTTTCCACAAGCGGCAGGCCTGCAGTTCAATCCGCAGTGGCAGCCAGCGGCGCCGGTGCGACTGGGTCAGGTCATGGCCAACGCCCGGATCAAGCTGGGCTGATAGCCGGGTTCCATAGAAAAAGCCGCTGATGCCATGAGCTCAGCGGCTTTCTTGTTTTGATGGATCAAAGAAACCAGGTCAGCGGTTCAGGCCTGCGTTCGGTGGTGAACACCGAGGGGGCAATACTCAGGCGATCGGGTTTCACCGGGTCGTCGTGACCTCGGAGGTAGACCATCAGTTCGCGTCTGCGCAAGATGACATGACTGACGACTTCGCGTCGGCCATTCTGAGTGACCTCGGTGCCGGGGCGAAACAACGGCATATGAAACAGGCCGCTGCGTGTAGTGGGCGGCGATGCCGCAACTTCATTGGAGGCGAGCTGCATGGGCTTTCCGTAGTAGTGGTGACTGCTTATCGGCAGCGAATCATCAAACTAAAGCCCGAATTGCCGGGCCTGGTTCAACCGGGCTGGGCCAGGGCCTTGAGCAGCTCGGTCTCCATGCGCAACTGGCTGTTGTTGTCCTGCAGTTCAGGGCCTTCGATGAGGAAGGTGTCTTCCACGCGCTCGCCCAGGGTGCTGATCTTTGCCAGATGCACGCTGATATGGTGCTGGGCGAGGATGCGGGCAATGATGTAGAGCAGGCCGGCGCGGTCTGACGCGGAGATGGACAGCAGCCAGTGCTGGGCTTTTTCATCGGGGCGCAGGATGACGCGCGGAGCGAATGGAAAGCTCTTGACGCGGCGCGAAAGCCGTCTTTGCGATGGTGTGGGCAGCGGGCCGCCCTGCAGCAGTGTCTGCGTCAGATCGCTTTCCACCATGTGCATGAGCTCGCGGTACTGCTCCTGCATGGTGGGTGCGACGACCTGGAAGGTGTCCAGTGCGTAATCGTTGTTGGCCGTGTGCACGCGCGCATCGAGGATGGAAAATCCGGCCCGGTCGAAGTAGCCGCAGATGCGGGCAAACAGATCGGGCTGGTCGGGTGCATAGACCAGCACTTGCAGGCCTTCGCCGGCCAGCGACCGCCGGGCGCGCACCACGGGCTTGCCCTGGCCCACATGGCGTGAGAGATGGCGGGTATGCCAGGCGATGTCGGCCGCTTCATGGCGCATGAAGTAGCTCACATCCAGTGTCTCCCAGAGTTTCTTGTGGGACTCGAAAGGCTGGGCGGACAGGGCCAGTTGCACCAGTGCCTCGCGCTTGCGGGCTTCGATTTCAGCGGCGGCATCCGGGGCGCGACCACCCAGCACACGCAGGGTCAGTCGATAGGTGTCTTCCAGCAGCTTGCCTTTCCAGGCGCTCCAGACCTTGGGGCTGGTGCCGCGAATGTCGGCCACCGTCAGCAGGTACAAGGCGGTGAGCTTGCGCTCGTTGCCGACGCGTTCGGCAAAGGCGCGAATCACATCGGGGTCGGACAAGTCCTGCTTCTGGGCCACCTGGCTCATGGTCAGGTGCTCGCGCACCAGAAACTCGACCAGATCCGCATCAGCTTTGTCGATCTGGTGGGCGCGGCAAAAACGCTTGACTTCGACGGCGCCGATCACGGAGTGATCGCCGCCTCGGCCCTTGCCGATATCGTGGAAGAGGGCAGCCAGATACAGTATCCAGGGCTTGTCCCAGCCTGCGGCGAGCTGGGAGCAGAACGGATACTCATGGGCATGCTCGGCCATGAAGAAGCGGCGCACATTGCGCAGCACCATCAGGATGTGCTGGTCCACGGTGTAGACGTGGAACAGATCATGCTGCATCTGTCCCACGATGCGGCGGAAGGGCCAGAGATAGCGGCCCAGTACCGAGGTCTGATTCATCAGTCGGATGGCATGGGTGATGCCGCGCGGCTGCTGCAGGATTTTCATGAAGGTGGCGCGATTGACCGGATCGTGACGGAAGGCGCTGTCCATCACATCGCGGCT
Organism: Comamonas sp. GW821-FHT11H03; assembly: GCF_058807955.1. NCBI lineage: Bacteria > Pseudomonadati > Pseudomonadota > Betaproteobacteria > Burkholderiales > Comamonadaceae > Comamonas > Comamonas sp. GW821-FHT11H03. The sequence goes on from NZ_JBXARF010000005.1 coordinate 127,459, forward strand.
GGCATACAGCGCACGCAGGGTGCGCGTCGACAGACCCGTCAATCCCTCATGCTGCTCATACATGAGAAAGGTTTCGAGAATGGCATGCGGATCGCGCTCGTACAGATCGTCGCTGACTACCTCGATGGTGCCGGCCTTCTCGCAAAACCGATCATTGAGCGGAATCAGTTCGTGCGAGCCGGGGTTCAGACGCTCCTCGATGCTCATGCGCACGATCTGGCACAGCTGGGTCACCGCCTTGGCGGCCCAGTAATAGTGGCGCATCAGGGTCTCGCCAGCGCGCATGGCCAGCTTGCGGCCCTCTGGCGTGGTGGAGCGGTAGCCAAAGGCTTCGGCCACGGCGGTCTGCAGGTCAAAGACCAGCCGGTCCTCATGGCGCCCGGCTGCGGCATGCAGGCGTGCACGGATCAGGCTGAGCAGGGATTCGTTGGATTCGAGCTGCTGGACCTCGAAATGGGTAATCAGGCCTTGCTCGGCCAGCTCATGCCAGCTGTTGCCGAAGCCTGCAGCCTTGGCCAGCCAGAGCATGGTGTGCAGATCGCGCAGCCCGCCGGGCGACTCCTTGCAGTTGGGCTCAAGCGAATAGGGCGTGAAGTCGTATTTGGCGTGGCGCTGGCGCATTTCCAGCAGCTTGCCTTCGACAAAGGCTCGGGGCTCGAGCTGCGCACGGAACTGCTGCTCGAAGTCGGCAAACAAGGCCTTGCTACCTGTGATGCGGCGTGACTCCAGCATGGCGGTCTGCACCGTCAGGTCCTGCGCGGCCTCCTGCAGGCATTCGGCAATGCTGCGCACGCTGGAGCCGATTTCCAGGCCTGCATCCCAGCAACTGCTGATGAACTGCTCGATGCTGGCCGCCAATTCCGCAGCCGGCTGCGCACCGCTTTGGGGCAGCAATACCAGCACATCGATGTCCGAATAGGGAAAGAGCTGGGCGCGCCCATATCCGCCCACGGCCAGCAGGGCTGCACCTTCCGGCATCTTCGCGCGCTCCCAGAGAGTGCGCAGCAGACCATCGGCGAGTTCACTGAAATGGTGCAGCACTCCGCGCACGCTGCGTCTGCCCAGCGTGGGGTTGCGCAGCAACTCCATCTGCCGGGCCTTTGCCTCGCGGTATTGCTCGCGCAGGCTCTGTAGCGAGGACAGGTCGGAGACGTCGGCAGAGTTGGCGTAGGAGTGGGCAGAGGAGGTCATGCGCAGTAGAAAAAAAGCGTTTCAACAGGGCAAGTGCTTGAGCGTCACCTTAACCCAACTGACTTGGGCTTGAGGTCTGTGATGGCAAAAAGATGAGCGCATGGCGCTTGCAGAACAAGGTCTACAAGCAAAAAATATGCCGCATCCAGCCTTGGCCGGATGCGGCATGCAGATCAGCGGCAGCAGCGTGCTCAGGTGCGGATGGCCGTGATGAAGTCGGGCGGAGTGGGTGAGCCATCGGACCAGGTCAGCACGTCATAGCCGGTCTTGGTGACGGCCAGCATCAGCTCCCACTGGGCGGTCAGGCTGCGATCCTTGGTGACCACGGTCCAGCCGTCGGGCATGGCCTTGATGTCGCGCTTGCCAAGATTCAGCATGGGCTCGATGGTGAAGACCATGCCTTCTTCAAGCACCACACCTTCGCCGGGGCGGCCGTAGTGCAGCACCTGGGGCTCGTCGTGGAACACCTTGCCGATGCCGTGGCCGCAGTATTCACGCACCACGGACAGATTGTTGCCCTCCGCATAGGTCTGGATGGCGTGGCCGATATCGCCCAGCGTGGCGCCGGGCTTGACTTGGGCAATGCCCTTCCACATGGCTTCGAACGTGAGCCTGGACAGGCGCTTGGCAGCAATCGTGCCTTCGCCAATGATGAACATGCGGCTGTTGTCACCGAACCAGCCGTCTTCGGTGATGATGGTCACGTCGACATTGACGATATCGCCCTTCTTCAAAGGCTTGTCGTTGGGGATGCCGTGGCACACCACATGGTTGACCGAGGTGCAGACATAGGCCGGGTAGGGCGTCATGCCCGGGGGCTGATAGCCGAGGCAGGCGGTCTTGGTGCCTTGCTCGGCCATGCGCTTGGCGCACAGATCGTCGATCTGCTGGGTGGTGATGCCAGGTTTGATGTGGGGGGTGATGTAGTCCAGCACATCCGAAGCAAAGCGGCCTGCAATGCGCATGCGCTCGATGTCTTCGGGGGTCTTCAGTGTGATGCTCATGGCCGCAATTATCCCATTGCGCGCTTGAACATGCAGGGCTTGTGGGTGTGAGCATTCGGACTAACCCCGAGGCACGGTAAAATCCGAGGCTCACCGAATTCAGCGCTTTGGCCAGGTCCTCTCAAGCAGGGGATTGGTCAGGACGCTTTTCAACAGCCTTCACACAAACAGGCCGCCACGTGACATTGCATCTGACACAGTTTGAGGGTGGAAACGCCCTGAGCTCGTTCCGCGCCCAACAGCTTCTGACCGATCTGGTCGCCATTCACCCCAAGATCACCGGCGTATCTGCACGCTTTGTGCACCTGGTTGCCACCGAGGGTGCAGTTGCGCCCGCATTGCAAGAGCGCCTTTCGGCGCTCTTGACTTATGGAGACCCCTATACGGGCAGCGCTGAAGGCCTGGCCTTTATCGTCACCCCCCGTCTGGGTACCATCTCTCCCTGGGCTTCCAAGGCGACCGATATCGCCCGCAACTGCGGCCTGAATGTGTTCCGTGTGGAACGCATGACCGAGTATCGCGTGGACATGAAATCCGGTCTGCTGGGCGGCAAGCCCGAGCTGTCGACAGAGCAAACCGCTCAGGTCGCCGCTTTGCTGCACGACCGCATGACCGAGTCCGTGTTTGCGACACGCGCAGAAGCCGAGCAACTGTTCAACACCCTGGCCGCACAACCCATGGAGTTTGTGGATGTGCTGGGCGGTGGCCGCGCTGCGCTGGAAACCGCGAACAAGCAATGGGGCCTGGCCCTGGCTGAAGACGAGATCGAGTATCTGGTCAACGCTTTCAGCGACCTCAAGCGCAATCCCACGGACGTGGAGTTGATGATGTTTGCGCAGGCCAACTCCGAGCATTGCCGCCACAAGATCTTCAACGCCAAGTTCACTATCGACGGCGTGGAGCAGGAAAAGTCGCTGTTCGGCATGATCCGCAACACCGAAGCCTGCTCGCCCCAGCACACCGTGGTGGCTTATGCCGACAATGCTTCCATCATGGAAGGCCATGAGGTCGAGCGATTTGTCGCCAAGTTCGATGCCAAGGCAGATGCAGTCAGCGCGCCCAGCTATCAGAAGCAGGCGGCTACCAACCATGTGCTGATGAAGGTGGAAACACATAACCACCCCACAGCGATTTCGCCCTTCCCCGGCGCATCGACCGGCAACGGCGGTGAAATTCGTGACGAAGGCGCGACCGGTCGTGGCTCCAAGCCCAAGGCCGGCCTGACCGGCTTTACTGTCTCCAAGCTCTGGGGCAGTGAGGTGGGCAAGCCCGAACATATCGCCAGCCCGCTGCAGATCATGATCGAAGGCCCTCTGGGCGGTGCGGCGTTCAACAACGAGTTTGGCCGCCCCAATCTGACTGGCTATTTCCGCGAGTACGAACTGCAGGTCGGCGACATCACCCGTGGCTACCACAAGCCCATCATGATCGCTGGCGGCCTAGGCGTGATCGATTCCGAGCTGACCAAGAAGATCGAGTTTCCGGCGGGCACGCTGCTGATCCAGCTGGGCGGCCCCGGCATGCGCATCGGCATGGGCGGCGGGGCGGCCAGCTCCATGGCTTCGGGCACCAATGCCGCCGAACTGGACTTCGACTCGGTGCAGCGCGGCAATCCCGAGATCGAGCGCCGTGCGCAAGAAGTCATCAACCATTGCTGGCAGCAGGGCGCAGGCAACCCCATCCTGGCCATCCACGACGTGGGTGCCGGTGGTATCTCCAATGCCTTCCCCGAGCTGACCAACGATGCCGGGCGCGGTGCACGCTTTGACCTGCGTGCCGTCAAGCTCGAAGAGTCCGGCCTGTCGCCCAAGGAAATCTGGTCCAACGAATCGCAGGAGCGCTATGTGCTGGCCATCGCTCCCGAATCGCTGGAGCAGTTCACGGCCTTCTGCGAGCGCGAGCGCTGCCCGTTTGCCGTGATCGGCACAGCCACCGAAGAACGCCAACTGGTGCTGGAGGACACGGCGGTCGAGTCCGGTGACCAGAAGTTCCCCGTGAACATGCCCATGAACGTGCTGCTGGGCAAGCCGCCCAAGGTGCACAAGGATGTGACCAGCGTGGAGCGCGAGCTGCCCGCCATGGACCTGACCGGCGTGCCGCTGGAAAAGGCCGTGATCGAAGTGCTGGCCCACCCCACGGTGGCTTCCAAGCGCTTTCTGATCACCATTGGCGACCGCGCCGTCGGTGGCCTGACCCATCGCGACCAGATGGTCGGTCCCTGGCAGGTGCCGGTGGCCGACGTGGCCGTGACCCTGGCCGACTACAAGGGCTTCAAGGGTGAAGCCATGGCCATGGGCGAGCGCACGCCGCTGGCCGCCATCAACGCGCCCGCCTCGGGTCGCATGGCCGTGGCCGAAGCCATCACCAATATGCTGGCCGCGCCCATCGAGCTGTCCAAGGTGAAGATGTCGGCCAACTGGATGGCCGCCTGTGGCGAAGCCGGCGAAGACGCTGCGCTGTACGCCACCGTCAAGGCCGTGGGCATGGAGCTGTGCCCCGCGCTGAACATCTCGATTCCCGTGGGCAAGGACTCCCTGTCCATGCACACCCAGTGGAGCGAGAACGGCCAGACCAAGAAGGTCACCTCGCCCGTGAGCCTGATCATCACCGGCTTTGCCGCCATCGACGATGTGCGCAGCACGCTCACGCCGCAGCTTGACGCCGAGGTGGAGGACAGCACCCTGGTGCTGATCGACCTGGGCCGCGGCAAGATGCGCATGGGCGGCTCCATCATCGGTCAGGTGCTCAATCAGTCGGGCAACGAAGTGCCGGATCTGGACGAGCCCAAGGATCTGATTGCCATGGTGGATGCAGTGAACGCACTGCGCGCCAAGGGACTGATCCTGGCCTACCACGACAGGGGCGACGGCGGCCTGCTGGCTACGGCCGCCGAAATGGCCTTTGCTGGCCATGTGGGCGTGGCCCTGAATGTGGACATGCTGATCACCGAGGGCGACGGCATCTCCGATAGCCGCATGGACAGCGGCGAAGGCAAGAACTGGGGCAAGCAGGTCTCTGGCCGTCGCGAAGACCTGACCCTGCGCGCGCTGTTCAACGAAGAGTTGGGCGCCGTGCTGCAGATCAGGACGCAAGACCGTGCCGAAGTGTTGCAGGTGCTGCGCGAACATGGCCTGATCCAGTGCAGCCATGTCATCGGCAAGACCCGTCCTGCTTCGTCTCCTGTGGACGCCGGCAAGGGCGAGTTGCAGGTGTGGCGTGATGCGAACAAGGTGTTTGGCGCAACCCTGTCCGATCTGCACCAGGTTTGGGATGCCGTGAGCTGGAAGATCACCCAGCAGCGCGACAACCCCGTCTGCGCCGACAGCGAGCATGCTGCTGCGGGCGAACCCACCGACCCCGGCATGCATGTGCATCTGACGTTCGACCCCAAGGAGAACGTGGCAGCGCCCTTCATCAACGTGGCTGCCAAGCCTCGCGTGGCGGTGCTGCGCGAGCAGGGCGTGAACTCCCATGTGGAAATGGCCTACGCCTTCACCGAAGCCGGCTTTGATGCGGTGGACGTGCACATGAGCGACCTGCAGTCCGGCCGTGCGCAGCTCAAGGACTTCGCCGGTGTGGTGGCCTGCGGCGGCTTCAGCTATGGCGACACCCTGGGGGCGGGCATTGGCTGGGCGCGCTCCATCACTTTCAACGACCGTCTGTCCGAGCAGTTCCAGGCCTTCTTCGGTCGTACCGATACCTTCGGTCTGGGCGTTTGCAACGGCTGCCAGATGTTCGCTGAGCTGGCCGACATCATCCCCGGTGCGCAGGACTGGCCGCGCTTCACGCAAAATCAGAGCAACCGCTTCGAAGCCCGTCTGAGCATGGTGGAAGTACTGGAGTCGCCCAGCCTGTTCCTGCAAGGCATGGCCGGCTCCCGCCTGCCCATCGCCGTGGCGCATGGCGAGGGCTTTGCCAACTTCCAGTTCCGTGGCAATGCCGAGCAAGTGGTCAAGGCCATGCGCTATGTAGACAACCACGGCCAGCCTACGGAACAGTATCCTTTCAACCCCAACGGCTCGACCGGTGGCTTGACTGCGGTGACCACGGCCGACGGCCGCTTCACGGCCATGATGCCCCACCCCGAGCGCGTGTTCCGCAATGTGCAGATGAGCTGGACTTCGGGTGACAAGTCCGAATTCAGCCCCTGGATGCACGTATGGCGCAACGCGCGCAAGTGGTTGGGTTGATCCCCAGGCACTGCTAGTGCAATCAAAAGGCTCTGCATTTTGCAGAGCCTTTTTTCATATCTCATGCCCTTCACCGAGTCCGGCTGCAGGCGCAACTGCTCTACGAGAAAGACGAAAGAAAGCCGGATGGCGATTACCTTGCTGCGGTTGCCGCTGCAGGTGTGGATGTGCTGTTTGTGCTGACCGGCCGGCGCCAGTCAGATCTGCCTGCGGGGGATGCCAGCGAACAGCTCTTGCTTGAGAACTTTCGACGCTGCTCCTTGGCCGCCAGAGAGAATCTCTTGCAGTCCTCTGTTTTGTTGGCAGCAGGCTTGCCAGCTGAAGCATCGTCAGTGGCTAATTCTCCGACCCAGAGCCGGCTTCCAAGGTTGTGACACGGGCGTGCGCAGCCTCGCAAGTGTCCTGATCGATTTGACCCAGAGCATTAAAGACCCACGGTAGCAGTTCGACAGCCAGATAGGCAGCAAGGTGCAGTTGCGGGCAGCTTGTGCGGTAGGAGCTCCGAAGCCGGGTCGAGCTATTGGTAAGCAAAAGTAGCAAGGGTGCCGTGGTTTGGCTGCGGCGGAGTCGGTACTTGCATCTGCAGAAGCATCGGCGGACTCAATGTTCGCCGGGAACAGTGGTGCCGAAGCTCGGCGAGGAAGCCGGTTGATGCATGTCACCAAGCTCCTTTGTGTTCTGATTTTTTGCACGTTTTCATCGGCACAGTGTCATGGCGATGATAGGCTGACGTATTGCGCGCAAAGGTTTGCGCGGTCTGTCAAACCACAGTTTTTGCCGCGTTGAAAGCACAGCTTCAGCAAAGCGCGGACGAGGTTTTCCGAGGAGAGTCTCGCACTCGTCCTTGGTGCGTTAGCGCCTCGAACTATCAAGATATTGCGTTGATTCGGGACGGGAGACATTGGTGTCGCGTGTATTAGCAACGGAAGCAGAAGTTTTGGCACTGTCGCCGGATGCTGCGTCATCCAAGGCGGCCAAGGGACTGCAGTCCCTGAGCAAATGGCCGAACACAGGCAGCAATGATGCTGCGGTCTGGGGGGAATGCCAGGGCAGCGGCAGCAAGCCGTATCAGACTCAGGTGGATCTGAGCGGGCCGGCCTTCAAGTGCTCCTGCCCCAGCCGCAAGTTCCCCTGCAAGCACGGGCTGGCGCTGATGCTGCTGCGCGCAGGCGGGCAGGTGCCAGAGGGCGGCGAGCCTCCGGAATGGGTCAGCAACTGGCTGGGTGGTCGTCTGCAAAAAGCCGAGCAGAAAGAGGCCAAGGCTGCCGCCATTGCCGCTGCGCCAGTGGCGGATCAGGAGGCTCTGGCCAGACAGCAGGCCAAGCGCGAGGACAAACGCTGGGACAAGGTTGCTGGCGGCATGCAGGAGCTGTCACTATGGATGCAGGACATGGTGCGCACCGGCCTGGCCAATCAGGCCGGCGACAGCCAGACGCGCCAGCACTGGAACACCATGGCGGCACGCATGGTCGATGCCCAGGCCACGGGCATGGCCGCGCGTATCAGGGAAGCCTGGGAGCTGGTGGACAGCCACCCGACCTGGCCGCGTGACCTGCTGGTGCAGCTTGGCCATTGGCAGCTGCTGGTGGACGCGGTGCAGCGGCGTGATTCGCTGAGCCCCGAGGTGAAGGCCGACGTCATGGCTGCCCTGGGCTGGCCCATGGACAAGGCCGAAGTACAGGCCCGTGGCGAGACCATCAGCGACGATTGGCGGGTGCTGGGCCAGCGCCTGATCGAGCGCGAGGGTCGCCTGCTGGAGCGCCGCGTCTGGTTGCAGGGCCTCAATACCGGCCGCGCGGCCCTGATGCTGGACTATGCCCAGGGCGGGCGCGGTTTCGAGACGGCCTGGGTGAGCGGCGGAGCCTATCGCACAGCCTTGAGCTTCTACCCTGGCAGGGCGAGCTTGCGGGCGGTCGCCATCAATGGGGCTGAAACACTCGACAACTGCGATGCTGCAGCCCTGACGCTCAAGGCTTTGGGCGAACCGTTGCTGCAACTGGGCGAGCGCATTGCCGCCAATGCGTTGCAGCCGGTGCAGCCGCTGTGGTGTGCGAATGCCCAGCTGCTGTATGCCGAGGGGCAATGGCTGGTGGGCTGGCCCACAGGGCAGAGCCAGCGGGCGCCCGTGCCGGCGGTGATTGCCGATGACGAAGCCTGGCGGCTGCTGGCGCTAAGCGGCGGCACGCCTTTGGCCCTGTTTGGCGAGTGGGAGTCCGGGCCGCAACTGGGGCGCTGGCGCTTGCTCAGTGCGTGGCAGCAGGCTGCTCAGAGCCAAGCCTTGTCCCCCATCTGGCAGAACCAAGGAGAGATGCCATGAGCAGCGCCAATTTATGGGCTGCGCTGCAGCAGTCAAGTCTTGTCGGCGCGGACAGGCTGGCCGTTCCTGCGGTGTTGACCGCGCAGGTCGATTCCGCAGCCAGCGCCGGTCTGCAAGCCATGCAAGCCGCCTGGCTGCAGCCGGCTGCATCAACGGCTGCACAGTTGCTGAGGGCCAGTGCCGTCGCCGCCGTCTTGGAGCGCGCGGGCTGGCAGCCCGGTGTGCAGGTTCGGCTCAGCGCACCTTTGAGCTCCCCGGCATTGCCTGCCGACGAGTCTCGCCGTGCGCCCGAGGATGAGCGCTTGCATGGTCTGATGCGTGATGTGTTGCAGAATGGGCCCGAGAGCATGCTGGCTCCGATGTTTCACGCCCTCGATCAGGCCGGACAGCGCTTGCCTTATGCACTCCTGGTCGAGGCTTTGAACGAGGGGCGCCGCTCGGTGGAGTTGCGTACCTGGCTGACGCCGGTGCTGGGGGAGCGAGGACGCTGGCTGGCCGGGCTTAACCCGCAATGGAGCTATGCCAGCGGCGTGCAGGAGACGGCCAATGCCGAGCTGATCTGGCAGGAGGGCTCCATCGAGCAGCGCGTGGCGCTGCTGCACAGCGAACGTGAGACCGATGCAGACCAGGCGCGCGCCAGACTGGAAGCCAGCTTGAAGGAGCTCAATGCCAAGGAGCGTGCGCCCATGGTGCTGGCCCTGGGCGTGGGACTGTCCATGGCGGACGAGCCGCTGCTGGAAAGGCTGCTGACCGATCGCAGCAAGGAGGTGCGTGAGAACGCGGCCCGTCTGCTCTCGCGTCTGCCGCAAAGTGCGCACAGCCTGCGTATCACGGGCTGGCTGCAGTCCATGCTGAGCCGCAATGCCAAGGGGGAATGGCAGATCGAGCCGCCCGAGGAGGGCAGCAAGGACTGGGAGCGCGACGGCATTGCGCTGCAACCGCCCGCTTATATCAAGGGCGTGAAAGCCTGGTGGCTGCAGCAGATGGTGGAGCTTGCGTCCATCGATTTCTGGCTGCAGACCCTGGAGATGACGCCCGAGCAGCTCTGGGACTGGAGCCGTCGCAGCGACTGGAAGACCGCTTTGCGCCAGGGCTGGCTGGCGGCCCTGCGCGATCAGCCCGATGTGCGCTGGATTGCACTGTTGCAGACCATGGAACGCGATGCTCGGGCTGGAGCGCTGCTGCCGGCCCTGCTGGACCGGCTGAGCCAGCACGAGCGCGAGGCGCTATGGCAGGCGCAGTTGCAGCAGGCCAAGGGAGGCCTGGTGGACCGTATCAACATCATCGAGAGCAGCATGCCGGTGGTTGGCGTGTTTTCTCAATCCATGTCTGAGCAACTGATGGACGCTCTGGACAAGGCGCTGGGCGGCAAACAGGCTACAGGCAACTGGCATAGCTGGCAGGGCGATCAGGCCGTGCTGGCCTGCGCGCGCCGACTGCATCCGACCGTTCTGTCGCGCTTTGTGCGACTCTGGCGTCAGCCAGCACAAGTGGAGGAACTTGCCGTGCCGCAGCAGCATCCCGAGGCAGCAGCCCCGGCAGGGCTGGCCGGGCTCTGGAAAAAGCTGGTATCCAAGGTGGCCGATGCGGCCGAAGAGGTCACCTCAGTGGCTGCGGAAAGCAACCTGACGCCCGAACAACAGGCGCGGCTGGAGCGCGCCCGTCTGCGTCCCTGGGATGACGAGCGCGTGCTCGAGCAACTCAACCGTATCGTCGATCTGCGCCTGGCCCTGCATGCCGCACTGAGCGCCTAAGCCTTCGATTTTTTCTGCATTCAACCGAAAGTCATCATGAGCCAAGTACTACGTCAGCACGCCGAGGTGCAATTTGCTGAAGAACTCGATGCCCTGCAGAAGGTGGACGATCGTCCGCGCCCGTCAAACTGGAAGCTCTCGCCCTGGGCCGTGCTTCAGTATCTGATGGGAGGCAAGCTCAGCAACGGGTTTGAGCTCAGCCCCAAATACATCGGCAATTCGCGTCTGATGGAGATTGCCGTGTCCACGCTGGCCACCGACCGTGCCTTGCTGCTGTACGGCGTGCCAGGCACGGCCAAATCCTGGGTGTCCGAGCATCTTTCGGCGGCCGTGAGCGGCGATTCGACCATGCTGATCCAGGGCACTGCCGGCACCAGTGAGGAGCAACTGCGCTATGGCTGGAACTATGCCCAGTTGCTGGCCCATGGCCCTTCCGAGAAGGCGCTGATTCCCAGTCCGCTGGTCAATGCCATGAAGCTGGGCAAGATCGCGCGCATCGAGGAGCTCACACGTATTCCCGCCGATGTGCAGGACACGCTGATCACGGTGCTGTCCGAAAAGACGCTGCCTGTGCCGGAGCTGTCCATGGAGTTCCAGGCCGTGCAGGGCTTTTCGGTCATTGCCACGGCCAATAACCGCGACAAGGGTGTCAACGAGCTGTCTAGCGCCCTGAAGCGCCGCTTCAACACCGTTGTGCTGCCTGTACCGGCCTCGCAAGACGAGGAGGTGCAGATCGTCACCAAGCGCGTGGCCGAGCAGGGGAGGGCGCTGCAGCTGCCAACCGAGCCGCCCGCGCTGCAGGAGGTGCGCCGTGTGGTGCAGATCTTCCGCGAGCTGCGCCACGGTCAGACCGAGGACGGCAAGACCGTGCGCGTGAAGTCGCCCAGCTCCACGTTGTCCACGGCGGAAGCCATCTCGGTCATCAACAGCGGCATGGCGCTGGCCGGCCATTTCGGCGATGGAGTGCTGCGCGCGGCCGATGTGGCCTCGGGCCTGCTGGGAGCTGTGATCAAGGACCCGGTGCAGGACACGGTGGTGTGGAAGGAATATCTGGAAACAGTGGTCAAGGAGCGTAGCGACTGGAAGGATCTGTACCGCGCCTGCCGCGAGCAGATCTGACGTACTTCCCGGGACTTTCCCATTCTTTTCTCCTGTGACTGCTGATCGAGCCCATGGCCACTTCCGCTGACAACGTCCATTTCTTCGGCATACGCCACCACGGCCCGGGCTGCGCTCGCAGTCTGCTGCAGGCGCTTGAGGCCTTGCAGCCCGATTGCCTGCTGGTGGAAGGTCCGCCCGAGGGGGAGGCGCTGCTGCCCATGCTGCAAAGCGCCGAGCTGCGCCCGCCCGTGGCCATGCTGGTCTATATGCAGGACGAGCCCAGCCAGGCCGCGTTCTATCCGTTTGCCGAGTTCTCACCCGAGTGGCAGGCATTGCAGTGGGCCAGTCGCCGGAGTGTTGCAACCCGCTTTATTGACCTGCCCCAGACCCATGGCATGGCCATCGAGTTTGCGCGACGCGAAGCGCTGAAGAAGGCGGCTCAGGCAGCCGAGGAGGCTGTGCTGTTGGAGGCTGTCCCGGACTCCGAGCAGGCAGCCGCAGAAGCACCGGATGGAGTGCAGGCCACGACGCTGGCCGATATGCAGGACGGCGACGAGCATGAGCTGCAGCAGGATCTCCCGCCATCGGCCTCGCGGCACCTGCACCGCGATCCGCTGGACTGGCTGGCCCATGCCGCAGGCTTTGACGATGGCGAGAGCTGGTGGAACCGTCTGGTCGAGGAGCGAGGCGACAGCGAAGCACTGTTTGAAAGCATTGGCGAGGTGATGGCGGCAGCTCGCGAAGAGCTGGCCAAGGACGGCGAACATTGGCGCGGTGAGGAATACATGAAGCGCGAAGCACTGCGCGAAGCCCATATGCGCCAGTGCATTCGCGAGGCGACCAAGGCCGGTCACCAGCGCATTGCCGTGGTCTGCGGTGCCTGGCATGTGCCGGCGCTCAAGGCCAGCGTGACGGCCAAGGCCGACAGTGCTTTGCTCAAAGGCTTGCCCAAGGCCAAGGTGCTGGCGACCTGGGCTCCCTGGACTTATCGCAACCTGGCCAGCAGCAGCGGCTATGGTGCGGGCGTGACTTCGCCGGGCTGGTACCAGCATCTGTGGCAGTGCTATCAGCCGCCTCCGGATTTGGAGTCAAATCAGCCTCAAACGCTTGATGGTAAAGCGAAAGCAGCTATCAAAAACGTGGTTTCTCCGGCCACGCTGCGCACGGCGGGCTGGCTGACACGCGTGGCCCATCTGCTGCGCGACAAGGATCTGGACTGCTCCAGCGCTCACATCATCGAGGCCACGCGGCTGTCCGAGAGTCTGGCGGCGCTGCGCGGCCAGCCCATGCCCGGCCTGGACGAAATCAACGAGGCCATCGTCACCGTGATCTGCATGGGCGATGACGCATCGCTCAGGTTGATCGAGGAGGAACTGACCGTCGGTCATGTGCTGGGCCAGGTGCCTGCCGATGTTCCCCAGGTGCCGCTGCAGCGTGATATCGAGCAGCAGCAGAAGTCGCTGCGTCTCAAGCCCGAGGCGGCCAGCAAGCTGCTGGCGCTGGATTTGCGCAAGGACACGGATCTGGCACGCAGCCATTTTCTGCACCGTCTGCGCCTGCTCGGCATTGACTGGGGCGTGCGCGCCACCGATGCCCAGCGCAATCGAGGCACTTTCCGCGAAAGCTGGCAGCTGCAGTGGGAGCCCGAGCTGGCGGTGCGCATCATCGAGGCCAGCGTTCACGGCGCGACCGTGGCCCAGGCAGCCACGGCCAAGCTGCGAGCCAGCCTGACGCCCGAGACCTCGCTGCCCGAAATCGCGCAGGCCATCGACGATGCGTTGCTGACCGATTTGCCGCAGCTGGTCGAAGCCCTGATCGCCACGCTGGCCCAGCGTGCAGCCACCACGGGCGATGTGGGCCAGCTGCTGCAGGCCTTGCCGCCGCTGGCCAATGTCTATCGCTATGGCAGTGTGCGCCAGACGGATACGGCGCTGCTGGCTGGCGTGATCGATTCGCTGGTGCTGCGCGCCGCCATCGGCTTGCCCGTGGCTTGCATGGCCATGGATGAGGATGCGGCGGCCGCCATGAAGACCAAGGTGCTGGCGGCGCACGAGGCACTGCGGCTGCGAACCAGCGACGGCCAGGCGCAGCAGGCGGTGGATGCCTGGCGCCTGGCACTGCGCAGCCTGGCCATGGGGGATGCCGCAGCGGCGCTGCTGCGCGGCATGGCCTGCCGCTTGCTGCTGGACGAGCAGTTGCTGGAAAGCGCTGAAATCGTGCGTCAGTTCAACCGCAATCTTTCGCTGGGTGCGGCCCCCATGGATGTGGCGGCCTGGCTGGACGGTTTTCTGAACCGGCAGGCGCTGGTGCTGCTGCATGACGAGTCCATCTGGGGGGCCGTCGATGCCTGGCTCAGCGCTCTGGGCGAGGTGCAGTTTGCACAGATTCTGCCGCTGGTGCGGCGCAGTTTCTCGGCCTTTAGCAATCACGAGCGGCAAAGCCTGGGCGACAAGGTCAAGCGAACGCCTGTCGGAGGCGCTGCGGCACCCGGTCCCATCGTGGGTGCCGCGGACGATGCCGCTCCCTGGGATGAGTCGCGTGCCTTGCTGGCCTTGCCCGTGCTCAATGAGCTGCTGGGCTTGAATCTGCCTCAGGCGCTGATGGGCCAGGCCCAGGCAACTACCGATTTTGATGCGGCTGCGGCCAAGGTGTGACCATGAAGCAAACAGCAAATATGGCGACTGAGCCGCAACAGGAATCCGAAGAGCTGCAGCCCACTACGCGGATGCAGCGCTGGCGCATGGTGCTGGGCAGCCCCGCTGACGCCAGTTGCGGCGGTGTGACAGGCCGTTTGCAGGAGATGGACAAGGCGCTGGCCGCCTTGTATGAGGAAGACAGCAAGCTGGCATCGCGCAAGGGCGGGCGCGGCAACTCCTCGCCTTCGGTATCGCGCTGGCTGGGCGATATCCGCAAATACTTTCCGAGCCAGATCGTGCAGGTCATGCAGCGCGATGCCATGGAGCGCCTGAATCTGCGTGAGCTGCTGCTGCAGCCTGAGATGCTGGAGAACGTGCAGCCCGATGTGCATCTGGTGGCGGACCTGATTTCGCTGGGCTCGGTGATTCCGCAGAACACCAAGGCCACGGCGCGGCTGGTGGTGCGCAAGGTGGTGGACGAACTGATGAAAAAGCTCGAAGAGCCCATGCGCAGTGCCGTGGCCGGGGCACTGGATCGCAGCCAGCGCAACCGCCGCCCGCGCCATGCGGAGATCGACTGGAATCGCACCATACGCGCCAACCTGCGCCATTGGCAGCCCGAGTACAAGACCATTGTTCCGGAGACGTTGATTGGCTATGGGCGCAAGGCGCGCCGACCGCAGCGCGAGGTGATCCTGTGCATTGACCAGAGCGGCTCCATGGCCAACTCGGTGGTCTATTCCAGCATCTTCGGTGCGGTGATGGCCAGTCTGCCGGCCGTGGCCACCAAGCTGGTGGTGTTTGATACGGCCGTGGTCGATCTGACGGAGAAACTCGACGATCCCGTCGATGTGCTGTTTGGCGTGCAGCTGGGCGGTGGCACCGATATCAATGGTGCGGTCGGCTATTGCCAGGGGCTGATCAGCGAGCCGCGCAACAGCATTCTGGTGCTGATCTCCGATCTATACGAAGGCGGTGTGGAGTCGGGCCTGCTGCGCCGCGCCAACGAGCTGGTGGAGGCGGGCGTGCAGTTCATTACACTGCTGGCGCTCAGCGACGAGGGCGCTCCGGCCTATGACGCGGAACTGGCGGCCAAGCTGGCGGCACTGGGCGTGCCCTCGTTTGCCTGCACCCCCGATGCCTTTCCGCAGCTCATGGCGGCGGCCATCCGCCGCGACGATGTGGCCGCCTGGGCGGCGACGCAGGGCTTCAAGACCAGCAAATAGGAAGACTGAGGAAGACTGCCCGAAGAAACCTGCTTGTTGGGGCTCAGTCCGGCAGAACGACGCCGAGCTTGGCCAGCTTGGCGGCCATCACCTCACGGCGGCGCGCGGCTTTGGCAGCGGTTTCGCTGACCGTTGCAATGGTCTTGGGGCCTTTGCCCGCAGCGGCCTTGACCAGCTCGGCCTTCTTGGCGGCCTCTGCGGCAAGTTTGCGGTAGCTGGCAATCAGTTCGGCATGAGCGATGGCTTGAGTCACAGGGTTTCCGTTCGGTAAGGGCGTTCATTGTCGCTGCAAAGCCAGGACCCGTGCCGAACGCGCAGCTGATTGGCAATTTCCTGTCGCAATCGTGGCACGGTTTGCAGGCATGATGGCGACTTTGCAAACCACCGGGAGAAGCGATGGCAGGTGCCGGCCTTTTGATGTTGCTAGACGATATTGCTAGCTTGCTGGACGATGTGGCCTTGATGACCAAGACTGCGGCAGGCAAGAGCACGGCGATTCTGGATGATGTGGCTACCCAGACCAAGGTGGCGGTGCAAAAGACAGCCGGCGTGTTGGGCGACGATCTGGCACTCAATGCCGAGCAGGTCACGGGAGTGAAGGCCAACCGGGAACTGCCCGTGGTCTGGGCTGTGGCCAAAGGGTCGTTGATGAACAAGGCCATCTTGGTGCCGGCGGCGTTGTTGATCAGCGCTTTCGTGCCCTGGCTGATCACGCCATTGTTGATGGTGGGAGGAGCTTTTCTGTGCTTCGAAGGCGTGGAGAAGATCCTTGAGCTGTTTCACAAACACCAAAAGCATGATGCACATGACGCCGTGGTGGATGCCGAGGAGGCTGCCCATCAAGGTGTTGCACCTTCATCGGTGCGTGCCGCGCGTGAAAAGCAGATGGACCCGATGGAGTACGAAAAGCAGAAGGTCAAGGGTGCCGTGCGTACGGACTTTATTCTGTCGGCCGAAATCATGGCGATTGCGCTGGGTACGGTGTCCGCCAAACCCATATGGGAGCAAGCCTCGGTGCTGATCGCTGTAGCTCTGGCCATCACCGTCTTCGTCTATGGACTGGTGGCCGGCATTGTGCGCATGGATGATGTGGGTGGCTGGCTGATGGCCAGGAGCAGCAGCGCTGCCAAGGCCATGGGCCGTGGTCTGATTGGTTTTACCCCGTGGCTGATGCGCGGGCTGTCCATCGTGGGCACGGCCGCCATGTTCATGGTGGGCGGTAGCTTGCTGGTGCACGGCATAAAGCCTGTCGAGCATTGGATAGAGCAGGTGATTGTGCCCACGGGCGGTATGGCAGCAATGCTGGGACCGGTGTTGGTGCATGTGCTGGTCGGGGGCGTCATTGGCGGTGCGGTTGTGGTGTGCGTGGAGCTGTGGCACAAGCTGCGACCAGCTGGGGTGGCTCATCCGAAGTGACGAATACCATCACTGGTGACGCAAATTTTTGCGCTTCATCAGTATCTTGGGCGGACGTGGCCTATGGGCAACGTCCGCTTTTTTCTTTGCGGTGTTGGTGTGCGGGTTGACATGGGACAAACCCGTGTGGCAACGGCTTTGTTTCAATGGATGCCAAGGGATGCAAAGCATTGCACTCACCCAATTCTTCAAGGAAAGAACCCATGAAAAAGACTCTGATCGCGATTGCTGCTGTTGCCAGTGCCCTGACTGCCGGGACCGCTTTTGCCCAATCTTCGTTTGACGGCTCCAGCCCTTGGCAGGTTCGCGTGCGCGCTCTGCATCTGGACAGCGACAACGGTGGCGCTGCTGGAGACGCCGGCGTGAGCATCAACAACAAGTGGATGCCTGAACTGGACGTGTCCTACTTCTTCACGCCCAACATCGCGGCAGAGCTGGTGCTGACCTATCCCCAAAAGCATGATGTGCGCCTGAATGGCGGCAAGATCGGTTCGCTCAAGCATCTGCCCCCCACCTTGCTGGCGCAGTACCACTTCACCAACTTTGGGGCCTTCAAGCCTTATGTGGGGGCAGGCGTGAACTACACACGCTTCTCGAGCGTGGACATCCTGGATGGTGCCGTGACCGTGAAGAAGAACAGTTTTGGCGGCGCGCTGCAGGTCGGCTTCGACTATGCGCTGGACAAGAACTGGTCGCTGAACTTCGATATCAAGAAGGTGTATTTGGGCACCAAGATCACAGGTGCAGGCGTGTTTGAAAACACCAAGTTCAAGGTTGACCCATGGCTGGTGGGTGTGGGCGTGGGCTATCGCTTCTGATAGCTTCACGGCAAAGAGTGTTCTTGTCTGCGGCCTTCTTCCCGCAGGCGAGGCACGCACCGCAGGCTCTGCGGTGCATCGGGGTCATCAGGTCGGCATGGCCTGATGACTTCGGAGGCTAGGGTGTATGTTTAGATCGGTATTCCGCCAACGCGGGGTACCGATTTTTTTTGCTGAATTCTTTGAGCAGTATTGACTTTGTCAGCATTGCTGCATACGCATGCAGTAAAAGAATCGCTGGCTTCAGTCCTACTTCTGCCGATTGCCGGCCGCGCTAGGCTGAGGGCCTAAGGCAGGCTTGGCAGTGATGGCGCGGGCAGTGGCTGCATCGCGCGATCGGCTCATCAGGAGGATCAGCATGCGCGCGATACCGGACAGGCAGGCAGCATCAATAGAGTTTGCATCACGCGCAGGGCGCATTCCATTGCCTCTGGCGACCTCGTTGAGACCTCCACAGCTTCAGGGCGAGAGTTGCACCTTTATGGATGCGTATACCCCCTCGACGCTTGTGCGCTGTGAACTGGCGCAGGGGCTGATGCAGCGGCAGGCGCAGATTTCCCCCAAGTTCCTATATGACGCGCATGGCTGCGCCCTGTTTGAGCAGATAACCCAGCTGCCCGAGTACTATCCCACAAGAACCGAGGCGGCCATCATGGCTCGCTACGACCTGGAGATCGCCCAGGCCATGGCGGGTTGCCAGGTGCTGATAGAGCTGGGAGCGGGAAATTGCGAAAAGGTGCGACGCCTGTGTCGCAGCGTGGGGCCGCAGCAGTTTCTCGGGGTGGATATTGCGGTCGAGTTTTTGCAGGCCGCTGTGGCGAGGCTGGAGCATGACTTTCCGCGACTTACGGCTCGTGCGGTTGCGGCGGATTTCACGGGGGACTGGCATCTGCCGTCAGGCGTGCCGCAGGCGCGGCGTGAGCTGTTCTATCCTGGCTCCTCGATCGGCAACTTCGATACACAGCAGGCTTTGCATATGCTCAGACATATGCATTCGCTCGTGGAGGGCGACGGCGGTCTGCTCATTGGTATCGATCTGCCCAAGCCGGTACCGGTTCTGTTAGCTGCTTACGACGATGAGCAGGGCGTCACAGCCGAATTCAATCTCAATGTGCTCAATCATGTGAACCGTCTGCTGGGCAGCGATTTCAATCTTCAGGACTGGGCGCATGAGGCGCGCTTCGACAGCCGGACATCGCGCATAGAGATGCATTTGCGCGCCCGTCGCCCCGTCATGGTGTGCTGGCCTCAGGGCCTGCGCTATTTTGCTCAGGGCGAGACCATCCATACGGAGAACAGCTACAAATACCCGCTGTCCGATTTCCTCTCCATGCTGGCTTGCGCAGGATTTGCCGAACCCAGGGTCTGGACCGATGAGCAGCAATGGTTTGCCGTCATTCATGTCCATGCCTGAAGCCATGGTTCTGCCCCTTTTCGTCTCGTCTGAGGCATGGGACTGGACGGCACTGGCGCAGCAGTTCGCGCAGGTGAGGGCCTGCACGCAAAAGCTGGCAGCGCCATTGTCCGCCGAAGACGCCTGCGTGCAATCCATGCCCGATGCCAGTCCTGCCAAATGGCATCTGGCCCATACCAGCTGGTTCTTCGAAACCTTTGTACTGGCCGTGCATCAGCAGGGGTATCAGGTTTTCGATGCCAGCTATCGCATGCTGTTCAACTCCTACTACCAGCAGGTGGGGACACGCTATCCGCGAGCCCAGCGGGGTTTGTTGACCAGGCCGGCTCTGGCACAGGTCATGGCCTATCGCACTGTGGTGGATGAGCAGATGCTGGCGCTGATGGCCGCCATGAAAGAGACAAGCCCGACGACGCAGGAGGCCGTTGCTCAGCTCGTCACATTGGGTCTGCAGCACGAGCAGCAGCATCAGGAGTTGATGCTCACCGACATCAAGCATTTGCTTTCTTGTCACCCACTCTGGCCTGCTTATGCGACAGGTGGGGGGGCAGAGGGGAATTGCGTGCAGGCCTATGCCGATATCACTTGGCAGCCACTTGAGGCGGGCATCTACAGCATAGGTCATGGCGGCGGCAGCTTTGCGTTTGACAATGAAATGCCCAGGCACAGCGTCTATGTGCAAGCCGCGCAGATTGCATCGAGGCCCGTGAACAATGGCGAGTTTCTGCGCTTTGTACTGGATGGTGGCTACAGTCAGCCGCAATGGTGGCTGGCCGAGGGCTGGGACTGGTGCCAGGCACAGCAACTGAGCCACCCCTGGTACTGGAGGCAAGCTGAGGATACTTCAGGTGATGTGGGCTGGCAGGAGTTCAGCCTGTATGGCGTGACGGCTCTGCATGCGCTGAGGCCTGCCTGTCATATTTCCTATTTCGAGGCCGATGCCTATGCGCGCTGGGTCGGTGCGCGCCTGCCGACGGAGATGGAGTGGGAGGTGGCAATGAGCGCGCATGACTGGCCTGTGTCCTCGGCAGTAGGGCATGCCAGCCTGCATCCTGAAATCTCAGGCGCTCATCATGGGGTGGCAACTGGCCAGGTCTGGGAGTGGACGCATTCGTCCTATGCCGCCTACCCGGGCTTTCGCGTGGCCGAGGGTGCCGTGGGTGAGTACAACGGCAAGTTCATGGTCAACCAGTATGTGCTGCGCGGAGGCTCCTGCCTCACGCCTGCCAGTCATGCTCGGCTGACCTATCGCAACTTCTTTCCCGCAACGGCTCGCTGGCAGATGACGGGGCTGCGCCTGGCGCGCGATGCCTGAGGCCGCGCGCCAGAGTTGGACGCCTTTTCAGACCCGTTCCAGCGCCTGGTTCAGGTCGGCCAGCAGATCGTCGATATGCTCGATGCCCACGGACAGGCGCACCATGCCTTCGGTCACGCCGGCCTTGGCCAGCTCTTCGGCATCCAGCTGGCGGTGGGTGGTTGAGGCGGGGTGGGTCGCCAGCGACTTGGCATCGCCGATATTGACCAGGCGCGTGAACAGCTGCAAGGCATCCAGGAAGCGTGCACCGGCCGCACGGCCTTCGTTGCCTTTGAGGCTGAAGGAGAGAATACCGGAGGCGCGGCCGCCAGACTGCTTTTGCACGATGGCGTGGTCGGGGTGGTCCTTGAGCCCGGCATAGCGCACCCACTCCACTTTGGGGTTTTGCTGCAGGGTTTCGGCAATCTTCTGCGTGTTTTCGCAGATGCGGTCCATGCGCAGGGCCAGGGTCTCGATGCCCTGCAGAATCTGGAAGGCGTTCTGCGGCGAGATGGCAGCGCCCATGTTTCGCAGCGGAACGACGCGGGCGCGGCCGATGAAGGCGGCGGGGCCCAGCGCTTCAGTGTAGACCACGCCGTGATAGCTGATGTCGGGTTCGTTCAGGCGCTTGAAGCGGGCCTTGTGCTCCGCCCAGGGGAACTTGCCGCTGTCCACGATCGCCCCGCCAACGCTGGTGCCGTGGCCGCCCAGGTATTTGGTCAGAGAATGCACGACGATGTCTGCGCCATGTTCAAACGGGCGCAGCAGATAGGGAGAGGGCACGGTGTTGTCGACGATCAGCGGCACACCATGCTGGTGGGCCACATCGGCCAGCGCACGGATATCGGTCACATTGCCCAGCGGGTTGCCGATGGACTCGATGAATACCGCCTTGGTCCTGCCGTCGATCAGCTTGCCGAAGCTGGCCGGATCGCGTGGATCTGCAAAGCGCACCTCGATGCCTTGCTGCGGGAAGGTGTGGGCAAACAGATTGTAGGTGCCGCCGTAGAGCGTGCTGGCAGACACGATGTTGTCGCCCGCTTCGGCCAGGGTCTGGATGGCGGCGGTGATAGCGGCCATGCCTGATGCAACGGCCAGTGCGGCAATGCCGCCTTCGAGCGCCGCGACGCGCTTTTCCAGCACGTCGGTGGTGGGATTCATGATGCGCGTGTAGATATTGCCCGGGACCTTCAGATCAAACAGATCGGCGCCATGCTGGGCGCTGTCAAACGCATAGGCCACCGTCTGGTAGATGGGCACGGCCACAGCCTTGGTGGTGGGGTCGGGGGAATAGCCGGCATGTACGGCGAGTGTCTCTATGCGCATGTGTGTGTCTCTTTGGCAAGTTATTCGAACGCCACAGCCAGAGCTTTGGCGTCATTGATTATGGACAGGACGCTGATTCAGGCGAACGACCTAATGGCTATGTGCTTATGCCAGAGTGAAGGCGAGCGCTGTATTGGAATATTGGAGATACTTCTCGCCGGAGAATGGATGACGTTGAATTCACAGTTTCCTGCGCGGAGAACCTCAATTGGGCCAGCCTGCAGATTTGTACTTTGCCTTGATTGCACCGGCTTGCGTGGTGTTGTTCGGGTTTGCCCTGTTGGCTTGCTGGTATGTGCAACGCCGACAGCCGCGTGCGCTGTTTCTGCTCTGGCTGGTGGGCGGCTATGTGCTGCTCGCGACGGCTTTGGCTGCCCAAAGCCTGATGAGCAATGCGCAGCTGAGCCAGTTTGCCATGGCCACGGCATGCCTGTACCTTCTTGGTACCTGGTCGCTGGCGCAAGGGGTTTCACTTAGGCTGGGGTCTGCGGGGGCGAGTGTGCCCGGCGGCATTCTGATCGCTGTCGTCGCCCTGTCGGTGCTGTTCTATTTTTCCCGGATCGAGAATAACTTGTGGGTCCGCGTGCAGTGTCTGGCACTGGCGATGGCGCTGCAGCTGACCCTGGCCATACCGGCTTTTCTCAGGGCCGATTCGTCAAAGGACTGGCTGGAGCGCGGAGTGCGCTGGGCCTATGGGCTCAATGTATGCAATGCCTTGTTACGACCTGCGGCCGTCAGTCTGTTGCCTGTGCACGAAGTGCAGGAGCTGACCCGATCCGGATATTGGCTGCTCACCCAGGCCATAGCGCTTCTGTTTGCGATGTGGTTTGCTGTAGGACTGCTGGCATGCTCGGTCAGGGATGTGATGACGACATTGCGCGAAGAGCGCAACCGGGACTCTTTGACGCGCCTGCTCAATCGTCGCGCTTTCATGGAGGCCGCAGAGTCGCGTTTGGCCGATCAGCGGCTGGTGCCCTGGGCCGTGGTCGCTGTGGACATCGATCATTTCAAGTACATCAACGACAACTGGGGTCATGCAGCTGGCGATCAGGTGCTGCAGCACCTGGCACAACTGCTGACTCAGCAGGTCAGAGACTGTGATCTGGTTGCCCGCTTCGGCGGAGAGGAGTTCGTCTTGCTGCTTTCGCGAGTACAGCTGTTCGAAGCGCAAGCCATTGTGGAGCGTGTGCGTGAGCGCTTGCAAAGTCATGTGCTCGCAGGAATGCCTGCGCAAATGAGGGTGACAGCCAGTTTTGGCATTGCTGCACTCAGCTCCGCGCAGGATTTCGAGCAGGCACTGGCCCAGGCCGATGCGCTGCTCTACCAGGCCAAGAAGGCGGGGCGGGATTGCGTCATGAGCTCTGCGCAAGACGAGAGCCAGTCGCAATGGAGAATGATTGCCTGACCCCGCTATCAGGCCCAGAACTCTTGACGCCTTGCCTTCAGGATTCGGCTCGCGATCGGAGGCACGACACTTCAGGACCTCGGACTTCTGGGGGCGCGCCGTGGAGGAACGGGGAGGGCGCTTTCCCAGGTGGGCAGGTGCGCATAGATGACGGCCGGGGCATGGGCGTCATTGGCGGCATAGCGTCGCTGGGCCGGGCTGAGTTCTGCTGCGGCCCAGTTGGAGGTGGTGGTGCGCTTGGACTTGCGAAAGCTCTGCTGGAGTACCAGCGCTGCGGCAGCACGCACACCCACCGACGGGCCATAGCCCAGCCGCTTGAAGCGGCTGTCCAGATCCTGAATATTGATCAGCGGCGCTCCCAGCCTGCGGGGCAGGGAGTGTTTATCGTTATCGAGCCCGAAGCCGACCTTGCAGATATGTTCTGCAGCCAGCACCATGCGCGATACTTCCAGAGCCATGGGCCTGTGCAGCTGCAGCAGCCAGACCTGGCTGGCCGTGGCGAGCTGCACCAGATGAGGGCCGTTGTCCTGCTGGCCGATATTAAAGATGGGTTTGCTTTCCGTGTCAAAGCCGAGCACAGGCTCGGCATTCATGGCCTTGAAGGCGGCTTCAAATTCGGCTTCGGACTGCGGAAGGTGGATTGCATGTTCGGGCAATTCCAGAAACGGAGGGAGCAGGGCACTTTCGTCCTTGCTGGGGGCAATCAATCTGGGCATGCGGGTGATTACACAACAGCTTGGCTTGTCCCCAGATCATGTGGGCCGGTCTGTGGGTAATTCCGGGGAAATGTCTGCAAAGCCTTGCTCACAAAGGTTTTGTATGTGTTGCTTAAATAAAAGGCAGTTTCAGCGGCGTGAAAAAGCGGGAGCGCGTTTTTCCAGAAAGGCGCTCACGCCCTCACGGCTATTGGCATGGCTGGCGCAGTCGGTGATGGCCAGGCGTTCGGCCTCGAGGTGGGCGGCCAGATCATGGCTGTGGGCACTGTCGCAGAGCTTTTTGATATGAGCCAGAGAATGGGGAGCGCCTGCAGCCAGTTCTTCGGCCAGTTGAAGGGCCTGGGCAGCCAGAGCATCCGGCTCATGCAACTCGTCAAAGATGCCCATGCGCAAGCAGTCCTGGGCAGAGGCAGGACGGTTGCTCATCAGCAGGTACTTGGCCTTGGCAGCACCAGCCCTGCGGCTGAGGTAGTAGGAGGAGCCCAGATCCGGGCTCAACCCTATGGCCGAGTAACCACCGCGCAAGAACACCTTGTTGGAGGCCAGCACGATGTCAGCACACAGACCCAGGCCAATGCCGCCACCGCCCAGCGCACCCTGAATGGCGCTGATGACAGGCACGGGTATGGTGACCAGTGCGTGCATGGTGGGGTTGAGCAGGGCCAGAATTTCCGTGATCTGGCGGGGCAGCTGATTGCGGTTTTGCACGAACTCACGAATATCCCCGCCCACGCAAAATTGCTTGCCTGCAGCAGAGATCAGTACAGCGCCAATATCTGCCTTGCAGGCCTGTTGCACCGCAGCGGCCAGCGCATGGGCCATGGGGGTGCTGATGACATTGCCCTGGTCGGGCTGGTTCAGCACGATATGGCCGACGCCATTGCGCTGCTCCCATAAAACGAGTTCGGACATTAGGCGATCTTTCTTTCCTGGTTGGCCCAGAAGGGTGCGCGCAATGTGGTCTTCAAAATCTTGCCCGCGCCAGATAGCGGCATGGCGTCGATGAAGGAAACCCCACGCGGGCATTTGTAGTGGGCAATGCGATTCTTGCAGAACTGGATTAGCTCATCGGCCTCAAGCATGGCACCGGCTTTGCGCACGATGAAGACATGCACCAGCTCGCCCCATTGCTCACTGGGCACGCCAATGACGGCGCAGGATGCGACGCCTGGATGGGTGGTGATTACGCTTTCCACTTCCACACTGTAGACGTTCTCGCCGCCAGTCACGATCATGTCTTTTAGGCGATCGACGATGAATACATAGCCCTCGTCATCCATGCGGCCGCCATCGCCCGTGTGCATCCAGCCGTTGCGAATGGCAGCGGCAGTCTCGGCAGGCTTGTTCCAGTAGCCCAGCATGACGCCGGGGCCGCGAACAACCACTTCTCCCACCTCGCCCCGTGCCACTTCCTGCCCGTCGGGGTCCACGATACGGACTTCGGTGCAGACCGTGGCGCGTCCGGCGCTGCGATGGCGGCCTTGGGCCCGTCCCTCCTGTCTGTGCATTTCGGGGCTCAGAACCGTGGCGACCGGGGCCAGCTCCGTCATGCCATAGGCCTGGGTGAAGCCGACGCTGGGAATGGTCTTCATGGCCCGGTCCAACAGACCTTCGGAAATGGGCGACGCCCCATACAACATGTTCTGCAGCGAACTCAGGTCATATTGATGGACATCCGGGTGGTCCACCAACATCTGAATCATGGTGGGTACCAGCAGCAGGTCGGTGATCGATTCTGTGGAAATAGCCTGAAGAACGGCCACAGGATCAAAGCGCGGCACCATGACATGGCAGCCACCAGCAGCCAGCAGCGCATTCATGAAGGCACCGTCTGCCAGATGAAACATGGGCGCAGCATGCAAACCGACGCTGCTGCGACGTGCCGTGTTCTCGCAGACGCCGGAGATGGCGTTTGTGTAGAGATTGCGATGGCTGAGCATCACGCCCTTGGGCGTGCCGGTGGTGCCACCGGTATAGAACACACCGGCCAGATCATCTCCGCCACGCAAGGCGTCTTCCACCGGCGCGGTATTGGCAACCAGTGCCTCGTAGGAAAGCATGCCTTCGGGAGCCGGGCCATCACCGATGTGGATCAGCGTCTGCAGGGCTTGTGCACTCTTTCGGATTTCAGGAATCAGGGGCAGAAAGCTGTCATCCACCAGCAGGACATGGGTGTCACAGTCGTCCAGTGAATAGGCGATCTCTGCAGCACTCCATCGGATATTGATGGGGTTGACGGCAGCGCCCGCCCAGTAGGTGGCAAGGTAGTACTCCAGATACCAGTCGGAGTTCAGGCCGAGGATGGCCACGCGGTCGCCCGCTTGCACGCCCAGTGCGCGCAAGGCGCCAGCAAAGCGGGCCACACGGTCGCCCAACTGCACAAAACTGCGTCTGCGACCGTTGTAGATCGTGGCCGTGGCGTGGGGCTGCTGCTGTATGGAGCGGCGCAGATTTTGCGTGAGATACATGACAGGCCTTCCAAGGTCAGTGTGTTGGAGAAAAGAGCGGGTCTTGAGCCCCGCTTATGAAAACAGGCGTCTGGCGATCAGGTCCTTCATGATTTCATTGGCACCGCCGTAGATCTTCTGGATGCGTGCATCGGCATACATCCGGCCAATCGGGTACTCCTCCATATAGCCGTAGCCGCCGAACAGCTGCAGGCACTCATCCATCACTTTGCACTGCTGCTCGCTACACCACCACTTGGCCATGTAGGCGGCCTCGTTTTCCAACGTGCCATCCAGCAGGCGCTGTATGCAGTCGTTGACAAAGCTGCGCACCACATGGGCAGTGGTGGCGCATTCGGCCAGCTTGAAACGCGTGTTCTGGAAGTCGGCGATCGTCTGGCCAAAAGCCTTGCGCTGCTGCGTGTACTCCACCGTCAGCGCCACGGCCATTTCGATGGCGGCGGCTGCTCCCACGCCAAGCAGCATGCGTTCATAGGGCAACTGGCCCATCAGCTGCTTGAAGCCCTGGCCTTCGGTGCCGCCCAGCAACTGAGAAGTGGGAATGTGCACGTCTTCAAAAAACAGTTCGGCTGTGTCAGAGATATGCTGGCCTATCTTGTCCAGCCTGCGTCCAACGCGAAAGCCGGGCAGGTTCTCGGTCTCCAGCACCACCAGAGATACACCGCCGCTGCCGGCATCACCCGTACGCACGGCCACTACCAGCAGATTGGCGGTGAAGCCGTTGGTGATAAAGGTCTTGGAGCCATTGATGACGTAGTGATCCCCATCAAGCTCAGCACGTGTGCGCATGGCTTTCAGGTCGGAGCCCATGCTGGGCTCGGTCATCGCAATGCCGGCCAGCATCTCGCCGCTGCACAGCTTGGGCAGCCAGCGCTGCTTTTGCTCGGGCGTGCCATAGGTGTCTATGTAATGGGCGGTGATGGTGTGCACGCTGGTGATGGCGTGAATCTCGGCCTTGGTAAGCTCTTCCTGCACCACTAGCTGATAGGCCAGGTTGCCACCGCCGCCGCCCCATTGCTCGTCCATCTCGGGCAGCAGAAAGCCATGTTCGCCAAAGCCGCGCCAGGTCTCGCGCGGCACATAACCCTGAGCGCGCCAGGCGGGGACATGGGATGCCAGCTCGCGCTCGATGTAGCGGCGCACCTGCTCCCGGAAGGCGTCGATCTCGGCATCCATCCAGTCATGTTGAAAGGGTTTGGGCAGCAGCATGTTCAGACCCCTGTCAGGCCGCCGGTACACATCAAGGTCTGGCCGCTGATGTAGTCCGACTCAGGTTGGCAAAAGAGGTAGACCGCACCCGCTGCTTCGTCGGGCGTGCCGGCCCGACCCAGGGGAATCGTCTGCTCCATGGCGGCCATCAGGCCGGGGTTCACGCCTACCTTGATATCGCGGCCCTCGATGTGGGCTGTCTCGCCATTGGCGGCGGAGTTGGTCAGCCTTGTCTTGATGAGCCCGAATGCCACGCAGTTCACGTTGACGTTCATGCGTCCCCACTCCTTGGCCAGCGTCATGGTCATGCCTGTGATGCCGGCCTTGGCCACGGAGTAGTTGGTCTGGCCCGCATTGCCGAACAGACCCGCCACCGAGGAGATATTGACCACCTTGCGCATGACGCGCTGGCCAGATTCCAGCTCGGCCTTGGACAAGGCCTTGATGACAGGCTGGGCCGCACGCAGTATGCGAAACGGCGCTGTTAGATGGCAATCGAGAATGGCATACCACTGTTCGTCGCTCATCTTCTGGATGACGTTGTCCCAGGTGTAGCCGGCGTTGTTGACGATGATGTCCAGTCCCTGGTATTTCTGTTCGGCGGCGCCGACAAAGCGCTCGGCAAAGTCGGTGTGGGTGACATTGCCCACACAGGCAATGGCCTCGCCGCCCATTTCACGTATCAAGGCCAGAGTCTCATTGGCGGGTTCGGCGTCGAGGTCGTTGATGACCAGGCGTGCGCCTTCGCTGGCCAGCTTGAGGGCGATGCTGCGGCCTATGCCGCGGCCAGAGCCCGAAACCAAAGCCACCTTGCCGTCGAGTTTTCCTGTCATTGCTGTCTCCTTGAGGGAATCAATACGCTCTCAGGGCAATCTGATCCAGGCATCGCCCGCGATCTTGGTCTGGCCATGCTGATTGCTGCTTTGCACCTCGATGCGGACGCCGCGGTCCGCATCGCGTTTTTCCACGATGCGGCCCGTGCATGAGATCGCATTGGCAAGATGGGTAATGCCCTGAAAGCGCACATCGAAGCGGCGCAGCCGGGACTGTGGCGCCCAGTTGGTCAGCAGCCGGCCCAGCCAGGCCATGCCAAGCATGCCGTGCGCAAACACATCGGGCATGC
This sequence comes from Comamonas sp. GW821-FHT11H03, assembly GCF_058807955.1. Lineage (NCBI taxonomy): Bacteria > Pseudomonadati > Pseudomonadota > Betaproteobacteria > Burkholderiales > Comamonadaceae > Comamonas > Comamonas sp. GW821-FHT11H03. The sequence goes on from NZ_JBXARF010000005.1 coordinate 156,067, forward strand.
CGGCCTTGCGCGCAAAGTCGGTGTCGATATGAATAGGGTTGTGGTCGCCTGAGGCGCCGGCAAACAAGGCCAGTGTGGTGCGGTTGATCGGGGGCAGGTCGATAGCGGGCAGTACATCTCCAACCTGGACCTCGTCGTAGCGAGGGGTGTTCATTGCCAGCCCTTTCTAGTTGCGAACCACGATGACGGAGCGCATTTCTGCCACCAGCTCGTTGTTCTGATTGACGGCGCGCGATGACTTCACGACAAAATCCAGCGCGCCGTTCTTCTTGCTGTAGATGTCATCGATCCTGGACAGCACCGTGATGCGGTCTCCGGCGCAGGCGCTGCGGTGATAGCAAAAGCTCTGCTCACCATGCAGGATCTTGGCGATCGGGATGTTCAGGGTTTGCAGGAGCAGGTCGGACGTGCCACTGTCTATTTCCACCGCAAACAAAAAGGTGGGGGGCGCGGGCAGGTCCGGGTAGCCCGCTGCGCGGGCGGCCTCCAGGTCGGTATAGACGGCATTGCTCTCACCGATGGCCTTGGCAAAGAAACGCAGGCGACTGCGGTCGAGGCTGAGTTCGGAAGAGGGCAGAACATGCCCTATCCATTGCGGGTCAATCATCGGCAGCTCCTTCAGACGCGCTCGTAGAGGGTGACCACACAGGCTCCACCGAGGCCGAGGTTGTGCTGCAGCGCCAGGCGGGCATTGGCAACCTGCCGCTGGTCGGCGCGGCCGCGCAGTTGCTGCACCAGCTCCGTGCACTGGGCAAGGCCGGTGGCGCCCAGAGGGTGGCCCTTGGACAGCAGGCCGCCCGATGGATTGGTCACAAACTTGCCGCCGTAGGTGTTGTCGCCGTCGCAGACAAACTTTTCCGCGCCGCCCACGGGGCACAGGCCCAGGGCTTCGTAGGTCAGCAGTTCGTTTTGCGCAAAGCAGTCATGCAGCTCCACCACGTCCACGTCCTGGGGACTGATGCCCGCCTGCTCATAGACCTGGCGCGCAGCGTCCTGTGCCATGCTGAAGCCCACTACTTCGCGCATATCGTGAGCCTCGAAGGTCCTGGGGCTGTCCGTGGTCATGGACTGGGCGCGGATGCGCACGCTGTGATCCAGGCCATGCTTGAGCGCATAGGCTTCGGACACCAGCAGGGCGGCTGCCGCGCCGCAGGTGGGTGGGCAGGCCATGAGCCGGGTCATTACGCCCGGCCACATCACGGGGGAGGCCATGACCTCTTCCTCCGTAACCTCGGTGCGAAACAGGGCCAGGGGATTGCGCGCCGCATGGCGGCTGGCCTTGGCGCGGATCTTGGCGAAGGTGGAAAGCTGCGTGCCGTACTGCTCCATATGCGCCTTGCCAGCTCCGCCGAAGTAGCGCAGGGCCAGTGGCACGCCGTTGTCGCCGACCAGGGCATCGGTTTCCGCTTCGAACCGGTCAAAGGGGCTGGGCCGGTCGCTGAAGACCGAGCCCAGTGCACCAGGGGTCATCTGTTCGAACCCCAGGGCCAGCACGCAGTCTGCAGCGCCGCTGGCCACGGCCTGGCGTGCCAGGAACAGTGCAGTGGAGCCGGTAGAGCAGTTGTTGTTGACGTTGACGATGGGAATGCCGGACATGCCCACCTCATACAGCGCTCTCTGACCGGCGGTGGAGTCACCGTAGACATAGCCCACATAGGCTTGCTGCACTGCGTCATACGCGAGGCCTGCATCTGCCAGCGCCAGGGACGTGGCGCTGGAGCCCATCTGGAAGTAGGGATCACTCTTTCCGGGCTTGGCAAATGGAATCATGCCTACGCCGGCAACAAACACATCGCGACTCATGAGGGCTCCTTGGGAAAGTGGCAAGCAGATGTCGAGCAATGAGGGCCATCGTAGGATTTACCGATGCGCAAACCCATTGCCGAGCGCATCTTTCGTATGTCAAAAGACCTCAAGGTGATCTTTTCATGGCTGCTGCTTCTATCGTTCCTTTCACGATCTCCATGGCGTTGGTGCGAGGTATTACTGCCGGCGTGAGAAGACGAGGGCATGACTGCGAGGAGCTGCTGCTGCGTGCAGGCATAGCCCCTTTGCTGTTGGCGCAGGAAGGCGCCAGAGTCACGGCAGACCAGTATGTGGCGCTGATGTGGCGAGTGGTGGAGATGCTGGGAGACGAGGCCATGTGCCAGTTCTCCAGACCGCTCAAGCGCGGCAGCCTGGAGCTGATTGCCCGTCAGGCCCTTTCAGGGCACGGAATGGAGACTGCGCTGCAGCGCATGTGCCAGGCCCATGTGCTGCTGCAGGACCAGGTGGATGTGCAACTGGTGCGTGATGGAGCGCTGGCTGGCATTGTGCTGCGCCCGGTGGGGAATGAGCCGCTGCCCAATTTCCTCTATGAGTTTTCCCTGCGTGTGCTGTGGCGGCTTACTGCTTGGCTGATGGGCGGTACGCTCAAGGTACAGCACTTTGACTTTGCCTTCGGGCAGCCCGATTACGCCAACGACTACGGCGACACCTTTCCTGCGCCTTTGCATTTCGGCCTGCCGTTTTCGGCATTCTGGTTTGACGCGCGCAAGCTCGCCCGTGTCTGCAGCCGCGACGAGCAGGCTTTGCAGACCTTTGTGGCCAGCTGGCCGGCGGCGGCCATCATGCCGCCGCGTACCGGAGAAGGTGTGGATGCCCGCGTACATGCCCATCTGCTGCAGTCGCGTCCGCAGTGGGCAGGGCTGGAAGCCACGGCCGCCGAGTTGAACATGTCGGCCCCCACGCTGCAGCGCAAGCTGGCTGCTGCAGGCACCTCCTTTCAGGCCATCAAGGATGAGCTTCGCCGAGACATCGCGGTCTCTCGGCTGGGGACCAGCAAAGTCAGCTTTACAGAGCTTGCGGCAGACCTGGGGTTTGCCGATGCGGCGGCGTTTCAACGTGCATTCAAGGGCTGGACGGGCAGCTCTCCCGGCCTTTATCGCGCCAGGTCGGTCGAGAGCTGATTGCTTGAAAACCCTTGCGTAAAAGCCCTAGTTATTTTTACAGAGCAAATGATTGGTAAAAATAAAAAAGGCCGATATGCTGCATCTCATGCAAACAAGTCATGAAGCAGTCATCACCAAAAAGCGCGGTCGCGGCAGACCTCCGAAGTCGGCCGATGAGCGCAATGAAAGCATGCGTCGTGGCGAGCTGGTGAAGGTCGCGGCGCAGCTATTCAGACAGCGCGGATTTCATGGCACCAGCACACGCGATATCGCTGCAGCCGCAGGTATGCAGCCAGGCTCCCTGTTCTATTTTTTCGAGAGCAAGGAGGCCATCCTGCATGCGGTCATGCGCGATGGAATGGCGCAGGCAGCCGCCAGCCAGGCCGCTGCACTGGATGCGCTGACGGCGCGTGCCAGCGGTGTGCAGCGCCTGCGGGCCCTGGTGCGCAATCACCTGCAGATCATGGTCGGTCCGGACAGTGACTTCATTCCCGTCATGCTGTACGAATGGCGGCTGCTCAGTGATGAGCAGCGCGTAGATGTGGGAGCGCAAAAAGACGAATACGAGGCGCAGTGGATGCCCGCACTGCAGGCCCTGCACCACACGGGAAAGCTCAAAGCCAGTCCAGAGATTGCACGCCTGTTGATCTTCGGTGCGCTGAACTGGACGGCTCAATGGTTTACCGAGGGCCGTGGGCTGACGCTGGATGAGCTTACCGAGCAAGCCCTGGCCTTATTCATTGGAGAGCGTTGATGTACCAATCCGTATTCCGTGCCGCATTGTTTGCGGGGCAGGTGGTTGTGGTGACTGGTAGCGGCTCGGGAATCGGTCGCTGTGTTGCGCACGAGCTGGCATCCCTGGGGGCCACAGTCGCCCTGGTGGGACGCAATCAGGACAAGCTGGCTGCGGTGCAAGCCGAGTTGCAGCAGGCCGGAGTACCGGAGGATCGAGTCAGCCGGCACAGAGCGGATATACGGGATGAGGCTGCCGTCAAAGCGCTGGTGGCCGAGGTTCTGGCCCGCCACGGGCGCATCGACGCCCTGGTCAATAACGCGGGTGGGCAGTACATCGCGCCCCTGGCCAGCATCGGAGTCAAGGGCTGGCAGGCCGTGCTGGACACCAATCTCACAGGCGGCTTTCTGATGGCGCGCGAATGCTTTGTGCAACACATGGCAGAGCATGGTGGCTCCATCGTCAACATGGTGGCCGATATATGGGGCTCCATGCCGGGCATGGGGCACAGCGGTGCGGCGCGAGCGGGCATGGTCAGCCTTACCGAGACGGCGGCTGCGGAATGGGCACCCCATGGCGTGCGTGTGAATGCCATCGCACCCGGCTACATCGCCTCCAGCGGCATGGATCACTACCCACCCGAAGCGGCGGCCATGCTGCGCAAGATACCCGCTACCGTGCCGGCGGGACGCTTTGGCAACGAGGCCGAGGTTTCCGCCTCCATCGTGTTTTTGCTCAGCCCCGCAGCCAGTTTTATCAGCGGCACGGTTTTGCGCGTCGATGGCGCCCGGCCCCAGGTGCGGATGGGCATGGGGCCGGTTGCCGCCAGCGCCGAGGTGCAGCAGCGCGGCGCAGTGCGTGCATTTGGCGGCTTTTCTCTCTACCAGACTCCCAAGGTTTTTCAGTCATGAGCGTCTTTGCATCGCAATGGAATGCAGCCGGCGAGCAGGCGCAGCAGCGCCGGGCCGCCACGCTGTCGCGCATCGCCGCGCTGCGTGAGCTGGAGCAGCGGGCAGCCCAGGCATCGCAGCGGGCCAAGCCGCAGTTTGAAAAGCGCGGCCAGTTGCTGCCGCGAGAGAGAGTGGCCTTGCTGCTGGATGCCGGAACGCCATGGCTGCCGCTGTGCACGCTGGCGGGTTTCATGCTGGACCAGGAAGACCCCGCCAAGTCGGTTCCCGGAGGCGGAATGCTGGCGGGCATCGGCTTTGTCAGCGGCGTGCGCTGCATGGTCGTGGCCAGCGATTCGGGCATCGAGGCGGGAGCCATCCAGGAAAAAGGCCTGGACAAGATGCTGCGCGTTCAGGAGATTGTGCTGCAGAACAAGCTGCCCTTCATTCATTTGGTGGAGAGTGCAGGCGCCAACCTCATGCGCTACCGCGTCGAGGGCTTTGTGATGGGCGGAGCCTTGTTTCGCAACCTGGCGCGGTTGTCCGCGGCGGGTTTGCCGGTCATCACCGTGCAGCATGGCTCGGGAACGGCCGGCGGAGCCTATATGCCGGGGTTGTCGGACGTGGTCATCATGGTGCGCGGTCGCTCGCGCGCCTTTCTGGCCGGGCCGCCCCTGCTCAAGGCGGCGACCGGCGAAATCGCGACCGAGGAGGAACTGGGCGGTGCCGAAATGCACACCAGTGTCTCGGGGCTGGGCGAATATCTGGCGGAGGACGACCGCCATGCCCTGGGTATGGCACGTGCCGTGGTGTCTCAGCTATCTTCATGGAAGACGTCTGCAACGGTTGATGCACATGCGAAAAAAGCTATTGATTCAGGAGTTTCGGAGCCGCGTTACGACGCCGATGAACTGCTGGGCCTGATGCCGGCACACCATCGCGAGCCAGTGGATATGCACGAAGTCATGGCGCGGCTGGTCGATGGTTCCGAGCTGCTGCTGTTCAAGTCCGGCTACGGTGCGGCCACGCTCTGTGCGCAGGCGCATATCGGCGGCCATGCCGTGGGCCTGATCTCCAACAACGGCCCCATCGATGTGGCCGGTGCTAGCAAGGCCGCGCACTTCATTCAATGGATGTGCCAGTTGGGCCACCCCATCATCTATCTGCAGAACACCACGGGCTATATGGTGGGCAAGGACAGCGAGCAGGCCGGCATGATCAAGCACGGCAGCAAGATGATTCAGGCCGTCACCAATGCCACCGTGCCGCAGATCACCATCCAGTGCGGCGCCAGCTTCGGAGCAGGCAACTACGGCATGTGCGGCCGAGGCTATGCGCCGCGCTTTCTGTTCAGCTGGCCCGGGGCCAAGACGGCGGTGATGGGCGGCGAGCAGGCGGCCAGCACCATGCGTCAGGTCACCGAGGCCGCCATGGCACGCAAGGGTTTGCCCATCGATGCCGAGCTGATGCAAAAGCAGTACGACCAGATCGTGGCCATGTTCGAAGCCCAGGCCGATGCGCTGGTCACCAGCGGCTTGCTGCTGGACGACGGCGTGATCGACCCGCGCGACACCCGCGCAGTGCTCTCGTTTTGCCTGCAGACCTTGCACGAAGCGCAGCAGCGCACCTTGCGCCCCATGCAGTTTGGGGTCGCGCGCATGTAGGGGCGCGCCTCTTCCCCCCTTTTTTTCTTCCAAACAGGACTCGACGGAGACAAGCCATGCAATGGACCCATGAACATCTGGAAGTGCGCAATACCCTCAAGCGCTATATCGACGAGAAGATCAACCCTCATGTCGATGAATGGGAGCAGGAGGAGATCTTCCCTGCGCACCAGGTGTTCAAGGGGCTGGGCGATCTGGGCATGCTGGGCCTGACCAAGCCCGAAGCCTATGGCGGTGCGGGGCTGGACTACTCCTACAGCCTGATGATGGCCGAGACACTGGGCCATATCCGCTGCGGCGGTGTGCCCATGGCCATTGGCGTGCAGACCGATATGTGCACGCCCGCACTTGCACGCTTTGGCAGCGATGCCTTGTGCGAGCAGTTTCTGGCTCCAGCCATTGCGGGTGATATGGTGGGCTGCATCGGCGTGAGCGAGCCCGGTGCTGGCAGCGATGTCTCGGGCATCAAAAGCCATGCGCGCAGGGATGGTGACGATTACGTCATCAGCGGCCAGAAGATGTGGATCACCAACAGCATTCAGGCGGACTGGATGTGCATGCTGGTCAACACCAGCGAGGGGCCGGTACACAAGAACAAAAGCCTCGTCATGGTACCGCTGCGTGACGGCCCGCGCGGTAGGCTGACCAAGGGCGTGGAGGTGGCGCAGAAGCTGCGCAAGATCGGCATGAACTCCTCGGATACGGGCCTGCTGTTCTTTGACGAGGTGCGCGTTCCGCAGCGCTATCTGGTGGGGCAGGAGGGGCAGGGCTTCGTCTATCAGATGCAGCAGTTTCAGGAGGAGCGGCTCTGGGCCTCGGCCAGTGGCCTGCTCGCCATGGAGGATTGCATTCAGCAGACCATCGAGTGGGCGCAGCAGCGCCAGATGTTCGGCAGCACCCTGATAGATCAGCAATGGGTGCAGTTCAAGCTGGCCGAGTTGCAGACCGAAGTCGAGGCCCTGCGCGCACTGACCTATCGTGCCGCCCAGATGTATATGGCAGGTCAGGATGCGCTGCAGCTGGCCAGCATGGCCAAGCTCAAGGCAGGGCGGCTGACGCGCGAAGTGGCCGACACCTGTCTGCAGTTCTGGGGCGGCATGGGCTTTACCTGGGACAACCGCGTCTCGCGCCTGTACCGCGATGGGCGTCTGGGCTCAATAGGCGGTGGTGCCGACGAGGTCATGCTGGGCATCATCGGCAAGACCATGGGGCTGATCAAGCGCCAGGCGCACTGAGGAGCGGCGCATGACTCAGTTGCTTGAAATCGAACGCCAGCCCTTGGGCAGCGGCTTTGTGGAATGGTGGCGACTGAATTCGCCGCAAACCCGCAATGCGCTGACCGACGAGCTGGTGCAGGCTTTGCGCGATCAGGCCACAAGAGCGCACAAGGATTCACAGCTGCGCGTGGTCGTGTTGTGCGGCAACGGCGGGCATTTCTGTGCGGGCGGGAGCCTGGGAGGCTTTGCCAGCAGCATAGGCTCGCCGCTGCCTGCGGGGGCGCAGGACCCGCTGGTTCAGGTCAACCGCGAGTTTGGTCATCTGCTGCAGCTGCTGGCAGAGCTGCCCCAGTTGCTGATCGCTGCCGTGCAGGGCGCAGCCATGGGCGGCGGTGTGGGGCTGGTCTGCGTGGCCGACTGGGTGGTGGCGGATCAGCAGGCCGTCTTTGCCACACCCGAGGTGACGCTTGGAATTGTGCCCGCGCAGATCGCGCCGTTTGTGCTGCGCAGGCTGGGTGAAGGTTACGCGCGTCAATGGCTGCTGGGCGGTCAGCGCTGGTCCGCAAGCCAGGCCCAGGAGGCCGGCCTGGTACAGACCGTGATCCAGGCCACAGACGCTGCCCAATGGCAGAGTCAGCTGCAGCATCAGCTTGAAATCTGCGCGCAGGCTGCACCGCAGGCGGTGGCTGCCACCAAAAAGCTGCTGGCAACCATTGGCGGGCAAAGTCTGGATGCATCGCTGAACCAGGGCGCGCAGGCCTTTGCCAGTGCACTGCGCAGCGCTGAAGCGGGGGCGGGGCTCAAGGCCTTTTCCAGCAAGCAACCGGCTCCCTGGACCTGCATTGCAGGAGGCACATCATGAAGCGCATTCTGATTGCCAATCGTGGCGAGATTGCGCTGCGCATCATGGCTACGGCCAGGCGCATGGGCATAGAGACCGTGGCTGTGTACTCGGATGCGGATGCGGGAAGCCTCCATGTGCAACAGTCCACACAGGCCTATGCACTGGGCGGGCTGACATCGGCACAGAGCTATCTGGACGTGAACAAGCTGCTGGCGGCCGCCAAGGCGACAGGGGCCGATGCCGTTCATCCCGGTTACGGCTTTCTCAGCGAGGATGCGGGCTTTGCCCAGGCCGTTCAGGAAGCGGGCCTGATCTGGATTGGTCCGCCGCCGGCCGCGATCCGCCAGCTCGCCAGCAAGGCCGCCGCCAAGCAACTGGCCAGGGCCCATGGCGTGCCCTGTCTGCCGGGCTATGAGGGCGATGACCAGAGCGATGCGCGCTTTGCCGACGAAGCAGCCATGATTGGCTACCCTGTCATGGTCAAGGCCGTGGCCGGTGGCGGCGGGCGCGGCATGCGGCTGGTGGAAAGTGCCCAGCAGCTGCATGCCGCTCTGAACAGTGCGCGTTCGGAAGCCCTGGCTGGCTTCGGCAATGGTGACTTGCTGGTCGAGCGTGCCGTCATGCACCCGCGTCATGTGGAAGTGCAGGTGTTTGCCGACGGGCATGGCCATGTGATTCATCTGGGGGAGCGCGACTGCTCGGTTCAGCGTCGCCACCAGAAGATCATTGAAGAGGCCCCCAGTCCGGCCGTCAATGCCGAGCAGCGCGAGCACATGGGCAGTTGTGCCGTGGCCCTGGCCAAGGCGGCAGGCTATGTGGGTGCGGGTACGGTGGAGTTCCTGGTCGAAGGCCGGCAGTTCTATCTGATGGAGATGAATACCAGACTGCAGGTCGAGCATCCTGTGACCGAGGCCTTGACTGGCCTTGATCTGGTCGAGTGGCAGATCCGCGTGGCGCGCGGCGAGGCCTTGCCGTTGACGCAGCAGCAGGTGCAGTTCGACGGCCATGCCATCGAAGTGCGACTGTGCGCCGAAGACGAGAACTTTCAGCCCCATACCGGCGTGGTGCGACATTTCTCGGCCCCCGACGCTGCCGCCTTCAGCCGCGCGCCGCTGCGCTTTGACCACGCATTGCACACCGGCAGCGAAGTCACACCCTATTACGACGCCATGCTGGGCAAGCTGATCGTCCATGCGCCGACGCGAGAGCAAGCCATTGACGGGCTGATTCATGCACTGGGCCGGCTCGCGGTGCTGGGCTTGCCGACCAATCGCGCCTTTCTGATTGAATGCCTGAACGACGAAGTGTTCAGGCGGGGCCAGGTTCTGATCTCCTATCTGACGGGCGATGCGCCACGCTTGCAGCAACTGCTGCGAGAAAAGGAAGCTCTGGCGCACCAGCACTGGGGAGCGCTTTGCGCCGTGGGCCAAAGGCCGGGGCCGCTGGCTTGCAGCTATGCCCAGTTGCGCAAGCTGCAGCACCGGGGCCGGGTACAGGAGCTGGCGCTGCGGCCCGAGACCGAAGACAGCTGGCTGCTGAACCGGCACGGCGCAGAGCCTGAGCTGCTGCAGGTCGACGCGTTGCTGGCCTATGGCTGGCGAGCGAGATCGGCGGGCCTGACCCAAACCGTGCAGGCCGTGCAACTGCCCGTCGGGCAAGGCGGGACGCGCTGGCATCTGCAGGCTGGCAGTGTGGACTGGTGGGTCGAAGATGCAAGCTATGCCCCGCCAGAGCATGCACCCGGAGCCGGCCAGACTGCAGAGCTGCGCGCGCCGTTCAACGGCCGTGTGGTGCAACTGGGCGTGGAGACCGGGCAGGCGCTGAAGGCCGGCGATGTGGTCGTGGTCGTCGAATCCATGAAGCTGGAGCACAGCCTGAGCGTGAAGGCCGACTGCCGGGTGGAGGCCGTGCTGGTCAATGCCGGCCAGCAGGTGGCGCCGGGCCAGGTGCTGCTGAAACTGGCGCCCCTGTCTGGAGGCACTGCATGACTGATGCCACTGAACGCGAAATGCTCTATGACATGGTGCGCCGCTTTGCGCGTGAGCATATCGCTCCTCATGTCACGGCCTGGGACGAGGCGGGAGAGTTCCCGCGTCAGCTCTATCGCCAGGCCGCCGAGCTGGGGCTGCTCGGCATTGGCTACCCCCAGGAGCTCGGTGGTACTGCGGCCACGCACGGTCTGCGCGCCGCTTTGTGGCTGGCGCTGTGCCGCTACGGGGGCAGCGGCGGTGTGCTGGCCAGCCTGTTGTCGCACAACATCGGCCTGCCGCCCGTGGTGGCTCTGGGCAGCGATGCGCTCAAGCAACAGGTGGTGCCCGATGTGCTGGCAGGCCACAAGATCGCGGCGCTGGCGATTACCGAACCTGGCGGTGGATCGGACGTGGCGGCGCTGCGCACCAGGGCCAGGCGCGATGGCACCGAGTATGTGATCGATGGCGAGAAGACCTTCATCACCTCGGGCATGCGTGCGGACTGGATCACGGTGGCGGTGCGCACGGGCGAGCAAAGAGGTGCATCCGGCATCTCCCTGATCCTGGTGCCGGGCGAGAGTGCGGGATTGCGCCGCAGCCCGCTGCACAAGATGGGCTGGCAATGCTCGGATACGGCCCATCTGTTCTTTGATGGCGTGCGCGTGCCTGACAGTCACCTGCTCGGGGCCGAGGGCGAGGGCTTTCGCGCCATCATGCAGAACTTCAACGGCGAGCGCCTGGGCATTGCCTGCGCTGCGCTGGGCTTTGCCCAGGCCTGCTATGACGAGGCGCTGGCCTGGGCGCAGCAGCGCCAGACCTTTGGCGTGACGCTCAATCAGCATCAGGTCATACGCCACAAGCTGGTGGACATGCAGCAGCGCCTGCGCAGCACCGAAGCCTGGCTCAACGCCGTCTGCGCACGAGCCGATGGCGGCGATAGCGGTGCGGATTGGGTGGGCGAGGTCTGTGTGCTCAAGAACCACGCCACCCAGACCATGCAGTTCTGCGCCGATACTGCGGTGCAGATTCTGGGTGGCATGGGCTTTATGCGCGGCACGCTGAGCGAGCGCATTTACCGCGAAGTCAAGGTACTGACGATTGGCGGCGGCACAGAGGAAATCATGAAAGAGCTGGCCGCGCGCCAGTGGCGTATCTAGCGCGGCTGTCGCAGCGGCCTCAGCCGTTGCCGGGAGATTTGAGCGAAATAAGCCTGAAACGCTTATGTGTAAAGCGTTGTCAGCTTCTATTAAAGGAGCAATATGTCCGATAAAGCCATTATTACCTGTTCCATTACCGGGGTGCTGACCGACCCGAATCAGCATCATGTGCCCGTGACACCAGAGCAACTGGCGCAGGAAGCACGCCGGGCCTATGACGCGGGCGCATCGGTGGTGCATGTCCACTTCAGGCGCCAGGAGGAGGGCAAGGGTCATCTGCCCAGCTGGGACCCGGCAGTGGCCAGGGCCTGCGTGGATGCCATGCGCGCAGCCTGCCCCGAGCTCATCATCAATCAGACCACCGGGGTGGTCGGCCCCGATTACCGGGGACCGCTGGACTGTCTGCGTGCCACGCGACCCGAGATGGCGGCCTGCAATGCGGGCTCGCTCAACTATCTCAAAACCCGCAGCAATGGAAGCTGGGCCTGGCCGCCGATGCTGTTCGACAATCAGCCCGCAAAGGTGCAGGACTTTCTCGATGTGATGGCCGAGACCCACACTCTGCCCGAGTTCGAGTGCTTTGACGTGGGCATCGTGCGCTGCGTGGGCATGTATGTGGAAACCGGCATGTACCGAGGCCTGCCCGAATACAACTTCGTGATGGGGGTGGAGTCCGGCATGCCGGCAGACCCCGATCTGCTGCCTATCCTGCTCAGGCTCAAGATCAAGGATGCGCCCTGGCAGACCACGCTGATCGGGCGCAGCGAGATCTGGCCCACCCATCTGCGCACGGCCGAGCTCGGCGGACATCTGCGCAGCGGGCTGGAAGACACTTTCTATCTGCCGGACGGCAGCAAGGTCGCATCCAACGCTCCGCTGATCGAGCAGCTGGCGCGCTATGCGCGTGATGTGGGCCGTGAAGTCGCCACTCCCAGGGAGGCCAGGCAGATGCTGCACCTGGCGGCCTGAATCGGGGAGAAGTTGCAGATGAACACTTGCCCTCCTCCTCGGACCGTGGCGCAGGCACTGGCGCAGACCGTGGCCGCCCATCCCCACAGGGATGCCTATATCGACCAGGGGCGCAGCTACAGCTGGCAGCAGGTGGATGTCATGGCCAGCGCCTGGGCTGCCCATCTGTCCTCGCTGGGCCTGCGGCCCGGTGAACGCATCGGCATCATCCTGCCCAACGGTCTGCCCTGGGTGCTGAGCTATCTGGCCGCGTCGAAGACGGGGCTGGTCGTGGTGGGCCTCAGCGTCCGATACCGGGACGCCGAGCTGGACTTCATGCTGCAGGACAGCCAGGTCAAGGCCGTGCTTGCGCCGCGCGAGTTTGCTGGTTTCGACTACCAGCGCTATCTGGCGCAGGCCCGTCGGCGTTTTGCGGCGCTGGAGCACTTGTTGTGGGTGGATGAAGGATTCGAGCAATCGCTGCAGTCCGGCGCGAAAGTCTTGCATGAAGGCACCGGTCCTGAACCGGATGACCTGCTGATGATCATCTACACCTCCGGCACCACAGGCCGGCCCAAGGCGGCGGGGCTGACGCATCGCTCCCAGTTGGGCGCAGCGCTGGCGCAGCACGCGCATGTGAGGGCTGTGGTGGACGATATGGTGCAGCTGGCCATGCCGCTCAACCATGTGGGTGGCATTACCTGCGGCGTGTTGACCATGCTGCTGGCGGGCGGCACCTGCGAGCTGGTGCCCATGTTCAGCCCCGAGGCCGTCTGGAAGATGGCGCACCGGCATCCGCCGACCTGGCTGGTGGGCGTGCCAACCATGCTGACACTGCTGCTCATGCATCCGCTTCTGGCGGAGGTTGACATGAGCCGGCTGCGCCTGATCGTGGTGGGTGGATCCAATGTGGAGCCAGTCTTGCTGCAGCGGCTGCAGCAGCAGTTTCCGGGCGTGAGCATCATGAATCTCTACGGTCTGTCCGAGACTTCGGGGGCCATCGTGATGACGCCCTGGCAGGCGGATCAGCAGGCCCTGCTGCACAGCATAGGCAAGCCGCTGCAAGGGGCGCAGCTGCGCGTGGCGGGGGCTGATGGAGAGGAGCTGCGAAGTGGCGAGGTGGGGGAGCTGTGGTTTCGCGGTGCGGGGGCGATTCCGGCCTATGTGGGGCAGCAGCAGGACGAAGAGGCGTTTGCCGGCGGCTGGCTGCATTCGGGGGATCTGGGGCTTGTCGATGAGCGGGGCCTGGTCTACCTCAAGGGGCGGCAAAAAGACATGTTCATACAGGGCGGCTTCAACGTCTATCCCAGCGAGGTGGAGAGCGTGATTGCCGGTCATGCAGGCGTGCTGATGGTCGCCGGCATCGGCGTGCCGGACCCCGTGCTGGGGGAGGTGGGGCGCTACTACATCGTGATCAGACCTGGTGCCAGCGTGAGCGAGGAGGAGCTGCTCGCGCATTGCCGCCAGCAGCTCGCTGACTACAAGCTGCCGCGCCAGCTGGTGTTTCGCACCGAATTGCCGTTGACCCCGGCAGGAAAGATCCAGAAAGCCCTGTTGCGAGCAGAGGAGTGCTGTTCATGAATGTTCAATTTGATTTTTCAGGTCGCCATGTGATGGTGTTTGGCGGCACCACAGGCATCAACCTGGGCATTGCCCAGCACTACGCGATGGCAGGAGCCAGGGTCTCGGTCGCCAGCCGCAAGCAGGCCAATGTGGATGCGGCCCTGGCGACGCTGGGGGCGCAAGCCTTTGGCGTGGTGGCCGATGTGCGCGATGAGCAAGCGGTGGGCGCAGCGCTGGCGCGGGCCGTGGCCTGCCATGGGCCGCTCGACGTGCTGGTGTCTGGCGCAGCCGGCAACTTCCTCGCCCCTGCAGAGCAGATGTCGTCCAACGCCTTCAAGGTGGTGCTGGACATCGATCTGCTGGGCAGCTTTCATGTTGCGCGTCAGGCACTGGTGCACCTGCGGCAATCGGGAGCGAGCCTGATCTTCATCACCGCGCCGCAGTCCACCGTGCCCATGATGTACCAGGCCCATGTCTGCGCGGCCAAGGCTGGAGTGGACCATCTGGCGCGGGTGCTGGCGCTGGAGTGGGGTGCCAGGGGCATTCGTGTGAACGCCATTTCCCCCGGACCCATCGAGGGCACGGAAGGCATGCGCCGGCTGGCCCCGCAGGGGGCAGAAGGAGACGCTCTGGTGTGCAGCATGGTGCCGCTGGGGCGCATGGGCACGACTGCAGATATTGCCCGGCTGGCGATGTTTCTGGGCAGCGATGCGGCCAGCTACATCTCCGGCACGGTCATTGCCTGTGACGGCGGGGCGCAGGGCCAGCTCTCGCCCATGGTTGCCGCTGCCGCCATGGCAATGCCGAAGCAGGATTAGAGACACAACAAGAAAAAGCGTGGGTTATGGGTTCCGGGTTGCACACTATCAAGGAGACAAACCATGATCGAGATGAGTCTGACGAAGGAGGCACGGCGTATCCGGCGCATTGCGCTGGGCGACCTGCTCTACCGCAGTGCGCGCAAGTTTGGCCGCCGCACGGCGCTGGTCGATGGTGCTGAGCGCATCAGCTATGCCGAGCTGGATGCACGAAGCTCGCGCTTCGCGCATTATTTGCTGTCGACGCTGGGGCCGGGCAAGCAGATCGGCATGCTGTGCGCCAATTCCATAGACATGGTGGTGGCCTGCAACGCCATTCACAAAGCGGGTCAGGTGTGGGTGCCCGTCAATATCAAGCTGGAGGTATCGAGCATCGACTACATCCTGCGGCATGCTGAGGTGTCGGCAGTGGTGCTCGATCAGGAGTTGCTGGCCCTGCCCGGACTGGCCGAAATTCTGCAGCAATTGCAAGTGCCGCTCATCATCGCGCGCCTGCAAATGTCGCAGGTGCAGCAAGGACTGCCGGGCATATCGTTGACACAGGCCGAAGCAGGCCAGTCCGATGCTTTGCCGGAGATTGACATTGACGACAACCAGGCGGCCTTGCTCATGTACACCAGCGGCACCACGGGCAATCCCAAAGGCGTCGTGCATTCCCATCTGTCGGTCTATGCGGCGGTCAAGGGCAATATCGACGAGATGAAATATGGCGAGGCCGATGTGCTCAGCGGCTGGTTGCCCCTGTTTCATTGCGCCCAGCATGCGCTGGTGCAGACTGCGCTGGCGGCAGGCGCTTGCACCGTGCTCACGCGACAGTTTGTGCCGGCGGAGGTGGGGCAGCTGGTGATGAAGGAAGGCGTGACGATCTTTGTCGGGCTGCCCCTGATGTATGCAGCGGTGCTGGCCGATCCGGGTTTTGCGCCCACCACGATCCGGCAATGCATCTATGCCATGGCTCCGATTCCCAAACCCTTGATCGCCCAGATTGCGCAGCGCATGTGCCGCAATATCTCTCTGGCCACGGGGCAGACCGAGATATATCCGGCCACCATGACTTTCTACCCCTTGCTCAATGCCGAATGCGATGCCAATTTCTGGGGGCGCTCTCTGACCACTTGCGAGACCGCCGTTATGGATGATGCAGGCAATCTGCTGGGATCCTGCCAGGTCGGCGAGATCGTGCATCGCGGCCCCAATGCCATGCTGGGTTATTTCAAGGACCCCAAGGCGACGGCCGAGGCACAGAAGTTTGGCTGGCACCATACCGGCGATCTGGGCATGTGGGACGAGCAGGGCCGCATGGAGTTCATAGATCGCAAAAAGGACATGATCAAGACCGGCGGCGAGAACGTCGCCAGCGTGAAGGTTGAGGCCGTGGTGCTGGCCCATCCCGAGATCGCGGCCGCTGCCGTCTTCGGCTTGCCGCACCCGCGTTGGAGCGAGGCGGTCTGCGCATTTGTGATGCGCAAGCCCGGAACCTCGGTCGATGCTGATTCGGTGCTTGCTCACTGTCGTCAGCATCTGGGGGGCTTTGAAGTGCCAAAGCTTGTGCACTTTGTCGATGCCTTCCCTTCCACGGCAACAGGCAAGGTACAGAAGAACGTGATGCGCAGGCAGTTCGAGCAGATTGCCAGGGATCTATGGGGGGAGTGATGCTCGCCGTGGATTGAAAAAGGCCGACGATAGCTGGCCTTTCTGTCATCATTCCACGGTTTCCTGTGCCCAGGCAAAGACGGGAGGAGTGCGTTCGGCAATGACCTTGTTGCGAGCCTCCAGCAAGGGGTAGAGCATTTCCGGCTGGGGAACAATCCAGTATTCGCCGCGTTCGATCGCCGCAAAAACCAGGCTGGCAAACTCGTCGCTGCCCAGACCGTTTGCATCAAGCAGATGACTCATCATGCCGTGAAACTGGGCCGATGCGGCGGATGGTGCTTCTCGGAAGATAGCAGTCTTGACCGGACCAGGAGCCAACAGCGAGACCTTGATATGCGGGGTCAGAGCGGCCAGCTCGCTGGCCAGACTTTCGGTCAACGCCACCACGGCAAATTTGGTGGCCGAGTAGGGGGCCATCAGCGGGCTCGGCAAAAAACCACCGATTGATGCTGTATTGATGATGCGTGCGGGCCTGTCTGCCCTGAGCAGGCGTGGCACAAAAGCGCGCAGGCCGTTGACGATGCCGTTGACATTGACCTGCCAGGCTTGCTGCCATTGGGCATCGCTGATCTCCCAGCTATTGCCGGTGCTGAGAACGCCTGCGTTGTTGAAAAGCAGATCGACCTGACCGAAAGCTGCATAGGCCTTGTCGGCCAGCGCATCCAGCGACGCCTGGCTGGTGACATCGGTGGCCACGGCCAATGCCTGATCTCCCAGCTCCAGCGCGACTTTTTCAAGGCCGGTCTGGTCGCGGTCTGCAACCACGACCTTCATTCCAAGAGAGACTGCCTTTTTGGCAAGGCCTGCACCAATTCCACTGGCGGCGCCGGTGATGACTGCAACTTTCATGATTTCCTCATTGGCTAAATACGAATGAATTAAAGCACTCCCAGCGTATTTGTATTTCTCACGAATTCCCGCTTGACAGTTATTGAAGGTGTTTACAGTCTTTATTAATTGACTAAATGCAAATACTTGCTTGACATATAAAAAACCTGGGCACAGTACGTCCGAATGAATTAATGGTTTTCACTAGGGACTGTAAACACAAACTTATTTTGTAAAGAGGAAAAATCAGAGTGATTTGAATTTGAAAATAACCAAGAATCTCAATTCCCATCGCCAATTGGTGGCGGTCAGTCAGTATTGAGGTTTGAAAATGAATTCATTCATCGGTGGTTTGGAAGGAAAAGTGGTTCTGGTCACAGGTGGTGCCTCGGGCATTGGCCTGGCCAGTGCCCAGGCCCTTGCCTCCAGCGGGGCCAAGGTGGTGTGCGCTGATCTGCAGCAAAGCCAGGATTTGCCGCAGGGTTGCGAATTTCGCAAGCTCGACGTGAGCAGCGAGAAGCTGACCAATGAGCTGGTTGCTTACATGCTGGACCGCTATGGCCAGATTGATGGGCTGGTGACTTCGGCTGGCATTTCCCGTGTGGGTGATCTGGAGAGCATGCCCTTGCAGGAGTGGGAACAGGTACTGCAGGTCAATTTGACAGGGACCATGCTCAGTGCACGTGCCGTGGCCAGCCACATGAAGCAGCGTGGTCAGGGCTCCATCGTCACCATCGCCAGTATCAACGGCATGCTGGGTAACCCGAGCAATCTGGCCTATTGCACCTCCAAGGGGGCGGTGATCCAGATGGTGCGCAGTCTGGCCGCAGATCTCGGTGCTTACGGCGTGCGGGTCAACAGCATCAGCCCCGGCTATATCCATACGCCCATGACCACCATGCTTGATGAACTGCCTGTAGGCCAGGCTTTCGAGGCCATGCATTTGCTCAAGCGAGCGGGCAAGCCGCAAGAAGTGGGCAATGCCGTGGCATTTTTGCTTTCCGATATTGCTTCATTTATTACCGGGGTCAATCTTCCAGTGGATGGCGGATTCTCTGCAGCCAAAGTAATTAATATTTAAGGAATTCCAATGAAATATGATGTCATAGTGATTGGTTGCGGAATGTCCGGAATTCTGGCTGGTATTCACCTGAAGAATAGCGGGAAGAAGTTCATTATTCTGGAGAAGGCAGGGACATTGGGAGGAACCTGGCGGGATAATACTTATCCAGGCCTGACTTGCGATGTGCCATCTCACGCCTATACCTATTCTTTCGAGCCCAACCCCGAATGGTCTCGGGTACTGCCGCCCGGAGCCGAGATTCAGCAGTATTTCGAAAGCGTGTTCCAGAAATACGGTATTGCCGATTTTTCGCAGTTCGGCACCGAGATCACGCGAGCCGAGTGGACGGGCGATGCCTGGACGCTGCAGGATCAGCATGGCAAGCAATACGAGGGCAAGGTGGTGGTTGCTGCCACCGGTGTGCTGCACCACCCCAACTATCCGCAGATCAAGGGCCTGGAGGAGTTCGAGGGGAACACGATTCACAGTGCGCGCTGGGATCATTCGGTACCGCTGGACGGTAAAAGAATCGCCGTCATCGGCACTGGATCAACGGGCGTGCAAATTGTCTCGGCACTGGCGCCGCGTGCCAAGGTGCGGCATTTTCAGCGCACGGCCCAATGGATTTTCCCGGTCGAGAATCCAGCTTTCAGCGAAGAGCAACGTGCCGAATTCCGCAGCAACCGCGATCTGCTGGTCTATCTGCAGCGCGAACCTACTTATGTGGCCAATGTTGAACGCTTTACCGAGGGTGTGCTGGATCCGAATTCGGAACAGATTCAGGAAATTCAGAAAATCTGCCAGGACAACCTGGATGGCTCTGTTGCAGACGCAGGCCTGCGTGAAAAACTGCAGCCTCATTACCGGGCTGGTTGCAAGCGCCTGATTTACTCGCCCGACTACTACAAGGCGATCCAGCACCCCAACTCCGAGCTGATCACCGAAGCTATTGCCAAGGTCGAGAAAAAGGGAGTGCGTACCAGCGACGGTGTGCTGCATGAGGTGGACGTCATCGTTCTGGCCACGGGATTCAAGACCGACCGCTATGTGCGCCCCATGAATGTGACGGGCCTGAACGGAGCCACGCTGGAGCAGGCCTGGAGCGATGTGCCAACGGCATACAAGTCCATCTCGGTGCCGGGCTTTCCCAACTTTTACTTCATGAACGGGCCGACCTCTCCCGTGGGTAACTTCTCGTTGATCGATACCTCGGAAATGCAGTGGGGCTATATCTCGCAGCTGATAGAGCGTGGCCAGCAAGCCGGTGTGGCAGGGCTTTCGGCCAGGCCCGAGGCCCTGGCTCACTACGACCAGGAGCGCTTGCAGGCCGCCAAAGGCTCGGTCTTCGGCTCGGGTTGCAACAGCTGGTATCTGGATAGAAACGGTGTGCCCAACACCTGGCCTTGGTCGCAGTCGCGCTTCAGGCAGGAGATGAGTGCGCCGGTGTGGCAGGACTATATCCACCACCAGACCGAAGAGCTTGTGGCCTGAGTGCCACCTTGCGCCCGTCCTGGTCGGGCGCGCTCCATCAACTTCAAGGAGACCCAATGCAGATACACCCCGAAATGGCTGCCGTGCTGGAGCAGTTCAAGGATGTTCCGCCCATGGATTTTGTGGCCACTCCGGTGCCCGAAATCCGCAAGCTCATGGACCACATGGCCTTCCCGCCTGCCGACCTGCCCATGCATGAGGTGCGTGAGATCGACATCCCCGGTGGCGACGGCCAGCCGCTCAAGCTGCGCCTGTACCGTCCTGGCACTGCGCAGGCAGCGCCTGTCATGGTCTATTTTCACGGTGGAGGCTGGTGCATAGGCACGCTGGAAACGCATGACAACCTGTGCCGCCACCTGGCGCGCCTGACCGGCATGAATATTGTGTCGGTCGATTACCGTCTGGCTCCCGAGCATGTCTTTCCCGCCGCGCTGGACGACGCCTATGCTGCCACGCGCTGGGTGGCGTTGCATGCGGCCGAGCTGCACTGCGATGCACGGCAGTTGATGGTGGCGGGTGACAGCGCGGGGGGTAATCTGGCCATTGCCACCTGCCTGCGCGCAAAAGAAGACGGCTGGAAAGGCATAGCCCAGCAACTGCTGCTCTATCCCGTCTGCGATGCGCATATGGATGCGCCATCGCATGCGCTTTATGGGCAGGTGCCGTTTCTCACCACCGAAGCCATGGCGGCAATGTGGCGTCACTATCACCCTGCCATGCCTGCACATCCACTGGCCTCCATCATGCAGTACCCCGATCTCGCTGGTTTGCCGGCAGCGGTGCTGGTGACTGCGGAGCTGGACATATTGCGCGACGAAGGAGAGGCCTTTGGCCTGCGCCTTCAGCAGGCTGGCGTGCCCGTTTCCAGCCTTCGTGCGCAAGGCATGTTGCATGGGTTCGCCAACTTCAGCACCCTGGTGCCGGCGGTGGCAAAGTTGCTGCAAGAGGCTTGTTCAAAGCTGACTTTCGGCAAGATATCGGCTGTTGGACAAGCCTGATGCATGCAACTGTTCATGTATACAGTTGTGTGTGATGGATGCCTCAGTTTTATCCCCGCATCATGTGGACGCTCTTGTGGAAAACTATGCTTTCAAGCCTTGAAACCCGCGCCAGATGGTGCTTTGCACGGATTGCCTAAAAAATAGACGATTTACGCGAAGGGATTAAACCGAGGGTTTTCACCAGTGGTTCTCAGTCGGTAAAAAAAGCCCGCCAACCGTTGCCGGTGGCGGGTTTTTGGGGTGGCATGCGCGCGCTCAGGAAGGCTGCTGAGGCGTGGGGCGTGTGCGGTAGAACTGCATGGGAGACTCTTTCATTTCCTTGGCATGCTGGTTGAGCACTGACTTCTTCATCTTGCCCACCACATGCATCTCGCAGGGCTTGCAGTCAAAGCGCAGCGTGAGCTTTTCCTTGCCGTTGATCAGCTGCAGCGGCTCTGCCTTGATGGTGCCCTTGACGCCGATCACGCCCTTGGCCTGCTTGGGACACAGGCTCATCGAGAAGCGCACGCAGTGCTTGGTGATCATCAGCGAGACTTCGCCTTCCTCTTCCTTGCTCTCGTAGGCGGCGTCGATGATCTTCACGCCATGCTTCACATAGAAGTCATGGGCCTTCTGGTTGTAGACATTGGCCAGATAGGTCAGCGTGTCTTCAGGGAAAGGCGCGGGCGGCTCCACGGGCTTGGCGCGGGGCAGGCGCACAAAGCCGTCAGCGCGGGCCTGCTCCAATGCGACCACGGCATCGCGGCGCAGCTGATTGAGCACCGATGCCTGGATAAACCAGGGCTGGCTCAGGTTCAGCGAGATATCGTTCACCTCGAAAACCGTCGCGCCAAAGCGTCCCAGTTGCTCGCGCAGCGAGGCCTGCGCCTTTGCGGCATCGGTAGCGCTCTGGTGTTCCTGGTCAATGGCGGCCGCGCCGACAAAGCCGTCCTCATCGGTCAGCGTCAGCGCGAAGCCCGAAGCGGTCTCCTTGAACTCGGCCCACAGACCGATGCGGCGTTCGCTGGACTTCTTCTCCAGTGTGCGCACCCAGTCCATATCGCGGTTGCGGTTGATTTCCAGGCCCTTGCGCAGGTCCTTGAACTCGGCAATCTCGTTCTTGGGGAAGACACGCCAGATGCCTTTTTTGGCACTCACGCATTCGGCACGGTTGATGTGCACGCCCACCAGTTCCTTTTGCAGATCGTAGTAGCACAGACCGTCGCCGTTGTGCAGCTCGGTGGCCTTGTCGCTGGTTTCGATCTCGAACCATTTGTCGCCGACCTGTGTCACCCAGCCGATCGCACGACCCGGGGTCTTGGGCGTGTCGAAGGCGCCGATGTCATCCTTGCGTCCGTTGACGAAGTAGTCTGTGAACTCGCGGTTGAAATTCTGGTCCGGATCGGGTTCGAACGAGAAAGTGGTGCGGCCTGACGACGAGCGCGCCAGCGGCTGATCGGAGAACTCGCGCTCCTCGATGATTTCGTCTAGCAGTTTGCGGTAATGGGCCGTGATGTTCTTCACATAGCCCATGTCCTTGTAGCGGCCCTCGATCTTGAAGCTGCGCACGCCGGCGTCGATCAGGGCACGCAGATTGTCGCTCTGGTTGTTGTCCTTCATGGACAGCACATGCTTTTCGTGCGCGATGATGCGGCCGCTGGCGTCCGTGACCTCATAGGGCAGGCGGCAGGCCTGGTTGCAGTCGCCGCGGTTGGCGCTGCGACCCGTGTGGGCATGGCTGATGAAGCACTGGCCCGAGTAGGCCACGCACAGTGCGCCATGCACAAAGTATTCGATGGTAGTGCGGGCCGGGTCTGTCGCGGCGCGCACGGCAGCAATCTGCTTCAGATCCAGCTCACGCGCCAGCACGATCTGCGACAGGCCGGCGTCCTGCAGAAAGCGGCCCTTCTCGGGCGTGCGGATATCGGTCTGGGTGGATGCGTGCAGCTGGATGGGGGGCAGGTCCAGTTCCAGCAGACCCATGTCCTGGATGATCAGCGCATCGGCGCCGGCGTTGTAGATCTGCCAGGCCATATCGCGCGCGCCCTGCAGTTCATCGTCGCGCAAGATGGTGTTGAGTGTGATGAAGATGCGGCTGCCGAAGTGGTGGGCATGCTTGATGAGCCGCTCCAGATCGCGGATGTCGTTGCCTGCCGTCGCGCGCGCGCCAAAGGCCGGTCCGCCGATATAGACGGCGTCCGCGCCGTGATTGACGGCTTCGATGCCGATATCGGCGTCGCGCGCCGGGGACAGGAGTTCGAGCTGGTGGGGCAGGAGAGACATAGGGGCAGGATTATCTCAGCAAGCCCCGGTTTCGGCACAGTGGCGGGTAATCGCCTGGTTCAATGGCCGCGTGGGCTGAATGTGCGCGGAAATACCACGGGTCCGCTGCGGTCCGCCAGCCGGTAGCCCATGGCGGGGCGGTTCGACACACCTTCCACATGGCCGGCCTCGACCAGAAAGTTCGCTGCCAGCATGCGGGTGCGGAAGCCGCTTTTGTCCACGCTGCGCCCCAGCACGGTTTCATAGACTTGCTGCAGCTGGGGCAGGGTGAAGGGCTCGCTCAGCAAAAAAGCGGGCAGCGAGGTGTATTCGACCTTGCTGCGCAAACGCTCCACTGCCGCCTGCAAGATGGTGCCATGGTCAAACGCCAGAGCGGGCCGGCGCAGCAATTCATCCACTTCGAACCAGGCCACATCGGCCGCATTGGCGCCTTTCGTCAGTTGCAGCTCATGGGCGGGAATCAGCGCAAAGTACACATGGGTGGCCGACCAGCCACGCGGATCACGCGCCGCACTGCCCCAACTGCCAAGCTGCTCCAGATAGGGGCTGTCCACACCCGTCTTCTCCTTGAGCTTGCGCGCGGCGCAGGCCTGCAGATCGGCATCCAGGTCCACATTCACAAACCCTCCGGGCAGGGCCCAGAGGCCGGGAAACGGGTCGTCTTCATGGCCTGGGCGTTGCACCAGCAATACATTCAGATGGCCCTGGGCAATCGTGAAGATCACCACATCCACCGTGGTGTAGGGGCGGGGAAAGTCCGGCGCTGGCTTGGAGTGACGCTGTGTAACGGTCATGAATCAGGCTTGACTGGATGAATGTTGGGTTGTATTGTACAACTTGCATAAGTTGCTCAATACAACTTATGTCCTGTAGCTGGAGCCCAGACCAAGCATGCAGACGCATGCCAACAAAGCCTGGCCTGGGTTTGCGACAAGGCAGTGGCACCGTGGAAAGTACGACAAGGTCGGGTCCCGGTAGCGCAAGAGCCTGTCATGAGCCAGGCAGGCAGCTTCAAACAAAGAGAAAAAGAGAACAAGAAAATGAAAAACCCAAACACCACCGCTCGCAGCAAGTTCCTCAGCCTGGTGCTCAGGCACAGTCCCGAGACCATAGGACTCAAGCTTGACGAGGCGGGCTGGGCCCAGACCGATGAGCTGCTGGCCTGCCTGGCACGCTCCGGTCGGCCCATCAGTCTGGTGGATCTGCAGACCATGGTGGCTGACAACAACAAGCAACGCTATTCCTTCAGCGCGGATGGCAAGCGCATTCGTGCCAATCAGGGCCACTCCATCAAGGTCGAGCTGGGCCTTGAGGCAAGGCGTCCTCCGGCAGTGCTCTTCCACGGAACGGCCACGCGTTTTCTGGATGCGATTTTTCATGAGGGCCTGAACCGGCAGTCACGCCACCATGTGCATCTTTCCGAAAGCCAGGCAGTGGCTGCTCAGGTCGGCAGTCGCCATGGCAAGCTGGCCCTGCTGCAGGTGGATGCCGCGCGCATGCAGGGCGAGGGCCATGTGTTCTACCGCTCCGACAACGGTGTGTGGCTGACCGATGTCGTCCCTGCCCGGTATCTGCTGAAGCTGGCGCCATGAATGCCTCGGGAATCATCGCCGTCGACGCGGATGGCGTGCTGCTGGACTACAACCTGGCATATGCCTCAGCCTGGGAGCGGGAATTTGGCGAGCGGCCCGCGCTGAAGCGGCCTGACGCCTACTGGGCCATGGACCGCTGGGGTGTTGCCAGCCTGCAGGGCGAGGCCTTGAGCCGCTTTCGCACCAGCTTTGATGCGCAGTTCTGGTCAAGCATTCCCGCGATTGACGGAGCGCTCCAGGCTTGCGAGCAGCTGTGCGCTGCGGGGTATGAGCTGGTCTGCGTGTCGGCGATTCAGCCGCAGTTCGCCGAGGCCCGGCAGGTCAATCTGCGGCGGCTGGGTTTTCCGATCTCGCGTGTGATCGCCACCAGCGGCCGCACTGATCCGGGTCTCAGCCCCAAGGCACAGGCCCTGGCGCAGTTGCAGCCCCTGGCATTTGTCGATGACTTTCTGCCGTATTTCGACGGCGTGGGAGCGCGGATTCACAAGGCGCTGGTGCTGCGCGAGCAAGGTGGGTCACCCAATACGGGGCCGGGTTTGCAGGCCATTGACTCCACGCACGCCACGCTGGCGGACTTTTCCCGTTGGTGGCTGAACCATTATCAAGAAGAACAGACATGAACCGAGATTACGAAATTCGATCCGTAGCCGATCTGGTGGCCCAGCTCGACCAAGGCTACCGCCCCAAATACCTTTGTTTCTGGGGCCATCAAGCCGAAAGGAATGGCTCAGTGGGCAAAGGCTGCCTGAGCCAGTGGTTCTCTGCTCCATTCACTGTGCAGGGGGATCGCTTTGCCACGGCGGAGCATTTCATGATGGCAGGCAAGGCGCGGCTGTTTGGGGACGAAGAGGCGCGCGCGCAGGTGCTGGCTGCGCCGTCTCCGGCCAGTGCCAAGCAGATAGGGCGCAGCGTGCGCAATTTCAACGAGGCACGCTGGAAGGCCGAGTGCTTCGACATTGTGGTGAGCGCCAATGTCGCCAAATTTTCCCAGAACCCGGCCATGGGGGAGTTTCTGCTGAGAACCGGCGAGCGTGTGCTGGTCGAGGCCAGTCCGCGCGACCGCATCTGGGGCATCGGCCTGGGCGCTGCCCATCCCGATGCCGAGCAGCCGCGCAAATGGCATGGACAGAACCTGCTGGGTTTTGCGCTGATGGCCGCACGCGCTCAGTTGAGAGCCGGACAATGAGCACGCTGGACCGTTTTGAAGGCGCTCTGCTGGGCCTGGCTTGTGGCGATGCCGTGGGTACGACGCTGGAGTTTCGGGAGCGCGGAAGCTTTGTGCCGCTGACCGATATGGTGGGGGGCGGGCCTTTTTCACTGAGGGCTGGACAATGGACGGATGACACGTCCATGGCTTTGTGCCTGGCCGAGAGCCTGGTTGTCAAAGAAGGTTGCGACCCCGGGGACCAGATGACGCGCTACGCCAACTGGTATCAGTGGGGTTACTGGAGCTCCACCGGTCACTGCTTTGATATCGGCATGGCAACGCGCGAGGCGATACAGCACTATCTGCGCACCGGCAATGCGCTGGCGGGAAGTGACGATGCGCGCAGCGCCGGCAATGGCTCGCTGATGCGGCTGGCCCCGGTGGCCATGGCGTATGCCCATGATGAGCAAGAGGTGCAGGAGCGGGCGGCGCTGAGCTCTCGCACCACGCATGCGGCTGCCGAGTGTCTGGATGCCTGCCGTCTGTTCGCCGTGGCACTGAGCCGCGCCCTGCGGGGCGCAGACAAGGCGCAGGTGCTGGATCTGGCTGCGCTGCCGTTTGGCAGCCCGCGCATCGCCGAGATTGCACAAGGCAGCTGGCGCAGCAAAAGCCGCGAGCAGATCCAGAGTTCGGGCTATGTGGTGCACAGCCTGGAAGCTGCTTTGTGGTGTTTTGACAGGCTCGATAGCTTTGAAGCCGTCGTGCTGGAGGCAGCCAACCTGGGTGACGATGCCGACACCACTGCGGCCATTGCCGGCCAGATTGCGGGTGCGTTCTGGGGGCGCGGCGGCATTCCTGCGCACTGGCTGGAAAGACTGCATCAGCAGGCCGATATTCGCGCGCTGGCGCAATCGATTTATGCGCTGAATCAGGGGCTGGCCCGATAGATTTTGCGTGGCCATGCGCCCTTCGCGGGACCTGTTCACACCTTGCAAGTAGGTCGCAGGCCCTTGGTTGTTGCAGCGCAGGTCGCGAAAGCCGCACCGGGCCTGCGCGCTCTGCAGGTGCCTGCGGCCGCCGGCCTCCAAAAGGCTTGCCCGGCAGCCAGGAAAGCCGGGCGCAGCGTGCACCACCCCTGTCAACGCGGCACAATCAAGGCGCTGAGTCGGCGACGGTGCGAGGGCAAGGTCGGCCGCTTCAGCCGAAATCCGAAATATACCCAGCAGCCGGAGTCTGTGCTCAACGCCGCAAGAGTCGAGCCTGCTGGGGCTTGCTAGCAATTGCCCCAATGGAGTTCTGTTCCTTAGACTCCAGGGATTGCCCCTTCGCTTGCACATTGAACTGGTATCGCCGGCTTTGCCGCTACGCTTGAGGCTTTGGCCTGGCGTAGGCTTGCATGCCACAGCCTTCCGCTTCATCAAGGAGAAAGCATGTCCATGACTGATCGCTCGGCCCAGAGCCGCCGTGTCCGCACCTCGTGTTCCCTGAGCCTGGCGCTGGTCGCCGTGTCCCTGGCGTCCGCCCATGCAGCGGATGTAGAAAAGCCTCTGGTGGTACGCATCGCCCATGGCGGACCGGTCTCGGGTCCCATCGCAGCCCTGGGCAAGGATGAGGAAAACGGCGTGCGCATGGCGATTGACGAGCTCAACGCCCGCAAGCTGCAGCTGGGCGGCCGCCCCGTGCACTGGAAGCTGGAGGCCGGTGACGATGCGGGCGATCCCGGCCAGGCCACGGCGTTGGCACGCCGTTTCTGCGACAAGAAGGTGGCGGCCGTGGTGGGGCATCTTCAGTCGGGCACCACGCTGCCAGCGGCCAAGATCTACAACGAGTGCGGTATTCCAAACATCACCCCAGCAGCCACCAATCCTGCGATTACCGAGGCCGGCTATGACGACACCTTCCGCGTCATCGCCAATGACCGGGCCATGGTCAATGCCTTGCTGGACTATGCCGTCAAGCACCAGGGCGTCAAACGCATCGCGATCGTGGACGATCGAACAGCCTATGGACAGGGCATCGTCAAGCTGTTTGAGGCCGCAGCTGCCGAGCGCGATGTGCAGATTGTCGACAAGCAGTACACCAGCGACAAGGCCACGCAATTTGCGTCCATTCTCACGGCCATCAAAGGCCGTAAACCCGATGCGATCTTCTTCGGCGGGCTCGATGCGCAGGCTGGTCTCATGCTGCGTCAGATGTCGCAGCTGGCCATGAATCAGATGAAGTTCCTGGGCGGTGATGCGCAATGTTCGGAGCGCCTGCCCGCCATGGCTGACAAGGCGCCGACGCTCAAGAACGTGGTTTGCGTGATGAGCGGCAGCTCTCTGGGCAATATGCCTGGTGGTCTGCTCTGGAAGCAAAAGTACGACCAGCGCTTTCCCGGCCAGTATCAGGTCTACAGCCCTTACGCTTATGACGCGACCATGGTGCTGGCACAGGCCATGCTGAGCGCCGATTCGGCCCAGGCCGAGGCGTATCTGCCGCGCCTGCGCCAGACCCGCCACGACGGGGTGACCGGCACGATTGCCTTTGATTCGCAGGGCGAGCTGCAGAATCCGCGTGTCACGCTCTACGGCTATGACTCCGGCGAGCGCAAGGAACTGGTGATCAGCGGCCATTGAGCGGCGCTGGTCTTTTCAAGCAATTGTCATTCGGGCCTTGTCTGTCAGCCGCATAGAGCTATGAATCTTGATGCTTCCGTGCACGAACACTTCATGCGCCAGGCGCTGGAGCAGGCGCGCTGCGCCGCCGACTGTGGCGAAGTGCCGGTGGGGGCCGTGGTCGTCAAGGACGGGCAGGTCATAGGCCGCGGTCATAACAGCCCGCTCTCTGCCCAGGATCCGACGGCCCATGCCGAGGTGCTGGCTCTGCGCGAAGCAGCTCGGACTCTCGGCAATTACCGGCTTGAGGGCTGCACGCTGTATGTGACGCTGGAGCCTTGCACCATGTGCAGCGGCGCCATGCTGCATGCGCGTGTGGATGCCGTGGTCTATGGTGCGGCCGAACCCAAGACCGGTGCGGCCGGATCGGTGCTCGATGTCTTCGGCTACCCCGCCATCAATCACCAGACGCGGGTGCTGCGCGGTGTGCTGGCCGAGCAATGCTCGGCGCTGATGGCCGAGTTCTTCCAGCTGCGACGCCAGGAAAAAAAGGCGCAGCAGCCGCACCCGCTCAGGGACTGGGCGCTGCGCAATGCCGATGAGGCGTTTGCCGACCTGCCCGCCTGGCCCTGGCAGCCGCAGTGGCGCAGCGACCTGCCGGCGCTGCAGGGCCTGCGTCTGGCGGTGGTCGATGAAGGGCCGCAGGATGCAGCGCTGACCTGGCTGTGTCTGCATGGCAGCCCGGGCTGGGGCTATGGCTTGCGGCATCTGTTGCCCGATTTGCTGGCCGCCGGTCATCGTGTGGTGGTGCCCGATTTGCCGGGCTTTGGCCGCAGCGACCAGCCCAAGAAAGACAAACAGCACAGCGCGCAATGGCATTTGCAAGTCATCGCCGAGCTGATCGAGGCGCTCAACCTGCGGCGGCTGCTACTGCTCGGGCAGGGCGATGGCGGTCGCCTGGGGCTGGCCGTGGCGCAAGCCCTGCCTGAGCGCTTTGCCGGTGCCTGGCTCATCGATACCTGGCCGCTGAGCACGCAGCCAGAGCAGCGTCAGAAATGGTTTGAACAGGCTGCGCGCAAGCCCGGTTGGGATGTGGCCAGGGCCATGGCCGAATTGGAGGGGAGCAGCAATGCCGAAGAGGCCCGCGCCTGGAATGCCCCGTTTGCGCAGCCCGGTCATCGGGCCGCACTCAAGGCGTGGCCCCGCCTGCAGACCGAGCTTGCTGTGCCGCCCGTCGATCTGCTGCAGCAATGGGCGCAGGCCGGCAGGCTGTGGCTGCAGCCCGCAGCCACGCAGCAACCCGTATCTGTCGCGCAATGGCGGGCGGCCTGGCTGCAGGCCGTGCCGCAACTGGCGGCGCAGGCCAGTGTCTGGCGGCAAACCCGGCCTGGCGCTCTGGTTCCTGCAGCACGGCAGGGCGGCGGTGCAGCGGCTGTGGAATACTTTGCGCCGTAGCCCGCTCGGTCAGACCGGCGGAGCAAGCATTTGAACTAGGACTTACGCAAACAAGAATGCAACAAGGGCCCGCCTTCTGAGGCAGTCGCCCGGCCTGAAGCTGTTTTGCGCAAGTCGTATGAACTTCTGAATCTGCGGATTCATCCACTTTTTTTTCGGAGCATGCGGCCGATGGCCGCATGAAAAGGCTTTGGCAACCTCGCGCAAATCCCCTGCATCCACTGCAGCGCCCCAGCAGCAAGATCCGCAGCACCACGCCCAGGCTCACGGGCAGGAACCGTCTGGCGAGGCGCATGTGCATGACGAGCACTGCGGCCACGATCATCATGACCACGTGCACAGCGCCGATGGCAGCTGCTGCGGCCATGATCACAGCCATGGCGGCAAGCATGTCTATATCTATTCGCCCTCGGGTGCGGTGCGCGACAAGGCAGCCTTCAAGCGCGGCATCAAGCAGCTGGAGGCCCTGGGCCACGAGGTGGAGATCGATGCCGATGCACTGGCCAGCAGCCAGCGCTTTGCGGGTGACGACGCCACCCGTCTGGCGGCTATCCATCGCGCCGCCGCCAGCGGAGCCGATGTGGCGCTGATTTCGCGCGGCGGCTACGGTCTCACGCGCATCCTGCCGGGCATCAAGTACAAGACCGTGGCCAAGGCGATTGCCAATGGCACCAAGTTTGTCGGCCTCAGCGACTTCACGGCTTTTCAGCTGGCCATGCTGGCACAGACCGGTTCGGTCACCTGGGCCGGCCCCGCGCTCAATGCCGACTTCGGTGTGGACAGCAAAAAGACGGGCGAGCCCGTGGACGACATCATGCTGGACTGTTTCGAGGACCTGCTCAGCGGCCAGGGCGAGGGCGCGGGCTGGCAGATGCCCAGGATTGGCGAGTTGCCCAATGGCAAGCCCCAGCTCAAGGACTTCTATGTCCCCGGCGGAGCCACCCTGTGGGGCGGCAATCTGGCGGTGCTGGTGTCGCTGCTGGGCACGCCTTACTTCCCGCAGGTCGATGGCGGCATTCTGTTCATCGAAGACGTGGGCGAGCACCCCTACCGGATCGAGCGCATGCTGACGCAACTGCTGCTGGCGGGCGTGCTGCAAAAGCAAAAAGCCGTCGTCTTCGGCCAGTTCACCGAATTCAAGCTCACCACGCATGACAAGGGCTTCAAGCTGCAGACCGTCATCGACTGGCTGCGCATGCAGCTCAAGCGCCCCGTGCTGCAAGGCCTGCCCTTCGGCCATGTGCCCACCAAGGTGCTGCTGCCCGTGGGGGCGCAGGTGTCGCTGTCCGTGGAAGGGCGCGATGCGCTGATCTACTGGGGGCATGTCTGACGGCAGACGGCCGCTGAGGTTGCAGGGGCGTAGTGAACATGGTCTGCGCCTTCTGCTGTGCCTAAGTGATCTCTATTTTGATAGCTTTAAACGCAGGCTGCATATTGGATAAGTGCCGATCTGGCTTGTATTTTGGAAATCGGGAAGGACGCATGCATGGGCAAGGCTGCACTGCAGTGGACCGAGGAAATGCTGGCCCGCCTGGGCCAGGAGAAAGACGCAGTGCTGGCCGAGCGCTGGGGCACATCGGCCAAGACGGTCAACCTCAAGCGCAATGCGCTGGGCATTCCGGCCTTCGGGCATTTCCAGTGGACGCAGCCAGCGCTGGCTCTGCTGGGGCGGGAGGCTGATGCCGAAGTGGCCAAGCAGCTGGGCATCAGCAAGGCCAGCGTGGTGGCCAAGCGCACCGAGCTGGGCATTGCCTCGTTGACGGGTGCTGCTGCCCGCAGTGCTTTTGACTGGTGCGACGAGGCTGTGGCTTTGCTGGGCACCGCATCCGATGCCAAGATTGCCGATCAACTGGGCCTGAGCCGCCTGACGGTCTACAACGCTCGCATCGCCAGGGGGATTGCTGCAGCGGGCCGGGGAGCGGACAAGAGCTGCGAGCCATGAACCTCGCTGGCGCGCCAGTGACCGAGCCGGGGCTGACCCGGCCACAGACCCTGCTGCGCGCGGTATTGCTGGGCTGGCTGTGGCTGGCGGCCCTGGCCGGCTTTTCCCATTGGCTGACGCGCTTGCCGCCCTGGGGCTGGCTGCTCGCAGTCTTGCTGCTGGCGCTGCTGCCAGCCTGGGGGCATTGGCTGCTCCTGATGCTGCGCAAAAAGCTGCTGCGCATGCAGTTTGCGCCACAAGGGCATATAGGCCGCTGGCTGTCCGGGGGCTGGTGGCCGGCCTGCAAGGCATTGGCGCTGGCCTTGCTGCTGTGCACCAGCGCACTCTGGCAGGCATGGTTTCTTGCGCCCTGGGAGTGGACCCTGCTGGCGCTGGCTCCCTTGCTTTATGCCTTGCTGGCCCATGGCATGCAGGCGAGCCTGAGGCGAGAGTTTTCATCCACGGCCTTTGCCTGGGCCTTCACTCAGCGCGCTGCTACTTGGCTGCTGCTGGTACTTTTGGGCGGTGGCTGGCTCTATGGCATGGCCAGTCAGCAGGATATGGGGCGGGCGCTGGCGGCCGGCATGGAGCCCGAAGCGCTGAGTCTTGCTCTGGCGCAGATTCATGCCGCGCCCTCGGGGCTGGTGCGCTGGGGGCTGGATGCCCTGCTGGCCGTGCAGCTGGCCAGTGGCGCCATGGCCGATCTGCCCCAAATGCCCGTGCTGCGCCTGTTGCTGCTGGCTTTGTTTGGCCCGGTAGGCGTGCTGCTGTGCCTGGGGCGCGCCATGCAAGGGGCATCGACTTCCTCGGCTCTCCTGCTGCAGGCCAGGCCTTTGGCGGCAGTGCGCAATGCCGGGCCTTCGCCGGCAGCGCCTTTGCTGGCCCTGGTTGCCGTGCTGGTGCTGGGTATTCTGGTGCAGACCACGGCCGCCCTTGACGGTCTGGCCCGTGCGCAGGAGAGCCCGCTGGCGCTCAAGCGCCTGCCCGAGTGCGAGCGCATCGGGCAGCAGCTCTACAGTCTCGGCACGCTGGACGCCACACGCCAGCAGGTTCTGCAGCTGCTGGGCCGGGCCCAGGCCGGGCAGGCCTTGTGCCAGAGCATCCCGCAGATGAACCGGCAGCTGGATGCGGCCGTCGAGCGTTATCTGGACTGGTATTTCAGCCTGGGCGCGGAGTGGGGGCGCATCCTCAGTCTGCTCACGGGCGATGTGAGCCAGTTTCTGCAGAACAAGCTCAGCGAAACCCTGGGCGACACGCCAGGACTGGAGGGCTGGGTGCAGGCTTTACAAAGGCAGGCACTGACCAGCGGTGCCGCTCTGGCCGAGGGCCAGCAGCGCATCGAGGAAACCCTGGCGCGCCATCATCTGGCCTTGAGTTCCGAGCAATGTCTGGTGCGTGCCGAGGTTGCCAGTCTGCCTGCGCTGGAGCTGCTGGGCGATGCACGCCAGCGTCTGACGGCCAGCGCCCTGGCGGGCGCGGGGGGCGGTGCTTTTGCCGCAGCCGTTGCAGGCAAGGCCATGGCCAAGGTCTCGATGAAGGCCGCCAGCAAGGTGCTGGCCAAGGCCGCTGCCAAGCAGGGGCTGGGCAAGGCCGGGGCAGCGGCAGCCGGTGCGGCCCTGGGCTCCGTGGTTCCCGGTGTCGGCACCGCCGTGGGGGCGGTGGCGGGAGCGGTCGCCGGTGTAGTGCTGGGCGTGGGCATCGACTGGGCGGCACTTTATGCCGAAGAACTGCTGACACGCGATGCCATGCGCGCCGATCTGCGTGCCGCGCTGGACGAGCAGTTGCAGGGCCTGAGTCGGGCCATGGGCTGTCCCTAGCTGACTCCGCAGTCGGCCC
Organism: Comamonas sp. GW821-FHT11H03; assembly: GCF_058807955.1. NCBI lineage: Bacteria > Pseudomonadati > Pseudomonadota > Betaproteobacteria > Burkholderiales > Comamonadaceae > Comamonas > Comamonas sp. GW821-FHT11H03. Next base: position 189,644 of record NZ_JBXARF010000005.1, read on the forward strand.
GGCGCTGCGCCAGTAGCCACGAAAACCTGTGCTGCTGGTGCTGTCTAGGGCTGCATTCCTGCGAGTGCAGGCGTACAGTGAAGTTTCGCTGCAGGAGTTGCATATGCTCAATTACTCCCTCATGAAACCCGAAGGCATCTTGCTGCTGGAGCCCAATGGGCCCCTGACCGAGCAGGATTTCGACGGCGTCAGTCAGGACGTGGACGATTTCCTGGCCGAGCATCCCAAACTGCATGGGGTGATGATTCAGTCCAAGGACTTTCCCGGCTGGGAAAACTGGGCCGGCTTCAGCGCCCATATGGGCTTTGTCAGAGACCATCGCCATCAGGTGGAGCAGATCGCTCTGGTGACCGACAGTCATCTGGCGGGCATGGCCGAGTTCGTCGGCAGGCATTTCACGCATGCCCAGGTCAGGCATTTCCCCTTTACCGACGAGGCCATGGCCATGCAGTGGCTGCATGCGGCCTGAGCCGCCTGTCTGAACCAGTGCTGCAACTGTGCCGGCGAGCCGTGGCACAGTTGCCCGGATCAGCCTAGCCCTGTTTCCGGTGGCCGGTCGCTGCGCCAGAAGCATGCGCACTGGCGGCTGCCTGCTGCGGGGCCTGTGCGTAGCGCTTGAACTCCATGGTGTAGGTGGCGCGCCCCTGAGTCATGGAGCGCAGGTGCGTGGCATAGCCGAACATTTCCGATAACGGCACCTCGGCCCTGATGGTCTTGCCGTCGCCCGCCATATCGTCCATGCCCTGCACGGCACCACGGCGCGAGGACAGATTGCCCATCACGGCGCCTGCGTATTCCTCGGGTGTTTCCACCTCGACGGCCATGATGGGCTCCAGAATCACCGGGTCGGCTCTCTTGCAGGCCTCCTTGAAGCCCAGGATGGCGGCCATGCGGAAGGCCTGCTCCGATGAGTCCACCTCGTGGTAGGAGCCGAAGGTCAGCCGCACTCGCACATCGACCACCGGGTGGCCGGCCAGAACGCCCGAGTTCATGGCTTCGCGCAGGCCTTTTTCCACGGCGGGGATGAATTCGCGTGGAATCACTCCGCCCTTGATGTCGTCGACGAATTCAAAGCCCTTGCCCGATTCCAGCGGCTCCACGGTCAGCACCACATGGCCGTACTGGCCCTTGCCGCCGGACTGGCGCACGAACTTGCCGTCCACATCGCTGACTTTCTTGCGAATGGTTTCGCGGTAGGCCACCTGAGGCTTACCCACATTGGCGGCCACATTGAATTCGCGTCTCATGCGGTCGACGATGATTTCCAGGTGCAACTCGCCCATGCCGGCAATGATGGTCTGGCCCGACTCCTCGTCGCTGCTGACTCTGAAGGATGGGTCTTCGGCCGCGAGGCGCGCCAGTGCCTGGCCCATTTTTTCCTGGTCGGCCTTGCTCTTGGGCTCCACGGCCTGGGCGATCACGGGTTCGGGAAAGGAGATCTTCTCCAGCACGATGGGCGCTTGCGGATCACACAGCGTCTCGCCCGTGCTCACGTCCTTGAGACCCACGCAGGCCGCAATGTCGCCTGCGCGGATTTCGTCGATCTCCTGGCGTGCGTTGGCATGCATCTGCACGATGCGGCCTATGCGCTCCTTTTTACCCCGGGTCGGGTTGTAGACCAGATCGCCCTTGGTCAGCACGCCCGAGTAAACACGCACAAAGGTCAACTGGCCCACGAAGGGGTCGGTCATGAGCTTGAAGGCCAGGGCGGCGAATTTCTCGTCATCGCTGGCATGGCGTATCAGCGTGGTGCTGGCGCTGTCGTCTTCGCTATGGCCTTCGATAGCCGGAACATCGAGCGGCGAAGGCATGAGCTCGACAATCGCGTCGAGTAGACGCTGCACGCCTCGGTTCTTGAAGGCCGAGCCGCAGAGCATGGGCTGAATTTCGGTGGCAATGGTGCGCAGCCTCAGGCCGGTGATGATGTCCTCGGCGCCGAGGTCGCCGCTGTCCAGGTACTTCTCTGTCAGTGCTTCACTGGCCTCGGCAGCGGCCTCCACCATCTTCTGGCGCCATTCCTGTGCGCTGGCCAAAAGCGCTGCCGGGATCTCCCGGTACTCGAATTTCACGCCCTGCGACTCGTCGTCCCAGAAGATGGCTTTCATCTTGATGAGGTCGACGAGGCCGTGAAAATCAGCCTCGGCTCCGATGGGGATGACGATGGGAACCGGGTGGGCCTTGAGGCGGTCCACCATCATCTGGCGCACACGAAAGAAGTCGGCGCCCACACGGTCCATCTTGTTGACGAAGGCCAGGCGCGGCACCTTGTACTTGTTGGCCTGGCGCCAGACGGTCTCCGACTGAGGCTGCACGCCGCCCACGGAGTCGTAGACCATGACAGCGCCGTCGAGCACGCGCATGGAGCGCTCGACCTCGATGGTGAAATCCACGTGGCCGGGGGTGTCGATGATGTTGATGCGATGGGCCGGGAAGTTGTGCTCCATGCCCGACCAGAAGGCCGTGGTGGCCGCCGAGGTGATGGTGATGCCGCGTTCCTGCTCCTGCTCCATCCAGTCCATGGTGGCCGCGCCGTCATGGACTTCGCCGAGCTTGTGGTTGACCCCGGTATAGAACAGTATGCGCTCGGTGGTGGTGGTCTTGCCGGCATCGATATGCGCGGAGATGCCGATATTGCGATAGTGCTCTATGGGCGTGTGGCGAGCCATGATGACCTCCCTGAAACACAGTTCTGAAACTGAAGCGCCGGCACCATGGTTGCGGAGCCGGCAAGCAGAGGAAACGCACAGGAAATACTAGAGAGATGGCTACAAACTCACTGCCAGAGTGGGTATGCCCCGCGGCATAAAACATCAAAAGCCGGCTGTGGCCCAGGGCCTGTAGCCTGGCAGGCATCCGGCTTTACCTTCATTCAGGAACGAGGACTTGCGAACATGACAGAGCAGAGCATTCAGACAGCCGCCCACAAGATGGTCTACATCCTGGTGGTGGAGCAAAGCTTGCGTGCCGGCGAGGGCATGAACGAGCAAGCGCTTGGCGCCGATCTTCAAAAGCATGGCATCGGCGAAGGCGAGCGTCAGTCCGCGCTGGACTGGGCCGTCTCCAGGGGCTGGCTGCAAAAAGCAGGCGACGAGGTGCGCTTGACCGAAGCCGGCTTCGATATGAATTTCACACAGTAGCGTCAGGGCAGCGGCCGCTGCCCGCGCCTATTCCAGATAAACGCCTTTTTCCTTTTTGCGCGCCCGCATGCCGGTGCGCAGGAACAGCTCGCTGCCGCCTTGCACGGCCAGGGGCTGACTGGGCTTGCCGGCTGATTTGGCCAGATGGGCATCGGCGCGCGCATTCCAGTGCTCCAGCAGATCCTGCAGGGCATGGCGCTCTGCTTCGGTCAACTGCGGATGCTGCTCCAGGAACTCCCGCAGATACTGGCGTGCATCCAGCTCCAGCTGCTCGCGCGTGGTCGCCAGCGAGATATAGCTGATGTCATCGTCGCGCCCGCTGGTATGCGTGCCCAGCAGATAGCAGCCGATATAGTCGCCCCGGGGCTGACCCACGGCCGGGTCCTGGCTGAGTTTCTTGAACAGACTGAAGGGCCACATGCGTTGAATTCCTTGGGACTGACGCAAACAGGGAGGCACGACGGGCCTTTCCATCGACAAAGCACCATGCCTGATCCGAGTCTGCGTAAGTCGTTTACCTAACACCGGGCCGTGGCCCAAACGGGTATTGTCGCCCATGGCTGGACGCGATCAGCATGTGGATGTTGCGCACCGGACGCATGACAAGAGGCGATATGGGAGACATCACTTCAGCGGCAGAGCCCTCTGCCCATCCCTGGCTCAGGCGCACACTGCATCTGGCGGCCGCGGCCTGCGGACTGGTCTTGCTGGCAGGGGCCGCGTTGGCGGTCTATGGCGTTCGAGCCCAGCCGCGCATGGACGGCAAGCTGCTCCTCGCCGGGCTTGAGCGCAGCGTGTGGGTCAGGCGCGACGACTCCGATGTCACGCATATCAGCGCCGACTCGCCGCAGGATGTCTGGCGGGCCCTGGGCTTTGTCCATGCGCAGGAGCGCGGCTGGCAGCTGGAGTTCAACCGCCGTCTCATGCAAGGGCGCTTGTCGGAGGTTCTGGGGCCGGCCACGCTGGAGCTGGACAAGCTGATGCGTGCTCTCGATATTCATGGCGCGGCGCGTCGCCAGTACGCGGCGCTGCCTCCCGCCGTGCAGGAAGCCCTGCAGGCCTACAGCCAGGGTATAGCCGCCTTTTATGCCAGGCCCTCGCAGGCGGCAGCGCCGGAGTTCCTGCTGCTGGGCACCAGGGCCGGAGCAGGAGGGCCATCGACCTGGGAGCCTGAAGACACCGTGGGCTGGGCGCTGATGATGGCGCTGGACCTGGGCGGCAACTGGGGCAACGAGTTCGCGCGGCTGAATCTGCTGCAGGTCCTGAGCACCGAGCAGCTGTGGCAACTGATTCCGGCCTATCCGGGCGAGCCGCCCGCGACGGCGGTGGATCTTGCCAGCCTGTACCGCCAGCTCGGAGTCTACCGGGAGGCGGATGCCCTGCCCAAGGTCTCGGCACCGGCCGGGCAGATGCAATCAGCCTTGCAGCAATGGGCGGCCTCCATGGTGCGGGACATGGGCAGCAACGACGGACTGGGCAGCAACAACTGGGTGGTGGCCGGCAGCAAGACCCAAAGCGGCAAGCCCTTGCTGGCCAACGATCCGCATCTGGGCCTGAGCGCTCCGGCCATCTGGTATTTCGCGCGCCTTCAGTCGCCTCAGGGTCGGGCCAGCGACGGCAGCGTCCTGAGCGCGCTGGACGTGACAGGGGCCACCTTGCCCGGCATGCCCTTTGTGGTGCTGGGCCGCACGGCGCAGGTGGCCTGGGGCTTCACCAACACCAACCCCGATGTGCAGGACCTGTATCTGGAGCAGATCAACCCGGCCGATGCCAGCCAGTACCGCACGCCCACGGGCTGGGAAAATTTCACCGTGCGCGAGGAAGTCTTCAAGGTCAAGGGCCAGGGCGATGTCAGGGTGACGCTGCGCAGCACGCGCCACGGCCCCGTGATCAGCGATGCGCAGCAGCAATACGGCAAGGTCATCAACACCGAGCGCTATGCACTGGCGCTGCGCTGGGCGGCTCTGGACACGGACAACCGCACGGTGGAGGCCGGCCTCCGGGCCAACGGTGCCCGGACCGTGTCCGAATTGTTCGAGGCGTTTTCCATCTACCACTCGCCCATGCAAAGCATTGTGGCGGCCGATGTGCAGGGACATATCGGCTTCAAGGCCGCAGGCCGGGTGCCGGTGCGTGCGCCGGGCAATGACTTGCGCGGCGTGGCGCCGGCGCCTGGCTGGGATGCGCGCTATGACTGGCAGGGCTGGCTGAGCTACGAGCAGACGCCGCAGGACGATGGCGGCACGCACGGCTTTGTGGCCACGGCCAACCAGCGCGTGACGGAGGCTGGCTATGCACATTTTCTGACCCAGGACTGGAGCCTGCCCTATCGCCACCAGCGTATAGAGCAACTGTTGGCGGCCGGCAGCCAGCATGATGTGGCCAGCATGGCGGCGATCCAGAACGATGTGCAGTCCCTGGCCACCCGGGCCTTGCTGCCCGTGCTGCGCAAGGCCCAATCGGGCCATGCCCTGGCAGCGCAGGCGCAGCAACTGCTGGCGGGCTTTGAGGGGCAGATGGAGCGGGACAGGCCCGAGCCGCTGATCTTCTCGGTCTGGGTCGACGAGCTGACGCGCGCCCTGGTGATTGCGCGCATCGGCGAGCAGCGCTTTGCCATGAGCTACGGCAAGCGGGACTTCCGTGCCGGGCTGGAGGGAATGCTGGCGCGCAATGACGCCTGGTGGTGCGCGCCGCTGAACTGCGAGCAACAGGCAGGACAGGCGCTGACCCGCACGCTTGACAAGCTGCGGGCCGTCTACGGCAATGACCCGCGCCAATGGCGCTGGGGCGCGGCCCATCCGGCGCTCAGCGCGCACAAGCCGCTGGGCTCGGTGGCGGCGCTGGCCGGCGTGTTCAATGTGAGCGTGGCCTCGGGCGGTGACACCTATAGCGTCAACGTCGGGCAGTACAACGCCAATCCGCCGCCCGCCGATGCCAAAGGCCCGCTGGGCGGGCGCTTTGTCAGCCGCCACGCGCCTTCGCTGCGCGCCATCTACGACCTGGGCGATCCGGAGTCCTCGCAGTTCATCTACCAGACCGGGCAGAGCGGGCTGGCGCTGTCGGGCCGCTATGCGGACATGAGCCGGGAATGGGCCGACGGCCGCTATCGCAAGCTGCAGATGCAGCCCAGGCGCTGGCGCCATGTGCTGGAGCTGCAGGCCGGTCAGGGCGTGGGTAGCTATTAATAAGTGAGCTTATATCGACTGTAGTACATTAATTTCAGATATAAAAGATACTGAAAATCAATGTTTTCATGCGATATAAGCTACTTTAAAGATAGCGGTTGTGGTTGAAGTCGCAGTCGCAGTTGCAGCCGTTCAGCGCAAGAAATCCTCGATCAGGCCGGCCACGGCCTCCGGCTGGTCGTGGTGCAGCATATGGCCTGCGTCCTGCACGCGGGCTGTCTCGCATTGCGGGATATGACGTATGCGCTCGTGGTATTGCTCCAGCGTATAGCGGCCCTGATGCCACTGGCCCAGGCTGTCGTCCGAGGCTTCGACCGACAAGGTGGGTGCGGCGATGGCGGCAAGGCAGGCCAGAGCCTCGTCCACGCGATACAGATAGGGGTTGGAGAGCTTGTGCGCGGCGTCGCCCAGAATATGCCAGCGGCCCTGGGCATCGGGGGCCGACCAATGGTGAGCCAGCCACAGCGCCTTGTCGCGGGGCAGGCGGCGATTGGTTTTTTGCAGGCGATTGGCAACGGCCTCCACGCTGTCATAGGGTGCGAGTCCCAGGCCGCCCGCGCGCTGCTCGCGCAGCTGATCCATCCACTGGGCCAGACGCCCGGGGGCCTGCTCGGGCGTTGTGGGCGCCATGCCGAAGCCCTCCAGATTGACAAAGCGGCGAATGCGCTCGGGCCGCGCGCCCGCATACATGCAGGAGATATTGCCGCCCATGCTGTGGCCGACCAGATCGATGGGCTGATCGGGCGAGATCTGCTCCAGCAGCATGTCCAGGTCGGCCAGATAGTCGGTGAAGTAGTAGCTGTCGCAGGGCTCGGTGCTGCGGCTCAGGCCGAAGCCGCGCCAGTCGTGGGCAACGATGCGGCGGCCCTGCACAAAAGCGTCGCTGAAGGCGTCGACCACAAACTGGTAGGAGGCGGCCACATCCATCCAGCCATGGGCCAGCACCAGCACGGGCAACTCGGGATCGATTCCGGACGCTGGCTCGGGCTCCCAGCTGCGCAGGTGGGAGTGCATATTGCGCACGGGCAGCATCTGCGAGCGCCACTGGCGGCGCGGCTGATAGGGCGTGATATCGGTGAGCTGGCCGGTCTGCGTGGGGTGGTGCGTTGTCATATTGTCTCCGTTGTTTTGATTATTGCTGCGCTTGCAGCATGGCCCGTCGTGCACGGGACAGCTGTGTCAAAAAACAAGGAGTCTGCCCTGATCTTGCCCTGATCTTGTACTGTCAGGCTCTAAACTTGAAAGCATGACTTCTGCTGCATCCACTTCCCGTCTTTCCATGAATCCCGTCGCTCTGGGGCAGAGCGATCTGCGCGTCAGCCCCATCTGTCTTGGCACCATGACATTCGGCGAGCAGGTCGACGAAGCTGAAGCCTGGCGCATCATGGATCGCGCCGTGGAGCGCGGCGTGGATTTCTTCGATACGGCCGAAATGTATTCCGTGCCGGCCCGTGAGGCCACCTTTGGTGCGACGGAATCCATCATCGGCCGCTGGCTCAAGGCCCGCCCCGGCATGCGCGATCAGATCACGCTGGCCAGCAAGGTGGCCGGCCCCTCGCGCGGCATGCCCTGGGTTCGTGAAGGCTCGGGCCTGTCGGCGGATGACATTGTTCGCTCCTGCGACGCCAGTCTTGAGCGCCTGCAGACCGAGGTGATCGACCTCTACCAGATCCACTGGCCCGAGCGCCATGTGCCGGCCTTCGGCACCATGTACTACGACCCGCAGAAGGAAAGCTCGCTCACGCCCATCCACGAGCAGCTGCAGGCGCTGGCCGGTCTGGTCAAGCAGGGCAAGATCCGCCATATCGGCCTGTCCAATGAGACGCCTTATGGCGTGCACGAGTTTGTGCGCCTGGCCGAGCAGCACGGACTGCCGCGTGTGGCCGCGATCCAGAACCCTTACTGCCTGGTCAACCGCAGCTATGAAAACGGGCTGGACGAAACCTGCCACCGCCTCGAAGTGTCGCTGCTGGCCTATTCGCCGCTGGCGTTCGGCCTGCTGACGGGCAAGTTCGATCAGTTTGCACCGACCGAGGAGGGCGCTCCCAAGCAGGCACGCATTGCCAGGTATGAATCAGTGCAGAGGCAGCGCTGGGGCCGCCCCGATGCGCTGGCTGCCGCGCGCCGCTACAACGCGCTGGCCCAGCAGCATGGCCTCACGCCGGTGCAGCTGGCGCTGGCGTTCTGTTATACCAAGTGGCAGGTGGCGAGCACCATCATCGGTGTGACCTCGGTGGCCCAGCTTGACGAGGATCTTGACGCCTGGGGCACGCAGTTGCCTGCCGAGCTGCTGGCCGCAATCGACGCCATCCGCTGGGAGATGCGCGACCCCGCAGTCTGATCGCTTTATTGAGGGAGAATGGCTGCTCTCCCATGTAGTTCATGGGTTAGCAGCTATCAAAATTGAATCATGGCCAAAAAAGACAAAAACACCCATGTCAGCGAGACGCCGGCCACGCAGATGCTCAGGGCCCACAAGGTAGAGTTCACCGAGCACCCTTATGACTATGTCGAGCATGGCGGCACCGAGGAGTCGGCGCGTCAGCTGGGGCTGGACGAGCATGCGGTCGTCAAGACCCTGGTGATGCAGGATCAGGATGCCAGGCCGCTGATTGTGCTCATGCATGGCGATTGCAAGGTATCGACCAAGAACCTGGCGCGCCAGATCGGGGCCAAGAGCGTGGAGCCCTGCAAGCCCGAAGTGGCCAACCGCCACAGCGGCTATCTGGTGGGCGGCACCTCGCCGTTTGGCACCAGGCGCGAAATGCCGGTCTATATCGAGGAAACCATACTCGCGCTGCCACGCATCGCCATCAACGGCGGACGGCGCGGCTATCTGGTGCAACTGGCCCCTGAGATCTGCACCCGTTTGCTCGATGCCCGACCGGTGCACTGCGCGCTGGCAGAATAGGGGCTGGCCAGCCGGGGGCAGACGCCGGCCGGCAAAAACGCAAACAACAAGGACTTACGCAAACCAGGATGCACGAGGGGCATGACGGTCGACAAACCGCCATGCCTGATCCGGATTGCGCAAGTCGTGACAACAATCGGTGCCGTCGACTTTGGTTGGCGAGCCTAAGGGCCAGTCTCTGGCCGAGGAATTCCTTTGAACGCCCTCTATCCCGTTATCGCCGTCATCGCGGCCTATCTGATTGGTTCGCTGTCCTTTGCCGTCATCGTCAGCCGCGTCATGGGCCTGAACGACCCGCGCACCTATGGCAGCGGCAACCCCGGTGCCACCAATGTGCTGCGCTCGGGCAGCAAGGCGGCTGCGGCTGTCACGCTGGTGCTGGATGCGCTCAAGGGCCTGGTGCCCGTGGTGCTGGTCAAGGCCTTCGGCGAGCCGTTCGGTCTGGGCGACAGCACGGTGGCACTGGCCGGTCTGGCCGCCTTCCTGGGTCATCTGTACCCGGTGTTCTTTGGCTTCAAGGGCGGCAAGGGCGTGGCCACGGCGCTGGGCGTGCTGCTGGGCATCAGCGGCTGGCTGGGTCTGGCGACGGCGCTGACCTGGGTCATCGTGGCCGTGTTCTTCCGCTATTCCTCCCTGGCCGCGCTGGTGGCCTCGGTGTTCGCGCCCGTGTACTACGTGCTGTGCAGCGGCATCGTCTGGGATGCGGAAACGCCCATCACTGCCGCGATTGTCGTGATGGCGATCCTGCTGGTCTGGCGTCATCGCGAAAACATCCAGCGCCTGATTGCGGGCAAGGAATCCAGGCTGGGACAGAAAAAGACCGACGGCTCCAAACCTGCAGAGGGCGCGGCCCGCAAGAGCAAGCATCGCTAGGACGCTCCCGCAGATAGTCCATGAGGGTCGCCAGACCCTATATATACAAGCGCAAGCAGCTCTTAATTTAAATAGCAAAAAGATATGGCTTCCAGCCCATCGCAGCGCGACTACAGCGCTCCCTGTCCTGGTTGTGGCGCGCCGGTCCACTTCGCCAGTGCGCAATCGAGCTTTGCCGTCTGCGAGTTTTGCCGCAGCACCGTGCTGCGCGATGGCGAGACGCTCAAGCGCATTGGCTCCATGGCCGAGGTGTTCGAGGACTACAGCCCGCTGCAACTGGGCGCCTCGGGCATGGTCAAGCGCAACGGCAAGCCCGAGCCCTTCACCGTCGTGGGCCGCGCGCAGTACAAAAGTGCTGCAGGCAGCTGGTCGGAATGGGTGGCTGCCCTCAGCAACGGCGAGCTGGCCTGGCTCAGCGAGGACAACGGCAGCTTTGTCTTTGCCGTGAACTGGCAGCCGCCGGGCTGGAACGTGAAAGAGTTCCAGCAGCGCGAATGGCGCATGGGCCGCGAGCTCAAGGCCGGCACTGAATCCTTCACCGTCACCAGCATTCAGGATGCGCAGCTGATGGCGGCCCAGGGCGAGCTGCCCCAGCTGCCCCAACTGGGCAAGAGTTTCAAGCTGGTCGAGCTGCGCAGCGACAAGAACCAGATTCTCTCCATCGACTTCAGCGACAAGACACCGGCCTTCAGCCTGGGGGCTGCCGTGGCGCTGGAGGCTTTGCAGATGCAGGGACTGCGCAGCAGCGCCCAGCAAAAAGCCCAGGGCCGCCACTTCAACTGTCCCAAGTGCGGCGCCGTGGTGCCCGTGCGCTTTGACACCACCAAGGCCCTGAGCTGCCCCAGCTGCGGCAGCCTGATCGACATGTCCAAGGGCATGGGGGCGGAGCTGAGCTATGCCGAGCAGCGCCGAAAGGTCAAGCCTCTGATCGCGCTGGGCAGCGAAGGCACGCTCGATGGCCTGAAATGGCAGCTCGTGGGCTTTCAACGGCGCAGCGGGCGTGGTCTGGGCGAAGATGAGGACGACAGCTTCACCTGGGACGAGTACCTGCTCTACAACAAGAAGGCTGGCTTTTCGTTCATCGTCGATTCGGAAGACGGCTGGAGCACGGCGCGCGTCATCACCGGCGCACCCAAGCTCAGCAAGAACGGCGCCACTGCCACCTATCTGCAGCGCAAATATCAGCGCGACTACGCCTATCTGGCCGAGACGGAATATGCAGAGGGCGAGTTCTACTGGCCCGTCTTCAAGGGCGCCAAGTCCAGCAATGTGGACTATGCCAATGCAGGCAAGCAGTCCACGCTGGCGCTGGAGACCGCCAACCAGGAAACGACCTGGACCCATGGCCAGCGCGTTTCGGCGGAGACGGTGGCCCAGGCGTTCGGCACGGCCAAGCTCAAGGATCGCTCCCAGGTCAGTCCTTTGTCGGGCAGCGGCTTCAGCTGGGGCACGATTCTGTTCTGGTTGTTCCTGCTGCTGTTCATCCTGCCGTTCCTGCGTGCCTGCATGTCCAGTCCCAACTGCGATCCGCGCACCGACCCCAATTGCAGCTACAGCCGCTCCAGCAGCGGCTCCTATGGCGGCTATACCTCCGGCGGAAGCCACAAATAACACCCCTATCTCATTCGAGGAGAGAGATCATGTTTGACTGGTTCAACCCCCAGAACTTCTTCGGCTCCATCATCTACGCCCTGGTGGGCGTGGTGGTGTTCTGGCTGTGCTTCATCATCATCGACAAGATCACGCCCGTGGACATGTGGGCCGAGATCGTGGAGAAGCACAACAAGGCGCTGGCCATGGTGGTGGCGGCCATGTGCCTGGGCATCAGCATCATCGTCGCTGCGGCGATACATTGAGGCTCCCCCTGAGGCGCTGCGCGCCTTCCCCCTCTCTCTACGCGCTGGGCGCTAGGGGAGGGGAACGACAGCTTCGCCGCGGGGCGGCCCTTGCTCGCTGTCCCTGGCAGGCAGAGGACGGCGCGCCTGTTTTACGGTTAAAGGAATTAGATGACTTCGATGGTGGCCGAGGAGCATAGCGCTGGCCAGGGGCCTCGGCCCATTGATGTGGCGCTGCTGGCCAGTGTCTTCGTGATCGCGGCCTGCGGCCTGCTCTACGAGCTGGCGGCAGGCGCGCTGGCGTCCTATCTGCTCGGCGATTCGGTGCTGCAGTTCTCCACCATCATCGGCACTTATTTGTTTGCCATGGGTATAGGCTCGTGGCTGTCGCGCTATTTCGATGATCAGCTGCCCGCGCATTTTCTGCGTGTGGAGCTGATGGTGGCGCTGGTCGGCGGTGCCTTGCCGGCCGTGCTGTTTCTGGCCAATGCCTATGCGCCGGGCGCGTTCCGCTTTCTGCTCTATGGCATGGTGATGGTGGTGGGCACGCTGGTGGGGCTGGAGATCCCGCTGGTGATGCGCATCTTGAAGCGCAATGCATCGCTCAAGGATCTGGTCTCCAAGGTGCTGACCTTCGACTATCTGGGGGCCCTGGCTGTGTCGCTGGCGTTTCCCATCGTGCTGGTGCCCAAGCTGGGCCTGGTGCGCACAGGTCTGCTGTTCGGCTTCATGAATGCGGCCATCGCCGTCTGGGCCCTGGTGCTGTTCAAGCACGAGCTGCGCAATCTGCGTGCCCATGCCTGGGCCTGCGCGCTGGTGCTGCTGGCCCTGGGCGGCGGCATCGCGGGCGCGGATCAGCTGACCCGGCTGGCCGACGATCATTTCTACCAGGACCGCATCGTGCTGAGCAGCAGCTCGCCCTATCAGCGCATTGTGGTGACGCAGGGACGCCAGGGCGCGCGGCTGTATCTGAACGGCAATCTGCAGTTTGCCCAGAGCGACGAGTACCGCTATCACGAAGCGCTGGTCCACCCCGCCATGGCCGCACATGGCGCGCCGAGGAAGGTTGCGGTGCTGGGGGGCGGCGACGGCATGGCCGTGCGCGAGGTGCTCAAGTACCCGGGCGTGGAGTCCGTGGTGCTGGTGGAGCTGGACCCGGCCATGACTGATCTGTTCAAGAGCAATGCCATGATGACGGCGCTCAATGGCAATGCGCTCAACGACGCCCGCGTGAGCATCGTCAATACCGATGCGTTTCACTGGCTGCAGCAAAGTGCGGAGACTTTCGATGTGATCGTGGTGGACTTTCCCGATCCCACCAATTTCGCCATCGGCAAGTTGTTCACCAACAGTTTTTATTCGCTGCTGGACAAGCGTCTGGCAGCCAGTGGCTATGCCGTGATTCAGACCACCTCGCCGCTGATTGCGCGCCAGAGCTTCTGGACCGTGGTGCAGACCGTGGAGTCCGTGGGCCTGACGGCCAGGCCCTATCACGTGCATGTGCCCAGTTTTGGCGAATGGGGCTTTGTGCTGGCCAGCCACCGTCCCTGGCGCGAGCCCGAGGCGTTGCCCGCTGGCATGCGTTTTCTGACTCTGCCCACGCTGCGCCTGATGTTTGACTTCCCTCTCGATATGGCGCGCGTGCCGACCGAGGTGAATCGCCTGTCCAATCAGGTGCTGGTCAACACCTATGAACGCGAGTGGGGCAAGGTGGAGCATTGATGCCGGACGATTTGCATCGGCGTGACTGGCTCAAGCGGGCGACTGCCGGTGCCTTGGGCGTCTCTGGCGTCTCAGGCGCTTTGGGTGCTTTGGGGGCTTTGGGTGCGGCCGGCCTGGCCGGCTGCAGGCAGGAGTCGCCCAGGCTGGACGATCTGCCCGGCGGCTTCAGCGGCGTGTCGCTGGAGCGCGGGCATGGCCTGCGCCCTTTCTGGCAGCGCCTGGCGCAGGGTCTGGAGCTGCCCGCACCGGCGCTGGTGCACCGGGCGCCGGTCGTGATTGTGGGCGGGGGCATGGCCGGGCTGGCAGCGGCGCGCGCGCTGGAGCTGGCCGGCATTCAGGGCGCAGCCCTGCTCGATACCCAGGCCGCCATGGGCGGCAACAGCCAGGGCGGGCAAGTCAAGGGCATAGCCTGCCCGCTGGGCGCGCACTATCTGCCCGTGCCCGGCGACGATGCCCATGAGGTGCAGGACTGGCTGGAGGAGCTGGGCGTGCGCCAGCGCTTGGCGGGCCGCTGGCGCTACGACGAGCGCTATCTCTGCCACAGTCCGCAGGAGCGCTTGTACTGGCAGGGCGGCTGGCATGAGGGGCTGCTGCCCGTGCAGGGCGTGAGCCAGCGCACGCTGGAGCAATATGCGCTGTTTGAAAAGCAGGTCGAGGCAGCGGCTCGGGCGGCGGCCTTTGCCATGCCATCGATCCGTGTCTGGCAGCGCGAAGCGGGCTTGCCGGCTTCCCATGCCGTGCTCGATGCACAGCGTTTCGACCAATGGCTGGCGGCGCAGGGCCTCGATGACGAGCGCCTGCTCTGGTATCTGGACTACAGCTGCCGGGATGATTTCGGTGCCGGTCTGAGCCGCGTCTCGGCCTGGGCGGGGATTCACTATTTCGCCAGCCGCCATGGTTTCCACGCGCCGCGTCCGCAGTCCGAGCACGAGAGCGAAGCGGACGGCGAGCAGGTGCTGACCTGGCCCCAGGGCAATGGCTGGCTGGCGCAGCAACTGGTGGCGGGACTGAAAGCCACGCAGCTGCAGACCGATTGCAGCGTGCTCGCCGTCACCGAGGACGCGGGCAGCGTGCAGATCGAGGTTTATCACCATGGCCGCCAGCAGCATGAACGCTGGCTGGCGCGCCATTGCGTGGTGGCGCTGCCCAGCTTTGTGGCCGCAAGAGTGCTGCGCAATGCGCCCGATTTTCTGCGTGCCGTGGCGGCTCGCCTGGACTGGGCCCCCTGGCTGGTGGCGAACATCCATATCGACCGACCGCTGGCCGACTACCCAGGCGCCGAGCCCGCCTGGGACAATGTGCTGTATCGCGATGGCAATGCGGGTGGGCTGGGCTATGTGGATGCGGGCAATCAGCGGCTGGACCGCATCCGCAGCCAGCCCACGGTGCTGAGCTACTACCAGGCGCTGGGTGACTGGCCCGATGGGCGCAGGCAATTGATGCAGCAGCCGTTTGCCTTCTGGCGCGAGCGCATCGTGAACACGCTGAGCGAGCCGCATCCAGACTTGCTGCGGCATGCCACACGCATGGAAATCACCCGCTATGGCCATGCGATGGCGATTCCGCGCCCTGGTGATCAGCAGATATTGAGCGAAATAGCCGTCAAGTTCAGTTCCAGCAAGCGCAATCTGCGATTGAATGGGGAGCGAGTGCAGGGTCTGCCCACGCCTGCGACGGCGCGGCTGAGCTTTGCACATTCGGATTGGGCCGGCTATTCGGTGCTGGAGGAGGCGTTCACGCGTGGCCACCATGCAGGGTTGAGGGCGGCGCAGGGCGCTTAGAACGTCAACCAGCTCTTGGAAAGAATCAGCGTCTGCTGCCTGGCAGTTTCACCATGCGGTACAGCTCGGCGTTGCCGCGTGCACTGTGAATGCCCAACTGTGCCATGGAGCGCAGGTCCAGATCCAGCGTCAGCGACGAACGTGCCAGCGCGGAGGTGATGGCCGGCCTGCGCCCGTCCAGATGCCAGATGGGCGGGTACATGCTGTGGCCGTCGCGGTCGATCACGCTGGCAATCTCGGGCTCCTCCAGACTTTTTCCGCGGCGCAGCACCACTGCTACCTCGCCGTTGTCCAGCTGTACATAGGTGCCGGGCGGGTACAGGCCCACGACATCGATCAAGGCCTGCTTGACCTCATCAGCGTATTGACCGCCCTGCTGCAGCACTTGCAAAGACTCGGTGGCCGAGCGGCCGCTACGGGTCTTGCGCGGGCTTATCAGGGCCGCATAACGGTCTACCGTGCCCAGAATGCGTACCAGACGCTCCAGCGGCTGCAACTGTGCCAGCGGCGCGGGCTGCAGCACCACATGGTGGTACTGCACGCTGTCCAGCCAGAGCGGATCACGCACCATCAGCCTCTCCAGCATCAGGCGGCCCTCTGTGGGGTGCTGCTTGACGGCTTCGGCCTGCTGGCTGCTCAGCGCAGTGCGTTGCTCGGCCAGCTGGTTTTGCAGCACGGTCATGCCGATGTTCATGGTCAGCGCGGCCCGGATCAGCGTGTCGCGCTCGGATTGAGGCAGCTCAAGCTCCTTGGCAAGGATATGGCACAGGCCCGCGCAGACCACGGCGTGAGACGGGCTGTAGCCCACGGTTGTCGAGCTGGCACGCTGAAACATCAGATACAGCGCGGCATCGCTGTCCTGCGTGATGAGGTCTTGCAGCCATAGATCAAGCTGGCGCAGCTTGATGGCAAAGCCAGGGATGCGCAGCGGCTCGGTCAGCAAAACCGCGAGTGCGGCCTCCAGATCCGACCAGAGGCCCAGCAGGTCTTCATAGGGGTCGTCGTAGCGTGCGTGCATGTGCGAGAGGCGGGTTCAGTTCTTTTCCAGAACCATCTCATTGCCCTTGCGGGTCATCTGAAACTGGGTCAGCACATTGTTGCCCAGCAGCACATAGGGCATGGACTGGGGGGCGACGACGGCCTCTATGCCGTAGACCTCCATTTCGCCCAGTTTGACGCTGTCGAGCTTGATGCGCCAGCCCTGGGCAGTGCCGTTGGCCGTGCGCATCAGGACGGGAACACCCTGCTCGTAGGGCAGGCCCATGCGATCGGCATCGGCTCGGCCTATGGCAATGGTGCTGGCGCCGGTGTCCACCATGTACTGCATGGTTTTGCCATTGATATAGCCACGATCGACGAAATGGCCGCGCGAGTCGGCGATCAGGACCAGCCGGCCCGAGCGCGCGGCACCACCGATGCCGCCCCGGCTGCCTACGCTGACCGGAGCTGCTCCCAGGTGCACAGTCTGGCGCTGGCCCTTGATATCCACCACGGCGGAGTCGCCGCTGACTTGCAGCAGGCGCACGTTCTTGTGGCTTTCGTTGACGGCCAGCGCCTTGGGGGCGCTGCCATCAATGACCAGCAAGGCCTTGCTGCCCAGCACGCCGGTCAGGGCCACGGACTGTCCAAAGGCGCCGCTGCAGGCCACAGCGACTGAAAGCATGAGCCCCATGCGACGCAGGCCAGAGGCGCCGGGCAAGAGCCTGCACTGGCCGCGTCGCCCTGCGGCAACGGCCTCGTCTCCATCCCGCAAGGCGAGAGAAGGGGAAGCAGCGGAGCTGCGCAGGGGGGGCTTCATTCAATCGCGGAAGTTGTTGAACGACAGAGGGTGGTCGGCCAGATCCTTGCGGATCAATGCCATGGCCGCCTGCAGATCGTCACGCTTGGCTCCGGTGATGCGGACCTTTTCTTCCTGAATGGCGGCCTGCACCTTGAGTTTGCTTTCCTTCATCAGCTTCTGGATCTTCTTGGCCAGCTCGGACTCGATGCCGTTCTTGACCTTGATGAGCTGCTTGACCTTGTCTCCGCCAATCTTCTGTGCCTTCTGGATGTCCAGGAAGCGCACGTCCACATTGCGCTTGGTCAGCTTGTTGCGCAGCAGGTCTTCGACTTGCTGCAGCTGGAACTCGGCATCGCCGTACATGGTGATTTCCTTGTCCTTGAGTTCAACGGCGGCCGATGTGCCCTTGAAGTCGAAACGGGTGCCAATTTCCTTGGTGGCGTTGTCAACGGCGTTCTTCACTTCGACGAAATCGGCTTCGCAAACAGTGTCAAAAGAAGGCATGTGTAATTCCTATCAGTATCAGAGCGGTAAACAGCCACAGTGCGCCGGGCCGTGATGTGCTGCTTGCCAGCAGCAGAGCAGGCGCAGTGCGACAATTGGATGGATGTTAGTCGAGAAAAATGTTCCCCTGCAGCATTGCAACACCTTTGGCATTGCCGCGCGCGCCGAAACGTTGGTGCGCATTCGTAGCCAGGACGATATCCGCCAGTTTCTCGCCGACCCGCTATGGGGACGGCAGCCTGTGTTCGTCCTTGGCGGTGGCAGCAATGTGGTGCTCACGGGCGATGTGGCCCCCGTGGTGCTCAAGATGGAAATCATGGGCATGCGGCTGCTGCGCGAAACCGACAAGCACTGGATTGTCGAGGTCGGGGCGGGCGAGCGCTGGCATGACATGGTGGCATGGACGCTGGCCCAGGGCTATACAGGCCTTGAAAACATGGCCTTGATTCCAGGCACGGTCGGCGCGGCACCGGTGCAGAACATAGGCGCGTACGGGCTGGAGCTGCAGGATCGCTTCGACTCTCTGGACGCGATCGATCTGGTCACCGGCGAGCAGTTCAGCCTCAATGCTGCGCAATGCGCCTTCGGTTACCGTGACTCGGTGTTCAAGCATGCACCTGCTCAGCCCAAGTACTGGCCCGTGACGGGCTCGACGGCTGTCCCTCGCGGCCTGGGCCTCAAGGGGCGGGCAGTGATCACCCGGGTGCGTCTGGCGCTGCCCAAGAGCTGGCAGCCGGATCTGGGCTATCTCGATCTGCAGCGCAAGCAGGCGGAGAAAGGCATAGAGCAGCCGAGCGCGCAGCAGATCTTTGAATGGGTCTGCGAGATCCGCCGTGCCAAGCTGCCGGACCCCGAAGTCATTGGCAATGCGGGCAGCTTTTTCAAGAACCCCACGGTGACGACCGAGCAATGCGCGGACATCATCGCGCGCGAGCCCAAGATTGTTCACTACCCCATGGATGACGGCTCCATCAAGCTGGCGGCCGGCTGGCTGATCGATGCCTGCGGCTGGAAAGGCAAGACCATGGGCCGGGCGGGCGTCTACGACAAGCAGGCGCTGGTACTGGTCAATCGAGGAGATCGCCACAGCATCGACGCCAGCGTGACCGGCGGCGAGGTGATGACGCTTGCCGGGGCCATCCAGACCAGCGTCTACGAGCGCTTCGGGATTCGTCTGGAGCCCGAGCCGGTGGTGATCTGAGTTTGCGAGAGCCCATAAAAAATGGAGCCGGGAGGCTCCATTTTTTGATGGTGAAAAGCGCTTATTTCCAGAATGCCGGGCGCAGCAAAATGCCAGAAATACGGTAAGGAGCCTTGGGCTCGACCGCCAGTTCCATGGGCACAAAGCCCTTGGTGCAGCTCAGCAGCACGCTGGTGGCCAGAGGTGTGGAGCTCTCCATGCGGCCAACCGCCTGGCAGCTGCCGACGCCGGTGCGCACGGAGTCCAGGGCTTTCTGCACGGTGTCGATGGGGGAGTTCTTGAGGAACTCCTCGTTGAAGTTGTTGGCAGCCAGCTTGGACTTGCCGTCCATGGCGGCGACAACTGCCTGCAGGCGCTTGCGCAATGCGGCGTCTGCTGCAGCGGCGTCCACGTTGGCAGGGGCTGCCTGCGCTGCGGGTGCTGCCTGCGGCGCAGCGGCCTTGGCGGCATCGGTCGCAGCTGCATCGGGCTGAGCCTGCGCCGCAGTCATGAAGCCGGCAGCAGCCAGCAGGGCGGTCAGACAAACAGCATTGCGTGTTTTGGTGGTAATCATCCGTTGAGCCTTTCGTCAAACAACGACAGGCACTGTAAACCTTCTGCAAGCTTGATTTCGATACACGGCAAACTGTTTTTTGTGAATAAATGGCAAAGACCTGATGCTGGCTGTGACGGTGGTGCGACTTTGTTGCAGCACGGATAAGCTGGGCTGTCAGGGTTACTGCTTGCCGATGAGGCTTGTGCACTGCCTAAAATCTGTTGCACTGCAATAGCTCAATTGACGACGGGGCCGACCCCAGAACATAAAGGATTTGCGATGCAAGAAAACAAAGAGGGCAAAGAGGGTGATGTCCAGGTGGGGAACCAGAGAATCATCAAGAAGTATCCCAATCGTCGCCTCTACGACACCAATACCTCTTCATACATCACGCTGGCCGAAGTCAAGCAACTGGTCATGGATAGCGAGCCGGTGGTCATCAGGGATGCCAAGACCAATGAAGACCTGACGCGCTCCATCCTGCTGCAGATCATTCTGGAGGAAGAAGCCGGTGGTGCCCCCATGTTCTCCGAGGCGATGCTGGCCAACATCATTCGCTTCTATGGGCATGCCATGCAGGGCTTCATGGGCAGCTACATCGAAAAGAATGTGCAGATGTTCACAGACTTCCAGAGCAAGCTGGCGGGCCAGCCCCAGGGTATGAACCCCGAGGCCTGGAAGCAGTTCATGAGCATGCAGCCTCAAGCCATGCAGGGTTTGATGGGCAGCTATATGGAGCAGTCCCAGAGCATGTTTACCCAGATGCAGGAGCAGATGCAAAAGCAGACAGAACAGATGCTGGGTGTGTTCGGTATCAAGCGCTGAACGAAATCTGCTTTTCCCGAGCGGGCCAATGGCCCGCTTTTTTTTGTCTGTTGCTGGCGTTTGCCTGTGCTAGTCCTAATTGACGATGCTTGCGACTGTCAATGCTCGAACAATGATTACGTTGCTTCGCAATTGCGAGTCGACAAGGAAGAAGAACGATAAGAGAAATTCAATGACAGGTAGATGCATGGCGGATGCATCCAAGGAGACTAGGCATGAAGTTAGGAGAGGGACCCCGTTTGCTGGTGGTCTTGGCTGCAGGTGTATTGGTTGTGGGGGCGGCCTGGGCCAAGGCGACGCCCGATGAACTGGCCAGGCTGGGCAAGTCGTTGACCTGCACGGGGGGAGAAAAAGCGGGCACAGCCAGTGGAGTGCCCGAGTTCACAGGGAAATGGCTGGGTACGCCGCCCGGCATTCAATACAACCCGCACGCTGGCCAGCACCCGGTGGACCCCTATGCCAGTGAAAAGCCGTTGCTCACCATCACGGCTGAGAATCTGGCGCAGTATGGCGAGCGCCTGAGCGAGGGTCAGAAGGCCATGTTTGCCAAATACCCCAAGACCTACCGTATCCCGGTCTATCAGGGCCACCGTGACTTCCGCTTCCCGGATGCCGTCTGCGCGGCGGCCAGAAAGAACGCCCAGGATGCCGTAATGAACGCAGACGGTCAGGGCACAACGGGTGCGGTCAAGGGTGCGCTGCCTTTCCCGTTCCCCAGAAACGGACTTGAGCTGGCCTTCAACAATCTGCTGCCCTCGCGTGCTTTCACCGAACACACGCTGCGTGACAACGCCAATGTGTTGGGCGATGGCAGCATCGTCTGGGGTCGTGCCGACAATCGCGCCTTCAGTCAGATCAACGACCCGGCCAATGCAGGTCAGCCACTGAGCAGTCCCATGTCCCAGGGCATGAACGCGGTCAAGTTGCCCGAACGCGAGAAAGGCAGCGTCAGTGTGGTGTCCGAGCCGGTTGAGTTTGGCAAGGAAAAGCGCCTGGGCTGGAGCTATGACCCCGGCACCCGTCGTGTGCGCCAGATTCCCGAGTACGGTTTCGACCAGCCTCTGTCGGGTACCGGTGGCAAGCTGACGATTGACTCCGATCGCCTGTTCAATGGCTCGCCCGAGCGCTACAACTGGAAGTCGCTGGGCAAGAGGGAAATCTATGTGCCGGCCAATGCCTTCAGGATTCACGGCAGCAACGTGAAGTATGCCGACCTGCTCAAACCCGGTCATGAAAACCCCGACTACATGCGCTATGAGCTGCGCCGTGTCTGGGTGCTGGAGGCTTCGCTCAAGGACGGCTATCGCCACATGTTCGGCAGGCGCGTGCTGTTCCTCGATGAAGATACCGGCCAGGCGCTGATGAGCGATTACTACGATGCCCGCGGCCAGCTGTGGCTTCAGTCGGTGGTCAATCATTACTACGCCTTCGACGCCAGGATCTGGCATGCGGGCACCAGCTTCTATCACGATCTGAACTCTGGCGGCTATGTGGCCTACAACCTGTTCCAAGAACGCCCTCAGGGCCCTGTCTTGAACAAGGGCGATATGACTGCGGCCATGTTTACGCCCGAAGCGGCGCGTAATGCAGGCAACTAAAAGATGAATCCGGCAAACAGCCTGTGGCGTAACTTGTGCCGCTGTGGGCTTTTGCCATTCAAGCCAGGAGGCGCTTGCGCGTCCTTTTTTATGTGGCAGCAGCAATGCCCTTCCCAGGGCTTTGAAAAAAAGAGGAGACGTAGATGACAAATCGTTTGCAGGGCAAGGTGGCGTTGGTCACTGGTGGCGCCAGCGGTGTGGGTCTGGAGGTAGTGAAGCTGCTTCTTGGTGAAGGCGCCAAGGTCGCATTCAGCGATATCAATGAAGCGGCGGGGCAGCAGCTGGCGGCTGAATTGGGCGAACGCTCCATGTTTTTCCGCCATGACGTGAGCAGCGAGGCGGACTGGACGCATGTGATGGCGGCGGTGCAGCAGCGTCTGGGCACGCTCAATGTGCTTGTCAACAATGCCGGCATCCTGCTGCCTGGTGATATGGAGACGGGGCGTCTGGAGGATTTCAGCCGCCTGCTCAAGGTCAACACCGAGTCAGTCTTCATTGGTTGCCAGCAGGGCATTACGGCGATGAAGGAGGCGGGAGGCTCGATCATCAATATGGCCTCGGTATCGAGCTGGCTGCCCATAGAGCAATACGCCGGCTATAGCGCCAGCAAGGCCGCCGTGTCGGCACTGACCCGCGCCGCTGCACTGAACTGTCGCAAGCAAGGCTATGCGATTCGCGTCAATTCCATTCATCCCGATGGCATCTATACGCCCATGACGCAGGCTGCGCTGCCAAAGGGCGTGAGCAAGGAAATGATCTTGCATGACCCCAAGCTCAACCGTGCCGGGCGCGCCTATATGCCCGAGCGCATCGCCCAGCTGGTGATGTTCCTGGCCAGCGACGAGTCCAGTGTCATGAGTGGTAGTGAGCTGCATGCCGATAACTCGATTCTGGGCATGGGTCTGTAGATGACGGCTTGATGCCGACAAGCAGCCACCAAGGTCTTGAATCATTTCAAGGCCTTTGTGTTTTGCAGGCTAGGATGACGGCTGCTGAACGACAAACAGGCATGCGTTCAAGGTTCAAATTCGCTCAAGCTTTGAGAAAGTGTTTTCATGAAATTGGGTTACACAATCGTCTACGTCCCGAATGTCCCGGCATCTCTGGAGTTCTTTGGCCGGGCATTTGGGCTGCAGCGGCGTTTTCTGCATGAATCCGGAACCTACGGAGAGCTCGAGACAGGGCAGACCACGCTGGCATTTGCCGCCCATGAACTGGGCGCGCTGAATTTTCCTGGAGGCCATGTCGAAGCGCACAGCTCGGCCAAGCCATTGGGTTTCGAAATCGCGCTGGTCACGGAGGATGTCGAGCAGGCCCATCGAAACGCACTGGGCGCTGGCGCTGCCGAGATGGCTGCACCGACAGCCAAGCCCTGGGGGCAGATAGTGTCTTATCTGCGTTGCCCCGATGGCTGCGTGGTAGAGCTTTGTACGCCCATGGCTGGCTGAGCCGTAGAGATGCCTGGCCGCAGAGACGCAAGGTCCAGACCAGGTTTTCCGCACTGTTTGCCGTACCGCGAACATGCCGCGCACATTGCACGCTGGCAGAGCTTGATCGGGAATAGTTTGAACGGGATTAGTTTGAGCGGGCAGATCTCTTTGCTGCGTGGCCCGAGAGAGCCTCCAGCAGCAATGCTGTCCCGAGACAAGAAAAGCTTCACGGGCACATAACGGCTCTGTGACGACAGTCCAGGGCGAGCCCCATCGGCAGTCCTGTCCGCGCTGAGTCGGGTCAGTATGATTTTGATAGCTGTCTAGGCTTTATGGACAGGGTATTGCTTCTCTATACTCACTTTTTTTGTGTGAACAGGGGAAGCGATGCTTGCGCGATGGTCTGGTGCTTTGGTGTTGTCGGCTTGGCTGTCAGTGTGGGGGTGTGCGCAGGCTCAGCCCAGCGAAATGGTCAATGCCGCGAAGACAGGCGATGTCACGGCACAGTACGAGTTGGGTAAGGCCTATCTTTACGGCCAGGGCGTGCAAAAGAATGCCGACGATGGCTTGCGCTGGCTGCGTCTGGCCGCTGAGCACCATCATGCGCCGTCGCAGTATCTGCTGGGTCTGGTCTATGTACTGGGTGCCGAGGGTGTGAAAAAGGATCCTGAGGCAGGCCTGGCATACATTCATCAGGCTGCAAACGCTGGAAATCTCGATGCGCAGAACCTGCTTGGAACTATTTATCTAAAAGGCGAAGCGGTTGAAAAGGATGCCGCAACAGGTGTCGCATGGCTGGAGCGCGCCGCGCAACAGGGCTCTGCTGCGGCACAAAATAGCCTGGGCTTCGTCTACCGCAAAGGCGAGCTGCTGGCCCAGGATTTGCAGGCCTCGTTTGGCTGGTATTTGAAGGCGGCCCAGCAAGCCGATGTGCTTGCGCAGTTCACGGTGGCCGAGATGTATTACCTTGGTGAAGGCGTGCAAAAGAACCATGCCGAAGCCGCGAAATGGCTGACCCCGCTGGCAGACAAAGGCGTGCAGAAGGCCCAGTTGCTGCTGGGAAAGATCTGCTTCGAAGGCCAGGGTGTGGACCCCAACTACGAGCGGGCCGTACTGTTGCTGCACGCTGCAGCCATCCGTGGCTCGGGTGAGGCTTACTATGAACTGGGCCGCCTGTTCGAACAGGGAGAGGGCGAGTATCGCAACGAAAAAGAAGCGATTGCCTATTACACCCAGGCGCTGAAGTACCAGCATGCAGCGGCGGTGCAGCGGCTGGAACAGCTCTCCGCTTCGTCGCCCCAGTCCGCGGAGTTTGCGCAGTCCATGGAATACATAGAGAACCTGAACTCTGCTCTCAAGGGCAATGTTCTGGCCCAGTACAACGTCGGCGTCTTTCAATATCTGGGCAAGGGCTTTGCGCAACCCAACTACACCGAGGCCGCCAAGTGGTTCGCCATGGCAGCCAATCAAGGCTATGCCAAGGCCCAGTACAACCTAGGCACCTTGTATGAAAACGGCGAGGGGGTGGGCAAAAGTCTGTCGCAGGCGCTGAAGTGGTACCGTCTGGCCGCCGAGCAGCAGGATGCCCCGGCCCAGTATGCGTTGGGCACCTTGTACCGGGACGGTCAGGGTGTGAAGAAGAACGCCAAGCTGGCGCGTGAATGGTTGCAGCGTGCTGCCGAACAAGGCCATGCACCGGCAAAAAAGGCCCTGGCACAGCTCTGACACAGCTTTGGCCTGACAAGCGGGGGCCGTTTTCGCGGTCCCCGGCTGGCCCGGGCGAGGGCGAAGGCGGCTAGGCCGGCTCCGAGATCTCGATGAGGTTCAGGTCGGGGTCACGCAAATAGATGGAGCGGATTCGGGATGTGGCTCCAGTGCGCATGACGGGGCCTTCGGCGATGGGCGTCGACAACTGCTGCAGACGGGCGATGACCTCGTCCAGCGGCACGGAGGCCAGAAAGCACAGATCCAGAGCTCCGGGTACCGGCGTATGAGCCTTGGGTTCGAACTCGTGGCCCTTCACATGCAGATTGATTTTCTGCTGGCCGAACACAAAGGCCTTGCGCTGCACGGGCGGGGTGCCGCCGATGAAGGATTCCAGCCGCATGCCGAGGACTTCGGTGTAAAAGCGTATGCATTGCGCTTCATTGGCCGTGGTGAGAACCAGGTGGTCGAGGTGACTGATCATGACAAGGCTACTGTCCGGTTGTGAAAACGAGTGTGAAGGCACGCGCGCTCGGGTTGCAGGGCCGCAGCATGACCAGGGTGCAACTGGAGGCCGGCATCGCCGTTAGGGCTGCAGTCCGGGTCGATTGTGTCAGGCTGTCGCCGTTCCGTCCTGGCGCAGGATCCCCTGCAAAAATGCCTGCTCTGCAAGCTGTGCCAGCGGGGCACGGGGGATGCGACCGCGGCGCTCTCCATCGATGAGTGCGATCACGGTTCCCAGCCATAACTCGGTCAGCGTTGCGGCACTGAAATCGATGCGGAACACGCCTTCCTGTTGGCCGCGCAGGAAAAAAGCGTCGACCTTGGGTTCCCAGATCGCATTTTCCTCCATGGGTTTTTCGACTTCGTTCCAGTAGTAGGTCAGGAACAGCGTGAATTCGCGATGTTCAAGATGCTTTGCATTGAGGCGCTTGAGTGCTTCGAGCACCGGGCCTTCCTCGATACGGGCTTCGTCCAGTGCTTCGTCCAGCGTGCGCAGGCTTTGCTCCAGCAGGCGCTTGATCAGCAGATCGCGCGTGGGGCAGAAGCGATAGAGCGTGGCCTTGCTGATGCCTATGGCCTTGGCCAGCTCCTGAAGCGTGGCGCGTGGGTGGTTGACCAGGGCCAGGGCCAAGGGGGGGAGGATTGCTGTGTTGTCGTGGGGGGCTGTTGTCATTCGTGGCTCCGGTTGGGGCGGATACGGATGAACCTATTTTGATTCAAGCAGCGAGCCTAAAAGCTTGAGATAGCAACTTTACTTGGTATCAAAATGCCATGAATCAATATAGGTCTTAATGAATCAAATTTGATTCAAAAAATATTTTCATGCATCATGCACTTCTTTCAAGATTTGACAAGACTCAAAAGCCATGAAGAAGAACAGCCAGAATGTGCGTGCCTGGCCGGCCCTGGCCGCATTGGCGGCCGCAATGATGTTGGCCGGCTGCATCCAGTCGGAAGCGGGCAGCCCGCCTCAGGAGTTGCCGCTGGTGGATGTGGTGACCATCAAGCCCAGGGCGCTGAGCCTCAGCGCTGAACTGCCCGGGCGCATCGAGCCTGTGCGTGTGGCGGAGGTGCGTGCGCGGGTGCCGGGTATCGTGCTGAGCCGCAACTTCAAAGAGGGCTCCGATGTGAAGGCCGGCGAGGTGCTGTTCAACATCGACCCGGCGCCGCTGCGCGCGGCGCTGTCGCGGGCCCGGGGCGAGCTGGCGCGAGCCGAGGCCGCGCTGTCTGAAGCGCAGTCCGTGGTGCGCCGTTACGAGCCGCTGGTGGCGCAGGAAGCCGTGAGCCGCCAGGACTTCGACAGCGCCAAGGCTGCGCTGCACAGTGCCATGGCCACGCGTCAATCGGCTCAGGCCGAAGTGGAGGCGGCGCGCCTGAACCTGGACTATGCGACGGTGAGGGCCCCGATTGCGGGCCGCATCGGCCGTGCGCTGGTGACCGAAGGCGCCCTGGTCGGCCAGGGGGAGGCCACACCGATGGCGGTGATACAGCAGCTTGACCCCATTTATGCCGATTTCCGTCAGACCGCAGCGCTGGCCACGCGCTTGCGTTCACAGCAGCAGGGGGCGCAGTCGCAGAGCAGTGCTCCCGTGACGCTGATGGCGGACGGTCTGGACGAGAAGCGCCAGGGGCGCATGCTGTTTTCGGATGTGACGGTGGATCGCGGCACCGGCCAGCTGGCGCTGCGTGGTGAATTTCCCAACAAGGATGGCCTGCTGTTGCCCGGCATGTATGTGCGTGTGACCCTGGGGATGGGTGAGGATCCCGCAGCCATTCTCGTGCCTCAGCGTGCGGTGCAGCGCGGCAGCGATGGAGCGGCCCATGTGCTGGTGCTCGACGAGCACAACGTTGTGCAGTCCCAGAAGGTGAGCGCTGGCGCCATGTACGGATCCGAGTGGCATATCACCGAGGGCCTGAAGGAAAACGCCAGGGTGTTGGTCGGAGGCCTGGCTGCAGCCGTGCCCGGCACCAAGGTGCAGATCAGGGCTGCCGCTGCAAATGTCGCCGACGCCGTCAAAGACGCGGAAGCCACTGTAAAAAAATGAGCAATATGCGCCGCTCCTGCAAGCGCTGAATGCCAAAACGACAAGCCTTATTCAAGGATAGATAATGTCCCGGTTTTTTATTGATCGCCCCAAGCTGGCCTGGGTGGTCGCGATCTTCATCCTGCTTGCCGGCCTGCTGGCGATCCCGGCTTTGCCAGTGGCGCAGTTTCCCAACGTGGCTCCGCCGCAGATCTCCATCTCTGCAACCTATCCGGGGGCATCGGCCACCACGGTAATGGAGTCGGTGACCAGCGTCATCGAGGAGGAGCTCAATGGCACCAAGGGTCTGCTGTACTTCGACTCGTCCAGCGGCGCCACGGGTCTGGCCGAAATCACGGCCACCTTCGCGCCTGGTACCGATCCCGCACTGGCCCAGGTCGAGGTGCAGAACCGCATCAAGAAGGCCGAGGCCAGACTGCCCGCATCGGTGATGCAGATGGGTCTGCAGGTAGAGCAGGCCAGCGCCAATTTCCTGCTGATCTATTCGCTGACCTACAAGGGCGACGACAGCGGCAAGAACGAGGTCCGCCTCTCCGACTATGCGGTGCGCAACATCAATAACGAGATCCGCCGCGTGCCCGGGGTGGGCAAGGTGCAGTACTTCGGCGCTGATGTCGCCATGCGGGTCTGGGTCGATCCGCAGAAGCTGCTGGGCTACGGCCTGTCGGTGGCGGATGTGAATGCGGCCATTGCCGCGCAGAACGCCCAGGTGCCGGCGGGCAGCTTCGGCAGCCAGCCCGGATCGTCCGAGCAGGAGCTCAGCGCCACGATTGCCGTCAAGGGAACGCTGAGTTCGCCCGAGGAGTTCGGCCAGATCGTGTTGCAGGCCAGGGCCGATGGCTCGGCCGTGCATCTGGCCGATGTGGCGCGTCTCGAAGTCGGCCAGCTCGATTACAGCTTCGCCTCGCGTGAGGACGGCCACAAAGGAGTGGCGGCCGCCGTGCAACTGGCTCCGGGTGCCAATGCCATGCAGACAGCCAAGGCGGTCAAGGCGAGGCTAGCCGAGCTGTCGCAGAACTTCCCGGACGATATTCAGTACGCCGTGCCCTACGACACCTCGCGCTTTGTGGAAGTCGCCATCGGCAAGGTGATCCAGACCCTGGTCGAGGCCGTGGTGCTGGTGTTTCTGGTGATGTGGCTGTTTCTGCAGAACCTGCGCTATACGCTGATCCCCACCATCGTGGTTCCGGTGTGTCTGGCCGGCACCCTGGCCGTGATGTATGCGCTGGGCTTCTCGGTCAATATGATGACCATGTTCGGCATGGTGCTGGCCATCGGCATTCTGGTCGACGATGCCATCGTGGTGGTGGAGAACGTGGAGCGTCTCATGGCCGAGGAGGGCCTCTCGCCGCTGGCCGCCACGGTGAAGGCCATGCAGCAGGTCTCGGGGGCCATCGTCGGCATCACGCTGGTGCTGGTGGCCGTGTTCCTGCCTCTGGCCTTCATGAGTGGCTCGGTGGGCGTGATCTACCGTCAGTTCTCGCTGTCGCTGGCGGTCTCCATCCTGTTCTCGGGCCTGCTGGCGCTGACTTTCACGCCGGCGCTGTGCGCCACGCTGCTCAAGCCTGTTGCCAAGGATCACCACGAGGAGAAGAAAGGCCTCTTTGGCTGGTTCAACCGCCACTTTGCCAAGCTGACCGAGCGCTTTTCGCTGCTCAACCAGCGTCTGGTCAGGCGCACGGGCCGCTATATGCTGATCTATGCGGCCATCGTGGGCGGGCTGGGCTTTGCCTATACGCGCATGCCCGAGTCCTTTGTGCCTTATGAAGACATGGGCTACTACATCGTCAGCGTGCAACTGCCGCCTGGCGCGACCGAAGCACGTACCGAGGCTGTGGTGCGCGACATGGAAGCCTATGTGCAAAGCCGCCCCGCCACGGCCCAGGCCGAGTTCCTCATGGGCTACAGCTTCTCGGGCATGGGGCAGAACGCGGCCATGGCCTTTGTCACGCTCAAGGACTGGTCCTTGCGCGGCAAGGGTCAGGCGTCGTGGGACGAGGTCCAGGCCTTCAACGAGCGCTTCGGCAGCTTGTCCGATGGTGCGGCCATGGCAGTGGATCCCCCTCCCATTGATGGCCTGGGCAATTCCGGCGGCTTTGCGCTGCGTCTGCAGGATCGCGCCAATCTGGGCCGCGAGGCCCTGGTTGCCGCGCGTGACGAGCTGCTGAAGAAGGCCAATGCCTCGCCGGTGATCGCTTACGCGATGATGGAAAACCTCGAGGACGCGCCGCAGCTGCGCCTGGACATAGACCGTCGCCAGGCCCAGGCCCAGGGCGTGAGCTTTGGCAGCATCAGCGCCGTGCTGTCCACGGCCTATGGCTCGGCCGTGATCAACGAGTTTCCAAATGCCGGGCGCCTGCAGCGTGTGGTGGTGCAAGCCGACAAGGCCGCGCGCATGACGCCCGAGGCCCTGCTGCGCCTGTATGTGCCCAATGCCCAGGGCGAGCAGGTGCCGCTGGCCTCGTTTGCCAGCGTGAAATGGGAGCAGGGGCCGGTGCAGATCTCGCGCTACAACGGCTACCCGGCCTTTCGCATCGCGGGCGATGCCAAGCCCGGCCACACCACGGGTGAGGCCATGGCCGAGCTCGAACGCATCCTGGGCGAGATGCCGCGCGGCATAGGCTACGAGTGGACGGCTCTGTCCTATCAGGAAAAGGCCGCTGGCGCACAGGCTCCCAAGCTGTTTGCTCTGGCCATCGTTGTGGTGTTTCTGCTGCTCGTGGCCCTGTACGAAAGCTGGAGCATTCCAGCCGCCGTGATGCTGATCGTGCCCATCGGCGCGCTGGGATCGGTGCTGGCCACTTCGGGGCTGGGTCTCTCGAACGACGTGTATTTCAAGGTCGGCCTGATCACCATCATCGGCCTGGCAGCCAAGAACGCCATCCTGATCGTGGAGTTCGCCAAGGACCTGCACGAGCGCGGCCATTCGCTGTCGGAGGCGGCATTGCAGGCAGCCCGTTTGCGCTTCCGTCCCATCGTGATGACTTCGCTGGCCTTCATCCTCGGGGTGGTGCCGCTGGCACTGGCCACCGGGGCGGGGGCCTCCAGCCAGGCCGCCATCGGCGTCGGCGTGATCGGCGGCATGCTCAGCGCCACCTTGCTGGGCGTGCTGTTCGTGCCCATCTTCTTTGTCTTCGTGCTCTCTTTGCGGCGCAAGCGCCGCGCAGTGCCGGAGGAAAAAAACACAGACTCCGAAGGAGAACCCGCATGAACGGGCGAAACCCCATGCGTGCCGCGGCGCTGACGCTGATTGCTGCGGTGCTCTCCGGCTGCTCTTTTGCGCCGACCTATGACAGGCCTGCTGCGCCCATTCCCGGCACCTGGAGCGCTGCATCATCGGCCTCGACGGCATCGGTGCAGAGCTTGCACTGGAAGGAGTTCGTGATCGATGAGCGCCTGCGCTCGCGTATCGAAACGGCGCTGGCCAACAACCGCGATCTGCGCCAGACACTGCTCAATGTGCAGACTGCTCGCGCGGCCTATCACGTGCAGCGTGCGGACCAGCTGCCCGCTCTGGAAGCACAGGCCGGCGGCACCCGCCAGCGCCTGCCCGCCGACCTGAGCGGCACAGGAGCGGCCAGGGTGCAGAGCAACTATCAGGCGGGCGCCGGGCTGATGGCTTTCGAGCTCGATCTCTTCGGCCGTGTGCGCTCTCTGTCCGAGGCCGCGCTCATGGAGTATCTGGCCACCGAGGAGGCTGCGCGCAGCGTGCAGATCAGTCTGATCGCAGAAGTGATCCAGGCCTCGCTGGCCCAGGACAGCGCACGGCAGCGCCATACCCTGGCGCTGCGCACCTTGCAGGCGCGCGAGAAGGAATGGCAGCTGATGAGCGAGCGCAGAAAGGTCGGCACGGCAAGCCGTCTGGACGAGCAGGAGGCGCAAGGGCTGCTTGAGCTGGCGCGCGCCGAAGTCGAGCGCTTCGAGCGCGAGCTGCGCCAGGCTTCAAACGCACTGGACTGGCTGGTGGGTGATGGCTCGGTGCAGGCAGTCGTGGAGTTGAATGCCAGACCCATGGTGCAGGAGATTGGAGCCGGTCTGCCGTCCGAGCTGCTGGTGCTGCGCCCCGATATCCGCGCCGCCGAATATCAGCTGCGCTCACGCAATGCAAGCATTGGCGCGGCGCGGGCAGCGTTCTTTCCGCGCATCTCGCTCACGGGCTCCTATGGCTCGGCCAGTGCCGAGCTCTCCGATCTGTTTGCCGGCGGCCAGCGCTCCTGGTCATTCATGCCGCAGCTGAGCCTGCCGATTTTTGATGGAGGCCGTAACCGCGCCAATCTGGAAATCGCGCAGCTGCGCAAGGACATGGCGGTAGCCAGCTACGAGCGCAGCATCCAGACGGCGTTTCGTGAAGTCAGCGATGCACTTGCCTCCGTGGAGACGCTGAGGCGCGAGGAGCTGGCTCGCCAGCGTCTGGTGCAGACCAGCGCGAATACGCTCAAGCTTGCCGAGCTGCGCTATCGCGTGGGGGTGGACAGTCATTTGCGCTATCTGGATGCGCAGCGCACCGATTTTGCGCAACAGATGGCTCTGATCGAGGTCAGCGCGCAGCGGCAGATGGCGCTGGCCACGCTGTTCAAGGCCTTGGGTGGCGGCTGGGGGCGAGCGGCGGGTTGAGTGTGGCCGGGCTTGTCGCCCGGCAACCCGCTTCACGCGAGCTCGCCAGGCGGGCCCGGCCGCCCGGAGCCATCCAGCGGTGCAGGCGAGAGAGCCAAGGACGCAGTCCTGGCTCTTTTTTTTGCGCGTGGGCGGCGGCAAGAGCAGCCTGTTGGCTCGCAAGACCATGCAGTCCCTCGCACTCGCACTTGCCGTCGCCAGGCTGGATGTGCGTGGTGCCCATGCTGCGCCGTGAATTCAATTCGCATCACGCTCGAATGCGGTAAAAAGAAAAAAGGCCTTGAATTGCTTCAAGGCCTTTTATCATTTGGCGGAGCAGGCG